>CAZVZJ010000001.1:0-130058 GCA_964631055.1 uncultured Marinicella sp.
GGAATCATTGACAACACAAAGTAGTAACATGTGTAGATCACTGAGCTTGTCGAAGTGTGCTAATTTGCTTGTAGGGCTTTCAGACTTGAGGGAGACTTCGACAAGCTCAGTCGGCTTTATTTATCATATTCTTGGACGGGTCTTTGTCCTCGTTTGCATGCTTTTCCAGGCCATATCTACAGGATCGTCTGGAATGGCGGGCGCTAATAATCATGTTGATTAGCCAATCACTTAATCTTAACCGGCAAACCCCTATCATCACTGGGCTTTTTGGCACGCAAGTAAACCAGCTCATAGGTCGCTGGATACAAACCATCTTCGGTGCGGAATTCTTCAAAGTTCTTGGTAAGTTGTTTAATCACTTTGGGTGAAGTCAGGCCTTTGGGTCGGTTGTTGTCGACATTATGGGCGCCGATATTCTTTAAATCGCGCATCATGTCAATCACTGAAGCATAAGTCATGGTGATGAATTCCGAATCAGCGATCACATCTTCATAACCCAGATTCATAGTCAGGTCAGCCAGTTTTGCAGCAGGCACAAATTCATTGACATGTGGCCGATCATCAATGTCCTGCCAGGCCAGTTTTAGCTCATGTAAAGTGTGTTCACCCATGGTGGTTAAGTGCATCAAACCACCTGGTTTTAAGGCTCTTTTGATTTCCTGTAATACGGTCGATTCATCGCACCATTGAATCATTAAATTAGAAAATACCAAGTCTATGCTCGTGGCATGAACATCTATGGCATGGGCATCAGTCACCCGCTTGCTAACTTGGGAATGTGTGGGGACCAAATCAACCATGGACTGGGCAAAATCAGCCGCAATGATTTCAGTTTCCGGATACAGTTTCAATAGTTCTGGAACGGCCCAACCGGTGCCACAACCCAGGTCTAAAACCTGTTTCGGTGATGCTTTAAGGTCATCAGATAATCGTTCTATTAACCGACTTAAAGATTCACGTTGTAACACCGCATGTTTTTCATATTGCTTGGCCGCTTTATCAAAAGATGATTGGATCAGGTGGTGTTCTAAACTCATAATAGGTTTCTTATCAAAGCGGTTAAGTCGGCGGCTTGGCGGATAAATGGGGCATGACCGGACTGTTTAAGCATGTGGTACTGACCACCACTCATATTGGCTGCTTGCTCCATCGAAGCTGGCGTGACCAACCGATCTCGGCGGCCACTGATCCACAGTGAAGGCATGTCTAAATGTTTCAATTCAGCTGATAAATCAACCTGTTTAAGCAGTTCCAGTCCAGTATTCAAAGCTTGTTTACTGGGTAATGGACGATCAAATACTTTTTGTTTCAAGACTTTTAATTGTGAGCGCTCATCTTCAACACCCATCACTTCAAGTGCTAAAAATGTTTGGATGGTTTGTTTAACATCTAATTGCAGATTTTTCGCAAATTGCTGCAATACACCTGCATCCACCCCGTGAGTCCAATGATCTGCACTGACAAAACAAGGGGTCGCACACAACATGATTAAGGCATGCACATTCTGAGGTTGTCTCAAAGCCAAATTAAGTGCCAACATACCACCCATTGACCACCCCAGCCATATGCCTTGTGGGATTTGACTGGCCTGCTCGGCAAGGACATTTAAATCTAATGACAAAGTGGCATCATGATTCAAACCATGACCTGGCAAGTCGATCAAATTAACTTGAAAATACAAGGCCAATTCATCTGACCAGTCATCAAATAAATGCGCATTCATACCCCAACCATGAACCACATTCAATACTGGGCCTTGTCCTTTAGAACTGACTATTTTCAAAACGAAAGTGTCTGGTGATTGAAAAATGCACATTATACAAAAAGCATGGGGTTTTCACAGTCAATTAACCTTGAAATATACTTGGCGATATAATTCTTTTAATAATTTGGCGTAAAAAGTTTCGGTTCTGCGCATGTATTGATATATCTAATTAAAAGAGGCTAGTCATGTTGCATAACAACACCCGAATAGGCACCTATAAAAATGTTATCTTGGTGCTAGGTTTATTAATCGCTCAAATAGTAGCAGCTGATGTTCAATTTTCCAGAAATTTCATGGGCGGTGCTAATCAGTCAGTAAGTAGAATCAGTGGTAACTTTGCTGGATTGGTGGCCAGTAAATCAGGTGCACCTGTGTCGTATCTAAATAGCGATGGAGAACTTGAATGTCATATTCTATTCCGGGTGGTCAATGGCCAGTGGGAATCGTTGGGAGATATTGGAAATGTTGGCGGGTTTTGCCCGTTATTAAGTGGCTTCACACCCATCAGAACAGTTGAAGCATTTGGTAATGATATTTGCATCGGCGGCGATTTCACGAATCTTGGAGGTATCACTGGCTTGAGTTATTTTGCTTGTTATTCTGACACTTTGGGGTGGTATCAACCCAATGGTATCGGTAATGGGCCAAACAACAGTGTCTACTCAATTGATGTCAACGGACAGAGCATGTTCCTTGGTGGCGCATTCACTGCAGTTAATGCTGGCGCTTTAAGTGCAAAGCGCGTAGTAAAAACTGATGGCATGCAATGGGAGCCATTGTATACCGATGCCAACCAAACCGACAATGGTGTAGGGTCCACTGTACAAAAAGTGCTTTCTACCACTAGTTTTTTGGTGGCTTTATCAGGCACCAATACGTTAACTTGGAATTCATCGATACCAGAATGGGTTTCCCGAGGGGCGCATAACGGCAACCCAGTAGGTGATCCTGATGTGGTCATCAACGGCTCAACTTTAACGGTGGGCACCAAAAATGCGACTGCTGTCGCTGGCGAACCAGGTGGCAGTTTAACAAATTTCAGCTTCGCAGATGACCAGTGGTCTGAATTTGGCATGTCATCTGGTATTGATACCTTTCATGGTCAATTGGCATTTGGCTTGGGACCATTGTATTCCACCGGTGATTTTACCAGTTTTGACCCTAATGCCAGAGGTTTGGCCTGGTTCCAGGTTAACAATTGGGTGGCTGCACCAATGCATGAACAACTGGGTGATTTAAACAACTTCAGGATAACTGATATGCAGCAAGCTGGTAGTCAGTTTTGTTTACTCAATGGCGGCTCACCACCTGATGCGCAATTGTATTGGCAAAGTATGGTTTGCTATGATGGCAACACTTGGAAGGGTGACAATCGAGCACCAATATCAAACGTCATTCAAGTGATTGGAACCTACCAAAATAACATCATCCACGGTGGTGATTTCAATGTCATAGGTGATCAAGCCAGTCCATTTGTGGCGCAATTAGATTCAAGTGAAAACTGGAATGGCATCAGCCAGCTGGCTTGGTCAGGCGGGAGTCAGGGGTCGGTTAAGCATTTACAAGAATTCAATGGTGAATTATATGCCACTGGATTGTTTGATTCTGCGAATGGCTCAGTGGTGCAAGGCATTGCTAAATATGATGGCATGAATTGGACACCAGTGTTAACAGGGTTAACCGCTTTTAATAATGGCTTGATGATGGTTTGGAACAATCAATTGATCATCAATGGTACATTTAATGGCCTGGGACCTGTACTGGCATGGGATGGTAATAACATCAGTGAAGTGGGTAACTTTACGCAAGGTGGTGTCTTCACAGATTTTACGGTATATCAAGACGACTTAGTGGTCAGTAACTTGGCTTCTGGCAGTTCAAGATTGTATGCCTATGATGGCAATGCTTGGCAGTCATTCAGCGGTACAGCCCAAGGCGTTTTTTCAACTTTAGAAGCTGATGGAAATCATTTATACGTCGGTGGTGATTTCATTGGTGCTTGTAACGGTGTGGATTTTGTAGTTGCAGAAAATATTTATGTGTGGGATGGTTCAAGTTGTGATGCTTTAGGTTCTGGGGTCACTAACACCGGTGCGTTTGTAGGCATCAATGACATTGAAGTTTATGGTAACGACGTCATTGTAACCGGACGTTTTAATCAAGCAGGTGAAGTTTCAGCCAACAGTTTAGCCACCTGGAATGGTAATTCTTGGAGTGCATTTGACCAGGGTTTAGTTGATGGCGAAGATGAGGGAACTGGCAATGCATTGTGGATCAAGGATAATACACTTTACATCAGTGGTTTTTTTGAACAAGCGGGCCAAGTCTTATCACATAATTTCGCCACGCTTGATCTGGATGCAATATTTACTAACGGTTTTGAATGAGGATAAAATCAGTGCATTTGAGTGATCAACCAAGCCCTGGCTGCGGCCCAAAGACGGTCGATTGTTCGACTGGATGTATCAAGTGCCATAGCGGTTTCTTTGACATTAAGCCCGGAAAAATAACGCAATTTAACAACATCAGCCATCATGCGATCTTTTTTTTCTAATTGGCATAAGGCTCGATCCAGGGCGATCATATCCTCGCTTACGCCATCATCAAGCGCCACATCAATTTCATTGTTGTGTTCTGCATTAGCGCCCCGCTTTACACAGGCTTTGGCGCGCGCAGACTCAATCAGAATTCGTCGCATGGATTCTGCAACCGCAGAAAAAAAATGACGCTTAGAATCCCAGCTGAGATTGGGTTGATTAACCAGCCTCAAATAAGCTTCATGGACCAAAGCAGTGGGTGTTAAAGTATGGTTACTACGCTCTGATTGCATTTTATATTGTGCCATGCGTCTGAGCTCAACATAAATTAAATTTAACAATTGATTTTGTTTATCTTGATCCTCGATATCATCCCGTATTAATAATGCGGTAATTTGCGATCGAGTTTGGCTTAACGAATCCATACTGTTTATTGTAACTCAGCTTAACTGATAACTTATGCGATAATCTAATACAATGTGTGACCAAGAACAAAACATATTTAATCAAAAAGATTGGGAGCTGCAGTGGCAATTATTTGACAAAATCATTAACACCACAAACAATCAACAACCTCAACTGTTGCAAGACATTGAAAAAAATCATCCCACTCATTACCCCAAGTTATTGGCGTTACTTGCGTCTCACCAAACCAGCTCCACTTTATTAGACCAGCCCTTGATTGGTTTTGATCAAGTTGAAGCTGTATCAATTCCTGAAACAATTGATAATTACCAAATCATCAAACCTTTAGGTTCAGGTGGCTTAGGCGATGTCTATCTGGCACGTAAAAATGAAGAAAACTTTGAACACATTGTGGCAATTAAAATGGCTCCGGTGGGTAGGTACTCTGACTGGGTCTTAAAGAGTTTTAATAATGAGCTTAAAATGTTGTTAAACCTCAATCACCCAAACATAGAAAGGTTGTTTGAAGGAGGCATTTCATCTGACAAGATCCCTTATCTGGTTGTTGAATATATCGACGGCTTACATATTGATCACTACTGTGATCAAAAACGACTAACAATCAAACAACGAATCAAACTGTTCATCCAAGTTTGTGAAGCAGTGACTGTATTACATCAATCATTGATCATTCATCGTGACATCAAACCCAGCAACATCATGGTTGATCAACATGGTACCGTAAAGCTGTTAGATTTTGGCCTCGCCAAACTCCATGATAAAAACGCCACTCATACCTCCAATGAAGTCACCCTATCAACTTTTATGATGACTTTAGCATATGCCAGTCCGGAGCAAATCACCAACAAAAACATGACCACCGCCAGCGATGTATATGCGCTTGGTATGCTGCTTAATTATTTACTCTGTGGTCAGCTACCCTATCAGGTTAATAACAATGATTTGGTCCAAGCCAGCCAACAAATCACCAAAAACGTCCCACCTTTGGCCAGTCAAAACATCTTAAAAAGTGCTGTGGTAAATCAAGTCAGCAACCAACTTAAGTCACAATTAAAAGGCGAGCTTGATGCGATATTATCGATGGCCATCCACAAACAACCAGAACGTCGTTATTCATCAGCTCAACAGTTTGCTGATGACTTAAAAAGCTACCTTAATCATGAACCGGTGTTAGCAAAACCAGACACCGTGGTTTACCGAATTCGTAAATTCATTCAACGACATACCCTTGCGGTCTTGGCCTCGGTATCAGTGATGCTGTCTTTATTAATGCTTACAGTATTGCTTTTGAATCGTTCTCAAGAGTTACAAAGTGCTTTACAAGCCACCCAAGAAGAAAAACAACGGGTCAGCCAGGTAACCGAATTTCTGGTTGACGTGTTTAAATTATCTGACCCTTTAGATAATCAAGTTGAAATCATCAATGTCAAAGACTTATTGGATTATTCAAGCCAGCAATTAGATGATCAATTCAACCAACAACCAGCCACAAAAGTAAAACTTTACCAAACCTTGGCCGAAGTCTATATCAATATGAGCGATATAGAAGCCAGTGAACAATTGCTGAACAAAGCAAAACAGTTCAAGCTTCAACAATCACCAGCTGATGAGTTATCAGGCCTTTTGATAAGGGTTGATTTACTGCATACAAAAGGCCAATTAAAAGAGGCGTTAAGCGTATTAAATTCTTTTGATCAAAATCACTCCAATGTGGTGCTGCCAGTAAACCTAAGTTTAAAAAAGAAATTGAAAAAAGGCGACCTGCTGTATGATGTGGGTGAATACGACCTGGCTATAGAAACGTTAAGGCACTCAGACCAAATCTTGATGAATCAAGAAAATCCGAATGAGACCCTGAAGGTTCAACAGTTGCAAGCCGATATACATCAAATGTTAGGCAATGTATATTTTAAAAAAGGTGACCTAAAACAAGTGGAATATTACTATCAACTCAGTTTTGATAGTAATTCGACACACTTAGGACCTGAAAATGATGCAACCCTGAATAGTTTATCTGCTTTGGGAATACTGGCTTACCAACAAGGACTTTATGAGTTAGCCAAAACCAGGTTTTCACAGGTACTTAATGTCCGTAAAAAACAACTGGGCCCATATCACTTCATCACCGCTGATGCACACAATCGCACCGGAGCTGCTGAGTATGAATTGGGGCATATCGATGCAGCAGAAAACCATTACCGTGAAGCCAAGCAAGGCTTCGAAGCCAGCGGATTGAATGAATCAGTTAAACTTGCCAGTGTATTGAACAATCTGGGCTTGATCAAAAGACAAAAAACAGAATATACAGCAGCTGAAGAACTATTCACTCAAGCCCTGGAAATAGAATCAAAGTTGTTAGGTGAAGGTCACCCCAGTTTAGCAACTCAATTGAATAATTTGGCTTTATCCAGTTTTGATCAAGGGGACTTTAAGCAAGCACTGAAATTATTCAAACAGTCCTATCAATTGCAATTTAACAAAACAGGTTTAAATAATGCCAATATTGCATTCTCTATGAACAACATGGGTCGCGTATATTTACACTTGGAACAATGGGAGCATGCTGAAACATGGATCAGTCAAGCCATGCAACTACGAGCTGAACATTTTGGCATGGATCACTTACTCTACGCTGACACACTTATGGCTCAAGCAGAGTTGGCATTTGCAACAAAAAATCTTGATCAAGCAGTTAAAAGTACAGAACAAGCACTTAAAATCAGAACAAAACAATTGGCAGAAAATGATTGGCGATTGGCAGATAGTCGCAACTTATTACGCAGTTTAAATCAAGCAGATATTAAATCACACACGCTATTTTGTGTCGATGCCAAATCAATTCAAAAGCGCTTTGGTTTAAATCATCCGCGCGCAAAACGCACAAGCGAACGCATGAAATGGCTGTCATATCCAGCCTGTCAAACCAATCCATAATTCAACAAAAAATAAACCTATTGTTTTGACGTTCGATTGGTGATTGAATCGAATAAGATAACAGTGATCGAAGGTTTTTTGTATCTGCCCACTCTCGCAAAGACAAGTCTTGATCATGTTCTTGATAGGCATTTAATGGCCTTTGCATCATATATTGGGCATGAGCAATGATTTTGCGCGTGCTTCTCACACCTTCTATTTCAAAAGTATGATCATGTAAAGTTCTGGGTACTTCTTTGGCTTTATTCTCTAGTTGCCACTGATGAAGTGATTCTGCTGTATCAATCATCACTGGTGCTTGTTGTTGTACTATGGCATTAAAAATCCAAGTTAACGACTCAGGCACTTCATCAGCTGGCAAGTATGTACCCGCTGGAACTTCGGCAGCATTCATTCGCTTCACCCAGTTACTTAAATGAGGAGCTGTACTTCTTAATTTTTTACCGGAATCTAAGTCTCGATAAAGGTGGGCATAAAACACACCTATGAGTGCATAATCAGCCACACAAGGAATCCCTCCCATTATGAATTTGTGATTGGTAAAATGCACATCTAATACGCTGGTCAATTTCTCAGTGTGTTGTTCTATGGCTTGGTAGGTTGTTGAATTAATACCTAAGTGGGGCATAAAACCTCTGAACTTTGCACTGATTTTTTTACCGATGAAGCGTTGTAAAAACTGAGGATACCGAGGGAATAGCAACTGTCCAAAACCAGTCCAAATTTCTTTTAAAGATGTTTTAGACGCATGCCAGCGGGAATATAGCGCACTTTTTAGTAACCACTGATCGGCATACATTTCTATCAGGTGAGCTGCGACCTTTTGTTTGGGCGTTGCGGGTATGGCTGGGTTGGTTTTAAATTTCAACTCCAAACGATCTATGATTTCTGTGGTGTCTTGCCAGACTTGATCATCTGCAGTTTGTAACACAGGTATGAACCTCACTCCTGTCCGAGGAACAATAAACTGCTTATAACATTGATATGTGGCTGCTTTTTCTTCGTATGGAATGCCTTTCTTTTTAAGGTAACAACGCAACTTTCCGCTGTACAAAGATATGTCAGCGCCATACAAAGTATAAGCACCTTCTGTTGGTGGTGAAAAATGATTTTTCATTATTTTTTCATATTGACACCGAATTGTTCACGATAAACCTTCATACCCTCAACCGCAGCTATTGAGGTTTTTAAATCAGTGCCAAACTGTTTGCGATAAAGTTTGACGGCAAGTAATTTTTGCCCTGTTTTAATCGCCTCTATAATATCAAAAGGTATGATGCCTTCAAATTCGGCATCGTCTGTGGCAGCCTCTGAAAACTCTGTTTGCTTGAATTCCGGTTCATTCAAATCATTTTTATCTGGGAATAAAAATGCTTTTTCCTCAGGGCTAAGGCCTTCTACTTGGTTATCTTTTTTAGCAAACAGTTTAGTTGCAAGCGTTAAAAAAATAATGATTAGCATGATCGCTGAAGCAATGATTTGGAACTGGCTCATGTTGATTTCCAATGAACGAATCTAATTATGATACTCGATTTTGTCTTAAACTTGATTTTTATCTACCCTAAAATAATAAAGAGAATACCCAGGTCATTCCGCCTGACTGAAAAAAGGAAGGTGGCACTTAAAAATCAGATGTTAAATTAACATCGAGTTTATCCTAACCAGAACCCTTAACTGAGCTTCGTTACATTCAAGGTGTTAAGGTGTTTTTAATATGGTCATAAAAAACGATAAAAATAAACTTGGCGAATTGACATTATCTGTGTATGGTAAGTGAACAATGGAATGCTTATTTGCCGCTTGGTGATCTGAGCTAGAAACCCTCAAGAACAGACTGACTTTATCATGACCCGTAAAACTCATTTTGAAACACTCGCCATCCAATCAACAGAACCAAGTGGCGATGAAACAGGCTCTGTGGCCAATGCCATATACCCGTCTACCACCTTTAAAAGAGAAGCCGATGGCAGTTATGAAAGTGGCTTTATTTATACCCGAGACAATAATCCAAATCGTCAGCTTTTAGAGCAATCACTGGTCCAACTGGAAGATGGTCAAGCGGCTTTTACTTTTGCATCTGGCATGGCAGCCATCAGTGCAGTTTTACAGACCCTCAAAGCGGGTGATCATGTGTTAATTCCTGATGATGCCTACTATTCAGTTCATGCCGCTGTCAAGGAAGTGTTTACTCGCTGGGGTTTAACACATACCTTGGTCGATATGACAGATATGGGTGCTGTACAAATGGCGATACAAGATAACACCACATTGATTTGGCTGGAGTCGCCATCTAACCCTTTACTTAAAGTTTCCAACATCAAAGCCATCGCCCAATTGGCCCATGAAAATCATGCCTTGTGTGTGGTGGACAATACTTGGTGTACACCTGTTTTACAACGACCACTTGAGTTGGGCGCAGATTTAGTGATGTACTCTACCAGTAAATATTTTGGTGGGCACTCAGATTGTCTCAGTGGTGCATTGGTTATCGGTAAGCAGGTACCTGGTGAATTGGTTTCACAATTAAAAAATATCCAGAAACTCAGCGGAGCTGTGCCATCACCTTTTGATTGTTGGTTAATTACCCGGGGGATAAAAACCCTTAAGTTACGGTTATTGAAACAAGTGGAAAATGCCAAGAAATTGGCTGAGTTTCTGCACAACAACCAAAAGGTCAAGGCTGTTCATTTCCCTGATTTAGCACACCATCCCCAACACCAGTTGGCACAAGTACAAATGCCAGCAGGTTGTGGCGCGATGTTATCTATTCAAGTCGGTGATAACCAAGTTGAGGCCATGGCCATCATAAGCCAATTGAAATTATTCACAACTGCCACTTCACTGGGCGGCGTAGAAAGCTTGGTCGAACACCGTAAGTCCGTCGAAGGTGATGACAGTTTAACCCCAGGTAATTTAATCCGAATTTCAGTTGGCATTGAACACATTGATGATTTGATTGAAGATTGGCTGAAAGCGCTCAATTCATGAAAAACGCGCTTTCTGATTTTAAATTCAGCGATAATCCGCCACCCTTTTGGCATCAGTTCGGTTTCTTTTTTTCTTACCTTAAACAAGAAAAATTGTATTTTCAAATCACTTTACTGGCATTGGCAAATATTTTGTTACTAATCCCTGTGATTATCATTACGTTGTTGGTGGGAGCCATGTTGTTTTTGGCCTCTTATAAATTGGCTTTTGAAGTCTTACATACCATTTCTACAGGTCAGTTAGTCTATGCCGATGACCGCAGTTACGAGGTAGGTGACAAAATCGGTTTCAAGGCCATAGCCATGGCAGTGGTGCAATTATTGATCTACATTTTTATCTATAGAAATGACCCGGGGATAGGTTTGGCGTTGTTGATTTTGTCGATTGTGGTTACGCCAGCTTATTTAATGATGCTCAGCCAAACCCAAAGTATTTTCGCTTCATTGAATCCATTGAATTTGATGACTGTGATGTCACGTATTGGTTTCGAATATGGGGTTTTATTGGTGTTCTTTCTGTTGTGTGCGGCCTTTAATTTGGTTTTCAGGTATTACACGGCCGATTTGTTGCCAGGAATTGTGGGTGATTTGTTGACAGCCTGGGTTTTGTATTTTTTATTGGTTTTTACGTTTTCGGTGATAGGGTATGTGATGTACAGACATGCCGATGAGTTGGGGCATGATACCGTCGATACGGAAATTCTTGATACCCAAGCCACTGATCATATTGATCCGATCAAAGAACGGGTAAAAAGCTTAATAGCTGCCCAAAAACCACAAGAAGCCATCGCCATCATTGAAGATTTAAAACAGTCGGAAAACCGAACTGATCTGGAAGCTTATCTGAGCGAGGCCCAAAATCAACTGCTGCTAGAAAACCGCCAACGGCCAGTTGACCAGCTACAAAAGCTGGTGGACGAAAAGCAACATAAAAAAGCCATAGAGATGATCAAAGAATACTTGGCTGATGGTCATTTTATCAAGCCTCAACAAGCCAGCACTTTAAGTCAGCTCATACAATATGCTTTTGAGAAAAACCAATTCAAAACAGTGTTACAACTGTGTCGAGATTTTGATAAAAGGTACCCAGAGGAACACCAACAGATTGTAGAGAATTTCTTTTTAGTGGCAAAAATCTACTACCAAAATAAAAAAACAGAAGCGGCCGCTCAACTACTCCAGTCTCTGCTTGCCAAATATCAAAAAACCGCCAACACCCAAGCAGTGAACTCCTATTTGATTGGTATTAAGAAACTGTCAGATGTATAAATAACCCTTAAAATTAAAACATTAAGAGCCCAAAAGGGTTAGAACCTCATTATTATTCAGGAACAATCAACTTGAGTATGCTTTTCTAGCCCGTTGTGTTTTAGGTCACCCCATCACCTGGTGCCTGCAAAAACCATCGGATGCAGTTGGGTTAACTTTATTAACGAATCGAGCAAATGCCTCTTTAAGTTAAATAAAACTAGGTCAAGACTGTTTTTTCATGATTTTTTCATGATTTTTTCATGACTTTTACCAAGCGCTTATTTACACTTTGGCCAATGAAATCAGTTATGTATGTAAATTTATAGGCTGTACTGATTTGATTTTAAGAAATGAATTTAATGGTTTAAGGCTATTTTTGAAGAGCTAAAGAGGACATCACTCTTTAAAAGATAGGTGATTGATATTCAATTAAGAGATGGCGCATTATGAAATGGATTTCATTTGTCTCAATTGGTCACACCATTGAAACGATTTTGATGAACTGGTTCGTTATTATTTAATGTATGTCACTTTATTTGGCAAATTTCGTAGTTTTGGTTATATGAAATTTTTAAATGCAAGCAAATAAAACAACGTTGGTTTGATAACAGGGGGTTTGTGTATCGGATATAGATGCTCAAACATAATTTTAAGAATTTAAAGAGGCGTTAAATGAAAAGAAAGCTAATATTTTTTACGATTACATTGGCTACATTGTTTTCGAATATGTTGTATGGCCAATCTGGCGGAGATTTTGAGATTAAACGATCTACTATATCTGATGCCGGTGGTGGTTTTTCAGAAGGCGGTGAATTTGAGTTAAATGGAACAATTGGCCAAGCAGATGCTGGCGAGTTAATGGGGTCGACTTTTTTGTTGACTGGTGGATTTTGGATAAAAGAACGAGTTGATTTATCCGATATTATATTTGAGGATGGGTTTGAGTGAAGAGGTTGTCATAATGAAAAATTTTAAATATTTAATTTTATTTGCATTGCTATATTGTGGTGTTTTACATGCTGTTCCAGTTGGCACCGAATTTACCTATCAGGGTGAATTGATGCAGTCGGGTGCTGTTGCAGACGGTTTATATGATTTTGAATTTCAGCTATTTGATGAAAATGAAAATGGTGTTTCAGTCACATCAACTGTAGTCATGAATGACATTACAGTAAGTAGAGGGTTATTTACCGTATTACTAGATTTTGGGGATGCTCCTTTTGATGGTGAAGCCGTGTTCCTGGAAATCCGAGTTAGAGAAACAGCGGACTCTAATTTCACAACATTGGCCCCACGTCAGCCAATAACAGCAGCGCCCTATGCGATACAGGCCGAGTTTGTTGGGGTTGACGGTGTAAATAGTAACAGCATAGTTAATAATTCAATCATGTCTTCAGATCTAGCAGAAAATGCGGTGGGTTCGAGTCAAATAGCTGATAACTCTGTTGGTTCTGCTGATATCATGCAAAATGCAGTGGGTGCCAATGAAATTGATAGCAATCAAGTGCAAGAACGTGTAACAGGTGTGTGCTTAGCTGGGCAATCGATGGGTAGTATTAACCAGGATGGGAGCGTGAATTGTCAAGCAGTAGGAGCAGATACAGACTGGAATGAAACCGTAAATACGGTATGGACCGATAAAAATGTTGCCATTGGTGGTAGTGATGCAACCATCGGTTCAGGAACTTTTGCCGTTCATGGTCCTTTTGAAAATACATTTGGTGGTATGTTTGTAAATGTAGATGGAACAGGCACACAGCAACCTTTCTATGGTTATTCGACCAACTCTACCTTTCGCGCATGGACTGAATTTAATGAAGAAAGTGACCAATGGCGAGTCAATATTAATAATGGGTATCGGTTTTTTGTTACAGCTACTGGAGCAGTGGGAATTAATGAGCCTAATCCACTTGCCACATTGCATGTAGATGGCAGTGTTCGTTTTGAAGATTTAGGTATTTCAGGTACCGGAACTGCACCACTAAGGGTTGATGCCAGCGGAGATGTTGTTGCAGGCCCCAGTACTTATACAGTTTCTATTTCTCCAGCAGCTTTTACAGTTGAAGAAGATGGTGACTCATTCAGCAAGATTTTAGGTTCTGGTCATGCTTACATCCAGACTGGGTTTGGCGCGCTTTCTGCACCAGTATACCTGCCTGATGGTGCCACAGTTACAGGTGTCAATATTTGGTATCTGGATTCTTCAGCTTCTGATGCAACTTTTCGTTTGAGGCGTACACCTCATAATGTAGTTAGCAATGAAGACCTTGCCGCTTTTACACCAACTGGTAATACAACGGGTATTCAAACGGCATCAGATACAACTATTAACTTCAGCACAATTACAAATACCACACATTCTTATTACTTTAGGGTTTTTTCATCAAGCTGGACTGGAGTTAATATGGGAATCAAAGCGGTGACGATTACTTATCGTCTGTAATGTTGGTAGACACAAGAACATTTTTAGTATGAAATAAGAAACTAAAGGGGTCAAAGTGACCCCTTTTTTAGTACAGACACATGTGGCGCTGATCACACAAAGGCATCAGGAAGAAAAACCAATCAAAGCTAATCAAGGACATGTATTAGTTAGAGAATCTAAGTTAGTATTTTTTGCTTAGAATTTCGCTTGATTTTGTTTTGAAAGGGGTGTTTGAAGAGCTGTTTAGGTTGGTTGAGTTCGATGGCTTGAAGATTGATGCTACTTGTGGGTGTCTATCCCATGTTGGCATCATTCAATAGTTTCCATGTAAGTCATGTGGTTATGTAACTTAAAATTTAAAATTACGAAATTTAACCAATTTCACACACAAGGTTTGGTATAACATAGCGATATCGGTTGATAGGAAGATGTAATGAAAACAGTGGTTTTTGTAGTGTTTGTTTTGGTTTTGGCTGCTTGTCAAAATAATAAATCCAGTCGGATCAATTATGGTCAATTCATCGCTGAACAAGGTTGGGTAAAGAAAGATCGAGTGCAACATTTTCGTTTTCAAGGTTGGCAATCATTAGATGACAGGTATTTAATATTGCGCAGTAATCAACAAAAGAGCTTTTTGGTGAAATTGATTTCAACTTGTAATGATTTGCCTTATGCAAACAATATTCAAGTTAATCAAGCTACGTCACGTTCTCTCAGTGCTAAATTTGATTCAATTACAGTGCCAGGCCAGTTTAAACAAGAGTGTACGATTGACAGTATTTATGAAATGGATAAAGTACAAAAACAAGTTTTATTAGATTTCAGTAACCAAACTGAGGAAATTCGAGGTTAAATTAATTTAAATTTTAAAGTTTAGTTAATATGATCATTGACCAATAAATAGGCATTACATATGAAAAAAATATACTTAATCATTTTACTGTTGTTCTCTATAGCTGCGGTGAATGCCAAATCAAAACAGGAAATTAATATCTTGGCAGATGCCACCCATGAGCGGTTTTTAGAAGAGGTTGTAGGCGGTCAAGCTTTCTTAGAGAATGCGGCTGCTGTGCTCATATTTCCTCGTGTCATCAAAGCCGGCTTTGGTATCGGCGGTGAATATGGTGAAGGCGTGTTGCGACAAGGTGGGCAAAACCTAGAATATTACAGCACAGCAGCGGCATCAATTGGTTTTCAAGCTGGAGCCCAGTCTAAATCTGTGGTTGTGGTGTTCATGACGCAAGAAGCGCTGAATGATTTTCGTGGTAAAAAAGGCTGGAAAGCTGGTGTTGATGGTTCTGTAGCGGTGATTAAATGGGGGGTTGGTGAGGACATCAATACCTTAGACATTAAAGACCCAGTTGTGGGCTTTGTATTCAGTAATAAAGGTTTGATGTTTAACCTTACTTTAGAGGGTTCAAAATTCACCAAAATAAAACGTTGAGACAAGCTATAATCGTCATTCATTCTTTTTTAGAGCTTATTCAATGAAAAAATCTATCAGGACCCTGGTTGCTTTATCGATCATTACATTACTGTCAGCTTGTGGTGGCGAGCCTTGTAATGAAGAAACCATTAAAAAGAAAACACAGGAGTTGACCGAAAAAATGCCTAAATTGGCCATGGCCGATCCTGCTAAATTAACCGCCTTGACCACCAAAATGATGAGCATAGGTCAATCAGTGGCATCGGATGATATAGATGCGCAATGTGAAGCCTTGGATGAAATCATGGACGAGATTGATGCGGCTTTGTAATTAAATGATTAGCTAATTCAACGCCAAGGACAAGTGCCAAATTGGGTGGTCACACTAAACAAGTTTAAGGTGTTTTGTAAACTTGGCCACCCTTCATCACAAAAGAGACCGACTCAACGGTTTTCATGTTGAGCAAAGGGTTCTCATCAACCGCAATCAAATCAGCCAATAAACCCACTTTAATTTCACCACGATCTGTCACACCCAGAAGATCTGCAGCATTGATGGTGGCTGATCGAATGGCATCAATCGCACTCATGCCGTGATTCATCATGGCTGACATTTCATAAGCATTTTGACCATGAGGAATCAAAGGTGCATCGGTACCCAGTGCAATGTTTACACCAGCTTTAATTGCTTTTTTTAAATTTTGTTGTGCTAAGGGCATCACATACTCGGCTTTTTCAGCAAGCTTAGGGTGTAATTTACTGGAATCAATAAAAGCATCCGCGCCGGTTGTCGGGACCAAATAAACACCGTGTTTCTTCATTAATCTCATGCCTTCATCATCAAGCAGTGAACCATGCTCAATTGAGCTGGCCCCTGCAATTATGGCAGCCTTGATGCCTTCGGTGCCATGGGCGTGGGCAGCGACTTTTATGTGGTGACGTTCAGCTTCTTCGACGATTGCTTTCATTTCTGCTTCGCTGAGTTGTTGCGCACCAACGGTGTCCTCAAGTGAAAGCACACCTGATGTGGCGTGCATTTTAATCACTTTGGCACCGTTTTTAATTTGATACCTGACTGCTGCGATGGCTTCTTGGGGTCCGTTGATGATGCCATTTTTGGGTGTTTGTTCTATCAAATCGGCAGCCAAGCCTAAGGTGAGGTCACCATGTCCGCCTTGAATGCTGATCATGTGACCTGCAGGAATGATTCTGGGGGCGATGATCCACCCAGCGGCTGATGCTTCAGCCAAAGCCACATCTATCATATCGGTGGTTATATGCACTTGGCCGATATTTCTGACAGTGGTGAAACCAGCAAGCAGTGTCTTTTGTGCATTTTTAACACCTCTTATGGCCCCTTTGCTGGCGGTTTCTTTGGTGATGATGTCATCAAATCCATTGTTAAAATCAAGGTCTAAGTGGGTGTGCATATCCATCAACCCCGGCAATAATATTTTTCCAGGTAAATTAATGTGATTAACATTGGTTGGAAGTTGCTTGGGGTTTATGGCAGCGATGAGTTCTCCATCAATTAAAATATGGGCGGGTTTAACCACCTGGCCAGAGCGGACGTCAATGTATCCATCGGCTTTTATTAAAGTCATGGCAGCCAGTTCAAAAATACTGCAAAAGCAAAGAAAAAAAGTGAATGTTATAGTTTTCATAATTAATTGTGAATGCTGTTTATCAGCTGAATCTTACATATAATCAGTATGAATGATGTCAGTGACAGATTGCAATATATTTACTCGGTATGATTAAATTTCTCATGAGAAATTCAAAGGAGTGGTTAATTGAATAAGCTAAAAAAGGAAAATTCTTTTTAGCAATTTTGACTTGATAGGTCAAAACAGCGATTTTATGTGGTTAAGTTTTATGGGCATCAACTTCAATGCCATAACGGAATAGTGAACTGAATGCTAAAATGACAGCCATGAATCAGTTGAAAAACAGAAATCGTCTAGATTCTTTAGATATCCTTCGAGGTTTGGTCATTGTATTAATGGCCATTGATCATGTGCGTGATTTTTGGTCGTTAGAAGCTTTTGCGCCAGAAGATTTAAGCCAAACATCACCAGAGTATTTTTTTACTCGTTGGATCACACATTTTTGTGCGCCGGTTTTTGTCTTCCTGGCCGGTACCTCATCTTTTCTTTATGGTCAAAAGATCAATGACAACAAAGCACTGAGCCAATTTTTATTGATCCGTGGTTTGTGGTTGATTTTCATCGAAATTGTGGTGATTAACTTCAGCTTTTCATTGGGTTTCTTTTGGGGTGGGTGGGGTTTTTTCCTACAAGTTATTTGGGCCATTGGTGTTTCAATGGTGGTTTTGGCAGGCTTGGTCAGGTTGTCTCATACCTTAATTCTGCTGATTTCATTGATTTTGATTTTTGGTCATAATTTATTTAATCATGTGGTGCCCGCTGACTTGGGTTCACTCGGTTGGTTGTGGAAAATGCTCCATGAAGGCGGTTATCAGGCTTTGAATTCTACAGGCACATATGGGGTGTATTTTGCTTATCCAATATTGCCATGGATTGGCGTGATGGGTGCAGGTTATGTGTTTGGGCGAGTTATGCTGCATGATCAAGCCAATAGGTTTAAATGGTTATGGCGTTTGGGCTTGGGGGCGATTGTTTTTTTTGTGGTCTTGCGTTTGAGCAATTTATATGGGGATACGTCCCATTGGCTGCATCAGAAAGATGCCTTATTTACCTTCATGTCATTTATTAACACACAAAAATACCCACCTTCTTTGTTGTTTTTGTTAATGACTTTAGGGCCAGCATTTTTACTTTTAATCTGGTTTGAGAAAAAAACTAACCATGTTTTTACGTGGTTGAAAGTTTTTGGCCGGGTGCCATTTTTTTTCTATTTATTGCACTTTTTTTTCATACACCTCACTTCCTTAGTTTATTTCAAAGTGGTATATGGTGAGTGGTTTGATTTGATCAATAATCAAAACTCAAGAAGCTGGCCTGATTTTTATCAACCTTCTTTACTGAGGCTGTACTTGGTGTGGGCCGGAACCATATTTATATTTTATTTTATATGTCGTTGGTTTGATCGATATAAGTCTAGCCACCAGCAATGGTGGTTGAAGTTCTTCTAACTGACAGATTGGTGGGTCAAAGGTGTGGCTAATGATAAACCATGCTCGGTTTGTAAGTCGAAAGCAGCTCTGTTGATGGCATACCTGGCTTGAACGATGCGATACACTGATTCAACGCGGTAATTCATCCGCCATTGGATGGCATGATCGCCTGGGTTAACCAATACCAGGCGCGGTGTTTTTTCTGGATCTAATTGTTTTTCTGCTTCACAAGCCCTTTGCCAAACAGCTTGGATGTAGGATTCTACTTGTGTTGATGGTGTGTCATAGCCAATGTTAAATTCAACATAATCATTCCAGTGATTGACGTCGGTTTTATTGAGAATCTCAACCGGGACTGCGCGTAGTTTCGAGTTAGATACGATGATGTTGTGTTTTTGGATGATGTGATGAAAAGTGGTCTCGGTTAGTGACATGCGCCTGATAACGGCCAGTATATCCATGGATGGAATGCGACAGACCACACCGGGAGCAATTTGACCTTGATGCAACATGATTAAACCACTGACCGCATCATGCGCCCAAGCTTCTTTGGTGCCGAATAAAATGACCAAAATACCACCAATCACACCAGTTGCTTGTAACCAAGAAGTGACTTGCCAAATATTGATGATAAGCAGCATTGAAACCGCAATGGTAATCAACAGAATAATGATGTAGCCCATTTCTGAATGATAGGTTCTGGTTTTGGTTTCTTTACCCTCAATCAGTCGTTGTTTACCATACTTCTTGATGGTCCAAGAATGACCAAACTGGGTGAATAAATAACCCAATAAAAACACCAAGCCTGTTTGTGAAGCTTGTTTCAAAAACTCACTGTGGCCATTGGTGTTGATGACGTAATTCCATAGCCAATCAAATAAGTAGATTGAAAGCAGTAGGATATTCATTAATCGCAACAAGCGTGCGCGTTTCTTGTTGAGTTCTTCTGAACCTGATGGGACCACATGTTTGAACAGGAAGCCAGCGATAAAAAGTAAACTGAAGTTCAGAACTACAGCCGTTTTACCAAAAACCGATAAGCCGGTGAAATACAGTACCAGTGAATCTATCATGTGATTTTAAGTTCGATATTATGGCTGGCCAATTCATTCATGATGTGATTGAACCAAGTTTTATTTTGCCCAATGATTTCAGGAGGGAGAACACCATTGGGAAGTTCATGACTCAGAGCCAATCTGACACCAGCTGCACAAGTATAACCTGTGGTTCTGGCCATTGAAGATACGTTGTTGTCATGATCATAATGATCGATCAATTGGTAGTTTTCACTTTTGGGTTGGCCATTTTTGATCCCCTGAGCTGAGATCTCCATCACCGTTAAATCGGGTTCGTTCTCTTCAAACTGCCATTGCTCAAGCAATACTCTGGCGGTGGCATCGCGATGCTCAGCTTTGAAAAATCCTCCATCGATCAATTGTTGGATGAGGTGGGCATGCCCGTTATAACGCACGGTTTTTTCGGCCATGGTTGGGATGTCCACTGTTTGTAATAATGAACGCAATCCATCAGTATTAAAAGCTTCCATATGTCCGACGCCTTTGAAATAGAGTGACTCAATTTCACTCATGGCAGGGAATGTCACATCCTTTCCATCACGTCGCATTCGTGCTGGACGGGTGTATTCTTCAATCACATCCAGTGGCGCAAAGGGTGCTTTGTATTCGAATGGCTTGAGCCTTTCTACTGGTACGCCCCCTACTTTGCATGCAAAGGACTCGACTTGATCAAACTGATCAACAAAATGTCCAGCATACAAATTCGAAATGCCAGGGGCCAAACCAAAGTCAACCAACGCCGTGACGTTATTTGCCTTGGCTAAATCATTCAATGTCAATGCATCTTCTGCAAAAAAAGAAATATCAACAATGGGTTTTTTCAACGCGATCAGTTGTCGCAAACGATCAAAGCCCAGTAAACTGGGTAAGGCGCCGACCACCAAGTCGAAAGGTTGGACCAAAGCTGCTAATTCGTTGTCATCACAGGCATTGGCTTGTGTTATTTGACAGTCTTCTTTGAGGTGATTCAGGTGTGAAGTATTCAGATCTGCCAAGGTGACTTGATGGTCAACACTCAGATTTTTAGCTATCGCTGCTCCAATGCGACCACCACCTAAAACCAATACTTTCTTCATGAATAATTTCTCACCACTGAACATTAACCAAAGTGTATAGCACAATCCAGGCATAAATACCTGCAATTACGTCGTCAACCATGATACCAAAACCACCTTTGACATGCTGATCTAACCATTTTATCGGAAAAGGCTTGATGATATCAAACACCCTGAATAGCACAAAACCCAATAACAACCATTGCCATTGCAGTGGAATTAAGAACATAGTTAACCACATACCCACAAATTCGTCCCAAACGATGCCGCCGTGGTCATGTACGCCTAAATTTTTACTGGCTTGTTCGCACAAATAGACGCCCCATATAAAAGTAAACAGTACCAAAGCTATGTAGCCAATCCAATTAAGTTGGGCCATGAGTAAATAAGGGGGGATGGCAGCCAAGGTACCAAATGTGCCAGGTGCAAATGGCGCCAAGCCACTACCAAAACCAAAGGCCAGAAAGCCAGTGGGCGTTTTTAGTGCCACATTTTTAGTTTTGGTTTTTAAATCTAATTCAGTCATCATTAAAGTGCTGGTAACCTGTAAAGTCAGTTTCCATCGGTTGGTGTTGGTTTAATACCATGACACGTTCTGCTGATGAGGCGTTGTTGGCCAAAATTTGGCCAATGATGTGACAATCGTCAGGCAGTTTGTCTTCATCTTCGATGTTGATGGTAAAACACAGTTGATAATCATCGCCACCAGCCAGAACAAATCGCTTCCAATCCTTGTTTTTTCTCACAATTGGGTGGGTGGGTATTTGTGTTAGTTCAATCACAGCTGCTACATCACTGGCCAGACAAATGTGTCCAAGGTCAGCCAGCAAACCATCAGAAACATCAATCATGGCGGTGGCTATTACAGATACTTTTGACGCTATATCAAGTCGTGGCTCTGGTTTTTTTAATTGGTTGTTACATTCTTTTGAACGTCTGGGATTTTGTAAAGCAAAAGCAGCTGAGCCCACTTCGCCAGTTAGCACTATTAAATCATTAGTTTGTGCACCATCTCGTCGAATGGCTCGTGGTGTTTCACCCATAACAGTTACAGCAATGTTCAATGGACCTTGGGTGGTGTCACCACCAATAAGTTGAACTTTATGTTTTGCTGATAAGGTAGCAAACCCTTTGATAAAACCGTTGAGCCATTTTTTATCAATTTTGGGTAAAGTCAAGTTCAGTAGCGCCCATTTTGGTGTGGCAGCCATCGCAGCCATGTCACTTAAATTAACGGCCAAGGCTTTGTGGCCAATGGCATCAGGTGGATCACTGGCTTTAAAGTGCACATCTTCAACTAAGGTATCGGTAGATATGACCAGTTGTGCACTGGGGTTGGGTTGCACGATTGCAGCATCATCACCAATACCTAAGATGGTGTTTGAAACCAGCGTTTCACACTTGTTTTTAATGGCTTCAATCAGGTCAAATTCAGTGATGCAGCACCCCAATTATATTACTTGGTTTGTGCTTCAACTTCAGCCTTTCTGGTGGCTGCTGCTATTTGAGTTAACACGCCGTTAACGAAAATGTGTCCGCCTTCAGCGCCAAACTCCGTAGCCATTAAGATGGCTTCGTTGATGATGACTTTAAACGGTGTTTCGATGTGCTTAAGTAATTCGTAAGTGGCCATGTTCAAGACAGCATATTCAACTGCGCCTAGTGATGACTTGTCTCTGCCTAAATGTGGATCAATATGAGATTCAATTTCTTCCTTATTGGATTCGATGTAACGCAAAGCAGATTTGAAAAATTCCGTATCAACTTTATTAAAATCTTGTTCTTCTAGAAATTGTTCAATAACCACACGAGCGGTCATGTCGTTATAATGCATTTGATATAAGGCTTGTACCAGACGTTTACGGGCACGGTGTTTTCTGGCCAATGGCTCAGGTATTCTTTTCTGCTTTTTTTTGCTTGCCATATTCAATTCGCGTTACGACCCGTATACTGGAAATTGTTTACACAGTGCAGTAACTTTTTCACGTACACCAGCAACAACTTCTTGATTATCCATGTCATCAAGGATATCACACATCCAATGAGTCATGGCATTGAATTCGTCTTCGCCGAATCCTCGAGTGGTTCCTGCGGGCGTACCCAACCGAAGGCCGCTGGTGACAAATGGTGACTTTGGATCGTTGGGTACGGAGTTTTTATTAACGGTGATGTGTGCTTCACCTAATCTGGCTTCTGCCTCTTTTCCAGTGATGCCTTTGTTGATTAAATCCAATAAAAACAAATGGTTTTCAGTACCGCCAGAGACCACGTTGTAACCACGATCTATAAAGACTTTTGCCATGGCTTGAGCGTTGCTGATTACTTGGGCTTGATAGGTTTTAAATTCGGGTTCAAGTGCTTCTTTAAAGGCCACAGCTTTGGCTGCAATCACATGCATCAACGGACCACCTTGAATGCCTGGAAAAACCAGCGAATTGAGTTTCTTTTCGATTTCAGCATTGGTTTTGGCAAGAATGATGCCGCCTCTGGGTCCGCGTAAAGTTTTATGAGTGGTGGAAGTGGTGACATCTGCTATATTTACTGGCGACGGATATACATCGGCGGCAATTAAGCCGGCAACATGAGCCATGTCAACCATGAAATAAGCGCCGATTTCATCGGCAATGTCCCTGAATTGTTGCCAATCTATGCGTTTTGAATAAGCTGAAAAGCCACCAATGATCATCTTAGGCTGGTGTTCAATGGCTAACCTTCTCACTTCAGCAAAATCAATTTCACCCGTTTGATCATCAATGCCATATTGAATGGCGTTGAATAATTTGCCCGATACGTTAACTTTAGCACCATGTGTTAAGTGTCCACCATGAGCCAAAGACATGCCTAAAATGGTGTCTCCTGGTTGTAATAAAGCAAGAAAAACGGCTTGATTGGCTTGTGATCCCGAGTGTGGTTGTACATTGGCATAATCAGCATTGAATAATTCTTTCACTCGTTTGATGGCCAATTCTTCAGCCACATCGACGTGTTCACAGCCGCCATAATAGCGTTTGCCTGGATAGCCTTCGGCATATTTGTTTGTCATTTGTGAACCTTGTGCTTCCATTACAGCCGGAGAGGTGTAGTTTTCTGAAGCAATGAGTTCAATGTGATCTTCCTGACGTTGGTCTTCGGCATCAATGGCCGCAGCTAATTCAGGGTCAACTTGAGCTATGGTTTTGGTCTTATCAAACATGTGATTTAAGGTGATTACATCGAGAAAAGCGGTATTTTACCTTGATAGTTGATGGCTGTCATTAATGAATGATGAAGGAATAAGGGTAAATTGTATGTTTTAGTTCGGTTCGATTTATGCTTCAAAAAGGCTTGGCAACCACCAAATAAATAATCACCAGTAACAATATAGCTGGGACTTCATTGAAAACCCTGAACCAAACATGACTGCGTTGTTCGGTATTTTTTTTGAAATTATGATGAATTTTGATGCACCATTGGTGATAGAAAGCCAGCACAAAGACTAACAGAATTTTGATCGTTAGCCAGCCTTGTTGGAGGTAGATTTTCCATTGGTCTTGGGCGATTGAATATATCAAAAGTATCGCAGAAACCATCGTCCCGACAAAAGTAAAGCGCATCATCTTAATCAGTCGATGTTCCATCCCAAGTAGCATGTCGCGTTTTTGCGCATCAGCTTCTCCGGCATGGTTCACGAACAGCCTGGGTAAATAAAGTAAACAAGCAAACCAACTGACAACAAAAAAGATATGAAATGTTTTGAACCAAAGCATGAATAGAATCTCCTCTTAACAGCAGCAATCTTAACTAGAATTTATGATGCCGATGGTATAATGCCGTTTTTTTAATCAAACAACAAGTGTCGTGGAAGTCAGAACCCCAAAATACATTGTCAAACCAGCAGATGAAAAACCCTCTTTTGTTAAAAAACATTGGGTGATTTTTTCTGTGTTGGGCTTAGCTGTTTTGACCTTCTTGATTGGGCGTTACAGTCATTTCGATGTTTTACAAGCATTCAAAGGCCAAAAACAGACTTGGTCTGAAATTAATCAACAACTCAGTGAGTCGAATGAAACAAATCAAAAGACCATCAGTTTTTTAAAGACTGAGGTAAACATCAAAGAACAGGCCATCAAAGAATTGCAGAAAGATATCATGGCCATGGGTGATGAAAATGCCACCTTAAAAGCAGATGTGGCTTTTTATGAAAATTTGCTCAGTCATAAAGACCAAATCAAAAAATTAAGGGTGTTCGAAGTTGTGGCTAGGCCTGTCAATGATTTGGTGTCGATAAAAGTGGTTCTGGCCCAAAAATTAGAAAAAGCGCAGGTAATTAAAGGAAAGCTGGCTCTGAAATTAAAGGGTATTTTAGGTGATGGTGGTGAGGAAATTGATTTGATTGAGCAGTTTAAGCTCAATGATGAATTTGAGTTTAAATATTTTCAAATCAAAAAATATACAATCAGCTTGCCCAAAGGTTTCAATCCAACCACGCTTTTAGTAGAATTAAAGGTTAAAAGTAAGCAGGTGGTATCTGAACAATTTCAATGGTCAGAATTATTAGAAAAAACGATGCCTGAATTAACAAATTAATGTTACACACTTGCCATTCTTACAGAATTGGCTGACTCAAACTGGAATCAACATGTTCGGTGCAAAAAATAACGAAGACAATATTATGGCAAATAACAATCAATCTCAAAATCTTGATACTTTCATTGGGCAAAAAACCACCATCAAAGGTGATATAAACTTCAGTGGGTTAATGCACATTGATGGCAATATTGAAGGGTCAATCATTGCTATGACTGAAAATGACACTTTAATGATCAGTGAAACAGGTCATATCAGTGGCACAGTGAAATCTGGCAACTTGGTAATCAATGGCACTGTCGAAGGTGATATTACGGCATCAGGTAAAATTGAAGTGGCTTCCAAAGCCCGTGTTAACGGTAACATTCACTACGTTAACATTGAAATGGAAACCGGCTCACAAGTTAATGGCAAACTCATTTATCAAGGTGGTGATGTCACGCCCTTAATCAGTAAAAAATCAGAGCAAGATGGCAAGTAATCCCATACAACTTTCTTCTTCTGCTGCCAGTAAAATCAGCCAACTGATACTGGAAGAAATGAATCCAGATTTGAAGTTTAGGGTATATATCATCGGTGGTGGATGTTCTGGTTTTCAATACGGGTTTGCCTTTGAGGAAGATCAAACTGATGGTGATACTGTCATGGAAGCGCATGGTGTGGAGATGATGGTTGACCCCATGAGTTTTCCGTACTTAATGGGCTCAACTGTAGATTATTTAGAAGACTTACAAGGCTCACGTTTTGTGGTCAGTAATCCCAATGCCAAATCCACTTGTGGCTGTGGCAGCTCTTTTTCAGTTTGAAAATTAATTCAGAAAAATCATTATGAGCCCAGATCAAATTCATTTTATTCGCACTGAATTAGATCGATGTGCCAACATGCGTGAACAAAAACAGCGCATCGCACAATTAAAAAAATTCAAAACCTGTCATTTTGTACCTGTTTACAAAGGCAATCATATTTACCCTGACTCGAATGATGAGTTCTACGTGTCAACCACCTCATTAGGTGCTGAAAACAACCAGAGTTTTCTTGGCATACTTAATGATGAATTGTGGTTCAGTTGTGGCTTGACCCAAAAGGAAGCTTCTGCACTGGAAAATCAGTTAGACTGTCAATTTGAGTCAATTCGTCAATATGCCATGGTGTTGGCAGATGATTTAGCGCATGTTGCATTGTATTCTCGAGGCTTAGATTTGTGGCAAAGAAAAAATCTATTTTGTTCCAGATGTGGTACTCCAAATCACCTTGAAAGTTCGGGTCATAAAATGGTTTGTGAGAACGGGCATGAACAATTTCCTCATATTGAGCCTGCTGTCATCGTATTGATTTCAAAAGGTGATCAGTGCTTGTTGGGACGAAAACATTCTTGGCCGCCCAATGTATATTCAACTTTGGCAGGTTTCGTTGAGGCTGGTGAATCAATTGAAGATGCTGTACATCGAGAAATATATGAAGAGTCGAATGTTCGCATAAAAAATGTGACTTATTTTGGCTCTCAACCATGGCCTTTCCCTTCATCTTTGATGCTGGCATTCAATGCAGAAGCGGTTTCAGATGACATACGCCTGGATGATGAAATGGAAGACGTACGCTGGTTCAGTAAAGCAGAATTACTGAAATGGTCTAAGGATGGTTCCATTATTTTATCACCACGATTTACAGTGGCCAATAATTTGATCAGTCATTTTTTAGGTCAACGCATATGAAGTTAAATAATTCCAAATTCTGTTTTGCCTGAGTTACCGGAAGTTGAAACCACGCTAAGAGGAGTGTCTCCTTGGGTGATGGAGCAAGAAATTTTAACAGTTAATGTCTACAACTCATCTCTGCGCTGGCCCATTCCACCAGAAGTTAACGACCTGACTGGTCACATCATTGAACGTGTTTTTCGTCGAGCGAAGTATTTGCTATTTAAAGTGTCTGATAAGCAGCATTTGTTGATGCATTTAGGTATGTCAGGAGTCATTCGAGTGGTTGATGCCAATGCCGAACTGCTTAAACATGATCACTTTGAGTTGGTATTGAGTAATGGCAGAGCGCTTAGACTTAATGACCCAAGGCGTTTTGGCTGTGTTCTGTTGCTTGCTGAAAACCCTACAGAATTCAAACTGTTAAAAAAATTAGGCCCAGAACCGTTGACTGATAATTTTGATGGCAAATGGCTAAAAACACATGCCAAAAACAAACAAGTTGCGGTCAAGAATTTCATTATGAATAACCACGTTGTGGTTGGCGTGGGGAATATTTACGCTGCAGAATCGCTTTTTCTATCAGGTATTGACCCACGACGAGCGGCAAAAAATATCTCTCAAGATCGATACGATATATTGGCAAAAAATATCAAATCAGTTCTCAGTAAAGCCATTAAGTCTGGTGGCACAACATTGAGCGATTTTAAAAATACAGATGGTAAACCCGGTTACTTTAAACAAAAGTTAATGGTCTATGGCCGTCAAGGCAAGCCCTGTTTGTTATGTGAAACTGAAATAAAGAACGTGCAAATAGGCCAAAGAGCGAGTTGCTATTGTCCAAAGTGTCAGCGTTAAGGTGCCTGTTAAACTACACTGTAAAGAGCAAAATAATGTTAACAGTCAGGTTCTTTGATTGATTTTTGAGTCCAGATTACATTACTTTAAGCAGTTGCTGAACAATGAAGTTGCTTGAATTTGTGGCTGTATTTGGTTATTATCAAATTATGTACGTGTGTGTATTTAGAGTGTGTAATGAAGCCTGTTACTAAATGGCTGGTCATCAATTTACTGGTGGCCATTATATATTCCTTATGCTGTTACATCGCCTATAAGTACATGGTCCGGCCATCTTTGTCGGTTACAGTTTGGCCTGCAGCAGGATTGGGTGTGGGCTTGATTGTTATTTGGGGCAAGAAAATTATCCCAGCCATTGTTTTGGCTGAAATCATCAATAGCATCGTTTTGTATAAGGTTCAGCAAAATTTTGGTTGGAACAAAATGGCTTTATATGATTCATTGTTATTGATAAATAATGTATTCAGACCTTTGTTTGGAGGATTTTTAGTTCGTTTTGTAGTGAGTCAACAGCCCCAGCTCATACAAGTAAAAAACATATTTAAGTTTTTTATCTTTGCTGCAGTTATTCCATTAATTGTTTCTAGCCTCTTTTTTATGGCCTTGTTAACTGGTGCAGGTCATTACAATTACGATGACTTTTTACTCAAAGGTTCATTATTGTATCTGGGGGATTTGATGAGTGTGTTGATTTTTACGCCGGTGATTATGGCTTTTTGGGCCAAGCCAAGAAGGATCTGGAAGCCAAGGATCATTAATGTAGCTACACCCATATTGGTCGGTTTCCTGCTGGTTTTTTTGATGTTCAATTCTTTTAAAAAATATGAAGAAAAGCGAATTAACGAAATCATTAACACCCATTTGAATTACTTGGCTAAACAGACAGAAAGCATGTCTTATCAGGAATTCATCGGCTTTTTGGAAAACAATGGAAGTGCCTTTAAGTTCGATAGGTATAAAGTAGAGATTGATGAAGTTGTCGGTACTGAATATATCAATATATATCTGAGCCAAGATGTTTTGACTACCCGATATGATAATCATGTTCTCAGTACTGAAACTCATATAGAAGGAAACCCATATAGAATAACCATCACGCCAACACCCAAGTACTTTTCTGAAGAAACTTCAAGTAGTTTGTGGTTAACCTTGCTGATGGCCTTGATTTTTACTGGTTTTGTCGGGATAGGGATGTTGGCATTGACTGGGCGACATCTGTTAACAGCTCGTGAAGTTAAAGATCGCACGTTGCAACTCAACAAGATCAATGAAGAGCTCCACCAAAGTAATCAAAATTATCAAAGGATTATTGAAAACCAGCCGGTTATTTTTTGGAAAGTAAACCTGGCATTGGATAAAGTGACCTTTGTCAGTCAAGAAGCAGAAGCCATCTTGGGTTACTCCGTTGAACATTGGCTCACAACACCCAACTTCTTTTCTGATCGAATTCATCCTGATGACTTAAGTAAAGTAAAAGAATTCATGCATAAAACTCATGATCATGAAGAGCATATTGAAATCGAATACCGTATCCAACATGCCAATGGTGACTACAGGTGGTTTAGGGACGTGTTGTATATACCTGAAGACTTCTCTGACACCAATGATGTCATGGGTATGTTAATAGACATTACAGATAAAAAAAATGATACTGAGAAAATTCAGCATTTGGCCTTTCATGATTCATTGACACAGCTGCCTAATCGACAGAGATTCCAGAATCAGTTGGATGAGCTGATAAATCGGGGTTTAAAGGAAAATAAGTATGGTGCAGTGTTGTTTTTAGATATGGATCGTTTCAAGGTTTTGAATGATGCATTAGGCCATTATTTTGGTGATCAATTACTGCAAAGCATTGCCGATCGATTGTTAGAATTCACAGCAGACTTCAATGTGATTGCACGTTTTGGAGGCGATGAGTTTGTCTTAGCCTCAGAATGTGAGTTTGATAATGCCAATGATGCTGCCGTGCAAATCATTTTGTTGGCAGAGCGTATTATTTCAACACTGGCTGAACCATACAAAATAAATAATAATCAGCATATTTGTACAGTCAGTATGGGGGTTACAATTTTTCCTCATGAGTTCGCAACAGTTAATGACATCATCAGACAAGCGGATGTGGCGATGTATCGATCAAAGGAACAAGGTCGCAATCAAGTCACTATGTATCACGCCAGTATGAAGAAAGAAAACGACAAAATTTTGTATGTTGAGCAGGTGTTGCGAGATGCTGTGAGTAATGATGGGTTTATGCTTAAGTATCAACCCATTGTTAACAGCAATAGAGATGTGGTTTGTTTTGAATCTTTGATTCGCATATACAGTGAGCAACAAACACTGTTTCCTGATGAGTTCATTCCTGTGGCTGAGGATATCGATTTAATTCAACCAGTGGGTCGTTGGGTTATTTCAAATGCCTGTATGAAAATTATGGACTACCAACACAGTATTTCGGTTAATGTCAGTTCAAAACAGTTTCACCAGCAAGGCTTCATCATGTATATCGACCAAATTTTGAAACGTTTCGATGTGACTGATAATAAGTTGACAATTGAGTTAACAGAAGGTGTTGCGGTTGGGAATTTAAGTGAAATTCAATACAAGTTCCAATGTTTAAAAGAAATGGGTGTTTTGATAGCCATTGATGATTTTGGCACAGGTTATTCTTCTTTGGAGTATTTGCGGCAATTACCTATAGATTATTTAAAAATAGACAAAAGCTTTGTGGTAGATTTAACCAGTAATAACAGCTCGAAGGTGATCATAGAAACGATAGTTTCTATGGCTAAACACTTGAATTTGGAAACAGTGGCCGAAGGTGTTGAAACTGAGGATCAGTTTGAGGTGTTGAAATCAATTGGTTGTGATTACTTCCAGGGTTATTTATTTGGTAAGCCAGGTGATTTGGTAACCATCAGGTGATCTATCAAGAGGAGAAACTCACTAATATAACTTGATAACTGCTTGCCCCTTTCTTTAAGATGACCTTCCTCAAACCGATATGTTCAAAAGTATTTGCTTAACAAACCTCAACAACAAGCTGTAGAGCTCATAGATAAGCCATTATTGGTTCTGGCTGGTGCTGGCTGTGGTAAAACCAGGGTTATCACTGAAAAAATGGCACATTTAGTGCACCAGGGATTTTGCCGTCCGGAGGATGTTTTTGCCATCACCTTTACCAACAAAGCAGCCAAAGAAATGAAAGCCCGTGCAACGCATTTGGTTAATGGTGGTGAAGCTTTGAATATATCCACATTTCATGCCTTGGGTTTGCGCTTGTTACAACATGAAATTAATCGCACGGCTTATCAACTTGGGTTCAGTATTTTAGACGCCTCGGAATGTCAAAAGATATTGCAAGAACTACTACCACAGGGCATAAAAAAAGAAGTCAGTAATCAACTACAGTGGCAAATATCGGGTTGGAAGAATGCGGCACTCCGGCCTAGCGAAGTCAGTTCGACAGTACCCATGGCAGTAGCAATCTATCAAAGTTATTTGGATTACATGGTCAGTATCAATGCCATGGATTTTGATGATTTGATTTTGCAGGCTTTGTGGTTGTTAAGTGAGCAGCCTGAAGTACTCAATAAGTGGCAACAACGAATCAAATATTTAATGGTTGATGAGTACCAAGATACCAATGCCAGTCAATATTTGTTTTTAAAAAAACTGATGGGTTCTGGTTCTCATTTAACTTGCGTTGGTGATGATGATCAGTCCATTTATGGTTGGCGGGGTGCTCAAGCTGAAAACCTGCAGTTATTACAACAAGATTTTTTAGACTTGCAAGTTATTAAATTAGAACAAAATTACCGTTCGACCTCCACCATTTTAGATGCCGCCAATGCAGTGATTCAAAACAACCCCCATCCATTCGAGAAAAAAATATGGAGCGATTTGGGTTTGGGTGAAGCGATTCAAATTCTTTCTTACCCCAATGCAGAAACAGAAGCAGAACAAGTGGTGGCTGATATCAGTTTTAATCAAAAAGCGAACCATAAAAATTTCAACGACTTTGCTATTTTATATCGGTCGAATCATCAGGCCAAATTATTAGAACAAGCACTCAGATTGAATCACCTGCCCTATCAAATGTCTGGAGGGCGTTCATTTTTTGATTACAGTGAAATCAAGGATTTGATGGCTTATATCAGATTATTGGTTAATCCCAGGGACAATGCAGCATTCTTGCGGGTTGTTAATACACCTAAGCGTGGCATTGGTATGCAAACGGTCCAACAAGTTTCGGCCTTAGCCAAACGCAAGGGCAGTAGCTTTTTTGTTGCTTGTTGCGAAGACGATGCCTTGAACAGTTTGTCAGATCATGCACAATCAAAAATTAAGCCATTCGTTCAGATGATGCGACAGCATCAGAAAATGAAAGACTCCGCAGAGGTGGTTGTGGCTTCTTTGCTTAAACAGGTTGATTATGTGAATTACGTCATGCATTCTGCCAACAATAAACTGGCTAAGACTAATAAGGTTAAGTTAGTCAAAGACTTTATTAAATGGGTGAACGTGTTGGGCAAGTCCCAGCATTTACCTATTGATGAATTGTTAAATTACTTATCATTACAAACCAGTCAAGATGATGAACAACAAGAAGATGCGATTCGTATGATGACCCTTCACGCTGCCAAGGGTTTAGAGTTTGAACATGTGTATTTGGTAGGTGTTGAGGAAGGCATTTTGCCGCATGCCAATTCATTGGCAGATGCTGATGAAGAAGACAATGCAATCGAAGAAGAACGTCGCTTAATGTATGTGGGAATGACTCGCGCCATGCAACAACTAAAAATTTCTTATGTCAAAAAACGAAAAAAACGTTTTCCGGAAGAGAAAATGCCGTCAGTTGGAGGTCCCAGTCGTTTTATAGATGAAATACCGCATGAACTCAGCAGCGGACATCCCAGAGTGAAACGTTCAGTGGATGAACAAAAAGCCACTAACAAAAAAAATTTCGCAGCAATCAAAGCGTTGTTGGGTGATTGAAATGTTGTTGTGCAATTTCGAGCAGAGTATTAATTGGCCGTGATGAGGCTACGGCTCCGCTCAGCCAGCGGTGTGAGGCTTTGAGTCTGTTCAAGCTAAGAGGTTTGTCGTGCACTGAGCGTAACCGAAGTGTGTGCTTAATAATAACTTCGTTTATCTCAAACCTGATCTCAATTAATTGTGTTTGATCGAAATTGTAACTGTAACTGTAACTGTAACTGTAACTGTAACTGCCTATTCAACATTGTTTAACAAAGTTTCCCAGTCTGAAAAAAGGTACTGAGGCTGGCTGATTAAATTAATTTTCAAGGTGCCCTTTCGACTGGCCAAACATTGATTGCCAAAATCACCGCCTAAATTTTCGTTACTTAGGTTGATACATGGGTCATTGTTAGCCATAGTTTGTAAGGTGCTGGTGAGTTCGGACGGTGTAATAATTGCAGCAATTTGCTCTCGTAAAGTACCCGCACAGTTTTTATTGTTACTGTTTTCGCAGGCCTTGAAGTTGATATTACTGGGTGCCACTAATAATGTTTCTCGTTGCAGTAATCGCACTTGTTTGGCGGTTTCTTGGCGGTAAATGGGGTGTGCATAGGCCCAGAGTAACATGGGTTTAAGCATGTTTTGTTGGATGTTGCTGTAGTTATGATAATTTTTTAACAACAGTTGACTGTTGCTCAGCAGTTGATAAGGTTCGTCATCTATTGCCAATAAATAGAGGTTAATGATGTTTTTGTTCTTTAATTTTGGCTGTGCTGCATCGATACTGGCAATGATTCGGCTGCGGTCTTGAGCCACCAAAGCTGCTATCAATTGTTGTTTATGGTCGATTGCTGGTTTGATTGGTTGTGAACCACACGCCGATAATAACAATAAAATAAAACCGATTAAAACCCAATGATACATAATAAACCCTCTATAATTCTAAAAAACCCATAACCTTAAGGAACCTCTGATAAATAGCATAGCTTAAAAATTGAAGTTTTTTTTTGAAATTTGTAACAAATTAATAATTAGTTCGTCTTAAGGGTTGAAATGTAAACATTTAAACAGCATGAGTATTTGGTATCGCCTACAAGTTAGTCAAAACCAGCATGGAATGTATGCTTTAGCCTACCGTATGTTAGGTAACCAGTTAGAAGCTGAAGATGTGGTGCAAGACACCTTTATTAAGTTGTGGCAGCGAAAAGAAAATGGTGACAAGTTTGAAAAAGCTTGGTTATATAAAGTGACTCGTAACCAATGTTTGGATATTTTAAGGCGAAGAAAACACGCTTATGAATACCAAATAGCACAAGCAGTTGGAAGTGATGTGTCACCTTCTGCCACTGATGTGGTGTTAAATAATGAATTGTCTGGTGAAATTGGTAAAGCAATTAACCAATTAGAAGAACCTTACCAGTCTTTATTGGTTATGCGTGAGGTTAATGGGTTAAGCTATCAGGTATTGGCGGATGCTTTGGATTTAAGTTTGTCACAAACTAAAGTTTACCTGCACAGAGCCAGAAAACAATTGAAAGAAAGTTTGGAAAAAGTATATGCGTAAGCAAAGAGAAGAAAGTCAGGTCAACCATGAGTTGGCTCAGTATTTTGAACAAGCTCGGAAGGTTAAATGCCCGCCGAGCATGAAACAAAATTTGTATCAACAAATTGGGTTGAACCCATTCGGGCGATTGAGCGGTTCACCTTGGTTTAAACCCGCATTGGCTTTTTCTTTTGTGGCGGTATTTTCTTTGGGTTTGGTTTGGCAAAACCAAAACCAGATACAAAAAAATCAATTAGCGGTCGCTGAAAGGGACATGCAGTTGGCCATGCATTACATGCAAAAAATCAGTGCTAAAACCTTAGAGGGTGCCAACACTCACGGCATCAAACCCGCTATTATAATACCAGTTTCTAAATCCATGGCGCAGATTTAGTGGAGTAAAAATTATGAAAAAAATATTATTATTAACCATTTTGTTGATATTGGCGTCACAAGCAAAAGCATTTGATGCATTGCAGAAATTACAGTCATTAATTGGCACAGAGCCATCGGTTGAAGTTAATTTAGGTGCTGCCATGTTGGGCTTGCTCAGTGGTATGACCAGTGAAGAGAAGCAAGTCTCAGATGTGATGAAAAACCTGACTGAAATTTCAGTACGGGTTTATGACCTGGAAGATGATGACTTTACAGGTGATTTAAAACAAATTAAATCCTTTATTAATGCCACTGCTGGTGAAATGAAGGCTTTGGGTATGGAACAGATGGCAGCCATTCGCGAAGATGATTCCACCGTTTACATCATGGCCGAAATGGATGATCAAGCAATACAGGGCTTATCAGTGCTGGCTTTAGACGATGATTCAGAGTTGGTGGTGATCAAGATAGGTGGGCAAATCATGATGAAAGATTTGGCTGGTTTGATGGATCGTTTTGATGTGGATCTCAGCGATATTGATCTTGATTTATAGTATTTGCACTCGGTTGGAGTAGCCAGAAACGTTGCAGAAAAAAATAAAAAGTAATCTTTACAATCCGTATACATGGCATTAAAATACGCCGTCACGTTTGATACAGAACATTGGAAAACAGTTATGAGAAAAGATATTCATCCAGAATACAGAGAAGTGGTATTTCAAGACGCCGGTGCAGACTTTGCATTTTTAACCCGATCTTGTATACATTCTAAAGAGACCATCCAATGGGAAGATGGTAATGAGTATCCGTTGGTTAAAATCGAGATATCATCAAAATCACACCCATATTACACCGGTCAGCAGAAAGTGGCTGACACAGGTGGTCGTGTTGATCGCTTTAAAAGAAGATACCAAAGAAAATAATCTTCCTCAGAAAAATAAGAAAAACCCGAATTTTGTTCGGGTTTTTTTTTGCCCGCATATTTCAGGTTCAATGATGAGGTTAAACTGCTTTAATTTTTAACTTGTAAAATGCTAAAATGAACGATTGTTTGAATCTATGCTTACGCTGTTTCAAGTCAGCTGTTTGCTAATAATAAGAAAGACCCATTAATTGGAGAGTTATCAATGAGTGAAGCCACAACAAATCAAGATGTCGTAATAGTCAAAACCCCAGAAGGACAGACAGCTGAATTGCCAGTTATTCGTGCTGAAATGGGGCCGCCTACCTTTGATATCAAAACATTACATAAACAGACGGGTTATTTTACTTATGATTCAGGCTTTGCTGCCACTGGTGCATGTAAGAGTGACATCACTTTTATTGATGGTGGTAAAGGCATATTGCTCTACCGTGGCTATCCGATTGAACAGTTGGCAAAAAGCAGTAACTTCATGGAAGTGACTTATTTATTGATGAATGGTGAATTGCCAAATCAACAACAATACCAAGAGTTTGATCAATTGATAACTCGACATACCATGGTACATGAAAAAATCAGGTCATTTATGAAGGGTTTTCAGTACGATGCCCACCCGATGGCAATGATGATGAGTGTTATTGGTTCATTTTCAGCGTTTTATCATGATGGTATGAATGTCAATAACCCTGAAGACAGGAGAATGGCGGCCATTCGATTGATTGCCAAAATGCCAACAGTGGCGGCAGCCGTTTACAAAAACTATGTGGGTCAACCTTTCATGTACCCAAAAAACAAATTGAATTTTACAGAAAGATTGTTACACATGATGTACGGGGTTCCTGCTGAGCCCTATGAAATTAACCCTGTTGCAGCTAAAGCCCTAGACTTGCTCTTTATTTTGCATGCTGATCATGAGCAAAATGCAAGTACTTCAACTGTTCGTTTGGTTGGTTCAACTGGTGCCAATCCTTTCGCCTGTATTTCAGCTGGTATTGCCTCCTTATGGGGTCCCGCACATGGAGGCGCGAATGAGGCGGTATTGAAAATGTTAGATGAAATTGGTGATGTGTCGCAAATTGACAAATATGTGGCCAAAGCCAAAGACAAGAATGACCCATTCAGGCTGATGGGCTTTGGGCACCGTGTTTACAAAAATTTTGATCCAAGAGCCACCATAATTCGAAAAGCTTGTCATGAAGTTTTAGAAGATTTAGGTATTCAGGATCCACAATTAGAATTGGCCATGAAATTGGAAGAAATTGCATTGAAGGATGAGTATTTTGTGGCTCGTAAACTATATCCAAATGTAGATTTTTATTCGGGTATTATCTACAAGGCGTTGGGTATACCCACACAAATGTTCACAGTCATGTTTGCCATTGCCAGAACTGTAGGTTGGACATCGCAGTGGTTAGAACAGTATGAGACACCTGACACCAGAATTGGTCGTCCTCGTCAAGTTTATGGTGGTGCGACCACACGTGATTATACAGATATAAAAAACCGTTAAGCTTTGGATTCTGATCAGCGACTGATTAACCACTTAAATGAATTAGGATTGGTTGCTGATGCTGTTTTGGCCAGATTGCCAGAACATTTAACCCTGTCATCAGAAAATGGGTTTTTGTGTATATATGAAAATAAAAACCCTCAGAGTAAAGTCTATACTGATTTTATTCAAGGTGCTTTATCTTACCGCAGCCGACAACACTTAAATGCCGAAAATTTAATCAAAGCTTGCCAGCTTAAAGGGCAAAAAAAAACCACTGTATTGGATGGAACCTGTGGTCTAGGAGTAGATAGTTTTTTATTGTCTCAAGCGGGCTTTGTAGTCAATTCTATTGAAAAAAACGCCGTTACACATGCCTTGCTAGCGGATGGCTTGCTCCGCTACACTCAGCAACATGGTAGTTGCTTTGAATTGTATTTTGGCGACTTTGTTGACTTGTTGGAGACGTTGACTAGTGATGTAATCTATTTGGATCCTATGTTTCCAACAAAAGAAAAAAAGTCCAGAAACAAGAAAGGCATGCAATTATTTCAATCCATTCATCAAAACGAATCAGATGATGCAACCCATTTATTGCAATTGGCGCTAACCGCTCACGTTAAGCGTGTGGTTATCAAGCGACCTAGTAAATCACCAGTGCTCACCGACTACAAGCCTACATTTCAAGTTATTGGCAAAACTTGTCGTTTTGATGCATACCACCTTGCTTAGAAAGGTAAAAACACAAAATTTAATGCATTTGTAACCCAAAGTAACAAAATTTGATGATAATTTCGTTAAATATTTATTATAATGTTATGCGTGTGTAATTAAAAAAGTGTGTAAAAATGAAAAAAAGTAATAAGTATGAACAATCAGAAATGGGCGAATCTGTAGAAAAAATAGCCAAAATCATGGCGGAAGCCACTTTGAAAAATGATTTTCCATATAAAGAATTTATGGAATATTACAAAATGCATATGGTCAGATTGGCCAAGCAAGAAAAGAAAAAATCTACTGTGGTAGAAATATCAGCTCGGACTGGTATTGATCGTCGATTCATTGCTCCATATCTAAACACTGATCAAATTACAGTTAAGCCTACTAAAGTGGCTAAAGTGTATGCAGATGTGCTGGAATTTTGTGATAAGAATGAAACCAAAAAAATATTGAAGAATGATGATAAACAATCATTTGAAGTATTGTGCCAAAGACATGCCAATGGTAGTTTAACACCCAAAGCGATTTATACTGAGTTGTGGCGTTTGGGTTTGATGAAAGATGTGGGAACACATTTTAAGTTAAAAAAACCTGCCGTTGCTGAGAAAAAAGTTGCCAAAGCGACTAAACGCATGAAGAAAATGTGTGATGCCATTGAGTCAGCTGTAAACAAATAACTTGATCTAAATTTAAACTGAAGCGATTTTGTAATGCCTCGTTTCAGTTTACTTTGAGTTTTTCTAGATAACGACTCAAGTGTCGATCCATTGGGTTGTTATTGAATCCTTGAATATCTGTCGATACCAAGTGCCTGGATACATAATGGTATAGCGGAATAACGGGTAGTTGTTCTGCTAAAATTTGTTCTGCTTTGCTAATTAAGTCGTTCAATTTGCTGTGCTCTTGAGTGTGTTGTATATTTGTGATGATTTGATCGTAAAATTCGTTATTGAAACCATAAAAGTTGAAATGTGAATGACTTTGAAATAACTCAAGAAAGTTCAGTGGATCATGATAATCGGCAATCCAACCTGATCTGAAAACTTGTTTTTTGTTGCCTCTGCGGGTGTTTACAAATACCTTCCATTCTTGGTTTCTGAGTTTGGTTTTTATGCCTAAGTTTTGGCGCCACATCGCGGCAACAGCCAGCGCGACCTTTTTTTGGTTGGCACTGTTGTTATATAGTAATTCGATTTGCTGCGTTTTGGGGTTGAATTGACTGAGCTTTAAGAGTTGCTTGGCTGCTTTCAAATCAAAGCCTCCTTGGGGGTTCTTGCTGTTTTGAGTTGGGATTATTTGAGTGGCTGGTAATTGGCCAGATTTCAATACCTTTTCAACCAATATGTTTCGATCAATGGCCATACTCAGGGCTTGACGGAGGTGCAAGTTACTGAGGTTTTTATGATTCAGATTTAAACCCAGAAAAAATGTACCATAGTAAGGTGCAATGCGTAATTCCTGAGGCAAGTAGGTTTTTAGCCAATTTATTTTGTTGTCTGGAATGGTTTCGGTGATGTCTAGCTGGGCAGCACGAAAGCGCAATAATTCACTGTTTTGATTTTCAGTGACCCAATAGTTGATCTGCTCAGTTTTAACTGTTTTGGCGGCATGGAAATATGGGTTTTTTTGTAAAGTAATTCGTTCTTGAATGTCCCACTTTTTTAGCATATAAGCACCATTACTGATGTGTTTTTGATCTGTGTGTTGTGGTTTGGGGTAAAAGATGGGCAGAACTAATTTATTTAAAAATCCATAATCAGCCTGATTCAATTTAACGATAAGTTGATGTTTGTTTGGGCTGTGAACTTGTAAAACATTATTCTTGATTAAATTGTCAAATAACTGTCTATATGGAGCTGCTGTAGATGGTTTGATGGCATCATTCCAGCTGTTAATGAAGTCTGAAGCTGTGATTTCTTGACCATCACTCCATTTTGCTAGAGGGTTGAGGTAGAAAGTCCAGTCAGTCATTGTATTATTCACTTCATGATTGACCACAACGCCATATTGAGGCTTTCCATAGGCATCAAAGGTCATCAAGCCTTCATACATATCCATTAAGATATTATGGCTATTAAGCCCTTGAGCTTGATGTATATCCAGTGAATCCGGTTCAGCACCATTGCCTCGATTGATAATTTCAGTTGACGTTTGGGCCCAGAGTTGGCAGCTGAAAAATAATAGAATCAATAATTTGGACTTCATTGGGAGATTAAAGCATAAAAATTTGTGGATTGGAATTCATTAGATTTATTGCTTGGAGAAAAATTGTACTCATATCAGTAGACTATTTTGGTAAGATTCACGATAAATAAATACAATAACAGATTCCACAAAAAAACATGAATAATCAAGACCCAATAAACGCTAAAGATGACCTGATCCAATATTTGGCTTCTGGTTGTAAACCCAAAGCAGACTGGAAAGTGGGGACAGAACATGAAAAGTTTGGTTTTCATCGGACAAATAAACAACCATTACAGTATTCCGAGCCTGGAGGAATCAGGGATATTTTAACGGGATTAGCAGAACAATTTAATTGGCAGCCTGAATATGAGGGTGATGATGTGATTGCCCTAAAACGTGATGGTTGTTCGATCACTCTGGAACCAGGTGGTCAACTGGAACTGTCTGGTGCTCCACTTAAGGATGTACATCAGACATGTGCAGAAACTGGTTTGCACTTGAAAGAAGTCAAAGCGGTTGCTGAACCATATGGAAGTGCTTTTTTGGGGATGGGTTTTCACCCAACTGCCAATCGAGATGAGATCAGTTACATGCCCAAAGGCCGATATAAAATCATGAGTGAGTATATGCCGAAAGTGGGCACTTTGGGTCTAGACATGATGAAAAGAACCTGCACCATACAGGCCAATCTAGATTACTCTTCAGAAGCTGATATGATTAAAAAATTCAGGGTTTCTTTGGCCTTACAACCCATTGCAACTGCGTTATTTGCTAACTCCCCCTTTACTGAAGGGGCAGGAAACGGTTTTGTCAGTTATCGATCACATATATGGACAGATACTGATGATGATCGTTGTGGCATTATTCCATTTGTATTCGAGCCTGAAATGAGTTTCGAGCGCTATGTTGATTATATGTTGGATGTGCCAATGTACTTTGTGTATCGTGAAGGTCAATACATAGATGCAACGGGTTTGTCATTCAGAGATTTTATGCAAGGTAAATTATCAGTCTTGCCAGGTGAGTTACCTAGTTTGAAAGATTGGGAGGATCATTTAACCACTGCTTTTCCAGAAGTTCGGTTGAAAAAGTTTCTTGAAATGCGTGGCGCTGATGGCGGGCCTTGGCGACGTATTTGTGCATTGCCAGCTTTGTGGATAGGATTGTTGTATGACCAAGACCAGTTGGACTTAGCTGCCGATTGGATCAGTGATTGGACTTTGGCTGAACATGAGTATTTGCGTGCTCAGGTACCGCGGATGGGTTTAAGCACAGGGTTTCGCGGTCAAAAGGTCAGAGATTTGGCTTTGCAAATGCTTGCTATGTCGAGGAAAGGATTGGAAAAACGAGGCATTAAATCATCTTGTGGGAAAGACGAAAGTATTTATATTGAGCCTTTACAAGCCATAGCAGATACTTATGCAACACCTGCAGAACGGAAGTTGGGTAAATTTCATGGTGTTTGGGATAAACAATTAGATGAGTTGTTTGAAGTATATGCCTTTTAAAACACATTGAACACATTCCAGCTGGGGTGTATCAAGTTTAAAAAAACCCAGGTCAAAAAGTCCTGGGTTTTTTATATTTTATAACATTGATAGTAATCAGTGTCCTTGAGCCAGGTTTTGAATTTTAATGTTTTCCCTGGTCCAACGACCCCCTTCAGCACCTTGATAGGTAATATCTATACTGTTGGTGCCATCGGTATCCAAATCTCTGAATAGATTAGATAAGTTGAGTGTTAAGGTACCTGATGGGACAAAAGTCCTTTCGATTAAGGGTTCTGTTCTGCCATAGCCAAATACATCATTCATAGGTATGGTGATAGACTCATTCGCTTGGAAGCCATTGTTGGTTCCAGTAGACCAACGGGGGTTGCCCATGGCATCAAAGTAGAAAATATAAGCAATCATCACATCACCTGTTTGTGCCAATGAATACCCCCACCCATTGTCATCAACACCAGCCCACCATGCTGTACCAAAATCAGGTTCAGGCCTGGCTTGATCAGCAATCAATGGTTCTATACACCAAGTTTGCTCTTCATCATTAAGCTTCCAGGTTGCTAAGGCGGAAAAGTCGAGATTACGAGGTGTTCCATCTTGACATGCCGGGTGGTTGCGAATATCTGAATTGTTGAAATTAATCATTAATCGACCATCTAAACTGTCATCAAGTATCGATGGATCTACCTCAGCTGGGTCGACACTGAAGTCGTAAGAAAAGCCATTGATTGTGCCTGTTAAGAAATCTGGATTTAAGACGCCTCCAGTTAAGGTGGTTAATGAGGTATACCATTCAGGGTCTCCATTATCGTCATAAGTATAGAACATGGAAAAGAATAGATTTTCAGCGCCAAAAGATTCAATGATAAAACCATGGCCGTCTCTGGCAGGGTCGAACCACAGCCCCTTATTGGGGACAACGCTGTTATTGTTGCTGATACAGGTGTCGCAAACAGGGGATTCTGCCGTATATACTCGGCTGATAGAAATATCATCTAGCCAAAAACCTTCTTGTGCAGTATTTGTATCTGAGACCATGCGGAATCTAATTTGAGCTGTTTTTCCGGTGTACTGTGTACCCAGGTCTACGGTTGCTTCACGCCAATCCAATTGTGTGCCAGACCAAGCGAACTGGGCTTGTGCTGTGTTATTGGTACTAAGCTGACCATCATATGGGATTGTGCTTAAATGGCCGATGTCAAACCATAAGTCTGTGCCTCGTAACCTCATTTCAAGCACCAAACCATCCCAGTATTGAGAGCTGTCACCTTCTGTGTCATACGACATAGCAAAGTTAAGAACATTGCCACCAGCATCGAAAGTCAACCACGGTGTAACCAGTGATTTATCTGAAAATGCGCCTTCATTGGTTGTGAACCAACTGCTGTTACCTGAATTTACGCTGTCTGAGGTGCGAACCCAGCCATCATTACCAAGTTCTAAGACCGAGTTTAATTCTGTATCACTGCTTTCAGCGCCATCACTGAAGGTGCCCTGTGAAGTGGTTTGATTGGCTGCAGTCATGACACTAAATTCAGTGCTGTAGGAGCGGCCGCCCGCATTTACAGTAACGGGAACCGTTAAATCTGCCAAACAGCTGGCTTGACTACTTAAGCTAACTGGTAACGCAATGGTTTTGCTGCTAAATCCGGCCAATGAAATGGTTTGGTTGGCATCAGTAAAATTAATGAAATTAGGTTCGTTAAAAGACACATTCACCTGATCAAAGTCTTTGGCTGAATTATTGTTGAGGCTGACCATTAATTGACCTGACTCGCCGCGATCCAAAAAGTTATCTAAATCACAACTAGAGTTGGTTGCGATGAATTTAATGAGTGAAACGTCAATAGCATTTTTACTGGCTTTGTAAGTGCCACGACCATGAGTACCGACGTATAACTCACCATTGTTCCAAACCAAATCAATCACTCTGGTGAAAGCCGGGCCGTAATCAAATTGTACCCAATCATAAGTTGTACCCGATTGAGTACCTACCCACAACCCTAATTCGCTACCAATATATAAGGTACCAGCATCATCTGGGTCATTAATTACCTGAAACAATGGAATATTAGGTAGATTATTTGAAATGCTACTCCAGCTATTGCCACCGTCAGTGGTGCGTAAAATACGATTTGAGAAATAGCCCCCAAAAGTTGCATATAAGGTGTTACCAGAGCTGTCAAAAATATCTACCTTGATATCAGTCACTACAGAGTTAGCTGTTCCTAGGCTATTAGGTGGTGCAATATCGACTACTTGATTACTACTCCCTAAGTTATCAATCCTGATGATCTGGTTGGTACCGTTAACGTCGGTGCTACCCATACCAGCAAATGCTACATTACTTTGATGCGGACTGAAGGCCAGTGCAGAAATTCCTGCGCCATTTATGGTATCGGATACATCAGTCCAATTGGCATTACTCAGCAACCTGATGTCATCAGAAAAATAAACATTGTCTGTACCAATCAGCATGCGGCTGCCATCGTTTTCATCTAATTCAAATGGTTGAATAAAACGTGCGCCATCGGTGTCTGGTAGCTGAATTGATGTTGAATTAAAACCACCGTTGTTGGAGCCAAATAAACTACCGTTAGGTCTTGAACCATAAACAAAATTACTTTGTTGTTGATCCCAAGCGCTGAAACCACCATCACCACCAGACCATTCAATCCAGGCTTGTTGATCACCATAATAAATTTGTGAGCCATTGTCTTGGGTACCTGATGTGACGTTTTGACCATCAGGACTGACTGCTATTCCATATGTTTGTGAAATATATAAACCATTGTTAAGTGCTATGTATGTTTGTCCACCGTCTTCTGATTTAGACACACCACCGTCACTGACCGCATATATATGGTCAGTATTATGCGGACTGAAAAAATAACCATGATGATCAGCATGGATGTATTGTGGGATAAAACCTGGTGGAGAAAACCAAAATGATACCCTATTGATGCTGGAGCCTCCATTTCTTGTGACATATTGATCAATTGCTCCCATCACCACATGGTTGGAATCACTGGGGTTTACTGCTATGGCCAAATCATACCAGCCCTGTCTTTCAACAAAGTTGGTGTTTGAGTTGGTTTTTTCGTACTGTCGATTGTTGGCTCCTGTAGATTGCCACAGTCCTCTTGTGCCATTAGTTTGATTGTTTTCTAATTCCTCGGTTTCTCTTGAGACAGCCAAGTAAGATGTTCCATCTGCAGCAAATCCTATTTCAATTCGTTCTACATCGATCTCAGGTAACCCTTCTTCTGCGCCTAGTTTTTCCCAATTTTGACCTTGATCAGTTGATCGCATCACGAACCGTTGTAGGTCTTCAAGTACACTGATAAGTAAAGTGGCTTGTAATGTGTTGGTAGATATGATGACAGAGTCACCAAAGTTCTTTTCAACCATTACTGATGGGATTGTGATGCTGTCGTCACTACCTCCCATAACGAATGGTGCGGAATTATCACTCTGAACAATGATGGCGGCTATGGCGCCAGCATCTTGGGCATTCTTAACTTTATCTGTAAAATTACACCCACCTCTACGCATAACAGCAATTTTATCATTGACGTCACTATCAATTGCACTACACCCATCGACTGAGACACCGCCATTGGAGCTCCCTACCGCGATTTCTCCTGATATACCTTCGGTAGTAATGTCAGGGCCAAAAGCAGCTGGTACGGCTTCATTACTGCCTGACAACCCTTCTGATGGATCTATGTCTACTACCACTGAGTCATTGGTAGAGCCAAAATGGAAGGCCAATATATGATTGCTGTCACTGGGGTCAGTTTGTAGGTCAGTGAATCCCCTGCTTGCAGCGACCTGACCGCTGACTTCAGTCCAAGTTTGACCCAAGTTGGTTGATCTGTGGATACCCGTTCTTGTGGCAGCCATAAGAATGTCGGTGTTTGGCACTCTGGTGAGGCGATTAACATAATAAAAATCAGGGCCCGTGGTAGATGCTAATTGTGTCCAGGAATCGCCAAAATCTTCTGAAATAAATATGCCGTTTCCGCGGGCAGCATCGCCATTAAAAAAACCTTCGCCAGTTCCTAAAAAGACCCGTTCTGGATTATCTGGATCTAAATACATACTGCCTATGGCTATATTCACTTGAAAATCGGTGTTAGATGACCAGTTTTGACCATCATCTACGGACTTCCAAACCCCACCAGCAACTCCTCCTGCCAATAAGTGGCCTTCACGCTCAGGGTGAATAACAAAACCACGAATTCGGCCACCAAAAATGCCGGGGCCAAGCTCCTCAAATGATAGCGCCGGTAAATCTTGATTGGCTTTTTTTGCTTTGGCAGCAATTATTTCATTTTGGTAGATTAAATTCATTTCCGCCGGTGTGGTGCCTTTTGGTGTTTGGCGCATCGAGGACATCCATGCCGCAGCTTGTCCTGGCTTATCGTACTTGATCAAAGGTTTTTGCGGTTGATACAGGTTTTTATCAGCTGCAGTGGTTTTTGTTTTTGTGGTTATATTTTGTTGGCAAAAGAATGCAATGCCAACAAAGGCGACCAAGCTGGAAATTGAGGTCAATTTTTTCATGGATTAATCTGTTCACTTAACATGGATTAAAAATTTTAGCAAAAAAAAAGCGGTTTGGACATCAATAGATGACATTCAAACCGCTTTATTAATGACTTAGAGGGGTTTATTGGAAAATATAACCCACTATGGTCAAAACTACCGTATAAGGTAAGGCCATCCAAACCATTTTCATGTAACCCAAGCGAATGGCTGGAGCCAATGCTGAGGTTAATAAAAACAAGAAGGCTGCCTGGCCGTTGGGCGTTGCAACTGAAGGCAGGTTGGTACCCGTATTAATAGCAACAGCCAAAGAATCAAAGTGTTCGCGACTGATATTGCCTGCATCAAACTGCGCTTTAACTTCGTTGATGTAAACCGTGGCCACAAAGACATTATCACTGATGGCAGATAAAATTCCGTTGGCCAAAAAGAAGGCCTTGGGTTGTGCATCAATGGGTAAAGCCAATACCCACTCAACGACTGGTGTAAACAATTTCAAGTCTTGAATCATGCCTACAATAACAAAGAAAATACACAGCAGTGAAACAAAAGGCAGTGATTCTTCAAAAGCATGCCCAATGCGATGCTCTTCATTGATACCAGTGAATGCTGTAACTAATACCAATAATAAAAGTCCAATTAAGCCAGGTTGCATGATATGCAATGCCAAAGCTATGATTAATAGTAAGCCGCTGACTGCTTGGACTATCAAAGCATAATTTTCTTTTTGTGTGCGTTTGGCATTTTCTTCATTTAAGTAATTTTCTAATATTTTACGCACACCACTGTCTAATTGACCTCCAAAGCCGAATTTTTTGGTTAATTCCAGCACAATCACAGTTAACAGTCCTGCAATCAAAGTGGGCATGGTTATGTGAGCCATTTCTGAGGCAAATTGAATGAAATTCCAGCCCATTTTTTCACTGATGAGTAAGTTCTGCGGTTCACCAACTTGGGTACAAACACCACCCAGTGCAGTACCTACTGCGCCGTGCATCACCAGTGACCGTAAAAATGCCCTGAATTCTGCCAGTGTATCGCCACCCATTTGCTTGCGATCTTTGATTTCATTGTCATCGTAATCTTTGCCAATACTGGAGTGGACTTTTTCATACACACCATACAAGGCCACAAATACTGTGATTAAGACTGCCATTACAGTCAATGCATCTAAGAAAGCAGAAAGTACAGCGGCTGAAAGAGAGAACATCAATGACAGTACGATTTTATTTTTAACTTTCAACAATATTTTACCAAAGATAAAAATAAGTAAGGGTTGCATAAAGTAAATAAAACTGACCATAAATACCAACAGCATAATCACGCCAAGGTTAACTTCAATTTCATGCCAAACAGTATAAGGGTCCGTTAACCCAAGGGCCAAAACAGCAATGGCTAATAGGCCACCAGACTGTAATGGGTAACACTTAAGCGCCAGTGCTAAAGTCATGATAAACATCGCAATGAAAGCCCAACCCATGACGGTATCACCTAATAAAAGGTTCAGTGGGTAACAGGCCAGTAAAAAGGCGATGATGGTGTTTTTAAACCACCTTGGGCTGTTGCCTAAAAATTCAGAATAAAAAGTATTCAGCATGATTGCTCCAAAATTAAAGTTTCAATTGATGTGACAGGTTTTGCAACTCCTGGCACATGCCTTCTGCCACAAAACGTTATGTGGCTGAAGGAAATCAAGTGCCGCATTTTAGCATGAGAATGCGGTTGGTTTAAAAAAGTTGGTATAGAAATATTAAGTTGGATTATTGTTGATAAAGTAAGTGAATTGTTAGTCTAGTGAGGCGGTATTTGGGGCATATGTTTTGTGCATAGGTTAAAATATTTGGATGCATAAATTTCTTAAAGGATTGCCCGGGTTTTTATTGGTTGTGATCTTAGCAGCCATTGCTTTACTGTTGGCTCAATATATAGGTCTAAGTGTCACCTTAATAGCTATCTTTATGGGTTTTTTAGTGGGTAATTCATTATCGCTTGCACCCAGTTTTTCAAACAAAACTTATACTGGCATCAAATGGGTTGAGTCTTATGGTTTATCCACAGCTGTGGCTTTATTGGGTGTGCAATTGAACTTTTCGTTGTTGTTGCAAATTAATTTAACCAGTGTTGTATTGATCGCTTTGGCTATTGCCATGACATTCTTGCTCACAACCTTGTTGTCAAAAATATTCCGCATGAATGGCACAGATGTTTGTTTATTGGCCAGTGGTCAGGCCATTTGTGGGTCAGCTGCAGTGATGGCTGCTACTCATGTTATGAAGGTTTCAAATAAAGCCCAAACAGGTTTAATCATAGCGGTGATCAATTTTTTGGGCTTTTTGGGTGTTTTTGTGGTGTCTGAATTGGCGCGATATTTTTTTGCTGATGATACAGTTTCCTATGGATTCTTAATCGGAAATACATTGCAGTCAATGGGTCATGTGGTGGCAGCAGGTTTCAGTGTCAATGAAGAAGTAGGACAAGGCGCGGTCTTAATTAAGATGTGTCGCATTTTATTTTTGATTCCGACTTTGTTGATACTGGTTTACTGGGCCAGTCATTCAAAGTGTGCTGCAGATGGTGCGAGCCAAAAAAACCAAGCCAACATAAATGGCATTCGTTGGCTCAAACTGGTACCTGTGTTTATTTGGGTGTTTTTGGTATTGATTGTATTTAATAACCTAGGTTGGGTTAATTCTGAAGCTGGAGCTGTTTTAACCCAAATAAGTGATGCCTTATTTATATTGGCAATGGTGGCCATAGGCCTAAGCATCCGGGTGCGGGATATTTGGCAGCAATGTAGCAGGTTATTGTTGGTTGCGTCTTTGGTTTTTATCTTGCAGATTACTTTTACCTTGGTGTTTTTGCAATTGATTTAATTTGGTTTTAGGTTTTGTCCGATTCTAAGCTCAACTGAATCTTCAATCTTAGCTATACCGTTGATCCCAAATACCGCTTTGTCGTTATGAGCAAATTTTTTCCTTAAGGTCATCAGTACTTCGGTACCGGTGTTTTGGCCGGTAGCTTGTTCGATACCAGTCATGACACAACGGGTACAGGGTTTGACCAAGTCAATTTTGACTGAATCACCTGATAAGCCCAGCCAATTCAACTCATTCCAGGCTGGGAAGTCACTTTGCAGCACTACATTCGGGCGAAAACGATCCATACCAATTGGTTTTTCTAGTTCTTGATTGAGTTGAACTAATGTGGCCTGGTGAGCAACTAATAAAGGATAACCATCAGCAAATGCCACGGTTTCTTGGTTTTTAGCATAGTCCGGATCAATGGCACGATGACTTTGTTGGCCGTATTTAACCAGTGAAACAGACGTGTTCAGATAGTCAGAAAACCATTGATTGACGTGCGCTTGCATAGATTCGGCTTGTAAAGAATCTTTCCAGATATCAACTGTTAATAATTCTGCTGTATTTTGATTTAAATCAATTAATATTTGTTCCATACCAGGAGCTTCGACCTGCAAACCTTGTTCAGACCAGGTTGGTTTAATCAAAGCCATTTTTTGGTGTTTTCTTTGGCTTAAAAATAAACCATTTTCATCGACCAACATCAATTGCCGATCACCTTTAAGGCCCATTTGATTCAGGGTGATAGTCTGGTGTTCAATGGCGGCACAAGATTTAATGGGGTAGCTATATAATTGTGTGATGGTAACTGTCATTTTAGTTCAATTGATATAACGAGTTGGGTCAGGAATACCTGCATCAGCAAAGCCTTTTTTACGGTGGTAACAGGAGTCACACACACCACAAGCTTCACCTTCAGCATTGGCATTATAACAACTGACTGTTTGACCGTAATCAAAACCATGAGAATCGCCCAACTGAATGATTTGCGCTTTGCTCAAGTTGATCAAAGGCGTGATAATTTTCAGTTTTTGCCCTTCCACGCCGGCCTTGGTTGCTAAGTTGGCCATGGTTTCAAAAGCTTCGATGTATTCTGGGCGACAATCAGGGTACCCTGAATAATCAACCGCAGTTACACCAATATAAATAGCATCAGCACCCACCACTTCAGCATAGGCCAAGGCAGTGGAGAGAAAAATGGTGTTGCGAGCTGGCACATAGGTGATGGGAATGTCATCTTCGATGTCGTCATGGTCTGGAACTTCAATGTTTTTATCAGTTAAAGCAGAACCTCCAATGGCATTTAAATCAATGTGCACCACCTGATGTGGGTTATCAGTCAGAGACTTGGCAATTTTGGCCGAAGCATTTAATTCAGCCAAATGCCGCTGACCATAGTCAATCGATAAGGTGTAACAATCAAACCCAGCCGCTTTCGCAACTGCTAAACAGGTAGAAGAGTCCAGGCCGCCGGAAAGCAAGACCACGCATTTTTTTTTCATAGTATAGACAGTTAAATGATTCAATCGATCAGGCATTTTAACAATTTAATCGATGTGGCTGTAGGCATTTATTTGGCATGAGCCAAACAGACATTTGACTGGCTTATTTATGGCGCTTATTGATCGGATTCCCACAACATACGACTGATGAAATCAGATTCGTCAAAACCATCGCGGTAAATCAAGTCATTAACGAAGACATACGCCGAACCTGAGTCACTGCCTCGATCATCATTTTTGTATGCCCCAACTAATGTGCGAGCGCCTGAAATGCTGACCGAACTACCAAACTGGTCGCCAAATGCGCCATCACTTGCGGTTAGCTTAGCCATCTCCGACCAATTGCCAGCGATAAGTTCAAACACATAAGCGGAGCCTGATTCAGAACCGTTGTCACCACCTTCAATAGCTCCAACCAAAACCCGGTCACCCGACAGGCTGACTGAATAACCAAACTGGTCGCCAAATGCACCATCACTAGCGGTTAGCTTAGCCACCTCTGACCAACTGCCAGTGGTCAAATCAAACACATATGCCGAACCAGAGGCAAAGCCGTTGTCACCATCCAAATACGCACCAACCAAAGCCCGGTCACCAAAAAGACTAACCGAACTACCAAACAGATCTTCGTTTTCACCGTCATTGGCGGTTAATTTAGCTGTTTCTAACCAACTGCCACCAGAAAGATCAAAAACATAAGCGGAGCCTGAATTAGAGCCGTTGTCATCATCCAAATACGCACCAACTAAAGCCCGGTCACCCGATAGGCTGACTGAATAGCCAAACTGGTCGCCAGATGCATCATCGCTTGCGGTTAGCTTAGCCATCTCTGACCAATTGCCAGCGATAAGTTCAAACACATAAGCGGAGCCTGATTCAGAACCGTTGTCACCACCATCAATAGCTCCAACCAAAGCCCGGTCACCAGACAGACTGACTGAAAAACCAAACTGGTCGCCTAATGCACCATCACTTGCGGTTAGCTTAGCCACCTCTGACCAACTGCCAGCAATAAGTTCAAACACATAAGCCGAGCCTGATTCAGAACCGTTATCATCGTCTCCAATAGATCCAACTAAAGCGCGGTCACCCGATAGGCTGACCGAATAGCCAAATTGGTCGCCAAATGAGCCATCACTCGCGGTTAGCTTAGCCACCTCTGACCAACTGCCAGCGATAAGTTCAAACACATAAGCTGAGCCTGCGTTAGCAGCACTCTGGTCATCATCCCTATACGCTCCTACCAAAGCACGATTGCCCGCCGACAGGCTAACTGAAATACCAAATTGATCATCAGCCGCGCCTTTACTAGTTAACTTGTTCATCTCTGACCAGCTTCCAGCTGTCAGATCAAATACGTAAGCTGAACCTGAGTCTCTACCTTCATCATCATCTTGATATGCCCCAATCAAGGCCCGATCATTCGATAGACTGACCGACCAACCAAAAGCGTCACCGTTTTCACCATCACTTGCGGCTAGTTTGGTTGTTTCTGACCAATTGTCAGCAGTAAATTCAAACACATACGCTGAACCTGAGCCATCTTGGTACGCCCCGATTAAAGCTCGATCACTTGATAGACTGACTGAATAACCAAATCTGTCATTGATTGTGCCATTACTTGCAGTTAGCTTAGCTACCTCTGACCAACTGCCAGCGATCAATTCAAATACATAAGCTGAGCCGGAGGAAAAATCTTTTCCATAAGCCCCAACCAAAGCCCGGTCACCCAATAGGCTCACCGAATGACCAAACCTGTCACTGGGTTCACCATCATTTGCTAATAATTTGGTTGTTTGCGTCCATTTACCAAGGGCAAGATCGAACACATAAGCAGAACCACTATCATTATTCCCAATGGCTCCAATCAAGGCTCGATCATCTGATAAACTGACTGATGAACCAAAATTGTCGTTGAATTCGCCATCAGAAGCGGTTAGTTTGGCTGTCTCTGACCAATTGCCAGCGTTTAAGTCAAACACGTAAGCGGAGCCTGAGTTGATGCCATTGTCATCATCTCTATTCGCACCTACCAAAGCCCTACCACCTAACAGGCTGACCGAATATCCAAACTGTTCGGCTGCTACAGCATCACTTGCCGTTAGTTTAGCTGTTTCTGACCAATTGCCTGCGGATAGTTCAAACACATAAACGGAGCCTGAGTTAAAGCCGATAGCATCATCTTCAAAAGCGGAAACCAAAGCTCGGTTCCCCGACAAACTGACTGAAAAACCAAACTGGATACTCGGTGAGCTTTCATTGGCCTGTAAGACAGCTGTTTCTCGCCAGTTCATACCATCATAATCAAGTACATAAACACCAACAAAAGGTGCACTCACTAAAGCTCTGTCACCATCGACTGAAACACTTGTTCCAAACCGGCTGGATGGTCCACCAATACCTTCGGGTGAGGGTAGTAGATTAGCTTCCTCAATCGCCATTTTAAAATGTAACCACTTTTCATCGCTGATGTTATCAGGGCGGTTGTCATCTAAAATGTTTTTTGACTGTAATACCATAGGCAGAGATAACAGCAAAGCCATGATTATTGATTGAATGGGTTTTTTATTCATTTGGGAACTTCCTGTAAATTGATATCTATACATGTGAAAGTCTATCAGGTAAGAAATAATAAGCAACAATAATTAAAGTTTGGGTATATAACGGAGACAAATAAGCACCGTTTAAAGAGGCTTGAAGGATTTAATTAATCCAGCTGTCAAAATTTGGTTATATTTACGGATTTTCTTTATTAGGTATCCACAACTGATGTTGGCATATATATCAAGATGCGTTTCACTTCGGTTCCGCTCAGTGAGCGGTTTAACTTTATCATGCTGAATAACCATCATTCCAGCCGAGCCTTAAGGCGAGTGCAGGAATCTTGGTATATGATGGTTTAATGTTGTAATTGACTCAATCACCCACAAATACGCGTTGGTAAACATGTCTATGCGTTCTCAAGCAGGAGCTAGGGAACGAGCCTTTATCCAGCCGCCTTAGCAACGGCTAAACAGGTAGAAGAATCCAGGCCGCCAGAAAGCAAGACCACGCATTTTTTTTCATATTATTTCATCTTTTGTTCAATCAAGTACCCGGTTGATCGCCCCACAGGTGTTTATGCAGTTGAATTTGGAAACGAGCGGGTAATTGATCTTGTAAAATCCAATCCGCGAGCTGTTTAGGTGGCAGTACGTCAGCTACGGGTGAGATTAAAATTTGGCATTGGTGCGCTAGTTGGTGTTCAGCAATGATTTCTTTGCACCACCGGTAATCAATTTCATCGGCAATCACAAACTTAACTTGGTCTTGCATGGTTAACAAGGCCAAATTATCGTATAAGTTTTTTTCGACTTCGCCAGAGCCAGGTGCTTTGAGGTCAACGATTTTTATCACTTTTGGATTTACTTGTTCCACTGATAGTGAACCGGCTGTTTCTAAACTGACCACAAAGCCTTGCTCAACCAATAAGTCTAATAAACCATGCACCCTTTTTTGGGCCAAGGGTTCGCCACCGGTGACACAGACATAAGGTGTACCATGTTTTTTTACTTCAATAAGGATGGCATCGTAATGCATCCAATTACCACCAAAAAAAGCATATTCCGTATCGCACCAAGTACAACGCAATGGGCAACCCGTTAGGCGAACAAAAACCGTGGGCAAGCCTGATAAGTTACTTTCACCCTGTAAAGAGTGAAAGATTTCAAATATCTTGAGCTGTTTGTCGCGCCTAGGTTTTGGCATAGTTGGCTTTGACATGATTCCAGTGATTAATTGATTTTGCCTTCACGACGCAGTAAATTAAGGCGATTCTGCGCCAATCTGGATACTGATTGGTTGGGGAAAGAGTTGACGACCTTGGTTAACGCTTGTTGCGCTTGCCCAAAGTCTTCTAATTCGTGGTAGGTATAACCAATTTTCAGTAATGAATCAGCTAACTTGCTGCTTAAAGGGAATTTTTGTTCTAAAGATTGAAAAGCAGACAAGGCTAATGGGTAATTTCGTGTCACATAATAACTCTCACCTAACCAGTAATAGGCATTATCAGTGAGGTCATGGTTTGGGTTTTGTTGTATAAAATTTTCAAACGATCTGGCTGATTCATTGAATCTTCCAGCTTTCAATTGTGCAAAAGCGGCTTGATAGGCTTGGTCAATAGCGGGATCTACCGCAGTTGATTGGGCACTGAGGTCCGCTTGGTTTAATGCGTTGGTTGATAATTGAGCATCCACTGTTTCACGCACCACTGGGGCTTGAATGGGGCCTAATTGAGGTTTGCCAAGGTCGATGGTGGAGTTAGTATTGCTATCTGGTACGTTGCTGTCTACCACCAGTTCATTGTTGGTATTCGGTGTTTGGGCCAAGCCAGTAGTTTCCAGTTCAGCCAGTCTGGAATCAATATCAACATACAAGACTTTCTGTCTTTCTTTGAGTTCATTGATTTGAAAGTTTTGTTCTTCAATGGTGCCTTGTAGTTGAGCAATCTGGCTTTGTAGTTCTTGCACTTGTATGACTAAATCAGCGGTGTTGTTATTGGGCTGAGTTTGTTGCTCTAGTTTTAACAAGCGATCTTGGATCGACATTTTTTGTGTATGGCCTGTTGAGACCGAAAATATGAATATAACTGATATTGCAATGTATTTCATAAGCACCTCGTACGTTATTTGCAGATGTAAAAAACCCGACTTAAGCCGGGTTTTTGACCATCATTTGATGTGAAAGTTTATGCTGTTGTGTTATTGGGCCGTATAAATAATGACACCACGGCGATTTTGTGACCAACATGAATCGTTGCTACAGGTTGACTCAGGTCTTTCTTCACCATAACTCACCACAGATACTTGGCCAAGAGCTGCACCTTGAGCGCGCAGTAAGTTAGCTATTGCATAGCCACGCTTTTCGCCCAGTGCTAAATTGTATTCACGAGACCCTCTTTCATCAGCATGACCTTCAACAGTCATACGTGCTGATGGATTTTCCTGTAAATACCTGGCATGTAAGGACAAAATCTCACGAAACTCTGATCGAATTGTGGCTTGGTCATAACCGAAATAGATAACCCTTTTCGACAACAGGCTTTGAGGGTTGGTTAAATCTTCTGGGTTACAACAAATCAAGCCATCAGTTCTGACTGGTCTGGTGTCAACTGTGTTGTTATTGTTGTTATTGTTGTTATTATTGTCGTTATCGTCCATGACTGGTTTGACGTCTTTTTTACAGGCTGTTACAGCCAAGGCAAAGATTAAAACCATCATTACTTTTGTTATATTTTTCATAGTGACTCCAATTGCTTAAAGTGAAATATCAATTCAACGTCGTAGTTTACAACAAATAACCCTTAATTGAATTAACTTTTTATGGAATTGTAAACGACTGTGTCATTAAACCTCAATAAAGCAGTGATTATTGTGATCAAGTCCGAGTTTTAAGGGCTTAATCAATAACATACGCTGCTGGTCGAGGTGTTGGAACTGGTTACTAAAGACCGTTAAATAGTGGTTAATTTGAAGTTAAATTTAAGAAATTCAAACAACCGTTTGAAAATATTTTAAGCATCGGTGTACAATAATAAGGGGAACCAATAAACAGTGATAAAACTGTAGGTTTTTTAATTCAATTAATAAAGAGGTGAATGAATGATTATTAAATTAAAGGCATTTTTGTGCCTGTTGCTTATATCAAGCGCGGCCTGGGCCAATACAGGTGTGGCATTTGTCCATGGAACCGGCAATCAAACCAATGCTGCTAGTGATTATTGGCAGTGGGATAACATCAACTCAATCCGTCAAGGATTACCTAACCAAAACAATTATGTGGTTATCAATTGTGAATTTGAAGAATACATGTGGAGTTCAAGAGCTGCTGGTTGTCTGGCTGATCAATTGACTCAATTTATTAACAGCAAAAATATCACTGATATGGTGGTGATTACCCATTCTAACGGTGGAAATGTGATGCGCTGGATTATGTCTAACCCCACTTATGACAGCCGTTATCCAAATATCATCAGCAAAACTCGTTGGGTCAATGCCTTGGCCGCCTCCTCAAAAGGTACGCCATTAGCCAATGCTGTGATGCAAGGCAATGTATTTGAATCGGCTTTGGGCTGGTTACTGGGTTATCAAAGTGATGCAGTGAGAATGCAACAAACTTCATGGATGGATTTCTACAACAACAATTATTTATTGGGTACTTCAGGTAGACCTTCATTACCTAAAGGGTTTTGGAATGTCGTGGGGACTGATGTGGAAACATCTATTTTTGATGGCGACTCTTATTGTGGTGGTTACAGTTTGAATTTAGGGTTAGAAATTACACAAGCTTGGTTGGGCTCTTGTTCAGATGGCTTTTTGGAATGTTCATCACAAAGTGGTGCGGGATCAACATGGTTTTATGACACATCTCGAATGAGTGGTGGAGAACCTTTGAGTCATAACCAAAGCAGAAGAAAGTGTTTTGGCCTTGATACCATTTTACGCAATGACATTTAACCAGGAGCATACACATGAAAAATAAAAAAATAATGATTAATGGGTTGTTGTTGGCTATGTCATTCACTGCCAGTGCAGAGTTTAAGTGGGTGGAACAACCCTCAGTACAAAAACTGACAGTCAGTAGTGAAAAATTTGTGGTCAGTAACATCAATAAAGAACGAGTTGCTTTCAATCAAGAGTTGCTGGGGCAAAACCACCATACTTTTCAGAATGAAGGGTATCAAGCAGAGTCTAGACAGTTTTGGCTTGATTTTAATGCGAAGCAATTAACCCAAGGTGTCAATATTCCTTTGAGTTCAAACACAGCTATCATCAGAATTAATCCATTGAATTCATCAGCTAAATCGCAAGTGTTAACTCAACAACAAGTTGAGTTGTCAATGGCAGGCCAACAAGTGAGGGCCACCACTTTTGCTGATGCCAAACAGTTAAAAGCAGCTGGTATGCCTGTAGCAGATTCAACAGTTGCGTTGAAAGTTGAAACCGGTTCTGGCCAGTTAAACCTTAAAGTTAATAGCTTGACGGCACAAAATGGTCAATTTGTGGTGCATGTGTTTGAACCAGAAAGTGAGCATATTCTGGCACTTAAAACCAACCAACAAATTTATGCCAGTGGTGCTGATATTACCATTCAAACTAAGTTGCACCATGCCGACGGGGTGTCTCCAATAGAAGCGCGTGGTTATGTGACATCACCCAACGGTGAAAAAGTAGAGGACTTGAATTTTAAATCAAGTAAAGAAGGTGATTATCAAGCGGTATTGAAAGGACTAGAGGGACAGTCACTGATTCATGGCTTGTGGGAAGTACACACCTTTACCGAAGCCAACATCAATGGCCAGAAAGTACTGCGAGATGCATCAACTGCATTTGCTGTTAATTTAGCTTCTGCACAGTTTAATGGTGAGTTGGACTTCACGTCAGAACAATTAAAGTTTGGCATAGAGAATGCTTTGGCTGCCAGGTATGAGATCAGAGGCACTCTAATGGGCCATAATGAGAAAGGTCAAAAACGCCCCATCGCATTGATGATGACTGCAAAGTGGTTAGAGCCTGGTCAAACCTCTTTATCATTTGATTGGCCAACAGAATTAGTCCAGTCATCGGGTTTGACTGCTCCTTTTGAAGTCACGCAGTTGGCACTTAAGAATCAGAGTTCAATGGTACCAGTACAGAGGTTGGCAACAGGTGTCATCATGGATGAATTACCTGAGACTATGACAGAAATGAAATAATATTTGTCAATACCACCTAGACTCATTTTGAGTTTAGGTGGTTTTTCATTCAGGGTTTAACCCTAATGGGGCCTTGTTTTTCAGGAATTTTACCTTTGATGTTTTCAAAAAAATTTCGAATGATTTTCATGTCTTCCTGAATGTTTCCTGATGGCATAAATGAACTGCCTAACCGCACGATTTTGTTGCCAAAATCAAGCGTGCCCATTGCGATTGGTACACCAGCTTTATATGCTATGTGATAGAAACCAGATTTCCAATACTCCAGATAAGACCGGGTGCCTTCTGGTGACATGGCCAAGATCATATGTTCACGTTTTTTGAACTGTTCTACCATTTGATCCACCATATTGAGTTTCTGTTTGCGATAAACAGGAATGCCTCCAGTGGCTCTAAAAAACCACCCAAAAGGGAATTTAAATAAAGCGCCTTTACCCAAATAATTAAGTTTAATTTTCTGTGAGAATTTGATTAATAAACCTAAAGGAAAGTCCCAATTACTGGTATGTGGCGCAGCAATGAGCATGTATTTTTTTTCAGCTGGGAGTTCATTGATTATTTTCCAGCCCCAAATTTTTAAAATAAATTTAGCGATCCAAGACATGTATTTATTCCTCGAATGGTTCTGTGTTTGATGCAACCATAGTCAGAATATCATAGTCAGCAACCACTTCATTTTCTTGGTTAGTGGCTTGTAAATCCCAACGCACCTCTCCATAACCTTTACCTCGGCGATAAGATTTCTGTTTGCAGGTTAACTGGATGGTGATGACATCACCTGGGTAAACTGGTTCAGTAAAACGCAGATCATCCAGGCCATAATTAGCCAACACTGGACCTTCTTCTGGGTAAACGAATAACCCAGCTGCCATTGATACCAAGAAATAACCATGTGCCACTCGACCATCAAAGAATGGATTTCTCGCCGCCGCTTCTTGATCCATATGTGCATAAAAGTGATCGCCGGATAATGCTGCAAACTGCTCAATGTCTGCCAATGTTATTTCACGACTTTCGGTGGTGATGGCTTGTCCTATTTCGAGCTCTTCATAATGTAACTTGAATGGGTGTTGAGGCGCTTGAGTGGTTTTCGCTTTGGGCATGTATTTAGCGGTTAACTTCATTAAGGTGGTGGGCGAGCCTTGAATGGCTGTTCTTTGCATGTAATGTTTAACTCCTCGGATACCGCCCATTTCTTCACCACCACCAGCACGACCAGGTCCACCATGAACTAAATGAGGTAAAGGAGAACCATGTCCTGATGATTCACCAGCAGAATCACGGTTGATCAACATCATTCGACCATGAAAACAGGCTGTTTTATTGACCAATTCACAGACATGGTCATCATTGTGACCAAAAATCGAACCCACCAAAGATCCTTGGCCTAAATTAGCTAAATGTGCTGCTTCATCAAGGGTCTCATATGGCATGAGTGTAGATACTGGGCCGAAAGCTTCGACATCATGGGCAATGACGTTATCAAATGGTTGAGGATTCAGTAATAAAACCGGAGATATGAACGCACCTTGTTGGTCATTACCACCTATTACATCAACATGATCAGGGTCGCCAAATAACAGTTCACAACTTGTTCTGAGCTCGGCAACGCGCTCTCGGACTTCAGTTTGTTGAGCGAAACTTGCCAAAGAACCCATTTTCACCCCTTCTTGAACAGGGTCGCCAATAACCACCAGCTTAAGTTCTTCGCTGATGGCTGCTGCAACCGCATCTGTTAGGTTGGCAGGAACGATTGCTCGTCTGATGGCGGTACATTTTTGCCCTGATTTTACCGTCATTTCTTTAACCACTTCTTTAACGTAATAGTTAAACTCAGGTGTATCAGGCGTGGCATCAGGCGTCAAGATTGAGCAATTAAGTGAATCAGCTTCCATGGTAAATCTGATTGAATTCTGAGTGATATTGGGTTTCGATTTCAGGTATTGCCCCGTAGATGCAGAACCGGTAAAAGCAACCACATCCTGGCAGGTCAGTAAGTCCAATAAGTTACCAGTTGACCCACAAATCAGTTGTACCGACCCGGGTGGCAATAGGCCTGAATCAATCATGGCTTGAAACATCAGTTCGGTTAAATATGCTGTATCTGATGCAGGTTTAACAATGGCTGGAACGCCGGCCAATAAACTGGGTGCTAACTTCTCTAACATACCCCAACAAGGAAAGTTAAAGGCATTGATATGAATAGCTACCCCTTGCAAAGACGTGCAAATGTGTTGTGCCAAGAAACTGCCATTTTTAGAAATATGTTCTGGTGAGCCATCTAACAGAATGTGGTGGTCAGGCATTTCGCGGCGACCTTTACCTGAATAGACAAATAAGGTCCCAATGCCACCGTCAATATCAATCCATGAATCTAATTTAGTGGCACCTGTGGCTGCTGATAATTGATAAAACTCTTTTTTTCTGGACATCAGATAAAGAGCCAACTCTTTGAGCATGAGGGCTCGTTCATGAAAAGTCATTTTAGCTAGCGCAGGTTGCCCAGCAGATTTGGCATAATCTAACATGCCAGCAAAATCTAATCCGGCGCTCGAAATCTGTGCGATGACTTGTCCGTTGAGGGCATTTTTACAGTCTTTAAATCCTTCATTAGCGGTGTGCCATTGACCTTTGGCATAACTTTTAAGTTGATTCATGGTTTTATCTTGATTTTAAATTGAGTAAAAGGGTTATTGAGGTGATAACAGCCATTTAACAGTAACTGTTGTGACCAGCTCATCACCTTGATTGTAAATATGAGCTTGAATAAGGTGTTCAGTTTTGGCATGACGAACCTCTGGAATTTTAACCTGAGCCTTGGCCAACAAATGGCCGCGTGCTTTTTTTAAGTAGTCGGTGTTGATGTTGGTTACGATTCCTCTGATGTTTGGCGGCAGGCCGGTCATCATGGCTAAACCACTGGTGAACTCTCCTAAATTTGACAAGGCCAAAGCATGTATTGAATTCAAGTGGTTGGTGTTGGATTTGCGGTATTTCATCAGCACTTCGCAATGGCCAGGTTCAAGGCTTTGTACATCTGCTTTAATGCTTCCTGTGTATGGGATTTTATTGGCAATGATTTGTTTAAATAACCACCTGCCCATTAATTTTTTATCAAGCTTTTGCCAGATGTCTAATAATTTTTTGCCGGCAGATTCGTGGTTTTTTTTCATGGCAGGATTATAGCATGCTGGTATTAATGGAGTGGTTTCATAATTTAAGAAAGGCAGTATTAAATTCAGAGTTAAGCCCAGTATTTTGTAGAAAATCAGTTTAAATAAGTATGGTTTAGTTAGTAAAAAAAGAAATTAAAATCTGAAAACAATATTCAGTCTATAGTATATTCATATAATTGTTTCATCATATTAGGATCGGTATGTCATTCAGAGAAAGTGATTTTCAAATTTTAATCAATCCAAATTATTTTTTGAAGCTGTTGTTATTTATATCCTTTTGTGTTCAAACCAGCTTAGTATTCAGCAACCCAGTCAATCATAAATACATCAATATCACAACATATGATGATTATAAGGGTTTAGCTGGTAATAAAGTGACTCAGATTGATCAAGATAAAAATGGTTACATGTGGTTTGGAACACATGGTGGTTTAAGCCGTTTTGATAGTAGAAATTTTGTTAACTACAAAAAAGGAACATTATTGGCTGATGGATTGCCGTCAAACGAAATTTCATCGTTTCATGGAACCGATTCAGATATTTGGGTTAGTTTAAATGATGTGGGGTTGGCTAGATATGAGAGGAAATTAAATCAGTTTTCATTTATTCCTCTTGGTGAAGGGATTTCTGACGGTATTGAACATGAAGCAGTTTTTTCAATTTGTTCTGACGAAAAGGGCCAAGTGTGGATTTTTCAATTTGATCATGGCATTTCGGTATTTGACCCACTTTCACAGCAATTCACACATTATCGACCTGAAAATACTGGTTGGCTTAAATCTGTGCGTTTTTTTGATAGTAAAAGAGATGGTGAGGGGTATATCTGGGTAGCCACATTAGAAGGGCTAATTATTAAAATAGATCCTCAGACTAAATCAGCCCAAACTTTTGAAATTGAATTTGATAAGAGTGATGCGAAAAGTGGTCGAATATATAGTTTGTCAATTGACAAAAATAACAATGTTTTTGCATCAGGTTATCAAGGTATATATAGGTTCAATATAAAAACCCAAAAATTTGAACTGTTCATTTCTGCAGAGCAAATAGAGACATTGATGGGAGAGCAATTAACTGTCAGAAGTATTACTGCAGATTCAAAAAATAATTTATGGCTGGCCACACGAAAAGGTTTGGTCTTATTTAAAAACAATCAAATCGAAGTGGTTAAATTTATTAAACAAGGTCACCCTCAAACTCAAGAATATAATGTGCGTTCAGTTTTTGAAGACCGTGAAAAAAATATTTGGATAGCTACAGATAAACAAGGTGTTGTTAAATTGAATCAGGATTGGGATCAACAAGATGTATATTTACCTTTCAGAAATATAAAGCTAACTGATAATCGTATCGAGCATATCATGAGTGAACATTCCAACTTAGATGATTCATTTTGGGTGTATAACAGTGGAGAGGAAAGCCTTTCGGTCTATCGATATCAAAGAGGCCAATTAAAATTATCCCAATACTACGATCAAACTCATAACTTCCCAGAATCGGTCTACAAAATATACCAAGACAGTGAATATCGAATTTGGATCATAGCGATGGAAGGCGTTTTTGTTTATGACCCATATGTCCAGTTATTCGTTCAAATACAAAGTGATTTGATAAAAGATGGGATCTTAGGAGTTTTTGAAAGTGAACAATTGCTTTACTTTACAGTATATGGAGAGTCACATTTGTACAGTATCAATAAAAATGATTTATCGGTAACCAGAAATGAAAAGAGGTTGATGAATGAGATCTTAAAAGATCAAGTAGTTGGGCCGGATGACAGTTTTTGGATAGTGGGAAATAATGGATTAGAAAAATTTGATACTAAAACAGCTTCCATCGAAAATTTACTCTATTCTGATGATGTTTTAACAGGAATAACATTCAATTCTGAAGGCAATACATTATGGCTTTTAAGTGGTGGAAGGGTTCTGATGTACGATCTCACAGATGGGAACTTAGTCGGTAGAGATGTGACTGAAATCAACAGTTTGATCAGCAAAGATTTTGTAGAGTCGATAGATTTTGTTGATGGGTTATTATGGCTAACATCAGAGAATGGAGTTATTGTTATTGACCCTGAGCAAGTCCAGGTGGTTAAACGTTATTCAGTGGCTGGAAATCTACCCAGTAATGATATAGTTGGAATTGAGAAAGCATATGATCACTCAATCATCATTTTCACTGTTGCTGGGTTGCTTCAAGTAAAAGGCGATTTAACTATTGAGAGTGATGTGGAAGCTAATATTGTGTTACAAAATATTGCTTTAAATGATGATGTGTCTTTCAATCTTAAAGAATTGCCATTTAATTATGGCAGTTTGGCATTCAGTTACCAGCTGTTGTCGTTTAATTATCCTGAAACACATCAATATCAGTTTAAAATAGCTTCAAACTCATCTTGGGAAGATGTTAATCAACAAAATCAATTAACTTTCCATCAACTTTCGCCGGGTGAATATGAGTTTTCAGTTCGCGGTAAAGCTCAAAATACTGAATGGTCTGTGCCAGTGAGTCATACTTTTTCAGTGGCATCACCACCGTGGAAAAGCTCGCAAGCTTACTGGTTATATACATTAATTGGATTGTTGTTAACGGCATTGGTATTTTATATTTACCGTAAACGATGGCAATATACAGCACAAATTTCACAAGCCAGTGAAAAGCAGATTTTCGCGGAAACGCAATTGTCTTTAACAACTTCTCTGGTGACATCTTTAGAAACAGATCAACTGCTTGAAAAGATTAAACAATTGATTAAGCAAAAAATCAAGGCAGATGGAATTGAAGTGAGTTATTGGAACAGCCAGAATAATTACCAAATATTCAGTAACCTTGATTTAAAAAACACAGAGAAAAATGAATTGGGTGCACGTGCCTTAAGGATGTTTGAAAGCCAACAAAAACACCAAGTTGAAGCCAATGGTCATGGTGAAATATTATGGGTGCTATTCAGTCATTCAGCTGAGAGGTTAGGTTTAATTGAATTGGCCCGTAAAGAAGGTGGATTCAATCAATCTGAGATCACTTTAGCCAAAGCGTATGCGACCCAATCTGCTTTGGCGTTAGAGAATGCCAGGTTATTCGAAGCAGTCAATGATTTGGCTGAACAAGCCAATGCTTCTAATCAAGCGAAAAGTGATTTTTTAGCGCAAGTGTCACATGAAATTCGCACTCCCATGAATGGTATTTTGGGCATGAACGAGCTATTAGTTGGAACTGAACTTAATGAAGAGCAGCGAGTTTATGCATTGGCTGTGGCTGAGTCAGGAGAACACTTATTGCATATCATCAATGATATTTTGGATTTATCTAAAATTGAAGCAGGTGAATTAACTTTAGAAATTCGGTCGGTAAATTTGAGCCAATTATTAGACCAAGTTGCGAAATCATTCGTTTCTATCAGTCACAACAAGAAGCTGGTTTTTTGGATCGACTTAGATCCTGCGTTAGACATAGAACGAATGGCAGATTCAGTCAGGTTGAAACAAATCCTGATGAACCTTTTGAGCAACGCATTCAAATTCACCCATGAGGGTCATGTTTCATTGCAGGTCAAAGCTGGAGAAGATGATACTGTGATATTCATGGTAAGTGATTCTGGAATTGGGATAGAAATGGATGTCCTAGAAAGTTTGTTTGACCCCTTTACCCAAGCTGACAGTTCAATCACACGAAAATACGGCGGTACTGGATTGGGCTTGAGTATTGTTAAAAAATTAGTTGAGAAAATGGATGGTGGCATTGAAGTTATCAGCGAACCTGGTATAGGTACCACTGTTGAGTGCTATATACCTTTGGCTACGAGTGAGAAACAAGCAATTTTCAGTCCATTGAATAAACACATATTGATTATGGCTCAAGATAATCCAGTCAGTACAAAGGTGGCTCAAGCATTACATAACGCGATAGCGGCTGCAGGTGTAGGCGAGTCAATTGAGACAGCAAACTTTGCGAAACAGAAAGGCCAGTTGGATGCAATTTTTGTGGTTGTGAATAACAATTCTGAACTCAACGAGCAGATTAGAGCAGTGATTCAAATTGCTTTAAGCGAATCGATCCCAATGTATTTGGTCAAACAAAATAAGCTACAAATAAAACAACAAGATGCCATGTTCAGACAAATCGAGTTACCCTTTGATTTTAAAGGCTTGAGAAATTTGTTTATTAACCCACCAGATCAAATGACTGATCGATCGGAACTCAGTCACAGCCATCAGGGCCAAGGGTTACATTTGTTGGTGGTAGAGGATAACCCCATTAATCAACAACTGCTATTGGAGCTGTTAGAGAAAGAAGGTCATGTGGTGGATATTTTTGATGATGCGCAACATGCCTTATCTGGCATTCAAAATTTCTCTTATGATATGTTGTTGGTCGATTACCACCTACCTGATTTAACGGGTATTGAGTTTATCACAGCCTGTCGAGACTTGGGTGTTGATACGAAAGCGGTGATCATGACCGCCGATGTTTCTGGTGAGCTGGCAGATTTGTGTGCAAACAATGGCATCAACCACCTCATTACCAAGCCATTTAAACTCAAGGAGTTGACAGGTTTAATTAATGAACAGAAAGACCCTTTGGTTGGATAAAACGAAAATGTCTCGTTTAAGGGTTTTGCAACCAAACGCCATCAATCGGAATAAAATCGGTGCATGCATTGATGAGAGAGTCAGAGCTTAATTTAGGCACACCAAATACTTGTGTTTTTATTTTGTGCTTTTTCATGATGTGTTGTAACAAAATAGAAAAATCACCATCTCCAGATAGCAGTGTTACTTGATCCAACTCTGGCGCAGCCTCTAATATGTCGATGGTGATACCGACGTCCCAATCTCCTTTGGCCGTGCCATCGGCTCTGCGAAATAAAGGTTTGAGGATGACGTCGAAACCTATGTGTCGCAAAGCGCTTTGAAATTTGATTTGGTCATCCACATTGCGCTTAATGGCATAAGCATTCGCTGCGGTTATATTGCCTTGTTGACTGATGTGCTGCCAAAACTTTCGGTAATCAAAACTGCGGCCAAAAGCCTCACGAGTGGTGTAGTAGATGTTTTGTACATCCACAAAGATTCCAATTTTCTTTTGGTCAGTCAAATTTAAGGCCGCCTAGCTTGGTTCGAACGTGTTTTATTTGGGCGTGAGCCAGTGGTTCGCTTGTTACCTGATGTGTTACCTTCAGATCTGTTGCCATTGGCATTACCACCGGTATTTCGTGTACCTGGTTTGGCTTTTCTCTTGTGGTTTTTTCCTTTGTATCCGCCTTTGTTGGGATGGTCATTGGCAGATGGCTTGTGCTTCTTTCGTTTGCTTTTATAAGCTGATTTTCTGTTGCCATGTCCCTCATCTTCTTCTTTTTTCCATGGCGTGATACCAGCCCTTCTTTGGCCCTCTTTAGCCTGTAGACTGCGTTCACGTGCTTCTTGATTTTCTTTATCTGAGCGATTGGCCCATTTTTCTCGGACGGCAGCTTTTACAAAAGGTCGCTTTTTGGGTTTCTTGGGTTTTTTCTTTTTATTGGCTTCGTTTTCTAGTTGTTGTTTGAATTGGTTACTGTCCTTTTTATACTGTTTGGCTTTAGCCTTTTTATTGGCTTGAGCTTGCTGTTTATATGGCTTTGGTCTTTTAGGCTTTGCTTGGTAGCCGCCACGCATGGCTTGTTTGGATTCAGGCACATCATGAATGGGTTCGAAATCATCAACAAACTCTCGGGTCAACTTGTTACCTAATAATTTTTCAATATCAAATAACTGGACAAACTCATCCGCACTGACCAATGAAACGGCTTCACCGGCAGCGCCGGCACGTCCAGTACGACCAATGCGATGCACATAATCTTCAGGCACATTAGGCAAATCAAAATTCACCACGTGCGGTAGTAGGTCAATATCTATGCCTCGTGCAGCAATGTCTGTGGCGACCAACACACGAACCTTACCTTGTTTGAACTCGGCCAATGCGCGAGTTCTTGCTCCTTGGCTTTTGTTACCATGAATGGCCAACGATGTGACACCAAATTTATTCAAATAATCGGAGATTTTATTGGCACCATGTTTGGTGCGGCTAAAAACCAGTACTTGTTGCCATTGACCATTGGCCACCAAGTGTAATAACAACTCTTTCTTGCGCTTCTTATCAACTGGATGCATCTTTTGAGAAACTTTTTCTGCAGTAGTTACTTCAGGATCGATGGCGATTTCAATGGGGTATTTGGTGATGGTTTTTGCCAAATCTCTGATTTCTCGTGAGAAAGTGGCTGAGAACATCAGGTTTTGTCGCTTTCCTGGCAACAAATGAATGATGCGTTTGATGTCATGTATAAAGCCCATGTCTAGCATACGGTCTGCTTCATCTAAAACCAAAACCTCTAAGTCATCAAAGCGAATTGCATTTTGGCTGTGTAAATCCAATAAACGGCCTGGTGTGGCAACCAATACATCAACACCTCGACGAAGTTTTTGCATTTGGGGGTTGATTTTTACCCCACCAAAAACAACTGCCGAACGTATGTTCAAGTGTTTGCTGTAAGTTTTAACACTGGCTTCGACTTGTGCTGCCAGTTCTCGTGTAGGGGTTAATATCAGTGCCCGAGCACAGTTAAAACGAGCTGATTTGCCTTTGCTTAGTTTTTCTAAAATGGGTAAAGTGAATCCTGCTGTTTTGCCAGTTCCAGTTTGTGCTGCTGCCATGACATCTTTACCAGATAATACCGCAGGAATGGCTTGGGCTTGAATGGGTGAAGGCGTATCATAGCCTTGTTCAGCAACGGCTTGTTGCAATGGCTTAGATAAGCCAAGATCAATAAATTTCATTGTTTTCTCTGTTATTTGGACAGCTATAAAGTCTGTCAGCACTTAGGGTTGTGCAACAAATAGCAGATGAACTGTTTTGCGCACTTGGTCTCTTAATTGTTCTTTATGCCTATCAAGGAGACCAGGTCTCCTCAAGGACGGCGTACTTTAACTGATGTTATGTTAATTAGCCAATAGTTTTCAATTTAGTTCATTGTTTCAAATCCATCCGCAAAAATGATGTCTGGATTTATAAAACCACAAACGCCACCAGATGCCTTGATAGATACGTCATCTATAGACCAACCATCTCGAGTAACCAAACCATCAGAAGTTAAACGAAAACGAAATGTCATTTGCTCGGCCTGGGTCGGTTTAGTGATAATTTGTTTAACCTGTACCCAATTTGTATTACCGTCACATTGAGACAACTCCTCCCAAGGCCCGTTGTCAAATTGAACTTCAAAGTGTCCAAAATCAAAACCTGTTTCAGTATCACATAGGCTCATGTATTGAACTTCTAAAGTGTCCGCTTGATTGATGTCAATGGTTGGAGAAACCAGCGCTGTATCGAGGTTATTGTCATAATCGTCTCCTGGGCTATCAGTCCATGAATTTTGTGGGCTGACTGATTGACCATTATCGATGGCCCAAGGGCTTTGTGGTAACCAACCCCCCATTCCGTTTTCTATGTCGTCGCTAAAAATATCACAAAATGGTTGTAGCACAACGTTTTGGTTCAAAGTTTCTCCCATATTCAAAGTCAGTCCACTGATGATTTGGGTGGTAAAACCTTCGGCGCTGACAACCAGATCCGAGGTTCCTGGCTGAACCAGTTGATTGTATTGACCAGTTGCATCAGATTTGGCATTGGATTGATTGATCTGAATCAGTGCTTGTGGCACACCTTGACCAGTTGCCGCATTGATGATTTGTCCGCTTAATTGCGCCACATCTGCGAGGTTGACCACATCTACAAATTCAGCATAGGTGCCGCCAGTTTTGTTGTTAATATCGGTGGCCTGAACATAAACCAGATTTCTACCTGGATTCAAAGCAGCTGCGTTTATGTTGCCATTAAAGGTTTCACTGGTTTCGTCAAATACACCGTCATTGGCAGCCAAAGCCAGAGAGTTCAATGCAGTAATAGGCATTTCATTTATGGTTGCAGCCACTGATTGAACCGTTTCAAAACTCTGTGCAGTTACTGTTTGGTTATATCGGTCGTCATCAGCGGTCCCGGTGATGTTGATAGTTTGGTCAGCGGTGATGACATTAGGTATGATATTTAATGATTCAATGTCAGGCCCTAATGCTTGAATGTACGGTGCTTGAGCAACCCGCGCAAGGTATAATAAAGCATCTAAGTTATCTGGAAGGATTTGGTTTTCAAAAGTATCACAGTCTTGAAAAAAACTGGTGCCAAGCTCAAAAGCCAATGAAGCCACTCCCAGTTCACCATAACTCCAGTCTATAGATCCGCCGCCAGTTAACACCAAGTTATTGACAGGGATGGGGAAGTATTGATTAAATAAAGCGGTTCTTTTGCCTAATGCTTGTAATTGGTTGTCATTTGCTGCGGCATCATTGGTATAACCCCAAGGCCATAGTATCAGCTCGCTGAAGCTGTGGATATCTACAAAAAGACCAGGTGTATTCTCTGGTGCAGCATCATCAGGATTCGGTCCCCGGTTGTCCTCAAATATATCAGTTAAATAATCCATTTGGAATGAGGTCTCAGGCTCTGAACCTTCAGTTGGACCACGGAATATGTCACTACAACCATCAGTAGATGAGCTCCCAACGCCCCACTCAAAAGGGTAGTTTCTATTTAAGTCAACACCACGTGAAGAACTGGTAGTGCCACAATGATCTTGATTGGTGTTTTTGCGCCATAAATCTCCAGCTTCTGCTTGCTTTCGGCCGTCTGGGTTGGTTTGTAACAACAGGTGGATTTCATGGTTGTCCAGAATCCAAGTCACATCAGCATTAACGCCATATTCATTCAACAAATATTCGCCAAATCGGGTATTCAGCTCTGCAGTGGCATATTCACGAGCGTGGATGGCCGATGATAAAAATAAAATAGGTTTGCTACCAGTGGTGTTTTTATTGGTGATTTTAACCACTCGAATATCGAAGCCATTGTTCGATAAATTAATTTTTTCCCAACTGTCACCGATGTCAACAATTTCAACCAGGTCAGGGTGACTGATAACCATGTCATCCATTCTTTGGAAGGTATCCTCTACAGTGGAGTAACAAGCAAAGCCGGGGATGGTTGATCCTCCGCCAGAACCATTGAGTATTTTTTTTAAGGCATCGTTGTTTTCCTTGACTCGTTTTCTATCAACTCTCACGCCAACACCTAAAGAGTGTATGCGATCTAAAGTGTGTTCTTTTTCAATATGGGTTAATGCGAATTTTTGCTCGAAGTTAATTTGCCAAACATCAGCGAATTCACTCAGTTCTTGAAGTTGATGTTGACTGTCATAATAAACCCGAACAATGGTAGGAAATGTGAGGTTTTGGTTTTTATTATTCCCCTGCCCTAACAAGGGTGAATCGATGGCGATAATGATGCCTGGCCAAAACATCAAGAAAATCAGTATATATTTCATCATATTTATTATCAGTGTGGGTGATTGCAATGAGTTTGCAATGTATCTTATCTATTTACCAAATGTTTTGGTGATTTTCTCTGAACTTTTTTATAAGTGATGTCATTCGGACTGAACCAAAGTTGATAGGTGTTTCATGTGTTTTTTTCTACAAACAATTATTCAGATTATAAAAAATGTCGTGTATGGAATGTTTTGGTTAGTTGATTACACGGCCAAAATTGACATCGTGTTGACTCCAACCAGCCCTTTAATTTTTCAAAATAACTGTATTGATTTTTTGGCGTTCAAGATGAAAGGTCATTCAACTGTTGTTCAAGCGCTTCCAGTTTGGCACGGGTTTTGGCCAGCACGGCTTTTTGTACCTCGAACTCTTCACGGGTGACTAAGTCAGCTTTTTGTAATGTGGCGGTTAAGATTGATTTCATGTTTTGGCTGAAATCTTGGCGCATGGTTTTCAGGTCTTCAGGAATGAACTGTTCTACTTTTTTGACAATATCTTCTACAACTTCGGCTTTGATCATGATGTTCTCTTGAATGCTTCTTTGCATTTTAACATTTTTGTGTCAATAACCAAGCAATGTAATATAATTGGCACCATGAAAAACCCTTTTAATATCCCTGATCCGGAATTTGCAGATCAAGTCAAACAATATAAAAACCCCATCCCTTCAAGAACCGCCCTGATTCAGTTTCTTGAGTCAGAAAAAAAACTATTTAAGTTAGAGTCAATCGCAATCAAAATTGGCATCCAGAATGATGAACAATTTGATGGTTTGCGGATTCGTTTAAGGTCGATGGTCAGAGATGGCCAGTTATTGGTCAATCGCCGCGGTGGTTATGGTGTGCGCAGTAAATTAGAACTCACCCAAGGCCGGGTCAGTGCACATGCTGATGGCTTTGGTTTTTTGATTTCTGATGAATTGGAAGAAGATGCCTTTATCACGCCGAAACAAATGCGTATGGTGATGGATGGCGATGTGGTGTTGGCCGATGTACAACCTGCACATAAAGGCCGAGGTAAAACCGATGCATTTATTGTTGAGGTATTAAAAAGAGCGCATTCAACTGTTGCTGGACGTTTGATCGATGAAGAGGGTATGGCTTATGTCAAAGCTGATAACTCGAGTATCAGTGATATCATGATCCCCAATGAAGCTATTGGCTCGGCGAAGCACAATGATTATGTTACGGTCAGTATTAAAAAATATCCAGATAAACACCGCCCTGCTTTTGGTGAAGTGATAGCCATTTTAGGGCAGCAGCTTAATCATGAGCTGTCGATGCAATTAACCATTGTCAGTGAAGGTTTACCCAATGAATGGCCAGCGGCAGTAGAACAATATCGCGATCAAATACCTGAAGCAGTTAATGAGGCTGAATTAGGGCCTCATAAAGACATCAGGCATTTACCTTTGGTGACCATTGATGGTGCGGATGCCAGAGATTTTGATGATGCGGTTTATGTAGAGCCGACAGCGAATGGTTATAAATTATTGGTGGCCATAGCAGATGTTTCCTCATATGTCAGACCTGATTCAGCCTTAGATAAAGAAGCTTATAATCGCGGTACGTCGGTGTATTTTCCAGGTAAGGTTATTCCTATGTTGCCCTTAGAGCTTTCCAATGGAATATGTTCATTGAATCCAAATGTAGATCGATTAAGCATGGTCTGTGAGATGCACATCAATGGCATGGGTGAAATCCAATCTTATGATTTTTATCGAGGATTGATGCATTCTCATGCGCGAATCACCTATGATGAGGCGTGGGCATATTTAGAATCGGGTGAAAACACCAAAAACTGGCCAGATTCAGTGACTGAATCTTTACAGCACCAGTATCATTTATTTAAATTGTTACAACAAGAAAAGTATGCCCGTGGTGGGATTGAGTTCAACTCATCGGATGTTTTTATTGAAATTGGGGCTGATGGCATGGTGTCGAATATTCAACAATACACCAGAAACGATGCCCATAAATTAATCGAAAACTTCATGATATCTGCGAATGTTTGTGCTGCTAAATTCATTGAAAAACATGACATCCCAGCTTCATTTCGTTGCCACAACTCACCACCAGAAAGCAAGGTCAAAGATCTGCTGGCATTTTTAAAAGGTTTGGGTGTGACTCCAGAATTTAAGGACAGTCCAACGCCTAAAGACTTAACTAAATTATTGAATCAAATTCAACACCGAGAAGATAAAAACCTGATTGAAGAAGTTATACTGCGTTCACAATCTTTGGCCAGCTATGAAGCCAGTAATGCAGGCCATTTTGGCTTGGCATTAACCCATTATGCGCACTTTACCTCACCCATTAGGCGCTATCCTGATTTGATGGTTCATCGTGCGATTGATCACATCGTTTATCATAAAGGTGAGCAGTATATGTACAGCCAAGGGCGTGCAGAAGAAATGAATTCACAATGTTCAATGACAGAGCGTCGTGCAGAGACTGCATCCAGAGAAGTGGATGCCAGATTAAAGTGTTTATTTATGCAGCAGTTTATTGGTGAAGAAATGGAGGGCACTGTTTCAGGCGTGACTCGCTTTGGTTTATTTGTCCAACTTGAACAATATCAGGTTGATGGCTTGATTCACGTCACCTCTTTGCCCAATGACTATTACCACCATGATGCAATCAGGCACCAGTTAACAGGTGAGAGAGGTGGCAATGAATTCAGGTTAACTGATCAATTAATGGTACAGGTCGCAGCTGTCGATTTAGATGACCGTAAAATTGATTTTGATTTTATCGGTAAAATCAATGCCAAAGGAGAGTTAAAAAGAGCGCCTAAAGACGAAGAAAAACCGACTAAGAAGCAAAAAAATAATAAACGACCAGCCAAAGGTAAGCGCCGCAAGAAAAAATGACTTTTGCTGCCATGCCAACTCCCTCAACTCTGTCCTGCTGTGTTCAAAATGGCCTCCATTTTATTGAGGCTGAATACCCAGTTGTTGTTGCCAGATGGAAACTTGATTGCTGATTTCTTGGTCATCAAGGTTCATTGACTCAAGCTCTTGCAGATAAGTCCGAGCTTGATTGGGTCTGTTACGCTTTAAGTTGATATGAACCAAGGCCATCAGGTCTTCAGCTAAGTAAGGATGATTGGCAGGTAAAGACGTTTTGTTTATGATTAGTGACCGTTGGTGCATAGGATCAGCCAGATCCCACTGGCTTTGTTGTTGGTATAGGTTTCCTAAACCGTATAAAGGGGCGCTTAATCTCGGGTGATTGTTACCTAATGCCCGTTCGATGACCTCAATACCTTGTAAGTACAATGTTTCTGCTTCGGCAAATTTCCCCATTGAGCGCAGTAAATTGGCCAAGTTGCTCATGGTATTGCCTGTGTTGGCATGGGCATCGCCTAATTTTTCTTTTCTGATTGTTAAGGCGCGGCGGTACATGCTTTCTGCAGTTTGCCATTCATCTTCCTGATTGGATTGCGCTTTAGCAGAGGCAATGTTATTCAAACTTTCTGCCACTTGTAGTGACTCAGGTCCAAAGTGTTTTTCTCGTATTTTTAAGGTACGCTCATCCAGGAGCATCATCAGTGCCTGATCTTCAGGGCGTGCTCGCTCATAATATAAGGTACTGAGGTTGTTGATGCTGTTGGCCAAGTCGGGGTGGCTTTCGGGTAAAAGTTTTGAGCGGATCATCAAAGCTTCTTTGAAGAAGGTTTCAGCTTCATCATAACGAGCTTGGTACTGTTTAATGGTACCAAGTGTATTGGCACTTCTGGCCACATCTAAGTGCATGCTGCCATAAATTTTTCTTTGTGTATTAATTGCTTGTATGGCCATGGGTTCGGCTTGTTTTAATTGGCCTAAATTCGCATACAGATTAGCAAATAAATTATATAACTTGGCTTGAAGTGCTGGTTGTTCAGCCAGCTGGTTTTCCATCTGTTTAGACCTCGAGGTCAGAAACTCACGCAGCGTGATGTCATCACGTCGGGCTTGATCATCAGCAAATGGATCACTGTCGAATAAATCTAGCAGCAAGTCGGCCACTTGTTCTGCTCGATCACGTTCACTGGTTGCGATATTTCGTTGTTGTTCAGCTTTTTGGGCTTGCCAGAGTGCTGCTGCTAAACTGACAATGATGCCAGTTATCGCTAAGGTTCCTAAAGGTGCTGTGATTGGATTTCGGCGCCAAAATTTAGTGATCCGTTTAAAAATACTGGGTGGTCTAGCAATGATGACTTCATGATTCAAGTATCTCCTGATGTCTGCTGCTAATGCTGCAGCAGAATCATATCGGTCCAAAGGTTCTTTTTCTATGGCGCGCATGACAATGGCTTGTAAGTCGCGCGAAATTTTTTGTTTATTGGTGGAATTAATTGGAGTCGGAGCTTCATGATTGAGGATGGCATCTGACAATTGATAATCCCCTTTACCATAAAATGGACGGGAACCACACAACAATTCATACAACACCACACCCAAAGAATAAACATCGCTGGCTGTACCTAATTCATCACCACGAATTTGCTCAGGGCTGGCATAGGATAAGGTCATCAACTTATCACCTTCGCGAGTTAATTGCTGTGCTATTTCATCATTATCATCCAGTAATTTAGCAATGCCAAAATCCAGTAAAATGGCCTGCTCACTGTCATCAACCATGATATTCGAAGGTTTAATATCACGATGTAAAATCAATTGCGAATGTGCAAATGCAATGGCATCGCATACTTGGGTGATGAGTTGTAACCTTTGTTTGATGTCATAATTATGAGTATTGGCGAATTCAATGATTGAGGTGCCGTTAACATATTGCATCACCAGGTATGGTTTGTTATTGGTTGAGAGGCCGGCATCTAATAACCGTGCGATGTTAGGGTGGTTCAATCGAGCATGAATGCGTTGTTCATGACGAAATCGTGCACGCATGGTTTCCGTATTGATCACCCTGTCGAGGGTTTTAATGGCTACTTGACGGTTGAATGTGTTGTCATCTCTTTGACCTAAGTAAACCAAACTCATGCCACCTTGTCCAAGTTTTCGTATGATTTTATAGGCACCCAATCGTTCTGGAGTTTGTAACTCTTGATTCAAATCGTCGGCCAGGCTTTCTAAGTTAAGTGGTTGGCCATGGTGTGTTAGCATATCTTTCACTTCTGCGAGTACTTCAGTAGGTGCAGTGACTGTATCAAGAAATGCCGGTCTTTCGAGTTCTGGAACTTCTAATACACGCTCGAACAGTGCTTGAATCAATGGCCATTGTTGAGTGGGGTCAGGCATTGACTAACTCTTTGCTCATTTGTTTCATAACGAGGTGGATTGCGCCACTTCCTTGCGTAACCATGCGATGGCAGAAGTCCAGTCACGTTGGACTGTTTTACTAGAAACGTCGATGATTTCGGCAGTTTCCGCTAAATTCAAACCACCAAAAAGTCGATATTGTATGACTTGTGCCCCTCGTGGGAAAATTTTTTCTAACCGTTGTAATGCATCATCAATTTCGCAGATTTCTTGAATTTGAAGCTGGTTCATACCATCAACTGATTCTATATTGGTTTCCAGAGAAACGGGTTTGTTATCACCACCGCGTTTATCACTGCGATTTTTACGCGCGTAATCGACCAAAATATGTCGCATACATAGACTGGCAAAGGCATAAAATTCGGCGCGACTGCTGAAGCTCATATCCGCTTGTTGCGTAAATTTGAGGTAAGCTTCGTTAACCAATCCAGTGGTACACAAGGTATGGTCTTGACGTTCGGAGCGCATTTGGCGACGGGCCAATTGTCGCATTTCTAAATACACCAATTCCATCACTTGATTCAATGACTCAGTTTCGCCTTGTTGTAATTTTTTAAGCCAAACAGTGATGTCTTCGGATAACTGTTCTGCCATAAAAATTTGTTCTGACCAGGTTGAATTCAATTATTTTAGTATTGAGTGGTTTTAATGTCCAGTCAGATTCAATTGAAACACTTATGTTTATCATAAAGCACACATCAAGCCTAACTGATGACAATATTTCATTCTGGTCTAAATAACTTGTTTTTGCTTTGTCTAAATTTTTTTTAAATTAAATGTCCACTTTGATTTTTTTATTACGCTTAAACAAGCAAGTCCACATAAAAGTTTTTGCCGTGAATGTTTGGTTTGATAGATATTAGATGTATCTAAAGAGCTGAAATAAAAAACGCTAGAGCACAAATACTAAGTCAAATTTATAGGAAAAATAACAATGAAACTTTTCAAGTCAAGCAAAAATATTGTCATCTTATTCTGTTGCTTTATATTTAACGCTACATTAAATGCTCAAGCTCTACATTGGTTAACCTCACCTCAAAGTGAAGCAGGCGCAGTAGTCAATGGTCGCATTGAATCACCTAAAATATCTGCCAATGGTCGTTATGTTACATTTATCAGCAACTCATCTAACATCGTAGAAAATGACGACAATTTAGGCAGAGACATATTTGTTCATGATCGCTTCACTGGCGCCACTCAAATCGTCAGTGAAATTTCACCCGGTGATTCCGGCAGGCTTATTCTTTTTAACGGTTCAGAATTTTTAACAAAACCCACTTCAGACGGTCAGTTTGTAGCATTTGTTGCCAGTTCTTTTATTAATGATGAGTTTGTAAATCAAGGGATCTATGTGAAAAACCTAATCACTGGTGAACTGATAAGAGCAGACCTTGATGCCGATGGCAATGAAATAGATTTTGATGCTTTTTCTTCAGACAATGTTTTATTTCTCAGTGATGACGGCGCTGAATTAACGATCTTTGATTTTCAGAATGTCAAAAAAATTAACCTTGTTGACCAAACCGTCAGCACCCTAACGTTCTCAATGGATAACTCTGAACCACTGAACGGCTTTCTCAATAATTTTTCCATCTCTCCGAATGGCCGCTATGTTGTTTTCTCATCAGAGGCTGATAATGCTGTGACCAATGTATCTGGAGAAGCCAATATTTTTCTTCGCGATACGGTCAACATGACCAATCAACTGATCACAATACAGCCCAATGGCATGCCCTCAGAATTCAGTACTTTTAGTCACCGACAATTATCGGTAAGTAATGCAGGCACGGTTGTTTTCAGTGCTGATAATGATGATTTGGTGGCAGGAGACTTCAACGAAACATCTGATTTGTTTTATTATAATGGCAGCAGTAACAGCCGCATAGCTGAAGGCTTATCAACAGCTTTGTTAATGAATGCTGGAGGTGAAGAGGTAATCTTCAACACAACTGAGTCGTTGCTTACACAAGATATCAACGGTCTTTCTGACATCTACCAATACAACACCATTAACGATCAATTTACCTTGTTAACAGATCACCAAGGCACTGCCACAAAATTTCCATTGGCAGCCTCACTATCAGCCAATGGGGAAGATCTTTTGATCATCAGTTCACAGCGTACGTTTAATGGTTTACAGCAAAATTATGGAACAACCATGTTCCACTACAACCTCAACAGCACAATTACTTCTCCAATTGAACCAGTTATTTCTGACGCTCAAGTCTTGCTTGGTGGCATAAACGCTTCATTCATCAGCTCCGATCAGCGGTATGTGGTTGTAAACTCAAATGCTCCGAATGTATTAACCAATCTACAGAACGACGACACGGAAGATGTATTTCTTATTGACAGAGACACTGAACAGAGAACTCGCATAGCAGTCAATGCCGAATTTGTTAGTTTTTCTCCTAATGGTCGTTATGTATTACTCTCTTCACAATTTTTTCAACCGCAGGGTGAGATAGACTTAAGTGAAGTGGCATATACACTCTATGACCGGACCAACAATTCATATCAACAAATAATCTCAGGATCGGGAGGTAAGGTTAATAATGAAGGGGTAGTTGTTTTTAGTACGCCTGATTCTTTGGTTCCAGAGGATAACAATGACCGGACTGACATTTATGTATTCGACACACAGAATAACAGTATTTCACTGGTCAGCAAAAACCAAGCCGGGAACTCAGCTAACAGCAGTTCTTTGAATCCAGATATTTCTAATCTCACCAGCCAGGGAACCTGGATAGTATTTCAATCTTTTGCCACCGACCTAATCAGTGCCGATCTGAACAATCAGAATGATGTGTTCATGCTAAATTGGCCCAGTGGTGATATTTTCCGCATCAGTCAAACTCCAGCTGGGGTTGGAGGAAACACCAGATCAGAAAACCCACAAATCTCGGTAGATGGTGAAGTTGTGGCTTTTTCATCAAGCTCAACTAACTTTGTGCCTGAGGTAACAAATTTTGATGAGCATATTTATGTTTATCAACGCAATACCCAAGACATAGAACTGATCAGTAAAGATAACGAGCAAAATCCAATTGAATTTAGAGCTGGTGATAATGACATCGAGTTCAGTTTATCTGATACAGGCCGTTATGTGGCGTTTAATTCTAACTCGATCTTTTTATCTGATGACCCTGATTTTAGTAGTGATGTTTTTTTAGCCGACCGTGATCAATCTAATGTAACTTTGATTTCTCAAAGTTTAGATGGTGAACATTTCACTGATACTTTCGTCAGTCCACAAGTGGTTGAAGACACTTCGGTTACACCAAATCTGGTGGGTGTGTTATTTAACGGTGCTGGCTCTCTGGCTGGAATAGATTACCACCCGGGAAGCGCCGAGATTTTTCTTTATCAACAAGGCGGACCTGATGTTGGTTTAACAGTTGAAGTGATTGGCATGGGTGCTGTCAGCGGCAGTTTAGGCTTATCTTGTTCGACCGAGTGTAATTTTTCTTATCGTCTTGGTACTGATTTGAATTTAGTTGCTTCCCCAACAAACGGTTATGTATTTGATCGTTGGAACAGCTCACGAGGGCAATGCACAGATAATACCAATCCATGTTTGTTAACCATGGATCAAAACAAAACCATCCAAGCCATATTTATAGACCCGACAGAGGTTATTTTTGAAGATGGGTTTGAATGAGTCGAGGTGATTAAATCAGCCATGATTGTTCGTTTTAAATCAGTTGATGATTGGTTATGAATTTGGCTGGTGACTATTTATGTTAACTGGTCTAAGCGCCATCGAGGGTAAGCTTTGATCAGGCTGTTTTTTTCAATGCTTTTGTGCTCAAAACGCATGGCACCAGCCACCGCAATCATGGCGCCATTATCGGTACAGTATTTGAGTGATGGGAAGTAAGATTTGAAACTGTGTTTTTGACCCATTGAATGCAGCGTCTCTCTAAGAAAAGTATTGGCACTGACACCTCCAGATATAACCAATTCCTGATGCATGGTTTGTTTAATGGCACGCAGACATTTTTGACTTAAGGTATCGATGACAGCCAATTGAAAACTGGCAGCGATGTCGGCTTTCAGTTGTTGTATATCGCTGTTATTTTTACATTGGCCTTGGTGTTTTTCCCAAGTCATTCTGGTGGCGGTTTTTAGGCCTGAGAAACTGAAGTTCAAGCCCGGCTTATTCATCATGGGACGAGGAAACTGGAAGCGCATTGCATCACCTTGCAGCGCCAATTCAGCAATGTAGCGACCACCAGGGTATGGCAGGCCAAGCATTTTGGCTGTTTTGTCGAAGGCTTCTCCAGCTGCATCGTCTAAAGTGTCACCCAGTATTTTATAAGAACCTAAACCTTGTACGTCGACCAATAATGTGTGACCACCAGAAACCAACAAACACAAAAAGGGAAACGTGGGTTGATCTGCTTCCAACAGTGTGGCCATGATATGACCTTCCATATGATGAACTTCAACTGCAGGTAGGTCCAAAGCCCAAGCCAAAGATTTGCCCACACATGCACCAACTAGTAATGCCCCAACCAAGCCAGGCCCAGCTGTATAAGCTATCGCATCCAACTCATTCAGTTTAAGTCCTCCTTCTTCACAGGTTTGTTGAATCAAGGGTACTATTTTTCTGACATGATCTCTTGAAGCCAATTCTGGCACCACCCCACCATACTGGGTATGTAATTCAATTTGGCTGTACAGTTGATCTGCAACCAAACCTTTCTCGGTATCGTAAATAGCGATGCCAGTTTCGTCACAAGATGATTCAATTCCAAGAATTTTCAAGATTTTTTTCCAAGATATTTTCTTTTGAAATCAATAGCATTGAATGTTTATTAGTTGGTGTTTTACTCAAAGATTTTTTGTCAAGTCTAACTACAGAATTGATCTTGATATCCCATACTTTATAGCCTGATGAAAAAATATCATCTATAAACAAATCTGCATCTTTGTATTTAAATCGATTAAACTCCATAATCATTATTAGATTTGGGTTGCTCTTTCTGAGTTTTTTACTGCCAAACCAGAATTTATTTTCAGATCCTTCAATATCTATTTTAATCAAATCTATCGAGTTGTTGTTAAATTCTATAGCGTCAAATGTTGTCGCTTGAACGTCAAGTTGTTTATGGAAATTTTTATCTAAAGCATTTTTTGATTTATTTGCAGTCAATGCTCCATTCATTGGCGAATTATTACTGAATGAGAATGATTCCACGTAATTGTTTTGATCTGATATGGCTTGGTTAATAACTGTAATACTATTTTTATAACCATTAACTTTAATACTTTTATTTATTAATTCACACATTAAAGGGTTGGCTTCTATTGAGTAGAGGTGTCCTTTGGGTCTCACTAATTCTGCCATTAGAAATGAAAAGTAACCATAATTTGCTCCTATATCTATGACATTCATGCCAGGCTTTATAAGTTTAGTTAACAGTTCCGTTACACCCATCTCCCAGTAACCATTCATTTGTAATTGTACACCATGCCTTTCATCTAAATTACTAATGAACATCATAAAACGGCCTAATACACGGCAAATAGTTATATTGTTTCCTTGATATGCAGTCTGAGTTAATTTACGAATAGCCTCAATATTTTTATTTCGAAATGAGTTGTTTTTTAATCTATTGAGATTGAATAAACCATTGGGTGTTTTCAAAGGGATGGTTTGTATTGTCATGCTTTGGTATCACTCCAGTAAATGGCTATATTTTTCAAGTCAGGCCTTTTTCGATCTTGTGGCTTTTCATCACTTGAACCAATATATAAATAACCGGCAACGAATTCATTTTCATTCAAACCAATGGCTAGTTGTGCATCTTCGTCCAAGCAAGACCAACCGGTTACCCATTGGCTGACATAGCCCAAAGAGCCAGCAGCAATGTTGATGTTTTGGCACACGGCACCGGCAGAAAGAATTTGTTCTATTTCAGGTGTTTTGTGTTCAACTGGTGATGCTATGACGGCAATCACCAATGGTGCGCGCATAAAACACTTTTTTTCTATGTCAATTTGGATGTCTTCAATGGCCTCTTTTTTGGCTTTGACTGCAGCCAGTTTCTTACCAAATTCATGTCGGGCATCACCCTGTAAAACCAATAAACGCCAAGGTTCTAATTTTCGATGATCAGGTACACGCGTGGCAATGGTTAAGATGCTTTCTAGCTCTTTGGCAGTGGGGCCCGGTTCAACCATGTTTTTGATCAGCACTGAACGGCGATTGAGCATGAATTCAGTCACTGAATTGTTTTGTTTGTTCATTATTAAAATGTTGTATCTAGGTTGTTGATGGGCATCATTATAAAGTATTGTGGTGGGACAGAAAACGATTGAATCACTGCAATGGCTGATGGTAATTATAAGCATAACAATAAATCTAGAGATTAACTCCTTAGGTTTAAGCTAAAATTTACTCGTGACTGATTATATTGCTTTTGTAAAATAGGTCTTTGGGTTAAGCACAGGTCATCAATTCGAAAGAGGGGCTACTTTGTGCAATGTTGGCCTTGTAGAATTTTTTAAATTTATAAGATAAGTTAAGAAATTAACCTGAATCAGCATTGGCTGATCCAGGTAGTGTGTTTTATCACATTCGTGAATTGATGAAAATAAGGATCACAACATATTTATTCCTGAGGTGATTTACGGGTGGCTTGGCGATAGATTTCTATCATTTTAGACTTGTATTGATCTATACCATATCTGGCATCCAATCTATCAAGTTCATTTTGATAGCCGCCTAGATCATACTGTGATGCCAAGTGGGATACTTCAACAGCAATCTCATTCACGACGCCTGCGCTTCCTGTAGAACCCCCATTGTCGCCTCCAGCTACTGCAGGTGAAACTATTACTCCTGAATCAAAATAGCTGTCTATAGATTTTAAGGTACAATTAGTCCAACTCCATGCAGTAGAAGCATAGGCAAGTATGGCATCGTTAAGGGCTGTTTCACAAGCTGACAGAGTAATGCCAGATACATCAAAACTGGCATAGTAAGTGCCTGAACCGTCATTGTTTATAGTGGTGATTGAAGCAACATAAAGACCAGTTGCACCTCCGCCAGGTCCCACAGCCATACCTGTGGATGCCCATAAGCAAGTCAACCCTAATAATGATGTTTTAAATAAATTTTTCATATTTTTCCTCTTAGATAATATTTTAAGTTAAATTAATTTGTTCAAGCTAAATGTTGAACTGATTTCAGTGTAAGAAATAGAGGCATAAAGCTCATAACGAAATACCAGGAAAAACTGGAACAGACCTGTTTGGATTTTTCATGAAATCAAAGGGATTTTGCTCTATGTTCATGTATTTAAAAGATAAATAAATTGACCACTTTTTACCAAGTCACTTGCTGTTAAGTGCTTGTTATATTCAATGCTGGTGGTTGAAGTCGAATATAAACCGGCAGCACATCGATTTAATTTGAGTTATAAAAATCAAAATAATTTATAATTACACTCAATTCCTCAGTTAACAGGAGTCGGCATGATAGAAATGGAAAAGTGCCGCTGTTCATGTGGTCATGCAGAGTTTGAAGTGCACAGTGAAGCGCTTTTCAGGGTGATTTGTCACTGTACCATTTGTCAAAAATTCAATGCAGCTGAACATGCTGACATCTTGGTTTTTAAATCGCTTCAAGTCAGTTCACCAACTGAAGGGTCAGTTAATTTTGACACTTATAAAAGACCACCCAATGTTCAGCGTGGTCAATGTTCTGAATGCCAACAAGCTGTGATCGAAGTTTTTAATTTTCCATTGATGCCGAAATTGACTATGGTACCTTTTGCCATGTTCGTTGACAGTACATCACTAACTGAGCCTTGCGCTCACATGTTTTATGAAAAACGTGTGTTAGATGTTGATGATGAATTACCCAAATATAAAGGCTTTATATCAAGTCAACTGGCCTTTTTTAAGCAATTGTGGTTTTAATGATGAGCTTATCTCTGTTGATCAATTAAAGAATCAACCATTAGTTTTTTAATCAAATATATTTAAAAAGTGAACTCTACTTTTTGCTCATTGCAGTTAATTTGAAACTCTGTATCAATTTTTTCCAAAATCATTGATAGGTTTTTAATATGCTGTTTTATCTACTTTCTTGGCCCAGGCTTGGAAAACTTCTAAAGCATCACTTTGAGCGATTTGTCGGAATGGAATTTTTCGTTGATTAATGGGGGTGTCGATTTCATCGTAAATAAACTGATCATCAAAAGCGATGTCGGCAGCGTCTTGCTTACTGCAGCCGTAAAAAACTTTTTTAGGTCGTGCCCAATAAATGGCTCCTAAACACATGGGACAAGGTTCGCATGAAGTATAAATCACACAATCATCCAGTTGAAAAGTGCCTAGTTTTTCACAAGCGATTCTGATGGCGGTTACTTCAGCATGGGCGGTAGGATCATTGGTGGATGTGACTTTATTCCATCCTTCAGCAATGATTTTTTCATCTTTTACCACCACAGCACCAAAGGGTCCACCTGCGCCGCTTTCCATGCCTGAGCGAGCTAATTCAATCGCTCGAAGCATAAACTGTTGATGCTTCTTTTTAGAGTTGTTGTCATTTTTCATGGAATCATCATAGTCAGAATCAGTTTTATTTCAAACTATTTAAGAGGCATGAATAATTTCATGAAAGTTGATTGATTTTTTACATCAAGACATGCGAAAAATTCAAACACCATTGAAAGTGTCAATTTGTTATACTGATGTACGAACAACAGAAAGTGGGACATTATGACGATAACGGTAGGTTTTGTAAAAGAGCACAATGAAGGTGAGTCGCGGGTGGCAATGGTGCCCGAAACCGCAGAGAAGGTCCTTAAGCTGGGTTGGCAAATTTTATTTGAGCCTGATGCGGGAGAAGCGGCTGGTTTTCCGAATGAAGCTTACCCTGACATGTGTCAGATGGCCAAAAAGCGCAGTGATGTACTGAATGCGGCCGATGTATTGGTTGGTGTTGATGTGCTTTCCAATGAAGATATGGAAGAGTTAAAGAATAACTCTGTAGTGATTGGCATGGTTTCACCTTATCAAGATCAACAACGTTTTGCTGAAGCAAGTGAGAAGCTTGTTACTGTCTTTTCAATGGAACTGATACCGCGCACCACCAGAGCCCAAGCCATGGATGTCTTATCATCTCAAGCTTCAGTTGCTGGATACAAAGCAGTGTTGTTGGCAGCCAGTGAGGCGCCGAGATTTTTTCCGATGTTAACCACAGCTGCTGGAACCATCAGACCAGCTTCGGTTTTAGTGATTGGTGCAGGAGTGGCTGGGTTACAAGCCATGGCAACAGCAAGAAGATTGGGTGCCAATGTAACTGGTTATGATGTACGTCCTGAAACGATAGAACAAATTAAATCCTTAGGCGCTAAATTCTTAGACCTTAAGGTGGAGGCAGTTGGTGAGGGTGGTTATGCCCGTGCCTTGACTGATGAAGAAAAACAAACACAACAACAAAACCTGGCCAAACACTTAACTTCGGTGGATGTATTAATCACCACAGCTGCGGTGCCAGGACGTCCCGCACCACGCATCATCACAGCACAGATGGTAAATGACATGAAACCAGGCAGTGTAATAGTTGACTTAGGTGCAGAAGGCGGTGGTAACTGTGAGCCAACTGAAGCAGGTGTTACCAAAGTGGTTAATAATGTTAAGGTCATTGGCCCTAAAAACTTATCTGCGACCGTACCTTTGAACGCGAGTGAAATGTATTCCCGCAATGTTTGGAATCTGTTGTCATTGATGAACAATGAAGGTGAGTTTGAATTGAATTGGGAGGACGATATTTTATCAGGATGTGCAGTGACCAGAGAAGGTGCTGTGGTGCATCCGGCAGTGACAGGAGATAAATCATGATCGACGGTTTTATAGCTTTGTATATATTTGCTTTGGCAGCGATTTTGGGTTTTGAGATCATCTCAAAAGTGCCGGTGGTTCTTCACACCCCTTTGATGTCTGGTTCAAACTTCATCCATGGTATTGTTCTGGTGGGGGCGATGATCGCTTTAGGTCATGCAGACACTACCCTCGAAAAGGTGTTTGGCTTTATTGCCGTATTTTTAGGTGCAGGTAATGCAGCCGGTGGCTACGTGGTGACTGAGCGGATGCTAGAAATGTTTAAACCCAGGGTGAAGAAAGAAGATCAAGATAATCAAGCTGGAGGTCAGTGATGGATTTTATCAATGAATATTTACCCTATGTGATCAAAGGTTCTTACTTTCTGGCTGCGATTTTATTTATTACAGGGTTGCGCCGAATGAGCGCACCGGGAACAGCCAGAGGCGGCATTGTTTGGGCTGGTTTTGGCATGTTGATTGCAACTGTAGCGACTTTCTTGTTACCGGATATGCATAACATGGTGTTGATCATAGCTGCATTGGTATCATCGACTGTCTTGGCTTGGGTCAGTGGTAAAAAAGTGGCGATGACCGATATGCCACAAATGGTTGCGCTCTATAACGGAATGGGTGGTGGTTCAGCGGCGTTTATTGGTGTAATGGCTTTATTCAATGCCGTAGATCACATGGGTGCTTGTAACGCAGGCACGATTGTTGATACGGCGACTTCTCACGATTGCTTATCTGGTGTCAGCATGATATTTGCCATTATCGGTGTATACATTGGCGCGATTTCACTGACGGGTTCCTTGGTGGCTTTTGGAAAATTACAAGGTTGGATTGACAAGCGTTTTACTTTTCCTGGACAAAACTTATTTAATGGCATTGTTGGTATTGGCACCCTTGCCTTGGGTTTGTATTTGACCCAGGATTTAAATCCCAATTACATTTGGATCTTTTTTGGCTTATCCTTGTTACTGGGTTTATTGATGACTTTACCGATTGGCGGTGCCGATATGCCAGTGGTGATTTCTTTGTATAACGCCTTCACTGGTCTGGCGGTTTCATTCGAGGGTTTTGTGTTACAAAACGAAGCGATGATCATCGCTGGTATGTTGGTAGGCGCAGCCGGCACCATGCTCACCCAGCACATGGCGAAAGCCATGAATCGATCTTTGGGCTCGGTATTATTTGGCTCTATGGGTGGCTCAGGTGGTGCAGCGATTGATGGAGAAATGAAGGAAATAGAAGCCCAAGATGCTTCGATCCAAATGGCTTTCGCCGATCGTGTGATAGTAATCCCTGGTTACGGTATGGCTGTGGCTCAAGCTCAACATAAATTGTGGGAAATGACGCAGTTATTATTGGATCGAGGCGTCGATGTTAAATTCGCCATTCATCCAGTGGCTGGTCGGATGCCAGGTCATATGAATGTGTTGTTGGCTGAAGCTGGTGTGCCCTATGATTTGATTGAAGACATGGAAGACATCAATTCACAGTTTTCACAAACCGATGTGGCCTTGGTGATTGGTGCCAATGATGTGGTTAACCCAGTGGCTAAAAATGATCCAGAAAGTCCGATTTATGGCATGCCAATTTTGAATGTTGATGAAGCGAAAAACTCCATCGTCATAAAGCGCGGTAAAGGTACTGGTTTTGCGGGTATCCAAAACGCCTTGTTCTTCGCTGAAAACAACAAGATGTTGTATGGCGATGCGCAAGATGCAATTGGGAAACTGGTATCAGGCTTGAAGGCTTTGTAAAAAAACCTTTACCCTAAGTTAAATTCGATTCTGAAGATGTGTTGGTCATTGACGTGTAAGTAGTCCAACGTGGCGTGGTTGTCGTGGCACAGCTGGCGACATATATGTAAGCCTAAGCCGGTGCCGCGGTTGTGGGTAGTGAAAAACGGCTCGAACATGTTATTGACTTTTTTCTCATCAAAGGCTTCTCCGTTATTTCTGAATTCTATGGTTTGGTCACGGACAATTATTTGTAATTCATTGTCCGATCCGTGTTTGATGGCATTAGACGTCAGATTCCAAACCACCTGTTTAAAATGGTCTGGGTCAAATTCTATACAAGTTTCATTATTGGCGATCAATTGAATTTGTTGGCTTTCTGCCAGACCTTGATCGATCAGTTGTTGTTTGGCTTGAGTTAAATAGTCGGTAATAATCAACATTTCAGGTTTGGCCGTTTTACGTTTGGACATTTCCAATATGTCTTCAATGATGTGATTGGCCCGTTTGGTTTGATTAACGATGATTTCACTGATTTGTTTGTCTTGATCTTTGAGGTCAGGGGATTCAACCAGTAATTCTGCAGCCGTGCTGATGGCAGCCAAAGGATTGCGAATTTCATGAGCAATTGATCCTGACAGTTTGCCCAGTGATGCCAGATTTAATTGTTGGGCGGCCTTCTTCAGAAAGCTCGAATCTTCGATAAACAATACGCCAAAGTTCTTTTCTTCTGCGACCGATGCTTTGCGTAAATACAGATCTAAACCATTAGGCGTGTGATAAACAACGCCATCCTTGTTGCTTTTAATGTAGCTTTGAATTTCTTCTGGGAAAAATATAATATCGTCCATACCCAACAATTTTTTAGCTGATTCATTGGCATGTAATATGATGTGGTCATTTTGATAAACGATGACACCATTGGTGAGCTTTTCAATGATCACCTGGTTCATGTTTTCCAAGCCAGAAATGGTTTTTCTCTGACTGCGGTACATCTGTAGGGTGCTGGTATAAGAAATGGATTGGCGAATGCCCAATAAAGCAATCAAATAATAGCCTAATGCGTGTAACCATTTGCTGGAGTTGCTGACAGGCTCTTGATCACTGAAGTTAAATATTGAGGGCAGGTACCAGAGCAATAAGGCTGCAGAAGTTGGGGCCAACAAAATATAAAAGGGTTTGCGATATAAAATAGCAGCAGAACCAATAGCAAGCACTGGCAAAATAGCAATGCCTTGGGAAAAGCCGTTGGTGGCATAGGCCAAATAAAGTAGGACAAATAAATCGAGGAATAAGGTCAGTTTACTGACGGCAATGACACTGTGTCGTTTGCTTATGTAGGTGATAACAATGACCGCAATTGATAAAATCAGATAAATATCAACCCAGTCGTGGCTGGCGACATGGAATTGGGTGCTGGGATAAAAGTTAGCGACCCATTGGTTGTGAACTAACATGAAAAAGAATAAACTTGCGAACAACCTAAACAGGTTTAAATACCTGAGGTTTTTCTTCTCTAGTTGAAGGAGTTTTTCTTGATCGTTATTCCTTATCATTAAATTTAGTAAAAATAAATTATTGGTTCACTTGAGTGTAGCTTAAAACACTGCTTTTGATTTGTTTGGTCCAATATTTTTTGCCGCCATGGCCGATGACATCAATTTTTAAACGGCGATCTGTTCGCGGTCCTGAAAATGAAAACTTACAGTAATTGTGCTCATTGACCAGTGAACCAGGGACCAGTCTTGGATTGTCTAAATCACCGCCAGATTTTGAAGAATGGGTTCCTGCCGTTAAAGGAGAACAGGTCATTTCATACAAGGGGTAGGCGCCGGGACGATCTGCTCGAAGCATTTCAGTGTGGTGTTTATCACCACTGAGGAACATAACGCCGGTAATTTTGTTGTTATCTAACCATGCTAAAAATGGGTCGCGTTCATAGCGATATTTGTCCCAGCCTTCAAAGTCATGGTGATTATTAAGCATTTGGCCACCGCCGACAATGATCTTAAATGGCGCATAGGATGCCATTAAACTATTTTTTAGCCAAGTCAGTTGTTCTTGGCCATAAAACACTTTATCAGGTCCATCTGGGAAATTTTCATGTGATTTATTGTAGCGGTTATCCATCATGAAAAATTCGATGTCGTTGTAACTGACTTTGGTGAATACACCTGCTTGTTCAGGCGTGCCATAACTGGGATTAGCCCAGTAGTTTTTGAAAATCTTTAAAGCCTGTTCTTTAAGAATAAATTCTGAGCCAGAGTTGTTTGGACCAAAGTCATGGTCATCCCATGTCGCATAATTGGCGAATTTTTGATAAATGGGTTGTAAGAATGACTGGCTTCTATCACGCTTAACACGATGGAGTAGGTTTTGTTCAGCATCAAAATCAACTTCGCGGTAATACCAGTTATCACCGATCCAAAACATGGCATCTGCATCCTCCTTGGCTATTTGGCTGAAAATGGCTTCGTGGCCGCTGCCATAAGGTTTGCCTGGTCGGTCATAAGACGATTCATTAATGAAATTACAAGAACCTGCCATGATTGAAAAATCAGGTGGGTCGGTGCGCCATTGCCACAAAGTCTGAGTCGTGAATTGGTAAGGTGTGTCCACTTTTTCTTTTCTGCCATTAATGTCAAAGGCATATTGATATGTGGTTCCGGGCTCCAAATCAGTGAGTTTGAAAGTATGGATGTTGCCAAGCTCACTGTTAACTTTGGCTTGAATGGTGGTTTTTTGTTTAGTTTGTCCTTCAATCCAATAAGATATGGATACATCACCAGCATCAGGTGACTGCACCCAGATATTGGCCCCTCTCAGTGCCACATGACCCAACAGTGGACCTGCGACAAGTCGTTTGGCTTCAATGATTTGAGATACTAATAATAAGGTAGTTAAAAAAAGCGTTTTCATAGTTGTTAAGTCAAATGTTAAATATTAAGGTTTTTAACGGAATCTTCACAAAAGGCTTTTACCATACGCGCTCATGTGAGAAAATACTCACAGGATTTTTTCAGAGAGGCTTTAAAAGCGCCATTGTTGTCAAACGTTCGTTTAATTTTCACGACTGTTTGTCTGCGTCTATATAAGTCATTATGTTTATTTAAATAGGTTTTTGCAATGAGAAATATGAAACAAGTTAAATGGGTTGTTGCGATTTTAATGATCGCAGTTTTGCCTTGGGGTGTTACATTGGCTCAAGAAACAGCATCTTCAATCAACGGAACCATCGTTGATTCTTCAGGAAATGCGTTGTCGGGTGCCACAGTAATAGTAACTCATGAACCAACAGGGCAGGTCAAAACATTGACTACCAATGACGAAGGTCGTTATTCGGCGCGTGGTTTACGTACTGGTGGGCCATATAATGTTGAAGTCAGAAGCAGCGGCTATTCAGATGCTGAAGAAGGCAATATCTTTATCAAACTCGGTGAAGTGCGTTCTATTGATGCCGTATTGGTTGCCGATGCAATCGCCTTAGATACAGTAACAGCAGTAGGTGTTGCAGCTCAATCAGCCACTTTTAACCCAGATAATATGGGTGCAGGTTCAAGTTTTACCCAAGAACAAATTACAGACTTACCAGCTACTGATCGCGATGTGCGAGATTTCTTACGTTTAGATTCACGTGTTAACTTGCGAGATTTTGGTGGTGGTATATCAGTATCAGGTGTGAATAACCGTTTTAATAACTTTTCAGTTGATGGGGTGGGCGCAAGCGATCCATTCGGGCTGAATGCTGGTGGTTTTACTGGTTTGTCACAACCATTTTCTTTGGATACCATAGCAGAATTAAATATTCAGTTTTCACCTTATGATGTGACCTTGTCGAATTTTACAGGTGCAAGTATCAATGCAGTTACTAAAAGTGGTACCAATGAATTCACTGGACGTGTTTCTGTGTACTACGGTGACGAAAGCCTTTCAAGTATTGATGATGATTTCAGTAATGAAGTTTATTCGGTTAGTTTAGGTGGACCAATCATTAAAGACCGTTTATTTTTCTTTGTTTCTTATGAAAAAGAAGAAAGAAGCCAGTTGGCAGATGAGTTAACAGTTAGTGACTCAGGTCTTGCAGATTTAGCAAGAATTCAAAACATTGCTAGCAATGTTTGGGGTTTTGATGCAGGTACCTTTTTAGCGCCTGCCAATCAAATAACAGAAGAAGAGTCTTTATTGGTTAAATTAGATTGGAATATCAATGACTATCACCGTGCTTCATTGCGTTATACCACCAACGAAGATGTTGTGCCGGTATTTCCAAACTATGGTGGAACCGATTCATCTTTCAGTTCGCATTGGTACAACAACAATTTTGAGAACGACACGTTGGCTTTGAATGTCTACAGTGATTGGACCACTAATTTTACTACCGAGTTTAGATACTCTCAAAATGATTACCTCAGTCAGCCCATATCGCAAAATGGAACACGTTTACCACAAATAGAAATTGAAGGTATTGGTGAGGAAGATGGAACAGCTACTTTAGGTACAGAGCGTTTCAGACATGCTAACTTATTGGATGTTGAAGAAGAGAGGATCTACTTGGAAGGTAATTACTTTGCTGGTGATCACTCACTTACATTTGGTGTAGAGAGAAAATCTCAAGATAACAGTAACTTATTCGTTTTTTCATCTTTAGGTCAGTATAGTTTTGACAGTGTTGATGATTTTGAAGCTGGTTTTTATGACTTTTACCAATTAAGAATTGGCTCTGATCCAAGTAACCCATTTCCTGTGGCTAATTGGTCATGGAAACAGGACAGTTTCTTTGTTCAAGATAACTGGGCCATTACCGATACTTTTACACTTCAATATGGTTTCCGTTATGACAAGCCCAGCGCAGATACGCGTCCAAGGTTTAATCAATTATTCCAAGATACATTCGGCTTTGCGAATAATGGTGTAATCGATGAAGGTGAATTTCAGCCAAGAGTTGGATTTAACTACGATATGTCTGATGAGTTATATCTACAACTTCGTGGTGGTGTAGGTGTCTTCACTGGTCAAACACCTAACGTATGGTTGTCAAACTCTTTCACCAACACAGGTGGTGATGTAGATGTCTTTTTAGACTTTGATAATTTTGGTTTTTCTCCAGATCCTGATAATCAACCTATTCCGGGTGAAGCTGGTGGTGCCCGACAAGATGTGGATTCATTAGATCCTAACTTTGAGTTACCAACGGTGTTGAAGTCTAATTTGGCAGTAGATGCTGAATTACCATGGTTTGGTTTGATTGGATCATTAGAGTTTGAATATTCTAAAACTTTGAACGCCATCCATTACCAACATTTAAACTTGGGTGATCCAACTGGAACATTAGATTTATTGGGTGGTCGCTTGTCATATTTCTCTGATCCTTTAGATCCTGACAGTGATGAAAGAGCCAATCAAAATGATGCTTTCAATGATGTCTTATTCTTAACAAATACCGATCAAGGCGAAACTAAACGAGCCACCATCAGTCTTGAATTGCCTCAGACTGAGCATTGGTCAGCCAAAGCATCTTATACCTACACAGATGCCACAGAAGTTTCTTCAGGAACATCTTCAAGAGCGATTTCTAACTGGAATAACACGCCTACCATTAATCCTAATGAAGTGTTATTAGGTACTTCAGCTTATGAAATTGAAAATGCATTTAATTTATTTGTAAACTATGAAAACAATTTCTTTGGTGACACGTTCACTAAAATTGGTTTGGTTTTCGTTTCTCGTGATGGCGAACCATTCTCATACAATTACAGCAATGATGTGAATGGTGACGGTGTCAGAGACAATGATTTGTTTTATGTACCTAATCCAGGTGAATATGTGTTGGCTGATGGACAGAGCGATGCAGATTTTGAAGCTTTTTTGCGACAATCTGGTTTAGATCAATACAGAGGTCAAATTGCACGTAGAAATGCATTTAAGCCAAATCGAATCAATCAGTGGGACTTAAATGTTCAACAAGAGTTGCCAGCATGGGGCCGAGTACGTGCAACCATGTACTTCAATGTTAAAAATTTGGGTAACTTACTTAATAGCGACTGGGGTCAAGTTCAGCTAGGTAGTTTTGATGGTGTGAGTATCGCATCATTCGAAGGCGTTGATGATCAAGGTCGTGCCATTCTTGATTGGAATGAAAGAGATGTGGATGGTAATTTATTTACTTCAACTTTCAATTCACAATGGCGTGCGCAAGTTGGTTTCCGTTTAGATTGGTAATCGGCTGACGACACAACAGTGTTCTTGAAGGGTGACTTATATGTCACCCTTTTTTTTGTTTGAGTTTAAAATACAGTTAATACAATAAAAGGCAGACATTATGAGTTTATTTGAATTGGTTTCTATCCTTCTGTCATTGGCGGCTTTGTTTGCTTACATCAATCATCGGTTTATTGGATTGCCCAATGGCATAGGAATTATGTTAATTGGTTTGTTGATGTCATTATTTTTGGTGGCCTTGAATAAGTTGAGCTGGGTTGCCACAGATCAAATAGAGGTGATTTTTGCACAAGTAGATTTTGATGAAACAGTGATGAATGGTATGTTGAGCTTTCTGTTATTTGCAGGCGCTTTACATGTGAACATCAATCGTTTGGCTTCTGTCAAAGACACCATCGCTATCTTGGCGACTATGGGTGTGGTGATGTCATCGGTCATTGTCAGTGTGGTCAGCTTTTATATATTCCAGTTATTTAATATTGATATACCTTATATATATTGTTTGGTGTTTGGGGTGTTGATTTCGCCAACTGATCCGATTGCCGTGATGGGTATTTTAAAAAAAGTCGGTGCACCGAAATCAATCGAAGTGAAAATTACCGGTGAATCCTTGTTCAATGATGGCATAGCCGTGGTGTTATTTATTGCGGTTTTAGGTGTGGCCACAGGCGAGTCAGAAGCTTCATTCTCTGGTGTTGGATGGTTGTTTTTACAAGAAGCCATTGGTGGTGCAGTTTTTGGTATTGCGTTGGGCTATATCGGTTATTTGATGTTGAAATCTATCGATAACTACCAAGTTGAAATATTGATCACCTTGGCGATGGTAGCTGGTGGTTATGCATTGGCACAACAATTACATCTTTCAGGCCCTATTGCGATAGTGATTGCAGGCCTAATGATTGGTAATCAGGGTAGGATGTTGGCGATGAGTGATGTCACCCGCGGCAGGTTAGATAACTTCTGGGAGTTGATAGACGAAGTATTAAACGCCGTCCTATTCTTGTTGATCGGAGTGGAAATTTTATTGATTCATTTCTTACCTAATTATATTTACAGTGCACTGTTGATTATTCCATTGGTTTTGGTGGCTCGTTTTATCAGTGTGGGTTTGCCTGTTACCTTGTTGCGTTTCAAAAATACTTACTCACCACATGTGATTAAAATACTGACTTGGGGTGGGTTGCGTGGTGGTATTTCAGTGGCTTTAGTATTGTCACTGCCAGATGTGCCTTTTCGAGAACCTCTGATTGCAGCAACCTATGCTGTAGTTTTATTCAGTATCTTGGTACAGGGTTTAACTGTAGGCAAAGTGGCTGCGATGGCAAAAAAAGACGGCACTTAATTGCCATTTAAATTATTAATCTAAAGATGTTTATGGGGTTAGCAACTGGTTTCTATCATTCATTTCAGTATTTAAACAGGTAAATATTTAATGTTTTTTGTGGATTTAATACAGGGCAGTTGTCCACTTGGTGCGGGTGGTTATGATTGGTAATAAAAAAGAACAGAGACAAGCTTACTATAACTGTTGCAAAAACAAAAATATATAGTAGAATATGCCATCTTGATGATGCGGGGTGGAGCAGTCTGGCAGCTCGTCGGGCTCATAACCCGAAGGTCGTAGGTTCAAATCCTGCCCCCGCAACCAATTGATTGATCGTCATTGAACGGTCACAGTCAGGCTCCAAGTGGAGCCTTTTTTGTTGCTGAAATTCATTGATTGGTGAAGCGACAAATGTCTTTGCCTATCACTTATGAATTCATAGCTTTTGTAATTATTTAATGAGCAACTGATGAAAGAAAAGCTGTTGTCACAATTAATACAGCCTGTTATTGAAGACTTGGGCTATGTGCTTTGGGGTGTTGAATACATGCCACAAAAAAACAGTGCCATTTTAAGGGTTTTTATTGATCATGAAAATGGTATCAATGTTGATGATTGTGCTCAGTGTAGTCGCGAGATTTCTGGCATATTAGAAGTGGAAGATCCAATCAATGGTGCCTATGTACTAGAAGTGTCTTCACCAGGTATGGATCGAGTGTTATTTAGTGCCATGCAATTCAGCCAATTTATTGGTGAACATATTCAAGTCAAGCTGGCACAACCGGTATTAGGTGCAAGAAATATAAAAGGTAAGATTGTATCTGTCAGTGATGATCATATAGTGGTTGCCAATGAAGTTATGGAATATGATTTTGAAATGACTAATGTAATGAAGGCAAGGTTGAAACCTTTGGTGAATAAAACCAAGTTAGGTGGAGTGAAAAAATGAGTAGAGAAATTCTGTATGTTGCTGAGGCTTTATCGAATGAAAAAGGTGTCAGTCGCGATGTGATTTTTGAGGCCATTGAATTGGCTTTGGCTTCGGCTACCCGTAAAAAGCATATGAAAGATATGGATGTGCGAGTAGACATTGATCGCACCACTGGAACTTATGACAGTTATCGACGTTGGACGGTAGTGGAAGATGAAGAGTTTGAAGCCGAAGATCGCGAACTGACTTTAGAACAAGCCCAAAAAGATGATCCTGAAATAGAAATTGGTGATGTGATTGAAGAAGAAATGGATTCAGTTGAGTTCGGTCGCATTGCAGCACAAACAGCTAAGCAAGTCATCTTACAAAAAGTAAGAGAAGCTGAGCGTGAACAAGTGGTTGAACAATTTGAAGACCGCGTTGGTGAAGTGCTTTCAGGTATTGTTAAAAGGGTTGAAAGAGGCCATGTATTCATTGATGTGGGCAGTGGAATCGAAGCCATTGTTCCTCGCGAATATGGCATTCCTCGTGAAAAAGTGAAAAGAGGTGATCGTTTAAAAGGTTTATTGGTTGAAGTCAATCGATTAAACCGTGGCCCTATTTTGACCTTGTCTAGAAAGAGCCCAGAATTCATGATTGAACTTTTTAAAGTTGAAGTGCCTGAAATTTCTCAAGGTTTTTTAGAAATCAAAGGTGCAGCCAGAGATCCTGGCCACCGTGCTAAGATTGCGGTTTTTTCACATGACAGAAAACTGGATCCAATTGGTGCATGTGTAGGTATGCGGGGTTCTCGCGTGATGTCAGTGGCCAACGAATTAGGCGGCGAGAGAATCGATATTATTCTGTGGGATGAAAATACAGCACAGTTTATGATCAATGCCATGTCACCGGCAGAAATCGAGTCAATCGTGGTTGACGAAGAAAAAAACCTGATAGATGTTGCTGTTAATGAAGCTCAGTTGTCTCAAGCTATAGGCCGAGGCGGGCAAAATGTTCGACTGGCCAGTGAGCTGACGGGCTGGGAAATTAATGTCCTGACTACGGCACAAGCAGAAGAAAAAAATGAAGCTGAGGCGATGGAGTTCGTTAAAGAATACGAAGAAAAACTTGATGTTGATGAGGATATGGCTATCTTATTGGTACAAGAAGGCTTCTCTTCGATTGAAGAAATTGCTTATGTCGATGAGTCAGAATTATTGAATATAGATGGTTTTGATGAAGCTTTGGTTGAAGAACTCAGGGGACGTGCTCGAGATGCACTGTTGACCCAAATGATTGCCAAAGAAGAAAAGCTTGAAAACAAAAAACCTGCAGATGATATGCTGGGTTTAGAGTTGATGAATGATAAATTAGCATATATTTTGGCTGATCAAGGTGTCAGAACCAGAGATGATTTAGCTGATTTGGCCACTGATGAATTGTTAGAGTTGGTAGAAATGGAAGAAGCTGAAGCTTCTGACTTGATCATGGAAGCCAGACAACATTGGTTTGAATAATTAAATAGTGGTATCGAATACAAGAACAACAGGAGACAACAGATGTCTGATGTAACAGTAAAACAATTAGCTGGTGTTTTGGGAATTTCTACAGAGAAATTAATGGAACAACTGGCCAGCGCAGGCATTCCTGCAAACTCCGAAGATGATGGCATCAGTAATGAGTCTAAAGTTAAGTTGCTTGAGTTTTTGCGAGGCTCTCATGGTAAAGACAAGAAAAGCTTAACGCCACGTAAAAAAGTTGTGCTGAAAAGAAAGTCGACTGAAGTTTTGCGCGTTTCCAGTGGCAGCAGTGGAATGGCTAAAACCAAGAGTATAAACATCGAAGTCAAAAAGAAGAAATTGACCACTGGCCCCAGCCAAAAAGAAGTGGCTGAAATTGAACAGGAACGTTTGGCAGCACAACAAGCTTTGGATGAGCGTAAAGTACAACTTGAAGCAGAGGAAAAGGTAAAGCAAGCCGCCGCTGCTGAATTGGCAGCGCAAGAAAAGGAAAAACAAGCAGCACAAGCACTTGAGCAAGCTGAAAAAGAACGCTTGGCATCAGAAAAAGAACAAGCAGAACTCGCTGCACAGGAACAAACAGATAGTGAGGCTGAGCTGGATAACCAAGAACAACCCAAAGATGATTCATCTGAAGAGACTGAAGTCAAGGAAGAAGTTGTAGAGGAAGAAGTTGTAGAGGAAGAAGTTGAACCAGAACCGGCTATAGACGAAGAAGCTGAAAAGAAAAAACGCCATGATGAATTGGTTAATCAACAGGTTCAGAAAGCCATCACAGATCGAGCCAATAGAAAGAAGAAAGAACAAGACAATACATCTGGTCGAGCCAATGCAGCTAAAAAAGGTAAAACAGATAACCGTTCCAATACTCGATATGGCAGAAAACAGTTGCATGTTCAAGGCGGTAAATCATATGGTAAACAAGAGCGTAAGGCGGTTCGCCCTGCAGCGAATGTCAGCAGTGAACACGGGTTTCAAAAACCTGCTGCACCAGTTGTCAAAACAGTTGCTATTCCTGAAAACATAACCGTTGCTGATTTAGCCAAAGAATTGTCAATCAAAGCTGGTGACATTATCAAGGTGCTGATGAAGATGGGTATGATGGTCACGATCAATCAACCATTGGATCAAGACACAGCCATTTTGGTGGTAGAAGAAATGGGCCACATAGCCGAAGAGGCCGTGGTGCAAAGTAAAGCCGAAGTGTTGAAAGAAGAGTCAGAGAAAAACATCGATGAGGAAAATGCAGAAACCAGGCCGCCTGTAGTTACTGTTATGGGTCATGTTGATCATGGAAAAACATCTTTATTAGATTACATCCGTAAAACTCAGGTGACAGATAAAGAAGCGGGTGGAATCACGCAGCATATCGGTGCTTATCACGTCGAAACTGATAAAGGTGTGATATCTTTCATTGATACACCAGGTCACGCGGCATTCACAGCCATGCGAGCTCGTGGTGCTCAGGTGACTGATATTGTTATTTTGGTGGTTGCCGCCAATGACAGTGTGATGCCGCAAACTGAAGAAGGTATTAAGCATGCTAAAGCTGCTGGTGTGCCTTTGATCGTTGCTGTTAATAAGGTTGATTTAGCAGAAGCCAATGTAGATAAAGTTAAACAAGATTTGGCTGGTCATGAGGTTGTCCCCGAAGATTGGGGTGGTGATGTCCAGTTTATAGAGGTATCTGCAAAAACAGGACAAGGCATTGATAACTTACTTGATGCCATTTCACTACAAGCTGAAGTGATGGAATTAAAAGCAGTTAAAGATTCGGATGCTTCGGGTATTGTGGTTGAATCATCACTGGATAAAGGCCGAGGCCCTGTAGCCACTGTTTTGGTCAAGTCAGGTACTTTGAAAAAAGGCGATATGATTTTATGTGGTGAACAATTTGGCCGCATCAGAAGTTTAATTGATGAAAATGGCAAAGACATTAATTCAGCAGGGCCATCTATACCAGCTGTGGTATTGGGGTTATCAGGTGTGCCCATAGCAGGTGATGAATTCTTAATAGTTAAAAATAAGAAACATGCCAGAGAAGCGGCTCAAGAACACCGTGAACGCGAACGTGAAACACGATTGAAACGACAACAAGCTGCCAAGTTAGAGAATTTGATGTCTCAAATGGGACAAGAAGCCAAGTTAGAAGTTAATTTATTGGTTAAGGCAGATGTTCAAGGGTCGGTAGAAGCCTTGCGAGAATCTTTGGAAAGTATTTCAAATGATGACGTCAATGTTAATGTGATTTCTTCTGGTGTGGGTGGCATTACCAATGCGGATGCTCAATTAGCTGCTGCTTCCAGTGCGATCATCATTGGCTTTAATGTCAGGGCTGATAAAGCAGCTCGTGAGTTTATTAAGGAAAGCGATTTAGACTTACATTATTTCAGCATCATTTACGAAGCGATAGACCAGGTTAAACAATCTGTCACTGGTATCTTAGGTACAGAGATCAAAGAAGAAATCATTGGTGTTGCTGATGTCAGAGATGTGTTCAGATCATCTAAGTTTGGTACCATTGCTGGTTGTTTGGTTGAAGATGGCGTGGTTCGTCGTGATAACCCAATACGTGTCTTACGTGACAATGTAGTTATCTTTGAAGGTGAGTTAGAATCCCTGAGACGTCATAAGGATGATGTCAAAGAAGTTAAATCAGGAACTGAGTGCGGTATTGGTGTGAAACAGTACAAAGATGTTCAACCTGGTGATCAGATTGAATGTTATGAGCGAACTGAAGTCCAAAGGACATTAGATTAAGTAAAAATAGACTATGGGACACAGAGATTTTAAAAGAAGTGATCGGGTGGCTGCGCATTTGCGCAGAACTTTGGCTACTGCCATTCATCAAAATTTACCTGATGAAGACACTTCTTTTATCACCATTTCAGATGTGGAAGTGACCAGGGATTTATCGGTTGCAACTGTCTTCATCAACACCTTAGACCCTTCGCAAGAAAAGTTAGCGATTCAGACATTAAGTCTGAACGCCAAACACCTCAGAAAAATCATGGCGCAACAAATCAACACCCGAAAAGTGCCTGAGTTGAGATTTAAATACGATGCTTCTTTAGAGTATGGCCGGAAGTTGGAAAATTTGATTCAAAAAGCACGCGCTACCGACCCTAAATTTCCCGACGACGAAGTGTAAAGTAGTCAAAAGCTGATTAGCCTATGGCACAAAATAGATCTGCCAAAAAAAGTTATCCCGATTTGCATGGTATTGTGTTATTGAACAAACCCAAAGGCATCTCATCGAATCTGGCCTTGCAAAAAGTTCGTCATTTATTTAAAGCCAAAAAAGCAGGCCATACCGGAAATCTAGACCCAATGGCAACTGGCCTTTTGCCTTGTTGTTTTGGCGATGCAACCAAGGTAGCACACCTACTGATTAACTCAGATAAAACTTACATGGCAAGGTGTGTGCTTGGGATTCAAACTGATACCGGAGATGCCACTGGTGAAATTATTAATACGTCCAATAAAACTCAAGTTACAGATGAACAAATAAAAAAAGCTTGTGGCGAATTAACTGGTGAAATTGAGCAAATTCCTCCCATGTACTCAGCACTTCACCACAACGGCCAACGTTTGTATGATTTGGCCAGACAAGGGAAAACTGTTGATAGACCGCCAAGGCCAGTGACCATTCATGACTTTAGAATGATCGAAAACCACAAAAACTTCATTGATTTTGAAATCAAGGTATCTAAAGGCACCTACATCAGAACTTTGTTAGAGGACTTGGCTGCAAAACTGGGGACAGTGGCTCATATGTCTGCATTGCACCGAACGCAAACTGGTATTTTCAGTGGCGATGACATGCTGACTTTGGAACAACTACAAGCAAGTGAAGCGCTACAAAACCATATCACCCCCATGGAAACAGCATTGATTGAGTACCCAGAGATGATTTTAAATGATCATCAAACCCAAGATTTAATTCACGGTAAAACTATTGCTTGTGAAGGTTCAGCAAAAAGGTATCGATTGTATGATGCCCAAGCTAAATTTCTAGGGATGGGTGATTTGGATAAATCTGGAACATTGAAAGTTAAAAAATTATTCCTAAAATCGTATCAAGGTTAATCGTATACTGAAAAATGCCTGTGTTTCTGGTATAAATATGATTTTGTAAAAAGGATTAGCATCATCATGATACTAGGAATTGATTTAGGGACAACTAATTCTGTTTGTGCCATCTATTTAGACCAGAGCGTCACCATTATCCCCAATAGTTTTGATGAGTTTCTAACCCCTTCTTGTGTGAGCTTTGAAAAAGACGGTACCATACACATCGGTAAATCTGCCAGAACACGAGCCACTTTATTTCCAAAAGAGACGGTCGCTCATTTCAAACGCTATATGGGAACTGAAAAGAGCTATAAGATTCATGGCAAAAAATACACACCTGTTGAATTGTCATCATTGGTGTTGAAAAAGATGGTGTCTGATGCTGAAGCATATACCCAGGAAAAAGTCACTGAAGCAGTTATTTCGGTGCCAGCCTATTTTAACGGTATACAAAGAAAAGCCACCATGCAAGCTGCTGAGATGATTGGCCTTAAAGTGGAAAAATTAATCAATGAGCCAACCGCAGCTGCAATCGCCTATGGACTACAAAACAAGCCTGAATATACCGATTTTATGATCATTGATTTGGGTGGTGGTACCTTTGATGTTTCAATCATGGAGTATTTTGATGATATTCTAGAGGTCAAAGCATCTGGAGGTGACAATCACTTGGGCGGCGAAGATTTCTTACAAGTTTTGATTGATATTTATTGTGAGAAAGCGGGTGTTAAATTCAATAAACTTAAGGCTGAAGATAAACAATCAATCATTGCGAGGATGGAGCTTTTTAAAAAAGAAATCAATAAAAATCCTGTAATTGAGCCATTTTTAAAAAAAGCTCAAAATGAAGTTATGATTGATGCAGAAAGGTTTGAAAAAGCATGCCAACCCTTGATTAAAAAAATCATCAAGTCAATTGAATTGTGTTTGAAAGATGCTCAATTGAAACCGGATGAAATCGATGAAGTTATTTTGGTGGGTGGCTCGAGTCGACTTGCTTTTTTACGTACATTGGTGACGCGAATCTTTAAAAAAATTCCCAGAACTGATATTGACCCTGATTTAACCATTGCTCACGGTGCGGCGATTCAAGCCGCTCTGAAAGGCAAAGATAAAGATTTATCCGATGTCGTGTTAACAGATGTATGCCCTTATACACTTGGCACAGGTGTGGTTGGGAACAATGTTTATGATGACAGTTTAACTTTTTCACCCATCATTGAACGCAATACAGTGGTGCCAGCCAGTCGGGTTCAAAGTTATGTTACAGTTAATGACAACCAAACAAAACTGAGAATGCAAATTTATCAAGGTGAGAGCCGTTTGGTTAAAAATAACATCAAGTTGGGTGAATTTGAAGTCAGCGTTCCTAAAGACAAAGCTGGCATGCAGCGTATTGATCTGCGCATCAGTTATGACATCAATGGCATCTTAGAAGTAGATGCTGAGGTTGAATCAACGGGTGAAACTGCTCACTTATTGATTAACAATTCTCCACAAGAACTCAGCCCAGAACAAATACAAGCTTCCAAAGACAAATTATCTGTATTAAAAGTTCACCCCAGGGACAACGAAGCAGTCAAAGAAATCATGTGGCGAGCGGAAAGTATTTTTGAAAACAGTCTTGATGAAGAAAGGCACGAGATCAACCTGCTGATAGAGAAATTTCAAGCAGAAATTCATTCTCAGGATCCGAAAATTATTGTACAAGCCATTAAAGACATGTCTGAAGCTTTGGAGTCATTTGATGCCAACCGGTGGATCTGATGTACCCTTGGGATGTACTTGAGATAGAAGAAACTGATGATAAAAAAGTCATCAAAAAAGCCTATGCGAAACTAATCCGTCAATACCGACCCGATGAATACCCAGATGAATTTCAGGAGATAAATCTAGCTTATAAATTTGCATCACAGTCAATTCAACATCAAGCGAATATTAAATCGGAACAAGTAACGGATGAAATCAATTCTAATAACACTAAAGAACCTTTAGATTTAATTGCCGTGTCAGATCAAAATGAAATGGCGAATACTCTAGAATTAAATGATCAAAGACTCATAAACGAAAGAAATTTCAATGAAGTTACAGATAATCAAATCGAATCAATGTTTAATCAAGTTCATGAACTTGCTTTTTCTACATTTCGTAGAAGATTTGATTTAAAGAATTGGTTATTTTTAGAAATCTATCATGAAATTCATGACATTAGCCTTCGCGATCAAGTAGCTAAAGAAATGTTTCGCAGGGTCGCTGAATACAACTTATTTCATAAAAAACAGAATAAGACAAACCGCATTCCGGTTAATGTGGTGATTCAAATGAACGCTTTGTATCAATGGGAAGATAATTGGCAAGAATACAACCATGTTTTCCCGCAGAGCTATATTCAGCAAGTATTCGCAGATGTTGAGAAGAAAGATTTGAGTCTAAGTTTGAAATACAAACCAAAAATATCAACGAGATTATATGCTTTATGTGTTGATTTTTTAATTTATTTCATGAGTTTAGGGGTCATCATTCACTATATTAGATTTATTGATTTTGAGGAAATCAAAGGAAGTTGGTATTTTTGGGTTGGTTTTGCAATGATGAGATTAGCTACAGAAATGAGCTTGCCAGCAAGAAATTCTTTAGGTGCAATGTTCCTGAGATATCAATTTTTAGATCAGTGTCTTAATAAGCCAGAAAGAAAAACAGTTTTGATGCGTTTTATTTGGTTTGAAGTGATGTTAATTCCTTTATACGTTATATTTATAGCGTTGTTTGAAGAAGTTGTAGAAGGGGATGTGTTAATGGGAGTTTTGGCCTTATATGCTTGTTTGATATTAATATTTGCTTATTTACTGAAAGGTTCGCTACCACACGATTATTTTTCAAAAACTCAAGCTGCAAAAGCATGAGTAACTTTAATTTACTACACTTGATTTTTTCTATTACTCACTGTTTTGTGATTTTAAAATGTATTTCTTACAAAGGAAATTAAGGTGTATCCGTGGAATATACTTTGTATTGATGAGGTTGGTGATAAAAAAGTCATCAAAAAAGCGTATGCCAAACTGATCCGCAAATACCGTCCTGATGAAGCACCTGAAAAATTTCAAGAGATTAATCAAGCCTATCAATACGCGTTGAAGCTGATTGCTCAACAACCAAAAACTGCCAAGCTAGATCAACTGATTAATAAAGCCTCCCCTGAACTTGAGAAAAATGAAGAAACCAAGGGCTCTGTCCCATCAGATAACATAAAAACAAAAAAAGATGGAATAGAGGTAAGCAATGAAGTTGGTGACTCTGAAGATCTACAGCTGGATATTGAAGCTGAGGTGCTTGAGCAAAATTTGATTGAACCAGAGCCGATTGTTCCTGATGAAGAACAAATAATTGATGAGGTTGAAGTTGAAATAGGCGTCAATGAATCGGGAGAAAAATATCAAACAACGGATTCACTGGATCAACTAGATTGTACAGATATTGATATAGAACAAAAGCTAATTGATGAACTATTTGAACAAACCCATCAAATGGTCTTTAACACCATTCATGAAAAACTAGAGAAAGAAAATTGGGCATTCCTATCGGACTTTCACAACATTCATGATTTTGAGGTGAAAGATCAAGTTTCTAAAAACATGTTTAAGCAGGTGGCGAAGTATAATTTTTTTCAGTTAAAACAAAACAAAATCTTATTAATACCACCAGAGGTTGTGGTTTATTTTGATGAAGTATTCAATTGGAGTGCTTATTGGCAAGAATATGAAAGGACCATCGAACCTGTGTATTGTGATCATATGCTTGGCTTGATTCAACCTGACCCAGTTAACAAAACACATAAAAGTGTGGCAGGTTTGTTCGATCGATTGTTTGCTTTTGGCATAGACGCGTCTTTATCACTATTTTTTACTATGCTGGTAGCGGGTAGTTTCAGTTTGCAAAATTACAGTGAAATCATAGGGTTCTTGAGCTTTGGCTTGAATCAAATAATGGGCCAAATGACAGGTGTAAGTCAATCAATTGGTCAAAAAGCACATGACATTCAGGTTTATGATCACTTTTTAAATAGACCAAGTGTAGAAAAAATTCTGATCAGAAATGCTTTATTTTGTATGACTTTATTAAGTTACTTTTATATTGTTTTTCTCCCTTTTGGGTCTGTTTTTCAATTTGTTTTGGCCATCACTATGGTTATCGCAGATGTATGCGCTTTCGTATTTAAAAAACAAAGTTTACATGAATGGTTATCACAAACAGTTTTGGTTAAATAATGTATTATGTTGGTCGATTGAATCAGTAATGAATTACCATTGTTTTGCTTGAGTTTAATTACTTTAACTATTAGAATACGCCCCACATCTGAACTGTGCGACGGTCTGACGGCAGTTTGGTTTTATTAATGGGTTTAATGACATCATTCAACCCCTTCGGCGAGCGTAATTATGATTACAGTTGAACAAAGACAAGAAATTATCAAAGAATACCAAACTGGTGATAAAGACACCGGTTCACCAGAAGTGCAAGTGGCTTTATTAACAGCCCGAATTTCCAATTTAACTGAACACTTCAAAACTCACAATAAAGACAAGCATTCCAGACGTGGTTTGATTAAGTTGATTAATCAACGTCGCAAATTATTGGCTTACACTAAGCGTAAAGACACAGCCAGGTACCAAGACCTGATTAAACGTCTAGGCTTAAGAAGATAAGCGCATCAGATTTTAAAAACCCGCTTTTGCGGGTTTTTTTTTATATTCACTCAAGGGAGTGGATAAGTAGGTAAGAAGAGAAAATAACAGGTCGAATTTTGGCCAGGAAAATTTAAGTGAAAAAACAAGTAAAACAATTTCAATACGGTAAACACACCGTTACATTAGAAACAGGCCAAATCGCAAGACAAGCAACTGGAGCAGTTAAAGTCTCAATGGGAGATACCATGTTGTTGGTGACTGTTGTGGGTAAAAAAGAAGCCAAGCCAGATGCCAGCTTTTTTCCATTAACGGTTAATTACCAAGAAAAATTCTATGCGGCAGGTGCTATACCTGGTGGATTCTTTAAAAGGGAAGGTAGACCCACTGAAAAAGAAACCCTGATTTGTCGTTTAATCGATAGACCCATCAGACCATTGTTTCCAAAAGGCTTTAAAAATGAAGTTCAAGTGATTGCAACTGTGATGTCTTTCAGTAAAGAAATTGATTCTGATATTCCAGCATTATTGGGCGCATCAGCGGCATTGGCCATTTCAGGCATTCCATTCAGTGGCCCAATTGGTGCGGCCAGAATTGGTTATGCAGATGGCGAATATTTGTTAAACCCTTCATTAGAAGAATTAGAAACATCCAAATTGGATTTGGTTGTTGCAGGAACCGACAGTGCCGTCTTAATGGTTGAGTCTGAAGCTGATTTATTGAGCGAAGAAGTGATGTTGGGTGCTGTTAATTATGGGCATGACCAAATGCAAGTGGCCATTGACGCAATCAAGGAATTTGCTGCTGAAAATGGCAAGCCAACATGGGATTGGACTGAAGAAGCCATTAATGAAACATTATTGAATGAAATAAACAGTCAATTTGGTGCGCAAATTGAATCTGCTTTTGCCAATCAGGTTAAAGAGGATCGGTATGCTGCATTAGATGAAATGCGCAGCGCCGTGAATGCACACTTTTTTCCAGAAGGAGAAGAATCGGCACATGACCCCAAAGAAGTTTCGGCTTTGGTGAGTAAGTTAGAAAAAGAACATGTTCGTGGTAAAATCATTTCAGGTTCACCGCGTATAGATGGTCGTGATCCAACTCAAGTTCGTCCAATTTCTGTGGAAGTGGGTATTTTGCCTCGTGTTCACGGTTCAGCTTTGTTCACCCGTGGTGAAACTCAAGCAATTGTTGCCACTACTTTAGGTACGGGTCGCGATGCACAATTGATTGATGGTATTGAAGGCGAAACCAAAGACGATTTCATGTTCCACTATAACTTCCCTCCATTCTGTGTGGGCGAAGCTGGGTTTATGAGTGGGCCTAAGCGGCGTGAAATTGGTCATGGTCGTTTGGCCAAACGTGGCCTAATGGCTGTGGTTCCTTCTGAAGAAGAATTCCCCTATGTTAAGCGCATTGTTTCTGAAATCACTGAATCCAACGGATCAAGCTCAATGGCTTCGGTTTGTGGCTCATCTTTATCAATGATGGATGCCGGTATTCCATTGAAAGAACCTGTTGCCGGTATCGCGATGGGTTTGATCAAAGAAGGGGATGATTTCGCCGTGTTGTCTGACATCTTAGGTGATGAAGATCATTTGGGTGACATGGACTTTAAAGTAGCCGGTACTGAAGGTGCCATCACTGCTTTACAAATGGACATTAAAATTCAAGGGATCACCCGAGAAATCATGGAAATTGCTTTGCGCCAAGCCACAGCAGGTCGTCAGTTTATCTTAGAGGAAATGAATAAAGTCATTTCGACACCTCGTCAAGAAATGTCGGCTTATGCGCCACGTTTAGAAACCATTAAAGTGAACCCTGATAAGATTCGTGACATCATTGGTAAAGGTGGTGCAACCATCCGTGCCTTGACTGAAGAAACCAATACCACCATCGATATCAGTGATGATGGCATTGTAACCATCGCTTCAATCAATCAAGAAGATGGTGATTTGGCCAAGAAACGCATTGAAGATTTAACAGCAGAAGTTGAAGTTGGCGCCATTTATGAAGGTAAAGTGGTTAAGATTATGGACTTTGGTGCTTTTGTTAACCTGTTACCTGGTCAAGATGGCATGGTACATATTTCTGAGATTTGTCACGAACGTGTGGCTAAAGTCACCGATAAAATCAAAGAAGGTGAAACGGTTAAAGTGAAAGTATTAGAAGTAGATAAACAAGGTCGAGTGCGTTTGTCAATGAAAGCACTGGAAGCAAAACCTGAGTAAATTCAGGTTAACAGCGATTGAGAAAACCCGCTTTTATAGCGGGTTTTTTTGTGCCTAATCAATCGTTAATTGATTCTTATGGACTCATCAGACGGGACAGTTTTTTAAAATAAATTGAATGAAAAGGCTTTCATCAAATAAAAAGTTAAACTGAATGGCCAACAAATAAAGTCATTGACATCTTGCGACAGATGTCGCAAGATGTGTTTTTTTACTTTCATATTTGCAAAAAATTTAGATGAAAAAGAAAAAACCATCTCCAACAGAGCTCGCGATTTTAAAAGCACTTTGGACAAAATCACCATTAACCGCCAAAGAAATACACGCATGTATAGCAAAGAAACTTAATTGGTCATTCTCTTCAACCAGAAAAACATTGGATAGAATGAAGGCTAAAGCCTACTTGGGTTGTCACACTGACCGGGCTGAAGGTGTGCTGGTTTACAAGGCAAGAGTCAGTAAAGTTGCTACGTTGGCATATTTTGCTGCTGACTTTGCTAAAAGGGTGATGGAAATTGATGAACCATTACCGGTTTCCATGTTTGTAGACAGTAAAATACTGAACAATGCAGAACAAAAAGAGTTAGAAAACTTATTGGAAACACTGCAAAGTTCTGAAAATGATGAATAACTTTTCGGCAGTTGCAACAGGAGAATTTGTTGTTATATGTGTGTTTAGCATTGTTATTGGTCTAATACTTAGTTTGATTCATTTAATACATCCGAATAAATTAAATTATTTAAGTTGGAGAAACTATTGGTTGGCTAACATCTTTATATGTTGTTTGCCTTTGTTATTTTTTATTCTGCCAGATATGGCTCAGGTTATACCAACGTTCGATTTTTCATTGCTGAACACAGGATTGGTCAGTGGTTTTGATATTTCAATTAATCAGGAGGCTGTGGCTAACCCTTCTAGTCAACTAATGAAAAACTTTTCACACTATTGGCTTTATATGTATTTTGCAGGGGTGTTGTTTAAGTTAATCAAGTTTACCAGTCGATCTCGCCTTGTTTTTCGAATTATTAGAGAATCGAAACCGTTGAGTTTTGTAGCAGTTCCTGCTCTTTTAGATGATTTGGCAATAATGGCCAATCAAGAAACTGGTGTAGAGATTTTAATCACAAATAAAAGAATATCACCTTTTGCATTTGAGCTGGGAGGTCAATACATTGTGTTACCCAGACACCTTTTATCAGAACTGAATGCAGAAGAAATAGGGTTGGTTCTAGCGCATGAAATGACCCATATTAAACACCATGACAACAGAATCATGTTATTGACTCAAATCATTCATTGTTTTGTCTGGTTTAATCCTTTTATTATGTATTTTGATAAAAATATGAATTGGGCAGCAGAGTTAAATTGTGATGAAGCTGTCATTTCAAATAAACCAAATTTGCGAAAGGTCTATGCAGTTACGATGCTTAAGACCCTTCACAATTGTGCAAAGAACTCTTCTGAGGAGTTAGTTGCAACCTTCTCACATCAAAACCACAGGAGTATTAAAATGAGAATTAAGAATATCATTGATTTTTCAAATGAAAATTTCAAGTTAAATCATAAAAAAATTAAACTGGGATGTTTTTATGCCATTGCGTCATTTTCTGTCTTTGTAATGAACCCCTCACATGGAGAGGTTTCACATAACAATGACAGAATGATAAGCCCATTAATCCAGTATGCAATAAGTTCTGAATTTGGATCATCCAAGCACAGAAAGCAAAACCATAAAGGCATAGATCTTAAAGCAGATAAGGGCACTGAAATAATGTCTATTCAAGCAGGGATGGTATTGACATCTACAGATTCAATTGAAGGAAAAGAAGGGTATGGGAAGACCATTATTATTGATCATGGTAATGGAATCCAATCTCTATATGCTCACTTGAGTGAGCGACAGGTCGAAGTAGGAGATATTGTTGAATCAGGGCAGGTAATTGGATATGTTGGGAGTACCGGGAAATCTACAGGACCCCATTTGCATTTAGAATTGATTGAAGGCACTACTCATATAAATCCTGCATTAAAAATAGATTTTTAATTATCCAAGCATAACCCCGTTTTCCGAAAGTTGAGAACGGGGTCTATTACTCGAATTGATAATTAGTCTCGGAGTATTGTTAATCTAAGAAAATCAGATTCTTTCAATTCACATGTATATACTTGAATCATTAATCAATCGGGTCAAAAGCATGAGTCAGATATATCATGAAAGTTTTTGGCTTAGAGTTTAGATTTCCCATCCCAGTTTATTGGCCATTTTATTTGCTTTCTTTTGATGTTTTTCAGCCTTCTTAGGTTCACCCTGTTTTTGGTATATCATTGCAGAAACTTGATACCATTTGACTGACTTGTCTCTTGTTTGGGCTTGCTTATCTAAATACTTTCTGGCTATGAGCAAGTCTTCTGAACTGTTATTTTCATGGCTGGCTAAAAACTCAGCATAATCAAGTTGCGAATCAGCATCACCATTTTCAGCCGATTGTTTTAACCAGAATTGAGCTGGTTTACCGGTGTTATTCAAGTTGTTATTTTTAGTTAACAGAGAATAAGCTGTGCGTGATGATCTTGGGTGGCCTTGTTCGGCAGCATAGACGATCCAGTCTATACCTTTTTGTTTGTCTGCTTGACAGCCTTTGCCTCTGAGAATGTTTCGCCCTAGATTAAACTGGGCTTCAACGTGACCATTTTGTGCTGATCTAAGTAACCATTGATTGACTTCCTCTTGAGGGATTTTATTGTCTTTATTCATTAAATTAGAACTGGCAGCAATGGCATAAAGGTATTGTGCCTGTGCTGAACCTTGTTCAGCTGCATCAAGCAATGCTGCGAGTTTTTTGTTGTAATGTTGGCGCAAAAAATTTGAATTGACCTGATTGTTCAACGCGTATTCAAAGGTTTGGCGCCCATGAAATATAAAGGGTTCGGTTTCTTCCGCGAAATCTACTTCAAATATGAAGTTTTGAACAGCTTTTAATGATTCATTTTCAAAAAATTCAGGTGGAAAAGAGTCAATGACGTAGGGGTTTCTTACCCTTCCGTCGGGATGGATTTCGAACCCAATGGTAGCCCAGCCTTGATGTTTTTTGTTCAAGGCTTGTTTGGGGTAGCGTGGGGCGGTTCGTTTTATGATTTTGTAATTGAAATTACTATTTATTTTTGGTTTCTTGTCAGATTCTTGATAAACAATTGGTGATAGCTTGGCATAAATATGTTCTTCGCCATATACCTGATCTATAGAATCATACGCTTGCTTAGCTTTTGCTAAATTTTGGCTTGAAAGGTTTTGTTCCAAAATGATTCTGATTTTCGAAAACTCCGGTCTTTCTGTGTGCTCTGATAACTTGCCCCAGGCATATGCCAGGAAGTAATCTTGTTCAACATATTCGCCATTTAAATACATCACGCCGAGATTGAATTGGGCCCTTTTGTTACCCAGTTTGGCCAAACGAAAAAATTCATCAAAAGCCACTTGATAATTTTTACTTGAATAGGCATCTGCAGCGTCATCAAAGTCTGATTTGGCTGGTTGATGAATTGCACAAATAAGTAATAAAATTAAATATTTCATGAGATATTTTATGTGTCCATACGTAAAAAATATGATTATAACAGATGTTGAGTTGAAGCTTAAAGTGGCAATAAGATCTCATTAAGTTGATATAATAAGTTTTTTATAACTTTGTTAGAGACAATGAACAATAAACCAGTTGTTTACACACCTTTAAGAATCACTTTGATGCTGACCATTGTCATGTTCAACTTGATGGCGATCGTCACTTATTTAATACCAGAACAACCCTGGTCAGAATTTGTTGGCGTTTTATCAGTGGTTTTTATTATGTTGTTTGTGTTTGTGATTTTACTGGAGTGGGTTTGGTTGCACCATATGGGAAAAGTTCAACAAGATCAGACTGTTAAATCAAAATACACTCAAGCAAAATTGATTTATGCAGTGATGTTTGTGATGGGTTTTTTAATCAGTTATCTGGTTTTACGCTGATATAAACGGATATCTGTTTTTACATTTATTTACCGAGTACTCGTTTATTATGAGCTACACTGATGAAAAAATTGCGAGGTATTGACATGAAAATAATATATACAGTCTTTCTGCTTTCTTTATTATCGGCATGTGCCACCACACCAAGTGGCGACAGAAGGTTGATGTTGGTGAGCAGTGAGCAGATGAGCCAAATGGGTGTCACTACATTTCAACAAATGAAAACAGCACAAAAAATCTCTAAAGACATTCGTAAAAATGATTATGTGGAGTGTGTTTCTTATGCGATTATCAATGCTTTGCCAGATCAGTGGAGAAATAAACAGTGGGAGGTTGTGGTTTTCGAAGATGATTCAGCCAATGCTTTTGCTTTACCTGGTGGTAAAATTGGTGTTCATACCGGATTGTTAGAAGTGGCAGAGACGCCTTCACAGTTAGCAACTGTCTTAGGTCATGAAGTGGCCCATGTTTTATGGCGTCATGGCAACCAACGTATCTCGATGCAAATGTTGGCTCAGACTGGACTTCAAGTAGCGGATGTGGTGAGTCAGCAAAGTGTGGAAGGTTCAACCGGCAGACAAATGCTCATGACAGGCCTGGGCTTAGGTGCACAGGTGGGTGTGATGTTACCATTCTCTCGTGATCATGAAAAAGAAGCCGACCGTTATGGCTTACACTTTATGGCCGCAGCTGGCTTTGATCCAAGACAAAGCGTTACATTGTGGCGTAATATGGAAAAAGCTTCTGCTGGCAAACGTCCACCAGAGTTTTTATCAACACATCCAGAACCACAAAACCGCATAGAAAAATTAAATAAATTCATGGGCAAAGCGCTTGAATTTGAACAGGAAGCGAAGGCCAAAGGATTAAACCCTCAATGTGCAATTTGAAGGCAAATTCATTAATTCTTAAAGAAAAAATTAAACTTATTGATTGACTGAATCAGCTGGTGTTGACTGCGCAAATGTTTTGACTTGTCTTAATTGATCCAATGTCGAGTGTACCAGAGATTCGCTTTGGTTTATTGTATCCCAAGCATCTTGGTGTTCTGTGAAGTTCAGGTCGCCATTTTCGATCATGTCTGCCACATTGATTTGGTTGTCGTAGGCCTCGCGGAAGAATGCCATATCTACCAACCGATCATTGCCACTGATGGCAGCCTGTAATGTTGGTCGATTGGCATATAATTGTGGGAATAAACCAATACTCATGTGAGATAAAAGTTTGCGGTGTGTGATGTATTCAAATGCCGCTTTAGACAATGCCGAATCATTGGTTCTAGATTGGTTATTGGTAATGAGTTTGCGGTAAATTTGTTGTTGTAGCTGATCAACACGCTTTAAAAATGCATCATTCAATGCTGTTTTGACTTCGTTCATTTCATTGTATGATTGGAATTCATCAGGTTTGACATTGAGCTGTGTTTGCCATTGTTTCCAGTTACTCGTCATTACTTTATTGATATCAATTTTTTGTGCAGCTAAGAATGTTAAACGGTTGGGAAATAAGCCAAATGTTCCTCGATCAAGGCTGGTGTTAATTTGTTTGCCAACAAGTGGTAGTGGGCATGCTGTGTCAAGAGTTTCTTGGTTGTTTTCACCAAACAAATAAACGTGGCGTTGTTCGCTCAACAGTGACTTGGTGAATACACTTTGACCTTGAAATAGACCGTTAAGTTGAATCGAAAGTTGACCTTCAAAGTTGGCAATTTTGTTGTTATCTAAATGGGTTGGCGTGGTCTTTCGTTGTTCCCATCTAACATTCTCATAACAAATATTTAACTCTCCTAAACCAAATTGAGCAGCTAATTTCAAATGATTGGGGAATAAGTTCAAGAGGTCATTATTTGGATCTAGCGTTACTTGGGCACCGCAGGATTGGGTGGAGTCGCAAGGTGAAACCACAAAGTTTTCAGGAATGTAATTACTTTTTTGATCTATTGATTCGAATAAATCTACATCGCTGTTTGGGCTTAATACATTGTTACGGTATTGATTGACATGAATCACAATTTCTTGCTTCAACCTTTCCCACTTGTTTTGTAATTCATTGAATTGATTTAAAAGTGGTTGTTTGTTTCTAACGCAATCTGGAAACTGGAAAAGTTGTTCGCCTACTGTGATTAACTGATCGATTTGACTGTTGGGTGATTTTGTCGCCATTAATCCTGGCCAACGGTCATGAAACCAAGCCACAGTCTCAGCAGATAGTAGCCACTCGATCATATTTGCTTGTGCAGTCAACTGTTGTTGACAATTAATTTCTGAAGCTGCATGCATACTTAGGTTGTTGGTGACTTGTGCAGCAGGTAAGTCCAAAGCTCGATTGATGCTGTTTGGATTATCTAGTTGGATCAAATTCCCAGATAAGTTGGCATTGCGGGCTAAAACCGTTCCCCATTCTATAAATTCATTCAAACAACTATTGAATTGTTTGTTCGCAATAGGGGCAGGTGGTTCTGGATTTTGTAGTACGCTTAGATTCAAACAAACTTCTAAGTTTTCTTGTATATCTTGTCGTAAAGGGTGGGAAAAATAAGCATTAGGGTTTTGCAGGCCGGTGATTAAAGTCAGTATTTTACTGTTCAGTTGTTCATTGAAATGGTCAGGGTTTTTAAATTTTTCTGGTAAGACATTCAATAAATCATTGATCAAAATAAATAAAGGCTCGTTGATTTTTTTAATTTGTTGCTCTGATTCTTGCCAATGATTGTTAGCTTGGGTTATCAGCCTTGAAATTTCTTGCTGTTGGTCGGCTGTCAATAAATCATTGTTTAATTCAAGCAATTGATAAATTTCTATCCAGTCATAACCCAATGCGATGGTTTGTTTTTGGGTTAAGTGTAGTTTTTGACGCATCAAGGCAACAGCAAGTGGAGTAAAGTAGTTAACCTCACTGAGCGCTTTATTCAGTTGATCAACATCTTCAAAATTGGTTTTGTTGATGATTGTTAGCACTGGATTGAGTGAGTTATTGGGTAAGGTCTTATTGGTTGAGCTTACAGGGCTTTTTTGAAGCCAAGCTAACCATTGAGCCATGTTTTCTTGGCCACCTTTTTCTAGGATGTTTTGCCAATGGTAAGTGAGGTTTAGCCAAGTCTGGAAAGTACGGGATCTGACATAAGGGTCATTCAATGATCTGAATTTAGGCGTCAGTGGTAAATTAACTTGCCGGAATCGATCTAAGGTCATGCCATTGGTGTATTGAACCAAAGTTTGGGCCATGAGGGCATGGGTATTGATTTGGGTAAAATGAGTAGGCTCTATAATTTCTGTAGCTAAAGCTTGCTTCCATTGTTGTTGTAGTTGTTCGTTTGAAGCAAAGGATTGGGATAATTGTTGCGCAATTTGACTTAAATAAACCGCTTTAGCGATACCAAACTCTTGACGTAAATGTTGAGCCATACCAGCTGCATCGCTAATGGCTATGCTGTTTTCAGTTTGATAGGTTTCGTTAGGCCCATTTTCTGTCATTGTCTCGGCTTTGACATATAACACCCATCCAAACAGGCTGACTATAAAGATAATTTGTTTCATGTGGACATTGTATCAAAGTGCATCAGTTTGCCAAGTGTTCAATTATTGCAGATTGTGACATAGGTCACTCTTATTTGTGAGGTTCAAAAGGTGATTTAAATTAAATAATCGAAGATAAAATTAAGCAGCATAAAAATAACAAAAGTATTGTGCGCCAGGCATTATTCATGTGAGCGATTATATGGATTTCAATGGCCTAGGTAGTGTCACAAAAACTCGTTCCAGTATGAGGGCATATGAATGATTGACAATTGTGATCAAAAACAGAAAAAATTAATTAAGTATTAATTATATTATAATTGTACTAATAAGTTTGTTAGAATTTTAAGGAACAAATGATTAAATCATTAGAACAAGGTATCTGTCTAATTTAACAAAGATGTTTATATTCCGAATTAATTAGGTTTCTAACAATAATTCACAAAAGCAGATAATTGATACCAGGCTGATACTCTATAATGATGAATCAATTTTAAGCTTAACTCAATTTGGGAGGTATAAGTTATGAGGGTTTTAAATTGTTTTAAAAAATATTGGCTGTGGCTGGTGTTGGCATTTTTATTACTGTATCTGATCATGTTATTATCTTTTGGCGGTGATAAATGGAGAAATATTGAAGCTGATGTGTCAACGCGAGTAGAGCAGTCATTGACTGCAGCAGGGCACCAATGGGCTGAAGTTCAAACCAAAGACCGAGGGCGAGATGTACTCATTTCTGGACAAGCGCCATCTGAAGGTGCAAAAAATAGCGCCTTGGAAGTGGCTGGGTCAACTACCGATGCAAGAGGTCATCTTGTAACTAGCTCTGTGACATGGAGTGGAGAGGTATTACCTCCAGTTGTACTGCAGTCGCCTGATTTTTCTGCCGACATCAACTCTCAGCGAGTTGTCTTAAAAGGAAGTTTGGCCAATCAGCAACAAATAGATCAACTGGTTCGTTCAGCCCAACAACAGTTTGGCGCTGATCGTGTGGTTAATCAATTAAAGGTGGGGAAAAATCTGAAAGAAATGAATAAACTCTCTCAATTGTTTAATGGGTTTTCGTATGTGCCTTCACAACTGACTTTTGCAGGTCAGAACCTGACGTTAAATGGAGAAACTTCTACTGAACAACTTAAGACAGATGCGGGTAGGTTGATGGCTTCCAAGCTAGGAAAAAATTACACAATCAGTAATGAGATTAATGTAATTAAAGTTGTTAAGCCTGAACCCGTCATCGAAGAAGTCCAGGTGGTGAATAATATATGTCAGAATGACTTAACGTCATTGATGGAAAGCAGCACCATATTATTCGCTTCCTCACAAGCTCGAATCAAACAACAAAGCTTTGCGGTGTTAGACCAGGTGGTCTCTGTGCTAGAACAATGCCCCGATGCTTTTATTGAGGTAGTTGGTCACACCGATAACACCGGTAAAAGATACAACAATTTAATTCTCAGTGAAAAACGTGCTCAAGCCGTTGTTAATTATTTGGTGCGAAAAGGTGCTGATGAAAAGCATTTAAGCGCTGCTGGTATGGGGTCAACACAACCCATCGCTGACAATAAAACTCCCACGGGACGAGCTAAGAATCGTCGCATCGAATTTAAAATTAAATAACGGAGAAAAAAATGGCATATTTATTTTTTCAAACATGGGTCTGGCTGTTGCTGGCATTTTTATTGGGGTTACTTTTGGGTGGCTTCTTTTGTTGGCTTTGTTGTCGCAATATAAAACATGAATACACACAACAAGTAAAAACTGAACCAGTCAAGAAGCAAGCTCCGGCACAAGTGAGTACGCCGGCAGCTCCTGCCACTCCACCACCAGCACCCAAAGCTGTTAAGAAAATCGCTTTTATGACTGAACCTCCTGCTGATGTAGATGATTTAAAAAGAATCAAAGGTGTTGGCGCTGTTTTAGAAGGTACACTCAATAAATTGGGTATTTATCAATTCAAACAAGTGGCTGCATTCTCTCAAGATGAAGTGGACTGGGTTAATGAAGCCATGAGTTTCCCTGGCAGAATTGAACGTGAAGACTGGATCAATCAAGCCAGAAAACTATCAGCAGGAATGGAAACGGAGTTTTCTAAAAGAGTTGATGGTGGTGAGGTTGAATATTGAGTTATGGTGTTAATTTAACGAATAAAACCCCAATGAGGAAAAAATACCGTGAATAATTGGGGTTTTGCTTCGTTTTTTAGCCGCCTATCACTGGGAATTTTTGTCGGCATGATTGGTGTGCAAAAAGTTTTTGTGATTGGTGCTTCTAACCATGCGCAAAACTTTTTCATCAATGGCTTTAAAGACCATTGGATCCCTGAATGGTTGTTATTGTTACTGGGTTATTCAATACCCTATGTTGAGCTGATATGTGGGGTTTTAATCTTCATTGGCTTTTGGGTCAGACTGAATACCATTATCATTGGCTTCTTATTATTGATTGTTGCATATGGGCACATGTTACAAGATGCCTTTTATGATCCAACTTCACATTGGCTTCCCAGGTTTATGCTAATGATTGCTGTATTGTTGCTATACAACTCTCAGGACAAGTGGTCATTGGAACACTTGATTCGAAAGCAAAAAAGTAGCTGATGTTTCATTGATCAGGTTTTTTTTGGGTGGGTTCTTCTTAAGAGCATAGGCACGGTAGGGGCTTGAATAAATAGTGTGAATAAAACCACACCAAACGCCATGGATTGGATAGTCCACCAAGCATTAAGTTCGACTGGTAAAGACAAAGCCAAGGCAACTGTTACAGCACCACGGGTTCCGCCCCAGAACAATACTTTTTTGGTGGGCATGTCTACTGACTCTTTATTTTTAAACATCATGGCTGGCAAGATAATAAATATGGCGATGGCTCTCGTTATCAACACAGCACCAATTGCAATTAGCATGGCCAGCCAACGTTCCTCGAACATACTGTAAGTGATGGTTACCCCTAATAGTATAAAAATCATGGCATTGGCAAAGAAACTGATGACTTGCCACCAATAGTTAATGAATTGACGATCCTCTTTAGGGATGAACCTTTCATGGGCTTTATTCATAATTAAGCCAGATGCCAACACTGCCATCATTCCTGATACCATTAAAAAATCTTCAGCAATCAAAAAAGAGCCGTAAGCAACTGAAACTAACAACACATTTTCTAATATTCTGGTTTGAAGTACATAACTGAGAAACGTACCTAGAGCACCACAAAGCACGCCAAATAATAAACCACCAAAAAATATCTTCAAAAAATTGATAAAATGAAACCACAGTGGAATTTCTGTTTCTGTGTTATCAAAGCCCTGAAGGCTGAGCGCCATGCTTAACAACGTGGTAAACAACACAACAGCAATGGCGTCGTTAAATAAGGATTCACCTTCAATCAATGTGGTCACTTCTTCAGGTGCTTTGATTCTTTTTAGGTGGCTAACCACAGCCATGGGGTCGGTAGCGGCTAACAAAGCGCCGGTGACCAAGGCTGTGTAAACCGGAAATCCGCTGCTATGTCCTATACCCCAATAGATTAAAAAAGCTGCAATACCTGCTGAAATTAGCATGATAGGCATGGCTAGAATTAAAATAGGGTACAAGCACATGAGTAACGCTTTGCGATTGATACTGTAGGCGGACTCAAAAATAATGATAGGCAGGAAGACGTAAAAAACCAATTGATTAAAGCTGGATGCTCTGATTCCAGTATCGTAGCCAAGAGATACGATCAATTCTGAACCCAGAAAACCCATAATAATTAAAAACGCCACAAAAGGTAGTTTTAAAATTCGAGCCAATGGTTCTGCAACCAAACTGGCAAGTATTAAAATGACCAGTGAGAATACCGCATTTTGTATCAACATTTCATCCACAGTGTCGCGCCTAATTTATAAATTTGCTGGAAATGATTGACCCCGTCATTGCTTCAAAACTTTCAATAGTTTTTGAAAAGCCTTGGAGCCAGGGTGAATCCAATCAAAATGCCCAGCATCTGTAACCAATTGCTTGGGTACTTGATACAATTGAGCTTGTATCTCTGGAACAATTTGATCTGCACCACCATAGAAAAGCATCATATTGTTAGTTGGTTTGCGATATATTAAACTGGCATCATGATAATCTTCAGCACGCTCATGAGGTAGTCCTGCCATGAATTGGGTTGTGGCTTGTTGGCAGCTGTTTGGACCCAATGCATAGCGGCTGATATCGGTGATGGCTGCCAGGCCGATAATTCTTTTGAGTTTAATTGATGGTAATTTACTGGCAGCTAATAAAGCTAAATGACCACCAGCAGAATGCCCCATCAGAATGGGTTGATTGGTCTCCACACCATTGGCTTTTAATTTTGACAAAGACATCAAAGCTAATTTGATGTCTTCATAACTGCCTGGCCATCCGCCACCAACATCACCAGTTCTGCGGTATTCTAATGACCAAACAGGGTGTCCGGCTTGAGAGAGCGCTGTTGCCATTGGAAACGAGTGGTCAACACCAAATGCATTGAGCCAACAACCACCATGTACCAATACAATTAGGTTTTTATGAAGCTTTTGTTCAGGCAACCATAAATACCCAAATTGTAATTCGTTTTTGCCATAAGCTATTTTGGAGTCAGGTTGATTGGTGGGTAAGTCCATGACTGCTTTAAATTTGACTTCAGATTCCACCAATGAATAAATGGGTTTTGGTTCTTCAGTTATTTTGGGGTCTGCTAACGTATGTTGTAGAGAAAACACGTTGATCAGAATTATCAATAAAAGGGATTTATACATGCAGAGTCATTTTGTTTTGGATGACTATAACAAAGGCTTTGGCAGAAGCCAAAGGTATTTTTAGCTTCTGTGTAATTAATGCTGTTAACTTATTGCTTCAATCGTCAATCTAAATCAACAACAATGACATGTTCTTTGATAGGTTCATCGCGCATAAATTGCAACATGGTCTCGATCACTTTGGGTGAAGATTTGAATAAATTGTGACCTGCATTTTTCACAGTAATTTTGGTCACATCAGATAGTTGAGCAACTGCTTCATGTTGACTCTCAATGTAAGTTCGACCATCTAATGTGCCACTAAGAAGTAATGTTGGTACATCACTTGTGACTTCTTTTCTGAATGCTTCGCCCAGATCTAGGTTGAGCTCATAAGCCAAGTCAGAGAAGTACAGTGAGAAATTTAAAAAGCCTCCTAATAAAGCTGATTGTGCCTGTTTTTCAATAACAGTTCGACGTGATGGGCTGATGCCAGAGGCTAAATCCATCACCGAACTCATGAGCCTGAATTTGATAGGCTCCTGAGGATTAAAATATTCTTTAATGACTTCGGTGATGGGTCCAGTGAGTCCGGCATCAACGGTATGATAAAACATCAACATTTGTTGCGCACGAGCGGGGTCAGAGATCATTGCTGAAGCAATTTGTTTCATGTTGCGAGCTTGCAGATAGTGGTTTATTTGTTGGCCTTCTTCTTGCCATGAAATCATCAGAGGTTGAGTATCCAACTTGTCATGAACTCGCCTCATTAGTGATTTGATATTAATTGCAGTGTCAATCGTTTTGCTTTGATCATTCAATGCTTTTTCTAAACGAGTGAAATAAGCATCAGTTCTTGCCGGGTACTTGATTGTTTGCGACAAACCTTCTGCACTGGCAATGATGACTTTATGTAGCTTATCTCCCATGGTTTTCATTGCAGCTAAGGCTAAATGACTGCCATATGAAATGCCCCATAGGCTGATTTTATCGGCGTTTAAATGTATTCTTAAATCATCAAGATCGGCCACACTTTCGGGTGTGGTGTATGCCGCATAATCAATGCCTTGGTTTCGCCAAAATGCAAAGCATGATTTCAAAGCTTTTTGATTCAAAGTGATGTATTGTTCATCACTGATAGGTTGGTCACTAGGCAGGTGTTGTTCGGTCTTACATTCTGGTAAGGTGTTTGAATCGCCAGTGCCACGTTGATCGAATGCAATGACATCGGCCACTTCACGCATGGCCATAAATAATTCAAAGCGTCGGTATTTAGCAGTAGCAATGCCAGAACCGCCTGGCCCTCCAGCTAAATAAACAATTGGCTTGCCTGGGGATTTACTGGTACTTGGAAATCTTACATAATGTAAAGGTATGGTTTTACCACTGTTGCTTTTGCGGTTTTCTGTGACATGAAAAACGCCTTGGTAAGCTGCTACTGTTTGTTCATCTCCTGCGATGAAGGTGATGGCTTTCTCATGTTTAAGTGGTTTGCTTACACCCAATCCAGTAAAAATAATACTGACAATGATCAATAAAGTTTTCATATTTAATTTCTGAGTAAAAACTATACAGTAGCAAGTACAAGCTATAACTGAGTTACTAGTTCGGCCAATGGTAGCTAATTTTCTACCAACGGACTTGGTTAGCCTCAAAAAAAGCATTACGATGAACGCATGAGGATTGAATTACTTAATCAGCAGAAACCACATATGACAGTTTTGGTTTTATTACTGGGGCTATTAAGCTTGCATATTAAGGCCAATGAACTGAGTCATCCAGTGTTGGCTGAAGTATGTGAAGTTTCCCCGGCACTTGTTATCAATAAACCAATCAGCAAACTCAACGAAGAGGATTTTTCAGTTGAGTTTTGTCAAACCCAGAGGGTGCAAAAGATTGATCCAGAAAAACGATTGTTGTGGGTTAAAATCATACTGAATTTAGACTCAGAAACAACTCAATCGACCCAGCCGTTAGGGGTTTTTATTTCTGGTAAAGCGTCTTCAAGTTTTTACATCAATGGTCATTTTGTTGGGTCTAACGGTAGACCGGCGTTGCATAAAGAGAATGAATTGCCAGGTGCTATTGATGCAGCTTTTCCATTAAAAGCAGATTTGTTAAAGAGTCAAGGTAACGAATTAATAGTCTTGCTTTCTGCTCATCATGGTTTTTTAGACCTTGGGTCACCTATCCAAAATATTTTTGTAGGAGAGTACCACAATCTGACCGATAAAATACTCAGGCACTATTGGCCCTCAATGTTGCCTTTTGGCGTTTTATTACTGGGTTCGTTTTATTTGCTCTTAGTGGCTAGGATAAATGAATTTCCAATAAGGGCTTATTTATTACCGTTGATGGCTGCCTTAGCTGCATCTCAATTGTTCCTTGAAATTTATCGAGGGTTGGTTGCCTATTTATATCCGTTTCATGATTGGCGTTTGTTGTTAATATTAATTTGTTCATTTGGTTTCGGCCTGTGTTTAATGGTTTACGTTTTATCATTGATTAATCTAAAACAACGCTATAAACATCTACTTTTTGCCTACCCCTTAATCACTTTTATGGTGGTGTTTGTTGCTGGTTTTGACGTTAAAAACATACTCGCTCTTTTATTGCCGGTTACTTTGTCACTTTTATACGCGGCAGTTGCTTGGCATAAGGGCCAAAAAGATATGCGCTTTGTTTTTATGATGTTGCTGGTGTTTATGGCGATGATCTTAATGAATTCTTATGTATTTATTGATACTGTTTATTATTATTGCGTGGCATTTTTGATTTTTACTTTGATGGCCCAACAAGCGTTCCAAATCAAGCAAATCAGAAAGCTACAATTAAAAGATCAAGCCAGAGCCGCTCATTTGCAGCAAGTCATAGATCAGCAAACTGTGAAGAACAGCGCAGCCCAAATTGAGATTCGCAGTGCGGGTAAAATTGAATGGGTCAAGATCAATGAAATTGCTTATTGTAAGGGGGCTGGGGATTACATAGAGTTGATTTTGCTTGATGGTAACATTAAACTTTTTCATGGGAGTCTGGCAACGTTGTCATTGCGTTTGCCAACTATTTTCTTAAAAACCCACCGTTCTTATTTGGTTAATACCACATTGATCGAAAGCCTTGAAAGGAGCTCTTCAGGCGCAGGGCGGCTTCTATTGTCTCATGGGTTTAATGTCCCTGTCAGTAGACGAATCTTACCTAAAGTGAAAGAAAGGCTTGGATGATATAAATCATTGGCTTTCTCAGGATATAATGTAAGAATGACCGAATCTGAATCTCAAAAAACAGCCTTAATGCTACCTGGAGGTGGAGCTCGGGGTGCTTATCAAGTGGGCGTTATCAAAGCGATTATGGAATTCATGCCAAAGGGCTTTAATTTTCCAATTGTTAATGGTACTTCAGCTGGTGCCATTAATGCGGTGGTTATGGCCTCGCATGCGAAAAATCAAAGACACGGCGTAACCAGGCTCAATCATTTTTGGACCACCATTCATTGTGCTGATGTCTACCGCACTGATGCCAGACAAGTTTTTAAAACCATGGCGAAAGTGCTTGGCTCCTTATTTCTGGGCCGTTTAGGCATCAGCCCACCCAAATCGTTATTGGATAATACGCCTTTAAGTGAGTTACTTGAGCGAGAGTTACACTTAGAAAAAATTCAAGCGGCCATCAAAGATGGAGATTTAACTGGCTTATCAATAGCTGCCACTTCATATGACACATCTGTGGCGAAGTGTTTTTACCAAGCGAGTGAAGATGTCATTCCTTGGCACCGTACTCGGCGAGTTGGTTTGCCACAAGCAATCACAGTTGATCACATCATGGCCTCAACGGCTCTGCCATTTCTATTTCCTGCGCAGTTAATTGGCCATGAGTACTATGGTGATGGTGGTTTACGAAATACGGCACCGCTTTCACCTGCAATTCACTTGGGTGCTGACCGAATATTGGTGATTGGAACTCGAGATGAAAGCCCTGTAGATATACCGCAAGAAGCCGGTGCATATCCAAGCATGGGTGAACTAGGCGGCTATATGTTGGACACCATTTTTATGGATAGCTTGATGGCAGACCTTTCTCGCTTAAAACGAATTAATCAAACCCTTGATTTACTGGCGGCACCAGCTCAACAAAAGATATCATTGAAATCTATTCAAACCTTAATTATTAAACCCAGTGTTGATGTAAGGAGTATCACCGAAGCGCATGCTCATTGCATACCTAAGCCAGTCAAGTCACTATTAAAAATAATTGGTGGTTGGGGAAAAGATTGGCGCATGCCCAGCTATTTGTTGTTTGAACCCAGTTACACCAAAGCCTTGATTGAGTTGGGTTATCAGGATGCTTTGGATCAGAGCGAGGAAATCAAAACATTTTTGGAATGATGTGCGAAGTCCATATCCATCAAGGCCTGAGAAGTTTTAGATTAAATTATTCATTGAATAATCCGTTAACATCCTCAATGCCTTTAAGTAATTGATTTAAATCTTTGCCTCCTAATTTCAATTTAAGTTTTTCGTCGAAATTGGCTAAGGTGTTACGACATTCACTGATCAGCCTTTCACCATGCAATGTAAATACAATGGCCTTTTGTTTACCCACAGGTTTTTCTTGTAAAAGATAGCCTAACTCACACAGTTCTTTGACCGTTTTGGCTACCATTTGTCTTGATACCCTTAAGTTTCGACTGATTTCAGAAGCATAATTCACACCACACTCTAGGGTGCTTAAAAAACTCAATCGACTGGCATTGATTGTTTTGTAACCTTTTTCTTTGAGTGCTTTTACCAACATGCCGGAAATTCTTTCTTGTAATAAGTTTGTTGACATCACTAACTGGAGGGTTAATGAATCTTTCATGGGCGTGGCATTTTTTGTAAACTTGGTTGACATGTGGCTGGACTCATACTAGTATGTCAACTATGTTTACATGAAGGTGCTGAAATGTCCAATATAAATCTTACTCTGAAATTAAATGGCTTAAACTGTTTGTTTTTTGGGGCTTTATTCGTTTTTATTCCTAATATTGTGATTCAGTTTTTAAGCACTGATCAGCCTGCACCGGAAGTTGTTATTCTTGTGATTGGTGTGGTATTGAATCTTTATGGTTTGTTGCTACTTTGGATAGCTAATAAAAAAGTGGTGTCACCTAGCTTGGTTTTATGGATCGCTATTGGTGATTTTTTATGGGTTTTAGGCACGGTTGTTTTATTTTTATCAGGAATTTGGATCACTGACCTTAACGGCATGACAGTTGCGGGATTGGTGGCGATCTTGGTTGGTTGGCTTGGTTGGTTACAACTACAATATTACTTGGCTAATAAGTCAATTTAAAAATCACCCGAAGGGGTGATGCGTGATTGCTCATATTTGGCTAGTATAAAAGTCTCATTTAATCATATATGGAGTCAAATATGACAAACAATTCGAACCAATCATTAGGTGCTTTTTCGATCAGCTTGGCTGTCAAAGACATTGCAGTTTCTAAAATATTTTATGAGAAATTAGGTTTCTCAGTTGTTGGCGGCGAACAACCTCAAAACTGGTTGATTATGCGTAATGGTGACAACACGATAGGGTTATTCCAAGGTATGTTCGAGGGCAATGTAATAACCTTTAATCCTGGTTGGGATCAACATTGTAATGAACTTGAAAATTTTGATGATGTTAGGTTGATTCATCAAAATTTAATAGATTCTGGCATAAAAATGACCGCTACAAATTTAGAAAATGATCATGGGCCAGGCCATATAAGTTTATTAGATCCGGATGGTAATTCGATATTAATTGATCAGCATCGATGAATTTTAAAATTCAGTTCTCATCATAAGCACTGGAAAAAAATCTGCAGTCATATTAAGCTGGTTTTAACTTTATCATGAGAGGTCAAAACCATGTCAATAAAACAGCCGGGTGAACAGCAGATGAAAGCCAGTGGCGCAATTGGGAAGGAAGAAAACATTGCTCAGTTCGGCCCGCCGGTATTTAATGATATTAAGCAAAAGCAAAACTATCACAAACAACGTTTAGCCGCCTCTTTTCGATTGTTTGCGCATTATGGTTTTGACGACGGGCTGGCTGGTCACATCACTGTTAGGGATGCCATTGAAACAGACACCTTTTGGGTCAACCCATTGGGCATTCACTTTGCGAATATTTGCGCCAGTGATTTAGTGAGAATGAATCATTCGGGACAAATTGTTGAGGGTGAAGGTTTGGTAAATACCGCAGCTTTTATGATTCATTCACGTATTCATGCGGCTGACAGTGAAATCAATGCCGTAGCACATGCTCACTCAAAATTTGGCAAAGCCTGGTCAACGCAAGGAAGACTCTTAGAACCAACGACCCAGGATGCCTGTTTGTTTTATGAGGCGCATAGTGTATTTTCAAACTTCACAGGCGTGGTACATGAACAATCTGAAGGTGAGGCGATTGTAGCCGCTATGAATGAGGGGGATGTGGCTGTTATTTTACAAAATCACGGTTTGTTAACGGTGGGTAAGGATGTAGATACGGCAGTGTCTTTGTTTGTCCAACTTGAGCGAGCTTGTGAAAATCAATTACTGATCGATCAAAGTCAGTCAAAACAGTTGATAAGTGAAGATGTGGCCAGGAAAACACGTCAATTCATCGGCTCTGATTTAGTGATTTGGGGAAGTTTTCAACCACTGTATCAACTGATTGAATCATTAGATTCTTCATTTAAGAATTAAAGGTTTACAGCTTGGAAACCAGTGTTCTAACTGATTATTTGCTGCCATTCTCGCTATTCATTATCATGTTGGGTATGGGGATGTCCTTGGTGGTTGAAGACTTCAAAAGAGTCTTGGTATTTCCTAAAGCAGTGATTTTGGGATTATTGGGTCAGATTCTGATCTTGCCGGTTTTGGCTTTTGTTTTGGTGACTTGGTTTGGTGCCTCACCTATTATTGCTGTTGGTGTGATGTTGATCGCTGCATGCCCAGGTGGCACCAGTTCTAATTTGATCAGTCATTTAGCCAAGGGCGATACGGCCTTGTCAATCAGCTTGACGGCTATCAGTAGTTTAATTACTGTTGTCAGTATTCCTTTGATAGTTGGGTTTAGCATGAATTACTTTTTAGCGGCCAACCAAATCATTGAACTACCGGTGATTAAAACAATTTTGACTTTGATTGCGATTACTTTACTGCCAGTAGGTTTAGGTATGTGGATCAGAAAAAAACAGCCAGAATTTGCTTTGCAACAAGAGGCTAAAGTCAATGTATTCTCAGGTGCATTTTTGGCATTTTTAGTGGTACTGATTCTATTCCAGCAGCCTGAAGCTGTTAAAGATGGTATTGTTGCTACTGGCTGGTTGGTGGCCTGTTTAAATGGCTTCAGCATGCTGGCAGGGTTTTTTATGGCCCGATTGTTTCAATTAAATGCGCCACAAACTACCACCATTGCTATAGAAGTCGGTGTTCAGAATGGCACATTGGCCATTTTAATAGCAGCCACTATACTGCAGCAGCCGGCATTGGCGATTCCAGCTGCTATTTATTCCTTAACCATGTTTACCAGTGGTTTTATGGTTATCTTCTGGCGTCAGTATAGACATCGATCTACCCATTTAAATTAATGCATGATTACATGCAAAATCCAAAATATAATGAAACTCACAAAAAAGGTTACTGTATGAAAATTAAATATAATTTACTTTTAACTGGCATTTTTCTGATGCTATTGGGTTGCAATATGGTGATCGCTAAAGATGAAATTACCAACAGTATTAATCCAAAAGTTTACAATGGTATGGATGTTTTTGATTTAGAGTATGTCAGTGACCCGCGTATTTCACCCAATGGTAAACAGGTCATTTATACTTTGAACAGTAATGACATAATGACTGATAAAAGCCGGTCAAATTTATGGTTGGTAAATGTGGATGGCAGCAACAATAGGCCATTGTTGTCAAATAAGCATAATTATTCATCAGCGCGATGGTCGCCTCAAGGTGATCGCGTTGTTTATCGATCTGATGAAAGTGGTACAACTCAGATTTATATCAGATGGATGGATACAGGCCAAACGGCTTTGATCAGTAATTTAAGTAAGCCTCCTTCTTCATTGGCTTGGTCACCGGATGGGAAACATATTGCTTTTACTATGCCAGTAGATGCTCAGAAATCTCAAATCATTAAAAGCAGAAAAAAACCTAAAGGGGCCCAATGGTCAAAACCTGCGATAGTCATAGATTCAATTCGTTATCAAAGAGATGGTCGTGGCATCGTGCCTCCTGCATTTAATCATGTGTTTATCATTCCTGCAACAGGAGGAACTGAGCGGCAACTAACCAGCGGTAATTTTCAATATGGTGGACCATTGGACTGGTCTAATGATTCGCAGCATATATTATTTTCGGCGAACAGAGATAAAGACTGGGAAAGACAAACCATTGAGAGTGACATTTATCGTATCAGCTTGAATGGTGAGTTGACACAAGTCACCGCCGAGCCAGGTGCTGAAACTCAACCTACTTATTCACCTGATGGCAATAAGATTGCTTACATTAAAACTGATAATCTCAAGGTTTCATACATCAGATCAAAATTAGCAGTTGTTAGAAGTGATGGTTCTGATGCCAAAATATTGACAGAAGATTTGGACCACAGCATTGATACCTTTGATTGGGCAGGCAACAACAAGTCAATACATTTTTCTTATGATGAACGTGGCATCAGAAAAGTGGCTGAAGTGACGCTGAAAAGTAAGGTTACAGAGAAAGTGCATGGTATCAGTGGCACTTCAAATGGCCGCCCATATGTCAGTGGAAGCTATAGCACCAGCAACAACGCTGTGATTGCCTACACCAAAGGATCTGCCTCTCGACCAGCCGACTTGGCTGTTTATAAAAAAGGCATAAGCAAAACACTGACCGCGGTTAATGAGGATTTGTTGGGC
>CAZVZJ010000001.1:130158-250204 GCA_964631055.1 uncultured Marinicella sp.
AAAGGTTTTGTTGATGAAAACAATTTATTTATAACCGGCGGTTCTGCTGGGGGCATAGCTACTGCTTACGCAATCGGTTTAACTGATCGATTCAATGCCGCGGTGGCAGCTAAGCCAGTAGTTAACTGGGTGAGTAAAACTTTGACAGCTGATTCATCAATAGGCCAAATACGACATCAGTTTCCAGGTATGCCTTGGGATCATCATGAACATTATTGGCAGCGATCACCCCTGTCAGTAGTGGCTGATGTCAAAACGCCAACCATGCTATTGACTGGCGAAGAAGACCGCAGAACACCCATATCAGAAACTGAACAATATTACCAAGCGCTTCAGTTACTGGGTGTAGATACGATGATGGTGCGTATCCCAGGTTCGCCTCATGGTATTGCAGGTAGGCCCTCACGATTATTGACGAAAGTGGATCATATATTGGCTTGGTTTCAACGTTACAGAACAGATATCAAACAATAATTTTCACATAGTCAATACAATCAAAGGTCTCTATGAGTAAGATTTTGGTATCAGATGTTTTTGGATATACTACAGCGTTACATAAATTAGCTGATGGGATAAATGCTGACTTAATTATTGATCCATTTAATGGCTTGGATATGGACTTTGAGTGTGAAGCCGATGCCTATACATATTTTATGCAAAACGTTGGGTTGGATGTCTATTTATTAAAGCTAATTGATGTCATTAAGTTTCAGGTTGGTACAACTTTAATTGGATTTAGTGTTGGTGCATCGGTTGTTTGGCGTCTTGCTTGCCAAGCTTTACCCGGAACAATCAATCATGCGATTGGATACTATGGTTCTCAAATAAGAAACTATGTGGATTTAGAGCCCACGACTCAAACCTCCTTAATATTTCCGAAATATGAATCACATTTTGATGTTGAAATTTTAAAAAATATTGTCTCTAATAAACAGCATGTTCAAACTATTCAGGTGAGTTCGCTGCATGGTTTTATGAATATCCATTCCGACAACTTTGAGCCTACAACTTACCAAAAACAACTGAGGTGGTTAGCATCATTGTAATTATTTAATGCTTTAGCAATTACCAATATATAGTGTCAATTGTTGATGGTCAGTAAAAATGATGATTTTAAAGTATTAAGTTATGCCACCCGCAAGGTTAAATTGATGCGGTGAAGTCCTAATTTTGGGTGAGGTAAACCTTTATTGGTTTTAACTCCATGGTAGGTCAAACGAGCACTGCGGCCCCACACCATCACATCACCATCATAAAGCTCAATTTCTGATGGTTTATTGTTGCGAGAATCGCCATAAATTTGAAATCGAGCACTCATACCGATTGAAACAGAAACAATGGGCTGTGATAAATCAGTTTCATTTTTATCCTGATGTGCGGTGAGTTCACGGCCTTGTTTGTAGTGATTAATCAGACAGGCGTTGGGTTGAAACTCATCAAATTGTGCTAAATAAGCTGCATCTTGGGCCAGCAGTTTGAATGAATCAGGCATTGTAGGCCAGGGCTGCATAGATGTGGGGTCAGTGGCTGTATAACGATAACCGCTTGGCTCACTGACCCAACCCAAATCACCACAGTTCGTCATTGATATATTGAGTTTTTTACCCCCGGGGGTATACATAAACCGAAAAGGTGCTTGGTGGGTCACTTGCTTGATGTCATCTATCAATTTTTTGTAAGATGTGAAATTCCTGATGATAAAAATGTCTTTTTGGATTTCTTCAATCGGTAGATCAGAATCGGTGAATATATCTGACATTGTTGCTACAACTTTTTAGCAAGAATACTATAAACCAAGGGTACATGTTGCTCTTTGTGTTCTAGGTAAAATCGCCCCGTTTGTTTTTCTTGCATACCAGCAAAGCAATTATATGGACTGTAGTCGAATTCTTTGATGGCTTGAATCTGGAGCCCAGCCTCAATCAGAGCAGAAATTACATCAGCTATGGTATGGGTCCATACAGCAAACTCATGTTTTGAGCCATCACAGTTTTCTGTATAAGTACCTTCTGATTCAATATCAGGTTTTGCTTGGTGGAAGTAACTGTAGCCACCCATTAAATCGGCAATCGGGTGAAATTCGGCCATATAAAAATGACCACCTTTGTGCAATTTTTGCGCAACAGTCTGAGCCCATAGCTTGATGTTCGACATCCAACAAATGGCCCCGTAAGAAGTATAAACAATGTCAAACAGTTGATTTGACTGAGTGCCATAATCAATCACATCTGCGCAAATAAAGTCAGCATCTAAGTCAGTTTTTTTATTTAACTCAATGGCTTTGGTTATCGCTTGATCTGAAATATCTACGCCAGTTACTGTTGCACCTAGTCGCGCCCAGGATAGACTGTCCAAACCAAAATGACATTGTAAGTGCAACAATGACTTGCCTTTTACAGCTGTTAATCCAGCCAGTTCAATGTCATTTAATGAGGATTGACCAGCCAAAAAGCCAGGTACATCATAAAATTTTGAGTTGAAATGTGTCTCTACTCGCTGGTTCCAAGAATGTTTATTACTTTGAATATGATCCATGATTTAAGGCTGAAGTAACCTGTGTTAAAAATGAACTTTAGCACAAGAGCCAGCCAGATGAAATCATGACATCGGATTTGATATCAGTTGTTTATTTAGAGGCTTTTTTGGTGTTTATTTTGCCGTTGATGTCATTCAATGCATCATTTAACTTTTTGACTAAAAAATCTTTTTTATCTGGATCAACATATTTTGATTCAAAAGCATTCTGGGCTTTAACAATGATGTCATCAAATTTTTCCCCCTCATACTCAAGCGGCCCCAGCTGGTCTTTTTCAGCGTCATCGAACAGTCCAATCCATTTTTCTGACAAGCGACCATAACTGAGTATTCGGTACGTGTAACGCCCAGGTCTTTCACGGTGTACTATCAAACCAAAAATGGTGGCAAATAAACAGATCGGCATCAAAGCCAAATCTCTTATACCATCAACGATGAGTTTTAATTGTAAAACTATGGTGTCTCTGACCAGTTCGGTTCTTGGGTTTGCCTGCCCTTCTTCCATTTCTTTTTCAGTCATGCCTGTTCTGATATAAATGTTGTTATTTAATTATTATAAGTTGTATTTAAAATTTTAAGAATAGGCCTTTGGTCATTTTTTAAGTTTGAAGGGGTGATTGTTGTCATGCCTGCTATTGTATGGCATGAACGAAAATATCAACCACGGATTCAAAGAATTCTTTTTCAGCGGCAGAAAATCGGTTTTTTACTGGGCTGTCTACATCCAACACGCCATTAATTTCATCGGTATAAAATGGCACAACAATTTCAGATTCAGAGGCGGCATCACAGGCTACATGACCATCAAATGCATGTACATCGTCCACCACTTCAGACTTTTGATTGGCAAATGCTGTGCCGCATACGCCATGACCAATTTTTAAACGTGTACATGCTGGTTGACCGTGAAAAGGGCCAAGTACCAATTCATCACCTTGTTGGTAATAAAAGCCCAGCCAATTAACTTGTTCTAAGTTGTTATACAAGAAAGAAGACAGGTTGGCAGCAGTGGCTTGTAAATCTTTTTCTGTGGATAATAAAGCTTCTAATTGTTTTAAAAGCAATGAATAATTCGTTACAGTCATGGTTTTTAAATTTTAATAATAAGCAAACGTGAGGCCTGAGCTCTTAATTTCAAGTCATTGGTTAAGGATAAATGAGAGAACCTTAATAGATTGAAGTTACTTTGAAAGCATAAATAGCTTGTGGCCATAGGTGTTTCATAAATGTAAATGCTTTGATTTGACGCTATTTTATATAAGCAAATAAAAAAGCCCAGATATAAAGTCTGGGCTTTTTTTAAAAATACTCTGATGAGTAATTATTTTTTCAATAAATCTCTGATTTCTTTCAGTAAAACTTCTTCATTAGTTGGCTCTGGTGGTGCTGCAGGAGCTTCTTCTTCTTTCTTTTTCATGTTGTTCATGGCTTTAACTACCATGAAAACGGCGAACGCAATGATCAAGAAATCAATGGCTGTTTGTACAAAAGCACCCCATTTGATGGTGACTGCTTCTGCGGTTGCGGTAGCAGGTTCTAGCACATATGCTAAGTCTGAAAAATCAACGCCGCCCAGCAACATGCCTAAAGGTGGCATCATAACGCCGCCAACAAAAGCTGAAACGATTTTACCAAAAGCAGCACCAATGATAATACCCACTGCCATATCCATCACATTGCCTTTAACAGCAAACTCTTTAAACTCTGACATCATTCCCATAATTTTTCCTCTTTATTAAATTGAAGTAATATTTTAATCATTAATAATACGTTTAGGGTATATAAAATGTTAATTAAAGTTATAAAAAAAGGCTGATCGAGTGATAAGCCTTTTATTTTCGTGTAATTACTGCGATTACAATGAATAATACATATCAAATTCAGCAGGGTGGGTTGCCATTCTGATGCGGTTGACTTCTTCCATTTTTAATTCTATGAAGCCATCGATCACATCATCGGTAAACACACCCCCAGCTTTTAAGAAGTCACGATCATGGTCTAATGCCTCCAAGGCTTGATCCAATGAATGACAAACTGTAGGGATATTTTTGGCTTCCTCAGGTGGCAAGTCATACAAATCTTTATCCATTGCTGAACCTGGATCAATTTTATTTTTAATGCCATCAAGGCCAGCCATCATCATGGCAGCAAACATTAAATAAGGGTTGCCCATGGGATCTCCAAACCTGACTTCTATACGCCTTGCTTTGGGGTTGTTTACAAATGGGATGCGTACTGAGGCAGATCTATTACGTGCAGAGTATGCCAACATCACAGGTGCTTCAAATCCTGGGACCAATCTTTTATATGAATTGGTTGATGAATTGGCGAACGCATTCAAAGCACGTGCGTGTTTAAAAATACCGCCAATATAATGTAGCGCCGTTTCAGATAAACCACCGTAGCCGTCACCAGTGAATAAATTGTTGCCATCTTTGGTTAATGATTGGTGAACATGCATGCCACTGCCATTATCTCCAACCACAGGTTTAGGCATGAAGGTTGCTGTATAGCCATAATCATGGGCAACATTATGAACTGCATATTTCATTTTTAAAACTTCATCGGCTTTTTGTACCAATGTATTGAATTTTGCGCCGATTTCACATTGTCCAGCAGTGCCCACCTCATGGTGGTGGACTTCGATTTCCATGCCCATGTCTTCCATGACTTTACACATGGCTGAACGTAAATCATTCAATGAATCTACAGGTGGGACAGGGAAATAACCGCCTTTAACTCTTGGTCTGTGGCCTGAATTTTCTTTGGCATCTGAGCCTGACTCCCAGGCACCTTCTCGTGAGTAAATTTCATAACGACAATCATTGGCATCATTTTTCCAACTAACACCATCAAATACAAAAAACTCAGGTTCTGGACCAAAAAATGCAGTATCTGCAATTCCAGATTGTTGTAAGTAAGCTTCTGCGCGTTTTGCAATCGAACGTGGATCACGCTCGTACCCTTGCATGGTGTTTGGTTCTAAAATATCACAACGAATCACCAATGTCGGATATTGGCTGAATGGATCAATAAAGGCAGTATCAGGTTCTGGCATCAGTACCATGTCTGATTCATTGATACCTTTCCAGCCAGAGATTGATGATCCATCAAACATTTTACCATCTTCAAACAGCTCATCATCAATTTGAGAAGCTGGTAAGGTGACATGGTGTTCTTTACCACCAGTATCACAAAATCGTAAATCAACAAAATCAATGTTTTCGTCTTTAATTAAATTTAATATTTTTTCGCTCATCAGAAACCTGCTTGAATTATGGAATGGCTGTATTTTAATGTTTGAATAAGATTAAAAACATACGCAATTCTGCGTGGAAATGTGAAATTAAAACCACACCTTCATCCTAATTTGGCAGCTTCAATGGCATGGAATTTTGAAATACAATGATCCACTGCGAAGTAGGCCAGAAAGGAATTTGAAAAATAAGCTACAATTTGTATTTGGTCAACGTTTATAAACTTACCATGTACACTATCATGAAAAACCTACTGTTAGTTTGGGTGCTTACATTACTGTCTGATGCAGTGGTTGCCCAAGACACCGATCTCAATGAGGTCAACACCAAAGCAAGCTGGAAAGACACTGAGCAACAAATTGAAGTCAATCAAACTGTGGCTGATAAAGCCATCGAAAAACGTTTTGCCAGTATCTTGAAAGTCAGTGACCGTATTCAGCAACCTGAAGTCAAAGTTACGGAAGGTGTGTTGGTGTTATCGGGGTGGACCGACGATGAAACTGATAAACAATGGGTTGAAGCTGCAGCAAACCGAACACAAGGGGTGATAGCAGTAGTGAACAATATCGAGGTTAGATTAGGAGAACAGTGGGATTTAGATCCTGCTCTGAGTGAAGCTTCGAGTTTATATGATCAATTTATTCGGGCTTTGCCCAAAATAACCATAGCCCTTATGGTATTGATAATCACTTGGTTGTTGGCTAAATTGGCAACAGTCTTGGGCAATAAGGTACTTGGCCATAAAGTAAAAAACCCCTTCGTTTTGAGAATGGGTGCCAGGCTTTTTGCCATTCCTGTTATCGTGATTGGTATCTACTTGGTATTACAGTTGACAGGTTTGACGAACTTAGCCATGACAGTGGTTGGTGGTACTGGTTTACTTGGTTTAATCATTGGTATTGCTTTTAAAGACATTGCTGAGAACTTTCTGGCAAGTATTTTAATCAGTGCACGCCGCCCCTTTGAAATAGGTGATTATATTGCTGTAAGTGGTCATGAAGGGGTGGTTCAAAGTGTGACAACACGAGGCACTGTCCTCATGACATTAGAAGGTAATCACATCCATATTCCCAATGCCATCATTTACAAAAATACCATTGTTAATGTGACTGCCAATCCAAATACCAGAAAGAAATTCAACATTGGTATTGGTTACAATGATTCAATCACACAAGCGCAGCAAGTTGCTTTGCAGGTACTACAAAAACATGAGGCCATATTGAATGAACCTGAACCCCAAGTTTTGGTGGACAACTTGGGTGATGCTACGGTTAATTTGGTGATTTCTTTTTGGGTTAACGGTAAGAAAAACAGTGCCTCCAAAGTTAAATCAGCCATGCTACGTCTCATTAAAAAAGCCTTTGATGCTGCTGCAATATCAATGCCTGATGCTGCACGTGAAGTTATCTTCCCTGAAGGAATCAAAATTAATCAACATGAACATGTTGTAGCTGAATCATCTGGCACAATTACCGAACCTGAAGAAAACGTGGTAGAAGAGGATTTGTCCAACGAAGTTGATGAGATCAGGAAACAATCTGATGAAAACCAGTTAGGTGATCAAGATGATAACTTGATTAAAGGTGTTTGATGATCATTAAATTATTGATTTTTACTGCTTTAGTTTCAACTCAGCAAGTATGCCTTGCTGCACGACTACATGTGGCGGTGGCCAGTAATTTTGTACCGACCATGAATAAATTAGTACCCATGTTTAAAGTAAAATTTGGTCATGAATTAATTATTAGCTCTGGGTCAACTGGTCAATTGTATGCACAAATCAAACAAGGTGCGCCATATGACATTTATCTGGCCGCCGATACCGAACGACCACAACTTTTGGTTGATGAAGGGTTGGCCAGAGGTTTTAGTATTTATGCCATTGGTCAGCTTGCGCTGGTTGCGAATCACAAGGATTGTCATGCTGTTATGTTGGGTGATGATTTAAATTACCTGGCCATTGCAAACCCAGACTTGGCACCGTACGGTAAGGCTGCGAAACAATATTTGGAAAATAAACAACTTTGGCATCAAGTTTCGGATCGATTGGTGATGGGTGAAAATGTTTCACATGCCATGCATATGGTGGCCAGTAAAAATGCAACGGCTGGATTGGTGGCGCAGTCTTTATTGGTGCATTACAATCTATTGGAAGATCAGTGTGCTTACAAAGTTAAAAACCAGTATCATGAGCCTATTGAACAAGCAATGGTTTTATTAAATGGGTCATCTAAATCAGACCTTATGAACAAATTTATAGCTTTCATTCAATCCAAGCAAGTGATTAACGTTTTGCAAACAAATGGTTATTTAGCAACTGTGAATAAGTGAGTTGTTCATTCTTTACCGGTTGAGATATACAAATATTTTTATAAAGGGTAAAATATACGTCCTGAAAAATTCAAAGGAGTGAAGATCTTGAAGCGTTTGACTTATATATTTTTTCTGACAGTATCACTGTCATGGTTTACCAATGCGCTCCATGCAGAACGCTTTAATACAGGCAAATTAATCAATACCAGTGGCAAGAAAGATGTTTTGGGTGAAGACGAGGGTTATCTGTTTATATCTTTTAACACCCTTGTTGATGTGTCGAAATTAACCTTAAATCGTGTTGGATTGGGTGATCACATTAAATTTACAGACATCAAGGAAGGTACAAACTATGCGCTTCTTAAAGTAAAAGCAGGTGATTTTTATTGGAAATACATTCATATATTCTTTGGCAGCGGCGTTGCGCGGACAAAGCTTGATAGTGATCAATACTTATTTAAAGTCAAACCCGGCGTGATTAATTATCCAGGTACATGGTTTTTCAGTGCCGAGTGGGTGGGTAATTACATACCTCAATTTGAACTAGATAATTACAACCTTCTCAGTTACGAAATTGAATCTTTCGATAGAAATTTCAAAAAGTATTCAGCAATACCTTTTGAGTATCGTGGACAAGTTGATGACCCCTATGCAAACTATTTAGCCAATGCAAAAACTCAATACCCTGGTAGCAAAACGCCTGATGTGTTTAATCAGCACGATAACGATCATGATTTACCGATGACGATAATTGATGATGATTTTTCACTTGAAAACGAACTTAAAGCCCATCCTAATTTGAGTGGTTTTGTTGATTACAGCACGCAGTATATTCAATCAGTCAGCCCTAATGGCGATTACATGCTATTTAATTCTAGTCATGCTGATGTGATCAGAGTAGGTTTAATAGATGTTGATTCTTACCAAACGTTTTTTCTTTATCAACAGAGGCTGCCAAAAAATACTGAAGTCAGTTCATTGAAGTGGGTTGATAACAATACTTTCTTTCTGACCATAACTAACAATAAAATTAATCGCAGTTATGTGGCTCATTTAGATATCAATAAAGAAAAAAACACCATCAGTGCAAAATATATTAAGTTCAGAAAAGATGGCTTTCTGATAGACGGTTTATCTAATCAAGAAAACCATTTATTTTTCTTTGCAGATACAAAAAGAGGTTTGAAAGGAAATAACAGCATATTTAAAGTAGATGTCAGTAACGAAAAGAGTATAGATGAATCATTCAGGTCTATTTACTCAAAAACTAAAAAGCTTAAAAATATCATAGATTGGTTGGTTGATAAAGACGGCGAAATTCGTGCAGTTATAACTGCTAAGTATTCTGATAATGATGACGGTACTGAATATAATTATTGGTTTTTGTCTGACGCCCAAAGTAATAAATGGAAAAAAATTAAAACGACAAATGGTTTGTCTCAATTGTTTTGGTTACAAGCACTCAGTCAAGATGAGTCTTTTTATTATGTCTTAACTGATCAATTTGGTGATAAGAATGCAGTACACAAGTTTTCAACAACAGATGGTAGTCACCAAGGTTTGGCGTTCGAAGACCCAGAACAAGACATCATCAGAATTATATTTAATAACAATGAGCAAAAAATAATTGGTTATACAGTGGTTGAGAATGGGCTATCTCAAGATGTATATTTTGATGCCATTGAAGACTCTGAGTTGGGTGCTTTACAATCAATAGAGGATTTAAGGCTTTATAAGATTTCTGAAATTAAACACAAAAACAGGTTGTTGATGTTCGGTACTACGCCAGTTTCTAAAGGTGCTTGGTTTATGAAAAATACGCAATCAGGGGATGTTAATAAAATTTTTGACCTCAGTCCTGATTATGAAGTACTACCTAAAGGTATTCATCATTTGATAAAAGTCAAAGCGAATGATGGGATTGGGTTAGAAGGGTATTTGGTGATGCCAACTGATGATTCTGGTAAAAAATACCCCTTGGTTGTGATACCACACGGAGGGCCAATTGGAGTTAGAGATTATGCCAATAATGACGAAATGCAACATTATTTCGCTTCGCAAGGAGTGGCCACATTAAAAGTGAACTACCGAGGCTCTAGTGGATTTGGTAAGGCTTTTGAAAACCTAGGAAAGAGGCAATGGGGTGAAAAAATCGAACAAGACATTTACACTGTCACTGATTTCGTTGTTAAAAAATATGCAATTAATTCTAAACAAATTTGTGCCATGGGAGGAAGTTATGGTGGGTATTCATCCATGATGTTAATTCACCTATATCCTGAAATGTTTCAATGCGCAGTTTCTATGGCCGGTGTCATGGACTTACCATTGATGTTTTCTTCCAAAGACTTGTCAAGGAATCCCAGTTTTTATCAAAAGTTGACTGAAGTTGTAGGTGATCCAAAAACTGAACTAAAATCGTTGGTAGATAAATCGCCTTTGTATCTTCTTGATCAAATCAAAAAACCGTTCTTACTTTTTCATGGAATGAAAGATAAACGAGTCAGGCCTGAGCATGCATTCAGAATGCAGCAAATGATACAGCTTAATGGTCAAAATAATGAAATTGTCTTCTTTGAGGAAGAAGGTCATTCTTTTAATCGTTCAAGTTCTGTTATGTACTATTTAGCCAAGTCATTAGATTTTATAAAAGACAGCATAAATAAGTAGTTCAATGTGTAAGAGTTAATGCGGTTCATGTAAGTAACTTAAATCAGGTGTACACTTTTTTGCAGTATGATTTGATCAATCAATTAACTGTCAAACAACTATATACTTCATTCACTACAATATCTGGTTGTATAATTGAGTTGATTTATAATGATTAATTTTTTAGTGGGTTTAAATTGAGCTTACATCGTGTTTATACAAGCAGTTGGCTTAATTGTGGACTGGCCTGATTTAACGGCTTTGTGGCTGAGCTTTAAGCTCGCATCGGTAACCACTATTTTGCTGGTTTTAGTCACCACGCCGCTGGCATATTGGTTATCCATAACACGATCCAAGCTTAAACCTTTGGTTGAAACCTTGGTGGCCTTGCCCATTGTATTACCTCCAACAGTCATGGGTTTTTATTTGTTGATTCTTTTAGGGCCTGATGGTTGGTTGGGTTCGTTATGGGTTAAGTTCACGGGTTCGGCTTTGACTTTTTCATTCACTGGTTTGGTTATTGCATCCATCTTTTACAGTTTGCCATTTGTGGTTCAACCGTTACAAAATGGTTTTGAGTCGATTAATCCGCGCTTAAAAGAGGCGGCCAAATCCTTAGGTATGAAACCCATTGATGTTTTTTTTAGTGTCAGTATCCCACTGGCCAAAAGAGCTTATTTAACAGCTGCGGTTTTGGGTTTTGCTCATACCCTGGGTGAGTTCGGCGTGGTTTTGATGGTGGGTGGAAATATACCAGGTGAAACTAAAGTCATTGCCATCGAGATTTATAACCAAGTTGAAACATTGAATTACTCGCAAGCTCATGGGCTGTCAGCGATCTTGTTGTTGTTGGCCTTTTTTATGATATTTTTGATGTATTTTTTCAATCATAAAAGCAGGTATCAAACAAAAATAGTCTAGAGCATTACTGCTTTAATTTCAGGTGAATTAATCGTTCGAAAATTTCGAAGCAAGTAACACATTCTACTAATCTGCTTTGATTTCAATGGGTCACTAATTCAGTTCTCGAAACCATTGACAAAGATTAAGTCATCCAAAATGTCATTTGATGTTGCAAAAGTTACAGCTGGTGTGACCACAAAAGGGCCTGTGCCATTGGGTATTCTAGACATGCTGATGTTACCTTCTTGTTCATCAAATACTACAGAATCAATTATGGAGCCATCAATATAGGACAAGATGATTTGTTCGCCATCTTTATCCAGACTAAATTTTGTATGTAATCCAGCTTGATCTACATCTTTGTCAGCCCAAACGATCAAATAACCATTGGCAGGAATTTCAATATTTGGTAATTCCCATTTATGTTCAAAGGTGCTGGTATCACTTAAAAAATAATTTTCTAAATTGATCGGCTGATTGGTGTTGTTATACAGTTCAATCCAATCATCAAATTCACCGTCTTGATCGCTCCAGGGGCTGTCATCGTCATTATCAGCCATAAACTCATTGATGACTAAATCTTGCTGTGCCACCGCCTCTGGTAAGACATTACAAGTGTGTCCTTGGTTGTTTAAGTCAGTTTGGATGCTGATTCTTCGATCAATCATAAAATCTTTTAAAGATTGGTAAGCTCCAAATCCAATTGGGCTACCTGTCCAAACAGTGCCATCGATATAATTTTCGATGGTTTGGAAGGTGAAGAAGTTATTACTTGAATCCCAGTCTTCTTCAATCAAATCAACTTGTGCATCCATCATCGGTGTCATACGTGCACTGACAAAATTGTAATCCAAAAGCTCGCACATATAATCCATCACCCGAGTTCTTAACTCGGGGGTGTTGAAAATTCGGACATTCAATATTTTACCAAAATTGTTTTGAATTAAGTCTAAATCACCATCACCATTGGTTGCTCGGTCAAAAGCAAAATTGTAATCCCACGGCATCCAATGCATCTTATTAGACTTAGGTTCATGGTACATATACCAATTTCTGCCATGTTCATGATACGAATCCCAATTGTTAATGAGTACGTCTATTGCTACGATCCGCAAATATTCATCCAGATGAAATATATCAGTGAAATCATTTTCAAATTCGATGTCAGTGGCATTATTAATAAAGTCTACAAAACCTAAAAATTTTGACCAGTCATTTTCTTCCTCATTGGTTTGCAATTCGAATGTATAATTATCTGGATTTTCGCCTAACCAGCTTAAGTCAGAGTTACCTTGGTTTTTCCATAAATTACCATCGTCATCAGCAAAGTTACGTTTCAGGTACCTTTTATCAATTTGTTCAATCATGCCATATACACCCCAATAGACATCATTGATGAACAGTTTGGTGTGAGCTACTCTTGGACCGGGTATACCGTGAAACCTAAACATGTCATAGGCTAATTTGTCTTTGATTAAAGCAGGGTCACCCACCCCGTTCATTAGGTTTAACCTTCTGACCCCATCAAACTCTCGATCTTCTATGAATTCATTGAACTTTAATTTCAATGGTTTTTTAGTGGTGCTGACAAAAAAGTTGGAAGAAAATCCTTTTTGCCTGACGCCCACTTCTAACAGTACGTTGCCATCGATTTCTACCGTTGTGTTTTGGTAAGGAATATCGCCACCAGCCGCCCAGTCATCGCTTAAGGTTTGCCAGAAATTTGGGTCGGTTGATGTGATTCTGATTTCATGCAAATAAGAATCATCGAATAATGAATACTGTGCACAGCTTGGATGAGAAAAGCTTAACAGTAGAATTGCATAAAAAATATTCTTCATAACACAAGGGTTTTAGATGTTGAACATCTATCTTATGTCATGTGGTTAAAAAATACAGTTAATATGAGTTAATTATATTTTGAAGCTTTTATTCACACGCCTATTAATGAAGACAAAAGCTTATTCTATTTATATGAGCAATCCAGTGTAATGGCTTGCTCTTCCAACTATAAATCAGTCGTTTGGACAGTAAAAAGCTGATTATTCATAACCTCATAAATGACCTTAAAGAATCTTTAATAAGTCAAAAGCTGAATTTCCTGCATATACGGCATCAGCACCCAGTTGTTCTTCAATCCGTAACAGCTGATTGTACTTGGCAATACGATCTGAACGACACAAAGATCCAGTTTTTATTTGTGTGGCAGAGGTTGCTACGGCTAAATCAGCTATGGTGTTGTCTTCAGTTTCACCTGATCTGTGTGAAATGACGGCGGTGTAGCCTGATTGGTGGGCCAAGTCGATGGCTTCTAAAGTTTCCGTTAAGGTACCAATTTGGTTGAATTTAATCAGAATGGAATTGGCAATATTTTTATCTATGCCTTCTTTAAAAATAGAGGTATTGGTGACAAATAAATCATCACCGACCAGTTGAACTTTATCACTCAATTTTTCAGTTAAATGTTTCCAACCTGACCAGTCGGCCTCATCTAAGCCATCTTCAATACTGATGATTGGATATTGATCAACCCAAGACGATAAAAAGTCGGTGAATTGTTCAGAAGTGAGCTGTTTATTTTCGCCAGCAAGGTGGTATATGCCATCTTTATGAAATTCGGAGCTGGCCACATCTAAGCCTAAATGTACCTGGTTACCAATTGTATAACCGGTCTGATGAATGGCTTCTAATATGGTGTCAACTGCTTCAACATTAGAGCGTAAGTTAGGGGCAAAACCACCCTCATCGCCAACTGCGGTTGATAGACCTTTACTTTTCAGTACTTTGGCCAAAGAGTGAAATATTTCAGTACCACAACGCAGCGCTTCTGAAAAAGATGAAAACCCTGTCGGTAACACCATGAATTCTTGGACATCTATATTGTTATCAGCATGTTCCCCACCATTGATGATGTTCATCATGGGTACGGGCAGTTCAAATTGATCAACAGTAGATATGCTTTTGTACAAAGGAATTTTTCTGTCGTTGGCTACTGCATGGGCATTGGCTAAAGAAATACCCAATAAAGCATTGGCACCTAAATGGCCCTTGTTGTCAGTGCCATCAAGTTCCAGCATGGCGTGATCAAGACCAGCTTGGTCGGTGGCATCACGTCCAGTTAAGGTGTCAGCTAAAGTGGTGTTGACATTATTAACAGCTTTTTTTACACCCTTGCCTAAATACCGACTTTTATCGCCATCACGCAATTCTATTGCTTCACGCGCACCCGTTGATGCACCGGAAGGCACAATGGCACGCCCAAAAGCGCCTGATGTTAAAGTGACTTCGGCTTCTAAGGTTGGGTTGCCTCTTGAGTCCAAGACTTCTCTGGCATGGATGTGTTTAATTCCACTCATTGGTTTCTTCCTGTAAAGGTTTTGCTTTGATGGTTTGATCAATGGTTTTTAAGGTTTCAAGCAGTCCTGCCATTTGATCCAGTTTGACTGCATTCGGACCATCGCTTTTGGCATTGGCTGGATCCGGGTGCGTTTCCATAAATAAACCCGAAATTCCGACGGCTGTGGCTGCCCTCGCTAACACAGGAACATGTTCCCGTTGCCCACCTGAGGTACCACCTTGTCCGCCAGGTAATTGCACTGAATGGGTGGCATCAAAGACAATGGGGCAACCAGTTCCTCTCATCACTGCCAATGAACGCATGTCCGATACCAGGTTGTTATAACCGAAGCTGGCACCTCGTTCACAAACCATGATTTGTTGGTTACCAGTTGACTGTGCTTTTTCTGTGACATTTTTCATGTCCCAAGGTGCCATGAATTGGCCTTTTTTAATATTGACTGGTTTACCAGCATTGCACACACGTAAAATAAAATTAGTTTGGCGTGCCAGAAAAGCCGGTGTTTGTAAAACATCTACCACGTCAGCCACTTCCTCAATGGGTGAATCATCATGGACATCGGTTATGACTGGAACACCGAGCTGTTTTTGTACTTCTGATAATATGTTTAAACCAGTTTCCATACCCAAGCCACGAAACGAATTCAGTGAAGTGCGGTTGGCTTTATCAAATGATGATTTAAATATAAAAGGGATGCCCAGTCGATCTGTGATTTCTTTCAGATGTCCCGCGGTGTCTATGGCCAATTGCATTGATTCAATCACACAAGGCCCAGCAATCAAGAAGAAAGGTTGGTCTAAGCCGGCTTCAAAATGACATAATTTCATATTTATTCTCGATGTTATTTTCGTTTGGTTTCATTAGGCAGTATGCTTTTGATGGGTCAATGCGGCTGCGATATAACTGGCAAACAATGGATGCCCGTCTCTGGGTGTTGAATTAAACTCTGGGTGAAATTGACACGCCAAAAACCAAGGATGATCAGGTAATTCTATCATCTCAACCAACTGTGCATCTTCTGAATGACCAGAAAAAACCAAACCTGCTTCGGCCAGTTGTGATGCATAATTATTATTGAATTCATAGCGGTGACGGTGTCGTTCAGATATGACATTCGAGTCGTAAACTTGGTGAGCTAACGAGCCAACTTGTAATTGAGAGTTTTGTGCCCCCAGGCGCATGGTGCCACCTAAATCAGATTGTGAATTTCGAATCTCTTTTTGCCCAGCACGATCCATCCATTCAGTAATTAAACCAATCACCGGATGGGGTGTTTGCTCATTATTTTCAGTGGTATTGGCGTCGGTTAATCCGCAGACATTGCGAGCGTAATCAATGACGGCTGCATGCATTCCATAACAAATTCCTAAATAAGGTATTTTATTTTCTCTGGCAAAACCTACTGCAAATATTTTGCCTTCAAAGCCTCGATTACCAAAACCTCCAGGAACCAAGATGGCATCAACATCATCAAAGGCAGCGCCATTTTTTACTTCACCTAGCTCTTCTGAATCAATGTGTTTGATCCTAACTTGAGTTTGATTTGGAATTCCAGCGTGTCGCAAAGCTTCATTCAATGATTTATAAGCATCGGAATGATCTAAGTACTTACCAACCATACCAATGGTCACTTGATGTAAGGTATTGGCTTCTGCGGCAACCACACGTTGCCATTCTGACAAGTCAGTAGGTTGGCATGATAAATTAAATCTTTCAATTACTAAATCATCAAAGCCTTCTTTGCTTAACTCTTCTGGTATTTGATAGATGTTGCTACAATCTAGTACGGGTATCACAGCTCGAGCTTCGACATTAGTGAACAAGGCAATTTTTTGTAATTCTTCTTGTGGTATTGGGTGTTCAGCTCGACATAATAATACATCTGGTTGAATTCCAATAGAGCGCAGCTCTTTAACAGAGTGTTGAGTTGGTTTAGTTTTTAATTCACCTGCCGCACGGATGTAAGGAACCAAAGTTAAATGCACGAACATGGCATTCTTGCGACCTTCTTCAACCCCCATTTGTCGAATGGCTTCCATAAATGGTAATGATTCAATGTCACCTACAGTACCACCAATTTCTACCATGATGACATCAAAACCGGTCGCAGCTTTACGTACCTTGGACTTGATTTCATCTGTAATGTGCGGGATAACTTGCACAGTGCCACCTAAATAATCACCACGACGCTCTTTACGAATCACATTTTCGTAAATTTGGCCGGAAGTGTAATTGTTGTCGCGAGACATTTTGGTGCGAACGAATCGCTCATAGTGACCGAGGTCCAAATCTGTTTCAGCACCGTCTTCAGTTACGAAAACTTCACCGTGTTGAAATGGGCTCATGGTGCCAGGATCTACATTGATGTATGGGTCTAATTTCATCATGGTAACACGCAGTCCACGTGCTTCAAGGAGCGATGCCAGAGAGGCTGCAGCTATGCCCTTTCCAAGAGATGAAACCACACCACCTGTGACAAAAACAAATTTAGTCATGTTGGGTGAAATTGTTATGCTCAGAAAGGACGTGTATTATATCCGATGGCCGATTTACTTAGCAACTGGCTTTAACAATATATAAAGGTTATTTCTCACCGCCTTTATATTTCTAAGCCGGCAGTTAGAAAATAAGAGGTGATGATTTTGGTTTTTGGTCACTGACTTGAATACATTGGGTGAGATTTTGAATCGCTAAATTAACCGCATTTGTATCACCGGCATGAATAGTTGCAATAGGTGTGTGCTTATCAACATAGTCACCCATTTTGAGAAATTGCGAAAACCCAACTGTGTGATCTATTTGATCATTGGCTTGGCAACGGCCACCACCTAACTCAATGATGCTTATACCGACATCCCGACAATTGATGGCTTTGATGAAACCAGATTTCATTACAAAAACTGGTTCGATTATGGGCGCCGGTTTGAGGTGTTTTTGGGGTGCTTCAATTAAATCGTTAGGGCCGCCATGAGCAGCAATCATTCGTGCAAACTTTTCAGCAGCCTGGCCATTGTTAAGTACTTTGTTAACTTGATTTGAGCCATCTTCAATATTTGTTGCTAATTTTCCAATAACCAGTAATTCAGCGCATAACTTTTCAATCAATTTATGCAAGCGAATATCAACATGTTTTTGTGTTAAGTATTCAATGGTCTCTAGCACTTCTAATGCGTTACCAGCAGTGTGTCCGATGACTTGGTTCATATCAGTGATGATGGCTTTTGTGGGTATGGGTGACACCGCAGTTATACTGTCTGCCAAAGTTTGAGCCATGGGTAAGTTATCAGCAAAAGCACCATTGCCACATTTGATGTCCATGACTAAGCCATCGAGTCCTGCGGCTAATTTTTTAGATAAGATGGAGGCTGTGATTAAAGGGATGCTGTCTACAGTGGCGGTGATGTCACGGGTGGCATAAATTCTTTTGTCAGCGGGTGCGAGGTTACTGGTTTGACCAATGATTGAACAGCCTACATCTTTGACTATTTGTTCAAATTTATGCGGAGCAATTTGGGTGTTGTATCCAGGAATAGATTCCAGTTTATCTAAAGTGCCACCTGTATGTCCTAAACCACGGCCAGAAATCATTGGTACATAAGCACCACAAGCAGCCATGATGGGTGCCAGCATCAATGAAACTTTATCACCCACGCCGCCAGTTGAATGTTTATCTAATACCGGCCCATTCAAGTTTAAATGCGACCATTCCAACACTTCTCCTGAGTGTTGCATGGCTGTGGTTAAATCACACCGTTCTTGAAGCTTCATGTCTTGGAAAAAAACCGCCATAGCAAATGCACCTATCTGGCCTTCAGTGATGCTGTTATCTGTGATGCCGTTGATGAAAAAATTAATTTCATCTGCACTGAGAGTTTGGCCATCACGCTTTTTTTTGATTATTTCTTGAGGTAGGAATGTCATGTGCTCAGGTTGTTAGTTAGTTATTTAGAAGTATGTTGTAGGCAAGACAGCAATCACTAAAAGAGTTGATTGAGTGATTGTGAGTCAGTTTTACAGTTAGCCAGAAATGTAATGCTTGCTATTTTTACAATTCGGTTTGGTAGTTTAATTATTCGATATAATAATATTAACTGAAGGATGCGTTTTGAACAAATAAAATAATTAGAAATCTAGGTCAGTATTCATTGATCTATATAGTTTATTCGGATTATGTTTTGGGTTTAAATGGTAAATAGTTATCATGCTCAAATGGGTGAGGTCTTATAGGTTTCTTTGAGTATATGTGAAATTGTACCCCAGTCATCATTTTTAATCATATGCAACCAGGGTACTTAATCAGGAATACTTTATTTAAGCTCTACCGCAAGTACCTACCAGGGCATTTGGGTTTCCAGCAGTTGCTTGAATAAGTAAGTCATTACATTGTCGGCTGGTATTTGCATATACATACCTGCGTTGAAATGCCTCTAGGTCAAACCAAACTCCAACCCAGGTTGAGTTACCTGAGCCACCGCCTGGTGTGCATTCTCCGGAGGGAGGTGCAATGCAAGCATCACCGGCGATAGTTATAGCAGGAACCATTAACGTTAAAAGAGCCATTTTTTTTAATATATTCATTTTAATTACCTCATTAAATGATAAGAATAAATGTAAAACTCGTTGTTTTACAAAACCAGTCAATTCATTCGAATGACAAAACAAACTGTAGTTTTATTTTGGGTCAATTTTTACTGGTATAACGACATTAATTTTAGGAATTTATTTTTTGACAGGATTTTTGTTAATTTGTTGATAATTTTTAGGGCTCATGCCATATTGCTGTTTAAATAATTGTGAAAAATGAGATACAGAGCTGAAACCACACTGGTCAGAAGTGATGGCAACTTGGAAACCTTTTCTTAAAGAGATGAGGGCTTGTTCAAAGCGATATTCTCTTAAAACAAGTAAAGGAGACAGGTTAAGTAAACCTTTGGTTTTTCTTTGTAACTGTTTTTCACTCACAATCATCAGATCAGCCATCTGTGCCAGACCAAAAGATGAGTCTTTGTAGTTGTCTTTTATGATGTTTTTTAACTTAATCACAAAGTTTTTATCTATTTCTTGTAGGTCAGAATAGGTTTCATTTTTTATTAAACTTTGATTTTTTTTATTTAAAATATTTCTTACTCTTAAAATGTTTTTTAATTGAAACAGCAGTTCTTCGGCATCAAAAGGTTTGTTGATATATAAGTCTATACCTTCTTGCCAACCCTTGATGCGACTGGGTTTGTCATTTAGTGCGGTTAATAAAACCAAAGGTATATGAGAGGTGATAATTTCTTTGCGCAAAATTTTACAGACATGAAAGCCATTCATTTCTGGCATCATGACATCACTGATTATGATGTCTGGAACAGTTTTTATTGCTGTTTCGATGCCTGCTTGGCCATTGGGCTCTAGTAAACAATTAAAAGTATGTTTTAAAATATGATGCATGTGAAGACGCATATCTTGATTGTCTTCAATAATTAACAGTGTAGGTTTTTTATTATCTGTGGTTACCTCAGAGGTTATAAATTCATGTTCATTAGAAGCAGTAAGTCCAGAAATAGGAAATATAATGTTAAATACACTGCCCTTATAAGGTTCACTTTGAACAGAGATTTCAGCATGATTTAATGCTGCTGTTTCTTTTACAATTGCCAGTCCTATACCGACACCTTCAGTGTCATGATGATGTGAAAGTCGCCCAAACCGTTTAAATATCAAATCTTTTTGTTTTCGATCAAATCCTTGTCCATCGTCTTGTACGTAAATCTTTATCTTGTTACCTATGACTTGTGTTCCGAGGTGAATTTTTCCGTTGGGTTGAGTGTACTTAAAAGCATTTGATAAAAAATTTCCAATGATGAGCTCCAGTGCATCTGGAGTGGTGTGGATGATGACATCGTCGAATTCGTCATAGCTAAAAAGAATATTATTTTTTTGAGCTTGATATAAATAAGGTTCTGCAATTAATTCTAAGCTCACGGCCAGTTGTATGGGTAATTTTTTTTGATCGTTTTTTTCTATCGTCTGAGATAGTTTTAACATTTGGTTGACCAGCCTGAGCAACCTATTAGAGTTCCTTTCCACCATATGTAGCATTTTTATTTTATTTTTATTTTTTTCTTGTTTGGTTAATTCGGAAATAGGGCCTTTAATGAGGGTAATGGGTGTTCTGAACTCATGGGAAACATTAGAAAAAATTTCGTCCTTCCTCTCAATGAGGTTTTCTAATTCTTGTTTTTGGTTTTCAATGCGTAAGGTTTGTTTTTTGACTTGGTCATTCAGGTATTTGTTGGTCTTGAGTTGATTCTTGGTTTTTTGTTTGACGTATAAAAAAACTAAGAAAATGAAAGTTAGAAAGTAACTCAGATAGGCCCACCAAGAAAACCAAGGAGCAGGCATAACTTGGATTTTGATTGATTTAACGTTTTGGCTCCATACTTGATCGCGGTTGGTTGTTTTAAGAAAAAGTTCATAATTTCCAGTTTCTAAGTGAGTAAATGTAAGGTTGTTTTCTTGGTGATCTAAATTAATCCAGTCTGAGAAACCCGGTTCGAGTTTGTAAGCATATTTAACTGCGTGATGGTTATAATAGTCTAAATTATTAAAATCTAATTTGATAAAATTGTCACGGTGACTGAAGATCAACTTTTCAATTTCTTCTATGGGCTCACTTAACACAAAACCGCTGGTAGTTTTTTGATTGGGGTAGACCATGGAATTTGCTAAAGATAATTGGCTGATATGTAATGGGGACTCACGATTTTGGGTGTTGATTGACTTTGTCTTAAAACTGACATAACCGTTGTCGCCTGCAAAAAATAATTTATTTTCATGTGTGTAAGATGAACGGGACAATGAAAGGTAGTTGTTTTGTGAAGTTCCAGAGTATACGTGTTTTTCTTGGGTATGAAGATTGATTTTGATCAAGCCCTGTTTGCTACCCAGCCAAATCACATCAGAGTTTTCTGAACTTTGGATTTGTAGTTTACCAATGAATGATGAAAAAAATTCTTCGTCAAGATATTGCTTTTTAAGGGCATGGTTTGAATCAAAGTAATAAAGCCCCTCATTTTTTACACTGATAAATAATTCATTTAAATCATTGATATGAATACCAGTGATTTCTTTATTTTTTAAAGTTTTTAGAGTATCTGGATATTGCTCAAGAATATTGTCATGGTTTAAATATAACAGACCTGATGAAGTTGGGAGTAAAACATCATTATTTTTACTGAGCGAGTACTTTAAAAAAGTCCTGCTTTGAAAGTCAGGATTAGTACTTTTATATTTTTTATAGGTATGGTTTTCTTGAGAGTAATCGAATAAACCGGCATCGGTTCCTAATATAAATTTTTGATCTGCTGTTTTTAATGAAAAGAATACCGTTGAAAATTGATCGCTTGGTGATACTCTGGTGATGTGGCTTGAGTTTTTGTCGTATTTTAATAGCCCTTTTGACGATGACAACCAAAGTAAATTTTGATCTTTCTGGATAGAATATACGGTAAACTTAGTTTCAATATTTGGACTGTCAATGACATGACAAATTGAGTTTCTTGGATCGTATTTAATGAGTCCATATTCTGTTCCTAGCCATATCGTTTTATCTTGATTAACCATGATAGCAGTTATTGTTGAGTTGCGAGCACATGATATGCTGCTATCAACATTTGTCTCAAAATCAAAGTTTAATTGGTCTAAATCTAGCATGCTTAATCCACCAGAAAAATTAGCAAGCCATAAATGGTTTCTTTTAGAGATGTAAATTGTCCTGATGTGATTTTCTAGTAAAGAGGATTGATGACTTTGATCGGCGGTATATTGTATAACCGCATTGTTTGATATACCAATTTGATAAAGTCCTCCATCAATTGATGCAACCCACAGGTGATTTTTAAATTGTTGAAGTGATAAAATTCTCGTTGAATCTGGTAATGTGGGTGATGCAACGAACGCCTCTGATTCAGGGCTGTACTTTCTCAACTTATGAGAGGTGGCAATCCACAATGTGTTTTCATGATCTATATGAAGGTCATGTACGGATTCGTTGGTCTCTAATTGGACACTTTTGATTGAATCATTGTTTAAGTTGATGAAATGAATAACACCTTGGGCACCAACAATAAGTTCACCTGTTTGAGATAAGGTTAATGAATATACCGGCTTGTTATTTAAATTAATTATTGAGTTAAGTTTTGGTTTAGTCAGTTTTTTATTATTGGAAAGCGTGTAAATACCAGTGTCACTCCCAATCCAAATCCCATCATCATTGGTGTTTAATATATTAAAAACCGTTTTTATCTGATTACTTTCAGACTGAACTTGTAACCCAATATCATTGTTGTAAAAGAATAAGCCTTGGGTCTTAGTACCTATCCATAATTGATTTTGTTTGTCTATTAATAAGTCAAGGACATTTATATTTTCTAAGAACTCATGATTAGATGGGTTTGAAATATGGCTGTTCCTGAACTTATATAATCCCTTGGATGTGCCAAACCAAATATAGCCGTACTTGTCTTCGGCTATTGTTTTAATGTATCTGTTTTTTAAATTAGGGATGTCATCAAAGTGCTGGAAGACCGGAACAGCTGAAAACGTCTTGAGCGAAAGTAACAGTAAGATGAGTCCGAAACTGCAAACCTTTATACTGATGTTAATATGATTAGATTCTATAACTATGATTCGAGTGCCAGGGGGTTCTTTGGGGTCATTACTTAAATCAATGATAACTTGAGCGCTTGACTGTTAACTTGGATTTGTTTACTAAGTTATATACTTATCAAAGTATTAATAAGGTTCGGAAGTAAAACACTCAGGATCATGGGGTATGTCTTCGAAGGTGGTGAAAGTTCTTTTCAATAAACTCATCTCATGGCTGATATCATGAGAATGAAATCGAGGATTTTGCTCAGAACTATTAAAGCCTGCTATAGGCACTCCGAAAGCCAAGGTTTTAGGGCAGCGATCTATGTCTTCCCAAGGCATGATTTTATAAATTTGGCCATGAAACAGACAAGCTCTTTGTAGAGGGTCTGCACTAGTTTGTATAGGAAAATTTGCTACCAATAATAAAGCTATCAAACATTTATTCATAGTATTCTCTAAGTTAATTCACACAACCTAGGATTTTAGTCGTATAAGAGCATATATCAACTGGTTTTGCTTTTATTGTCCTTAACAGTAAATAATTTGTCGTTATACACGAGATTTAGAGGGGTGTTTTAATTAATAAATGCAAATGGCTCCCCAGTATATTGCTTAAAATTTGAAATGGTTTAACAGTTTTAGGAGTATTAATAAGTTTAAATTTACGACTTGATTGCGCTGCACTGATCTGGCCACTGCAACTAATAATGATTGATAATGAGATGACTTTGATGTGTAGTATGGATACACGCAAAGTCTCAGCATTTTATGGATTTTAGGGTGCCCATACCCCAATCTCAGAGATTAGAATTGAGATTGAGGTATTTCAAAGTTTATCTATTAATTTGTTCTTTGACAACGTCCAAGAATAACAGTTTGTCCAGCGACAGCATTCATTAACAATGTATTACATGCTGCAAATGTGCTGGCTGAAACAGAATGAAGTGTCAGGTTTTGGTCATACCAATAACCTGTCCAAACGACTTGTGACCCACCGCCGCCAGGACCGCCACCAATTGGGGGGTTAATACAATTACCAAATATATCAGTGATACATGTTTCTTGTGCTAATGCCATTGCTGGAATCATAAATGTTAACAGTGTTATCTTTTTTAAAAATTTCATTTTTTCACCTGAAGTAGTATTTTTATTCATATCAATATAAACCTGATGGGTTTATATACTCATGCCAATTAAATATATTGACGAGCAACAATGTACTGTTTTTAATGGGTTTTTAGTTATCAGAAAAACGACTTTGTTTTTATACTTTTTAAAGAATTATTGGTTTTTTCTGTTGTAGTCCTTGTATTGCTTAGGGGTCATGTTATATTTTTGTTTAAACATTTGTGAAAAGTAAGAGACAGAGTTGAAGCCACAGTTTTCTGAGGTAACAGACACTTGATAACCTTTCCTCAAAGATGACAAAGCTTTTTCAAATCGATATTCACGCAACACTGCCAAGGGTGATAAATTGAGCAATGCTTTGGTTTTTCTTTGTAACTGTTTTTCACTGACAAACATTAAACCAGCAAGCTGAGTTAAACCAAAATTAGCCTCATGGTAGTTATTTTTAATTTCGTTCTTTAACTTGATAACAAACTTCTTATCAATTTCTAAAAGCTCAGAGTAATTGTCACTTTTAATTAGTTTTTGATTCTTTTTATTTAATAGATTTCTGAGATTGATGATGTTTTTTATTTGGATGTTGAGCTCTTCGGCATCAAATGGCTTATCTATAAATAAATCTATGCCTTCTTGCCAGCCTTTAATTCGATTGGGTCTATCAGTCAATGCTGTTAATAAAATCAAAGGTATGTGTGATGTGATGCGTTCATTTCTTAAGGTTCTACAGACTTGAAAGCCATTCATTTCAGGCATCATGACATCACTGATTATAATGTCAGGTACGACTTTAATGGCTCTGGCAATACCGCTTTTTCCATTGGGTTCCAATATACAATTAAAGTTTTGTTTTAATACATGGAATATATGTTGGCGCATGTCATTGTTATCTTCAATAATCAGTAAGGTGGGTTTTTTATAATCTTTTTCTGTAACACTCAGTGGCTTGTCACTTTCTTGGATTTCTGAAAAATGGTCAATTGGGAAGATAATGCTGAAGGTGCTGCCTTTTTCAAGTTCGCTGTGGACAGTTACTTCTGCGTCATTAAGGGCAGCTATTTCTTTAACTATTGCCAGACCAATACCCACTCCTTCAGATTCATGGTGTTGTGAGAGCCGTCCAAACCTTTTAAAAATGACTTGTTTTTGATCTTCATTAAAGCCAGCGCCATTGTCTTTGACATATATCCTGATTTTGTCATTAATGATTTCAGTGCCAAGATGAACCTTCCCTTTAGGAGGGGTGTATTTAAATGCATTAGATAAAAAATTACCTATGGTTAACTCCAAGGCGTCTGGAGTGGTTAGAATGGTCACATCATAAAGTTTTTCATATGTGAAAATGATGTCTTTCTTTTGGGCTTGGTATAAGTAGGGTTCAGCAATAAGCTCTAGGCGCACACCCAGTTGAATAGGCGTTTTATTTTGTTCAATATTTTCTGTTGATTTCGAAAGTTCTAACATTTGGTTAACCAGCCTTAAAAGTCTGTTGGAGTTTCTTTCTACCATCTGCAACATTTTAACTTTTTGCTTACTTTTTTCTTGTTTGGCTAGTTCAGTTATGGGGCCTTTTATGAGCGTGATTGGTGTTCTGAATTCATGTGAGACATTAGAAAAAATTTCGTCTTTCCTTTCAATCAGATGCTCTAATTCTGTTTTTTGATTTTCAATATGTAATGTTTGTTTTTTAACTTGAGTTTGCAGGTATTCATTTAATTTGAGTTGGCTTTTGGTTTTTTGTTTGATATACAAGTAAATTAATAACAGGGTGGTGAGGGCGTAGATTAAATAAGCCCACCATGAAAGCCATGGTGCTGGAGAAATTTGAATCTCTATAGATTTGATTTGATCACTCCAAATTTGATCACGATTTGTGGCTTTGAGCAACAGTTGGTACTCACCAGCTTCTAGTTGAGTAAAAGAAAGGCTATTGTCGCGGGAGGACAGCTCAATCCAATCTGAAATAGCCGGCTCTAGTTTGTAGGCATACTTTATGGCATTGTGGTTATAAAAGTCCAAGCTATTGAAATCGAGTTTGATCAATTTATCCAAATGACTGAATTTTATTTTTTCTGTTTCTTCTATGGGTAAATTAAGTAAAAATCCACTTTGGGTTTTTTGATTGATTGTTACAGGTATATTGGCCAATAATAATTCACTAATCAGTAAAGGAGAATCACGGTTTTTAGTATTAATTTGATTGGTTTCAAAACTTACATACCCACTGTCACCAGCAAAAAATAACTTATTACCTGAGTTAAAGGATGAACGAAATAATGACAAATAATTATTTTTTGAGGTTCCGGAAAACAAATGTTTCTCATTGGTTCTGGTGTTGAGTTCAATAAGACCTTTTCTGCTGCCAAGCCAAATTTCATCTGAATCCTTGGCGCTTATGATTTGTATCACATCATTGGATGAAGAAAAAATTCCTTGGTCAAAATAATGTGTTTTTAAGGCATGATTCGAATCAAAGTAATAAACACCTTGATTCCGCACGCTGACAAATAACTCATTCATATCATTGATATGTATGCCAATAATTTCATTATTTTTTAGAACGTTTAGGGTGTTGGGATATGGTTCAATCACATTATTATTTAAATACAACAAACCCGAAGATGTAGGCAGCAAAATTTTCTTGTCATGACTTATTGCATATTTTAAAAAAGCCTTATTTAAATATTGTTTATTTTGAACTGTATATTTTTCATATAAATTATTTTCAACTGAGTATTCAAATAAACCGTTATCTGTCCCTAATACAAATTTATTATGAGCAGTATTTATAGAAAAGAACACTGTTGAAAATTTATTAGATGGGGCAACTTTTTTGATACTGTCGACACCTTCGTTATACTCTAATAAGCCAATAGAAGTAGAGAGCCACATTGATTGTGTGTCTTTTCGTATTGAATAAATGGTAAAAAAATCTTCAATGTTATTGGTTTCAATGATTTTGCATGTAGCGTTTTTTGGATCATATTTAACCAGGCCGTATTCAGTCCCCAGCCATATCTTTTCATTTTCATCAACTGAGATTTCAGTTATTTTTGAATTTTTTGCACATGAAATGCTGCCAATGGCATTGGTTTCAAAACCAAAATTTAATAGATCTAAATCTAACATACTTAAACCTCCGGAAAAATTACCAACCCATAAGTTGTTTCTACTTGATATGTAAATTTTTCCAATGTGGTTTTCTAACAGAGAATAGTTGTGATTTTTATCGTATATGTATTGATTAACTTGATTTGTTGTAATATCAATTTTATAAATTCCTCCATCAATTGATGCCACCCATAAATCATTTCCAAATTGTTGTAATGATAAAATTCTTGTCGAATTCGGTAAATTTGGAGTATGTTCAAACTGGTTTCGTTCAATGTTGAATTTTCTGAGTTTATCTGAGGTTGCAATCCAAATAGAGTTTTCATGATCAACATGAAGATCATGTATGTATTCATTGGTTTTTAAGTTGACACTGTTCATTACGTCATTGCTAACATCTAACAGGTGAAAAACACCTATATTCCCGACTATTAAATCTCCTGATTTAGTTGCATTTAATGCCGTAACTGTATTGTTCAATATATGATGGTTTGAAGTGAGTATTGGTCTTTTTATAAGTTTGTTATCAGAGACAGTAAACAATCCTTTATTACTGGCTATCCACAGCTTATCCTCGCCAGTACTGAAGATTTTTTGAATAGAATCAAATGTGTGATCTATTGGTTCAATTTTAGATACGGATCCATTTTCATAAACATACAAACCCATATTTTTAGTGCCAATCCAAAGACGGTTTTGCTTATCTATAAACAGGTCTTGAATATGTATGTTTTGTAAAAACCCATTGGTTGGTAAATTTGTAAAGTCTCTGTTTTTGAATTTGTAAACACCATTTGTCGTTCCTAACCAAATATACCCATATTGGTCTTCTACTATGGATTTAATGTACTTGTTTTTTAAATTCCGAATGTCTTCAAAGTGTTGAAATACTGGAACTGCAGCAAATGACTGGGTAGCCATAAGAATAGCTAAAAGAATAAGACAACATGCTTTGAACCTAAAATCAATCTGCATAAGTACTTTAGTTATTAGGTTGATAATTAGATCATTTCTAAAAATTAAATTGATAGAAAAGCTTAAAAAACGAAATTTGTATACATTAAAACAATTCCATTTATGAGCTTAACTGAATTAGTATTGTTGATAAGGTACAGATGTGAAACATTCTGGGTTGTGAGGGATATCAATTTTATTTATGGAACCATCAATTGGGCTACCCTTGTCTTTATTAGTTAATTGAAAGTGGTTGTCTTCTTGTGAATTGTGCTTCATTCCAAATATGCCATCAACCAATGTGATATCACATATGTCAGTCCACTGAACAACTGCATAAAGTTGTTCATGAAAGAGACAGGCTCTTAATGTGGGTGTGTTATTTTGTTTAGTAGAAATTTTCTGTTCAGCAAAAGTGATGTGGGTATTTATCAATAATGTTAATGATAATATGTATTTTTTCATGGTTGTTCTCGATTAGTTACACACAGTTTGATTGTAGCTTTAAACAAGTATATATCAATAATTGTTGCTTGAATTGTCTTTGAATATAAAGAAATTGTCGTTACTTTAATGACTTTCTAATTTTAATTAGCTGTCTACGGAGATTTAAGCCTTTCAGGCCGTTGTGATTTTTTGTTACAAACAATTGGTAATATCAAAATATTGACTAATTCTTATCATGATGGCTAATTGTTATTTAAGGTAGTTTATATGGGGTTATGGTAATGCAAAAATGAAAGGTTGAGGGCATAGCAATGAAGCGTACATTGTCTATACTCCATGGCTCAGAATCTAGGGTAGTCAATTGAGTAAATACAAATGTTGTGCTTAGGGCAGTATGACTGCATTTGATTTCTTCCAATCAGCTGTATAAATGATCTAAAAAGCCGCTGATCAGCACCTGGACTTTAGCAGCAGCTTTGGGTGCGTATTCCAATGTTTGTTCATGGCTCAGGCGAACATCATCCATACCGGCACCATAATTTGTGATGATAGACAGGGCTGCCACTTTCATGTCATGGTATCGAGCTAAAATGGTTTCTGGAACAGTGGACATACCAACTGCATCGGCACCCATCATACGAATGGCGCGAATCTCTGCAGGGGTTTCAAATTGTGGGCCAACCATCCATGCATAAACACCTTGAGCCAAGTGAATGTTGTTTTTCTCTGCAACTTGACGCAAATGATACCGGTATTGGGCATCATAAGCTTTACTCATGCTGACAAAACGATTGTTGTTTGTTACTCCAAACAAGGGTGATTGACCTGTGAAGTTGATGTAGTCTTTAATCATCATCACCGAACCTGGGGCCGAATTTAAAAGAGAGCCAGCTGCATTGGTCAGGATTAATGTTTCGATGCCCAAAGCTTTCAAAGTAGCAATAACAGGAGCCATGGCATTGGCTTCTCCTTGCTCGTAAAAATGAATGCGTCCGTTTAGAATGATCAATGGGTGACCATTCATCAAGGTCAATAACATCGACCCTGAGTGTCCGGCCACGCCTGTCTCGGGAAAGCCAGGTATATCGTTGTAGGAAATCTCAGCCAAAACTTCGGTTTGATCTGTCACTGAACCTAAACCTGAACCCAAGATCATCGCAACCTTGGCTCGAAAGTTTTGAGGGAGTAAAGCTTGGATATTGTTTATAAAGTCTACAGCAGCTTGAACTGAGTGATTTTGTTGTGAGTTATTCGCCATAAGGTGTCCAGATATTTTTGACTTGGGTTGCTTGTCTTAAAAACTCATGCCCTTGGGCTTGTTGAGTATCAAGCCAGTTTTTGGGGTTTGGGTCAGTCCACGTGCGTTTTAAGTTAGATGATGATTCATGTTCAATGACTTTATTGTCAGCACCAAAGGCCCAAATGGCATCGACATTCATGTGTCCGGCCAAAGGTTTAGATAATTCTGCTTGGTCGCCACTGATTATATTAACCGTTCCGGCAGGGACATCGGAAGTGTTAAGGACTTGAAAAAAGTCCAAGGCAGATAAAGGAAAAGCTGTTGATGCGGTCATCACCACTCGGTTACCCATTGCCATGGCTGGTGCCAGTAATGAAATGAAACTTAATAATGGGTTTTCATTTGGGCATTGAATGGCAATAACACCAATAGGTTCATGCATGGCCATGGCAACACCTCTTAAAGGCACGCTGTGAATTTGACCATCGTATTTATCGCACCAAGCAGCATAGTAATTAATTCGTTGTATAGAAGCTTCAACTTCTTGTTCGGCTTGCTTTTTGGTATGGCCTAGTGAAATTAAACGCCCAGTAAATTCTTCTATTCTATATGAGAGGTTCTCTGCCATAAAATACATGACTTGTTGGCGTCCATAAGCATTCATTTGTGACCAGGTTTGACTTTTGGCTGCAGCTTCTACTGCATTTCTGATGTCTTTTCGATTTCCTAAACCGGCATGGGTAATTAACTGGCCTTTTTTGTTGTGAATGGCGTAAGAGTAACCGCCATCAGGTCGGGTTTGTTTACCACCTATATACATCTTAGGGGTTTTGTCCATACCTTGTATGGGTTGAATGCTTTTGCTTGGTTTATTAGGTGTTGTGCCTTTGCTGTTATTTGATTTTGATTGAGCTTGTTTAGTGGTTAAGTATTCGTATAAACCTTCTCTGCCGCCTTCGCGACCAAAACCAGATTCTTTGACACCGCCAAACCCAGCTGCTGCATCCATCATGTTGGTGCAGTTTATCCAAACAATACCAGCTTGTACCAATGGCGCTAAATGCATGGCCATATTGATGTTTTCGCTCCAAATGCTGGCAGCTAATCCATAACGAGAGTTGTTGGCTAAAGTGACTGCTTCATCAGGTGTTCGAAATGTCATGGAAACCAAAACGGGACCAAAAATTTCATCTTGTACCACCTGATCAGAAGGTGAAACATCCGTTAATAAAGTGGGCGGATAAAAACAACCATCAGCGGGTAATGCAGATTTAGATTGATTCAAACAAGCACCCGCATCAACACCGGCTTGTACCAAGTTGGTGATTTTTTGTTGTTGTCTTGAATCAATGATGGCACCCATGTCGATGGATTTATCCATAGGGTCACCAATTCGTAATTTGTTCATCCGGTTGATTAATTTTTTATGAAACCTTTTCGCAACAGCTTCTTGTACCAATAAACGAGAGCCAGCACAACAAACTTGGCCTTGGTTGAACCAAATGGCATCTACAACACCTTCAACAGCAGCATCTAAATCAGCGTCGCTACAAACGATGAATGCAGATTTACCACCAAGTTCAAGTGAAAGCTTTTTACCACTGCCTGCTGTGGCTTGTCTGATCCAGCGGCCAACTGCAGTGGACCCTGTGAAAGCTATTTTCTTGATATCCGGATGCTCAACAATGTGCTGTCCTGTTTTACCGTCCCCGGTAACCACATTCAAAACGCCATCGGGTAAACCTGCCTGCTGGCAGATTTCTGCAAACAATAAAGCGGTCAGTGAAGTGAGTTCTGCGGGTTTAATTATGATGGTATTCCCCGTAGCCAAGGCGGGCGCAATTTTCCATGCCAGCATCAAAAGTGGAAAATTCCATGGAATGATTTGACCGACCACCCCGATGGCTTGGTGATCAGGGAATTCTGTATCGAGTAACTGTGCCCAGCCCGCATGGTGGTAAAAGTGTCGCACTGTCAGGGGAATATCTATATCACGGCTTTCCCTGATAGGTTTACCATTATCCAAAGTTTCTAAAACCGCAAAAAGTCTTGAGTTTTTTTGAATCAGGCGAGCAATGGCGTATAAATATTGGCTGCGATCATGGCCACTGAGGGTTTGCCATTTGGGCAGTGCTTTAGTTGCTGCATTAACCGCAAGATCAACTGTTTTTTGGTCAGCCTGAGCCACTTGAGCTAAAGTTGCGCCAGTTGCCGGGTTATTGCTTGCAAAATGTCCTTTCCCTTTGTGCCACGTACCATCAATGAAATGGTGCATTTTGTTGTTATGCTGAGCAAGCCATTGATGGGCTTGATCAGGTGATTCTGGTGCTTTACCGTAATCCATGTTTTTAAATATATCTTGTATTTTCATTGTAATTATTGATTTACTTAGCCAATGGCATGTCTATGAGCGGCTGAATAATGTCCAGTGACGTGATGTTCAAGTTGTCGTTCGATGTCTCCAAGCAAGCTGGATGCACCAAATCTAAATAGATCTGGTTGTAACCAGTCGTCGCCTAATTCTTCTTTCATCATTGATAAGTACACCAAAGCATCTTTGGCTTTACTGATACCACCTGCTGGTTTGTATCCAACCTGATATCCAGTTCGTTCATGGTATTCACGTATCTGTCTGATCATGGTTAATGATACTGGCAAAGTGGCGTTGACAGACTCTTTGCCGGTTGATGTTTTGATGAAGTCAGCGCCTGCCATCATACATACCATTGATGCTTTGGCTACGTTCCTTAAGGTTGATATTTCGCCAGTTGATAAAATGGTTTTCATGTGTGCTTCACCGCAGGCATCTCGATAAGCTTTGACTTCATCATACAATGCTTGCCAGTTTTCTGAAAACACATGTTTTCGGGTGATGACAATGTCAATCTCATCAGCGCCAGCATTCACAGATTCTTTGATTTCTTCAATTTTTAAATGTAATGGCGTTAAACCTGCTGGGAATCCAGTGGACACTGCCGCCAAATGAATGCCAGAACCTTTTAATGATTCGGCTGCGGAATTTAACATGTCATGGTAGACACAAATTGCGCCGGTGGTTAGGTTCATTTCGGGGATTCCTAAAGCTTCAATTAAATCATGCCTGAGGGGCTTTTTTCCTTTGGCACACAAACGCTTAACCCGGAGTTCTGTATCGTCACCGGCTAAAGTAGTTAAGTCAATCAAAGTGATGGCTTTCAGTAACCAAGCGGCTTGGTGTTGTTTCTTAACACTGCGTCGCTTTCCTAAAGTAGACGCACGTCTTTCAATGGCACTTTTATTTACTTGGATGGATTCTATCCAATCCAAGTTGAGGTTCATACCTGGGTTTCTTTCTATAGTCATGTGCGTCATTTTACAACAAAAAAACAGGAGGTAGGATCTGCAAATTGTGATGCTGAATTATTTTATAAGCTATTTAAAGTTGTTAAAAGATTTGATGTCTAAGGACCGTCTTGTAGGTTTGGCTTTATTCATGAAGTAAGCAAAGACTTCTATAAGGTTAAATTTTAAATTTGGTCCATTGGGTTTGTTTAATGAGCAGATAGGTTACAGGTATTTAAGCTGAGAGTATACACATACAACATTTTGTTTAACTGTTGTATGTGTAATTTTATTAGAGGGGAATTATTTTAATTAGCCGAAGTATTACCACTGCATGCTTCAGGAGTCACTTGACAAACAGCAGAATCGGTTGGACCGCCACAAAAATCGTCATCCATAAAACAGTCGGTGTCATCTAAATAAATTGTTAAGCCATTAAAACCTTCCGCGTAACATGATTCTTCACTGAGATCACAAATGATATATTCGAATAATTCGTGGATGGTTTCTTCTGGGTATAGGTTTAATACAGAAACATGAGTATATGCATTGTTGTTTGGATCAAAATCAGATAAAAGGTGGCCGTATTTAGCCCAAAATTGTTGATTCCTCAACCTGGGGTTGTCAGAGTTAAACGAATTGATGCAGATTGCTTCATCATGCAGACAAAAGACTTTTATTAAAAAATCAACAGGGCATTTATCAGTTGAGTTAAGCAAACAATCGTTTGGTCCATTTTGATTGTATGTTTGGATAATTATAGTATTGTTAGGTGCATTTATTTGAGCAGTTGAAATTTCGATATAACTAATTAATAACAATATTAAAACTTTTAATTTTATAGACATGGTTTGATCGATGTTGAAAGCCTTTATTTTAACCAAATTATGACTGAAATCATTAGATGATTTTTTAATGAATGTTTGATGAATTCACTGTATATGGTTAATTTGAATGATTATCTGCGTTTACAAGGTATAAATTTTAGCTTTTTTTTAGAAAATACTCCGTAGGCGCGGCTAGCTCGATTTTTAACATTTAAGAAGGTCAAATATATACATTGTATCAGGCTGCAAAAATCGTGATTAATTAAAGCAGCCTTTTGATTTATTAAGTTATAATTTAAAAAAATATAATATTATTTAATTCATCATTTATGCAATTCATACTTGGTCAATGGACCATATTCCCAACAGAAAATAAATTGGTGCATTTGGTTTCTCAAGAAGAAATGAGGCTTGAGCCTAAAAGTATGGCAGCACTTAAACTGTTTATTGACTCTCCAGGTGAAGTTATTGCTATTGAGGATTTTATGCAAGCTATATGGCAAGATAGGGTCGTTGGTGATCATGCCGTTTATAGAGCCATTAATCAACTTCGAAAAAGCCTGAATCCTGATGATAAAAATGCTTATATTATTAATATACCCAAGCAAGGATATAAGTTAATTGAAACTGTTAATCTAACCTCGTCGGGTGTGGATACAACTCCAGTTATTTTGCATACAGGTAGATTGAAGCGTTGGATTTTAGGGTTCGTTCTGTTAGTTATGGCCTATGTTTTTTATTGGCTAACACCAGTTTCACAAGAAAATGAAACCATCAATTTTAAAAACACCGTTCCTCTCACCACTGATTTAGGGAATCAAAGAAACCCATACTTTTCAGCTGATGGCAGTTTTGTGGCTTACACAAAACAATCTCCAGTCAATTCACAGTCAATAAAAAAACAGCCTTATCAGATTTTTATTTTGAATTTGGCGACACAAAAAGAAACAGCAATCACAGAAACCCAAGGAGATGACTTTAGTCCAGTCTTATCATCTGATGCTGGTCGTCTGGCTTTTGTTAGGCGAGATTCGGATCAGTGTCGTGTGATGTTAATAGACAAGCCACTGATGGACCCAAAAAAAGAATCAGAGTTATTTAAATGTGATTGGCAGAATATGGATTTGGCGATCACTGCTGATGGTAAGACTTTGTATTACACACAAGCAACTCCACCCAATAACCAACATAAAATATTTGCCTATACGATTGATACTGGCAAAGCCATTCAACTGACTACCATAAAAAATGTTAATTCTCAGGGTGATCGGATTATTTCTCTTGCTCCAAATAATAAAAAGTTGGCCTTTCTTAGAGACAGTGACTGGAAGTGGTCAAAGATTGGCGTCCTGGATTTAAATGACTATTCAGAAGAGTTTTATATCAAAACCGGTGGTTGGTTTGATTCATTGTCATGGACTCCGGACAGTAAAGAAATCATCTATCAAGACAGTAACCGTTCATTGTCTTTGTTTTCGATCAAGCATGGACGATCTAAAAAAATTACCACTTCTTTTACAGAAGATATCTTGAGTATCAGCCACAATGCAGTTAACAATGATTTGACGATCGCATTTGGACAAAAAAAAGGAGGCATATACATCAAGCCTAACCCGCATATTACAGACAGTGAAGTACCTCGAATCAATGAGATGCTGGTTCAATCCACTGAGCTTGATGCTTTTCCCAGTTTTGCTAATCACTCAAAAAAAATGGCCTTTATGTCAAAAAGGTCAGGCAGCGCGCAGATTTGGCTGAAAAATGAAAAGGGTGAGGAAGAGCAGGTGACTCGATACACAGATAAACGCAGTGTCAGAACCATTCGTTGGTCGCCTGATGACAGAAAACTATTAACTGAAACGCAAAACACAATCAGTTACATTGACCTCGAAAATGGTGAACAAATTATGTTGATTTCTGAAGATCAATATGGATCAGTGGGCGGTGCTACATGGGATAGAGATGGCAGTGGAATTTATTTCTCTTCAGATGTCTCTGGCGATGGTCAAATTTACCATCTTAATATCACATCAGATGAGATTAAGCAGGTGACCACCAAAGGGGGCATTATGGCTTTCCCTGGTTCTAATGATGATGAATTATACTTTTTAAAACCTCATCAAACTGGATTGTTAACTTTAAATTTGCTCACCGAAGAAGAGCAGGTAGCGGTTCATGAAATTAGCAGTGATCTGCACAGAAGTATACAGGTCAAAGCAAGTGGTATTTATTATGCCACCAAAGCTGGACAGATTAGTAAATATGATTACAGCAGCAAGCAAACGGTAAACATCAATATTGGTACTGAGTTGATGGTTCCAGTTCTTTCGGTTTCCGGTGATGAGAAGTGGTTTGCATTTCCTTATTATAACAAAATTGAAAACTCTATATATTTGCTGACACACTAAGAACATGAAGGTAGAACTGATCATTAAAATGCCATTAAAAATTAATCAAGAAAGCATTCAACAATCATTAAATTAAAAGAATCAACTCAATTCATAATAAAACTCCTTTTTAAACTTTTATTGAGAATTTTATGAAAAAAATTGTTTTAATTATCTTATGCTTTTTTGGTTTATTTAACAGTGTAAATGCAAACCCCACTATTGGTCCTGTTGTACAACCTGGTTATGGTTATCAGGCTATATTCAACACCCCTAATGGTTATGTTTTTGTTCGTACAGGATCATTAAGTCAATGTATAGCTCAACAAAATATTTTGCGATTTAAACCTGGTTATAGTTTAGTGAGCAGTTGTCGTGCAACCATATTTGATATTTAAATAACTCAATTGTATTGTTTCAGATTAAAAAGAGATCGAATATATGTTCGGTCTCTTTTTTGTCAGTTAATTGACGAAAAATTTAGAATAATCATTACTTGTATTAAACGTTTCATTTTTGATGAGTAATTCAGAAATTAATGTGATATTTTTGTCATAAAATATTGGATTAATTAAATTGTAATAACTTATATTCAATAAATGCCAATATTTTTGAAGTATTGTTAAATTTATTTGTCTCATGATCCATAAAATGTATACTTTGGTGCATGAATTTGGAATCGATTAATGAGAGTGTTTATTTAGCGCGAATAAAATTAATGTTTGATGGCTTGGTGGTTAGTCAAACAGGGATTTTCTTGGCAGGTGGAATTCTCGTTTACGCACTCAAAGATGTCATACCACTTAAACACTTGATGATTTGGTTAGGTTGTTTGTTGATAACCATTGCGTATCGTTTAATTATCAGGTCTTTGTATTATTCCGCTGTGCAACAAGGAGCGTATTCTGGCCAGAAAATGGAAGCAAGGTTCATTTTCGGGGTGCTGATTTCAAGTATAGTCTGGGGTTCTTCTGGTGTTTTCTTATACCCGGAAAGTTCTTTAGTGCATCAAACTATTTTGCAATTGTTGTTGTTAGGGTTGGCAGGCACTTCACTTGGTACACTGACACCTAGTTTTAAATCTGTTGTGATCTTCATGACGATCAGTATCTCACCAATTATAGTCAGTATTCTCTTAGCAGCAGCAGAAAATTCTTTGACCTTGGCTTTATTTGGTTTATTGTTTTTAGGTGCAGCTATAGCAAATGGTCAACGCTTTAACCAGAATATCAAAGAAACATTGTTGTTACGACATAGAACCAAATTGAATCAAATTAAGTTAGCAGCAAGTGACGACAAATATCGTTTGTTATATGAAAAATCAGAAGATGCCATGATGCTGATAACTGGCAGTCATTTTTTTATGGCCAATGATGCAGCAGTTAAACTTCTGGGTTATGGTTCTGTGGAAAAATTGTTGAACACCCCGCCATTTGATTTATGCCCAGAATCTCAGCCTAATGGTAAATCGTCCAAGCAGCAAGCCAGAGAGATCATGGAAAAGGCCTTAAAAATGGGCCATTATCGACTTGAATGGTTGGTTAAAACCATAGATGATCATGTTATTCCTGTTGATGTAACATTGACCGCAATTGAATTCGGAAATAAGCGAGCCATTTTATGCGTTGGTAGAGACATCAGTGAGACTAAAAAACTGGAACAACAAATGATTGCTGCTACACAGGCGAAATCAGAGTTTTTAGCTAACATGAGTCATGAAATTCGCACGCCCATGAATGGTGTGATAGGTATCAATGAGTTGATGTTACAGGATGACCTATCTGATAAGCAAAAAAGCCGGGCGCAAACTATAAAAAACAGCGCCAATTCCATGTTATCAATCATTAATGATATTTTAGATTTTTCCAAAATAGAAGCCGGGAAACTAGACATTGAATGCCATGATTTTAATTTTACTGATTTTATGGATGATTTTTTGTCATCAATATCCACCACTGTTAAAGACAAGGGTTTAAGTTTAAACTGTAACATTGATTCAGCTATTAATGGTTATTATCAAGGTGATGAAGGTAGAATTAGACAAATTCTCAATAACCTGGTTGGTAATGCAGTAAAATTTACCGAACAAGGGGGCGTAGATATTGATTGCCGATTATTGAGAACGAGCGAAGAGTGTACAATGATTCGTTTTGATGTTTCCGATACCGGTGTTGGTATTGATGATGAAAAGAAAAAAATAATTTTTGAGCGTTTTACTCAGGCAGACAGTTCGACCACACGAATGTATGGTGGCACTGGGCTGGGGTTAAGCATTTGTAAAGAATTGACTGTTTTGATGGGGGGCGAGATAGGTTTTGAAAGTCAAGTCAATCAAGGGTCAAATTTTTGGTTTACTGTTAGGCTTGATAGAAACAATAATGCGGAGAAAAATATGTCAGAAAACTCGAACCAAGAGCATGGGTTTGAACATTTCAAAGGTCGAGTGTTGGTGGTTGATGATAATGCCACAAATTTATTGGTAGCAAGGGGAATTCTTGAATTTTTAGGTCTTGAAGTAGAGACATTGGTCAATGGTCAAGAGGCTCTTGATATCCTTCAGGAAACACATTTTGATTTAATTTTTATGGATTGTCATATGCCAGTTATGGATGGTTACATTGCAACTCAAAATATTCGAAAATTAAAATCACCCGTTAATAAAAGAAGTATACCAATTATTGCCTTTACTGCCAGTGCAATGAAAGGAGATCGTGAAAAGTGTTTGGCCGCTGGTATGGATGATTACCTCACCAAACCAATGAATGTCGTTACTGTTCAGAAAAAACTTAAAGTATGGATGGCTGATTATCAAGAAGATACTATTGATGAAGCTAAGAACGAAGAAAAACCTGAAAAAGTAAAATCATCAGAACTGAATCTGGCTTTTGATTACGAAGAGCTTAAAGAATGGTTGTCTGGAAATACTAAATTGATGATTAAAGTCGTTAAAGAATTTTTTATTAATAGTAATAAAAGTACTCAACTATTAAGAATGGCTGTTGAGCAAAAAGATTTCGAGCAAGTGGTTTTAATTGCGCATGAGCTTAAAGGAGCCTCGGCGAGTGTAGGGCTTAAAATGGTCAATCAATTAATGGCAGGAATCGAAACAGCTGCCAGAGCAGAAGACATGATTCATATAGAACGGTTTGTCAATGAGATAGATCCATGCTTTAAGCGTTCAATTAAAGAGTCCAGTGAACAACTTGAATGTTCAATGATGCGCTGGTTATAAGCAGCACTTTGATAGGGTCACTTCCAATAATATGACAGAAATTATTTTTGGTATTCATGCCATAGAAAATGCGCTCAAAGTAAGTGGTCAGGTCAAATGTGTTTGGTTACAAAAAGAAACCCAAAATAAACGTTTACTGCGTTTGCTCAATGAGCTTGAAAAGAGTGACGTTGAATTGAGGCGAGTGAGTTTGCATGAGCTAGACAAGCTATGTGATGATCGCCACCAAGGTGTGGTAGCCAGTATTCAGACGATTCATTTAAAATCTGAAAAGGACTTGAAAGCTAAACTAAAAATATGGACTGATGAAGAACATGAGGCACCATTGATTTTAGTTTTAGATTGTATCGAAGACCCCAGAAATTTAGGTGCATGTTTGCGCAGTGCCGATGCTGCTGGCGTGACTGCAGTTGTTTTCAGTAAAGATAAATCAGCTTCAATCACAGCCATAACGCATAAAACAGCAGCTGGTGCGGTTGAACATCTGGAAATTTTTCAAGTGACCAATTTGGTTCGAGCCATAGATGTCATTAAAGCTGCTGGCATTTGGGTTTATGGTACTTCTTTAAAGGCAGATAGCCACAATATTTATCAAACAGACCTTCAAGGTTCTGTTGCTGTTGTGGTTGGAAACGAAGGTAAAGGCCTGCGTCATTTGGTCAAACAATCTTGCGATCACTTGATTCATATCCCTATGGCAGGAGAAGTTCAAAGTTTGAATGTTTCAGTGGCTACAGGTATTGCGCTGTTTGAAGTCGTTAGGCAGCGAACTTAAAGAGTCTGTTAAATATAGAAACACTTTTAAGCATCTTCACGCGCCCATCGTTCTGTTTTATGGAATGAAATGATTCAATCATTCTATTTTACAAATATATATTGCATCCATATCATACCCCTATCAAAACAATTTAACTTAATTAACGACATGAATAGGAGTACAAAACAATGATCAGTGTAGGTGATAAATTCCCTGAGTATAGTTTAACAGCAGTTGATGGCAAATCTTTTGATGAGATTAATATCGACAATGTATTTATCAATGTAAACAGTGAGAGTTTTCCAGGCAAGTGGCAAGTTATCTTTTTTTACCCCAAAGACTTTACTTTTGTTTGTCCAACAGAAATAGCCGCATTTGGAGATTTAAACGAAGATTTTTTAGATCGCGATGCGCAATTAATTACAGCAAGTACAGATACAGAATTCACGCATTGGGCTTGGCGTAAGCATCAAGAAGAATTACGCGATTTACCAATCCCTATGTTGGCGGATGTCAAGCGAGAACTCACGTCAGCACTGGGTATTTTAGATGCTGCAGAAGGGGTGGCTCAGCGCGCTGTATTTATTATAGATCCAGATGGAATTGTTCGTTTTTCGATGGTTACTGATTTAAGTGTAGGCCGAAATCCAAAAGAAGTTTTAAGGGTTCTTGATGCTTTACAAACAGACGAACTTTGCCCATGTAACTGGAGTAAAGGTGATGAAACCATAGATCTTAATGAAGCCACAGCGGCATAAGATTGAGTTATTTAGCCACAATTTATTAGTGACAATTGTAGTTTTATGAACAGTTGTTACCAGAGGAAAGTAAGATGACAATAAACGAATTAAAATCTACACTACCAGTATATGCCAAAGACATCAAATTAAATTTAGGCAGTGTATTAAGTGAAGAAGGTGCGCCAGGTTTAACTGAAAAACAAATTGTAATGATTGCATTGGGCTCAGCCTATGCTACCAAAGATAAAACCTTGATAAAAAGTACCACTGAAACAGCATCGGAGTTACTCACAGCTGAAGAGGTCTTAGGTGTGAAAGGAGCAACTACTATTATGGCTATGAATAATGTTTACTATCGATTCAGTCATTTAGTCAGTGATAAAAGTTATGGCACCATGCCAGCTAAGTTACGCATGAATGTGATGGCCAACTCAGGCATAGCAAAGATTGATTTTGAGTTAATATCTTTGGCCGTGTCAGCGATTGAGGGTTGTGGTCTTTGTATTGATTCACATGTGTCTGTAATTGTTAAACATGGTATAAGTAAAGAAGGCGTTCAATCAACAATACGCATTGCTTCAACATTCAATGCCGCAGCACAGGCATTAGATATTGAAAGGAATGAATAAGCATATTAAAAGAAATAAGTAGGTAATAAAAACGGCTCATTTAATATTTTCGGGTCGTTTTTTCTAGTAATCAAGTAAAAGGACTTATTGAATGTTTTTTGTGAGCAAGTTAACTTTGTAATATTGCACATTCGGTTCTATTTCTGTGCATATAACAGAGACAACAAATTATGCCCCCATTTATTTTATTTCGAATCTTGATTTTAATGTTGGTACTTAGTCAAAATCCACAGGCACAGACCATGCTCAAAGGAGTGAATCTGGCTGGCGCTGAATTTGAAAGCGGTACATTTTGGCCAAATCAAAATGAATTTGATTATTTCAATGCCAAAGGCATGAATGTATACCGCATACCATTTATGTGGGAAAGACTACAGCCTCAAATGAATCAATCTTTTGATAGTGATTATTTCAGTGCTCTGATACAAGTTATCGATGCGGCAACTACAAATGGAAGTTTTGCCATTTTGGATCCACATAATTATGCCAGGTATAACAGTCAATTAATTGGCAGCACAGCAGTTCCAAACAGTGCTTTTGCAGATTTGTGGAGCAGATTGGCAATTGAATTCAGAGCCAATCCTCGTGTTATTTTCGGCTTAATGAACGAGCCAAATACGATGCCAACCGAGCAATGGCTAACCAGTGCAAATATAGCGATTATGGCAATCAGGGAAGCTGGTGCTGAGCAGTTGATTTTGGTGCCTGGAAATGCATGGACAGGAGCTCACAGTTGGACTCAGAATTGGTATGGTACTTCAAATTCGATCGTCATGTTGGGTGTGGTAGATCCAAATAATAATTTTGCTTTTGATTTACATCAATATTTTGATACTGATTTTTCAGGTACATCCGCATTTTGCGAAGTAGGTAATGGGAGTATGCAACTTGAAAATGTCAGTCAGTGGTTGAGAGCGAATGGTATGATGGGTTTTTTGGGCGAATTTGGAGGTGCAAACAACCTTACTTGTCAGCAAGCCATTGAAAGTGCTCTGGATTACTTGGAAAACAATTCAGATGTTTGGTTAGGCTGGAGTTGGTGGGCGGCAGGCCCGCAATGGGGAGACTATATTTTCACCTTAGAACCCACCAATAATTATTCAAATGACAGACCACAAATGGCTTGGTTAGAGCCATATTTAAATCTCGGAATTGACGACTTCATATTTGTTAACGGTTTTGAGTAACTGCTTATCACATCACGGATAATAAGATACCAGTATCCGGGATTAAATAATTGGTCTGTACATACTTTTAAATCGAATATGCTACGATGCCTACTCATTTAAGTAAATTATCATAGATAGATTTAAAATGACCTCATTCAAAGCCATTCAAGAAAACCACATCTGAAGGTTCACCTGTCGTAGATATTAATTCAAATACAAAGCGCCCCAATGGCACATTATTTTGCAGTGGAGCAGTGGTGATTCTGGCTATGGGCTCTCTGGGTTCAGTGCTGTCGCCGATTTGAGTGAATGAATCACCAAATCGCGTGCCTGCATCATAGGGCAGTAAATCTACAGTGAGTTCATCCAACCAGATACCTGCGGATTTTAAGCTTAAATCATGTACACCAATAAACCAATCAGGACTGGGGGCAATCATGGTAGTCATACTGAATAACGGATGTGATTCACTGATTTCGAATATGATTTCTGTCTCATCTACCCCTAATGTTCCTGGTCCTATAACTAAGGATTCAGAGCCGCTATCATTGATTAAATCCATGATTTCTACAGTTAGAATAGAGGTGCCGCCAGATTGCGCCATTTGTCTGATTCCATTAGTTGCTATTCCACCAGCTTCCCAAATGAAGCCTTCGCTATTATGTGTATTTCCTATTAAGGGTGAGAAATGCGCGTTACTGGGGTAATCAGTTGGATGAGATGCAGCAGACCATTCCGCAAAGAATGTAACTTTGTATTGTGCGGCATATTCATACCTTTCTTGATCATCGCTGATGTTCCTGAAGGCCAGGTATGATGCAGATTCAATGGCTGCAGCTTGAATCTGACCAACACTGGGCTCTGCGCTAAATGTGGTGTTTAATGCATAGACTGTCATCCGATAATTACCAGGATTGGTTGAAGGAGGGCAGGGCCCACCATAACCGTTGATACCAAAATTGGTTAAACCTTCCGTACCTACGTTGTTCGGGTTGTTTTCAGGTATGTGAGAGACTTCTGGAGCTATGTTATAAAGTTTCCAGTGAAGGAAGTTAAAGTTTTCATCGATAAACACCACCGCAAAACTCTGGGTTCCGTCAGGTATGTCAGACCAAATAAGTTGTGGAGAAATATTTTCTCCTGAGCAGTTACCACCACCATCAAAAGTGAAATCATTCGGAATGACAGATTCAACTGGATAACTTGGAATAGACAGTTCAAGCGCATGACTGATTTGAACGCTACTGAAGAAAATTAACAAAAAGGTAAGTGTTTTTTTCATGGGTTTATCCTATGAATAAGTAATTATATGAATAATGAGTCTATTCTATATCTAAAGAACTTTTGAATTCTTCACGATTTCATCACATTTACAACACCACCACAGCAAATTTTTTAAGTCACAGTGCCGTTTTTGACCAGCATAGCTTGGATTGAAAATTAAAATTATGTATTCCATCCAATTACAGGATAAAGAATGAAACAAAATTTTTTAATCAGCGCCATACCCAAAGCCGTATTTAAGTCATATTTCCAGGCCAGTGACAGTGAACTTGATCGATTGAACGCGCAATGGTTGATTGCTGATACGTCACCTGGTTATCCTTGTCGTGTTAGTTTAATTGATGCTCAGGTAGGGGAAAGGGTTTTGGCGTGTCACTTCGAACACTTGAGAGTTAGTACCGTATATAGAGCAAGTGGACCGGTGTTCGTTAGGGAGAAAGCGGTGACAGCAGTATTGAAAGTGAATCAAATTCCATCGATTTTATACCATCGGCAATTGTCACTCAGAGCTTATAACATGAGCGATATGATGATTGATGCCAGTTTAGTGATGGGTACAGATGTACATACAGTCATACAAACACAGTTGAATAACTCAGCCGTTGAATACATACATATACATAATGCAGCACCTGGATGTTTCAGCTGCTCTGTATGTAGGGTATGAGGTTAACGTCATATTTGAAACTGCTGATGTCGTCCATCGTTTTATGCCAATGACCATAAACTCATGTGGGTAGGTTGTTTGGGAGAAAAAACTTCAAACATCAGTCCAAATATCCAACCATTGAGTGCAAACCCCAATAATTGTAAAGTGACTAAAGGTAGTAGTGAGTTTGCATAAAATGGATAGATACTGTGATCTACATTAATTAACATATGAAACAGAATGACGATAATAAACAACAAACCACTTATCAAGCCAAAACGAAAACCATCGACCAAAGCAGTTTTGACTTGGATGTAGAGATAAGCTGCTAAACTTATCGCCAAACCTTGCAAAATCCAAGTAAGCATATGTTGGATAGAAAACAAGTTTGGACTTAAAAACCAATTGAATTTTGCGAATATCAGAAAACCAATCTGCGAAGACATGGACAGTTCTATTAATAATGAAATCAAGATAAATGACAGGGTAGAAAAAAAAAGGTAATTTTTCATGACAACCTCTATAGCTTGCAAATTAAAAGTGATTTAAGTTTACTTGAATGCTTGTATAATGCAAGTGATTTGTTTATTATTTATTCCATGACTAAAAATAATTCTTATAAATTAACGGTTTGTCCCATGACTTATGTGTTGGAAGTATTGGGTGATAAATGGACATTTTTAATTATCAGAGACATGATATTTAAGGGATGCTGCCAATACAAACAGTTTGTTGACAGTGATGAAGGTGTGGCAACCAACATCTTGGCAGACCGATTAAAGAAGCTGGTTAAACATGAAATTATCACACAGTGTAAAGACCCTCAAAATGGACGACAAAAACTTTACCACTTAACGGAAAAAGGTTTGGACCTGATTCCATCCATCTTACAGTTAATCAAATGGACAGGTCATCATGATGACAATACGCTACTTTCTGACCAAATCATGCACTATTTAGATCATCGATTTGATGAGGCAGTGGAAATTGTCAGGAGTGAATATCTGAACAACTGTCATGTGGGATGAAGTGTTCACAAATAAAAACATTTTTTCATTATTATATCGTTAATATTCAATAATTTAGACGTTAAAAAAAGCGGTTAAAGGCATTTCTGTGATGGCCGTCAAAAATTTTAATTCTGGCGATATGCTACCTTGAGCGTCCCTTTAATTTAGGAATTAAAAATGAAGAAAACGTTAATTGTAGTATTAGCTATGTTGTCATCTGTGGGTTTTGCTATGGATGCTGATCAATTAAAAGAAGCTGCTTTGAAAGCGTGTAGTACACAGCTTGAAAGTGTGCCTGAAGAAATGCGAGCAGCAAGCAAAAAAACTTGTGAATGCAATGTTAACAACACTGATTATGCAGCTGTATTAGAAGCTCAGCAATCTGGTGACAATGAAAAAGTACAACAAGATGCTTTAAAAGTTGCCGAAGCTTGTGCCGCTGAATCTCTCTGATATAAATCCGGAGTAAAGCCATAATAAAACGGCGGGATGAGTTTTATCTCGCCGTTTAGAATAATTTTGATAGCCTTTATTATTTAATCCCATCTCAGAGTCATGTATTTCAGAAAATGAGACTGATAAAATAAATGTGTGTTGTAATGCACTAGACGACCCTTTTACTCAATCTTCAATTTAATGATATCAGTTTGTTCTTTTATCATTTATGGCATTATATTTCATTAAAAGGGTGATCACCCTACCTAGTTTTAATGTATTTTTTGCACTGCTAATAAGCTAGTCCTCACCAGTCATTTTTGACAAGATGCGGCGGGCTTCTTTGAGTTGTTTCATTAATAATGGAATTTTTTTTCGGTCACCACCAAATGATGCTTCAGACAATTCACGCTCCATATTTTGGATGGTTTGTTGCAGAAATTTGACGTTTGGGTCATTGTCAGTTTGCAAGTCTTTGCTAGGTTGCATGGTTGTTAGTTTAAATAAAAATACTGATTGGGTTGATTATATATTGAATTATGTACAAAAGGTTACTAATCATCAGAATTTCGTCTAAAAATTTTCACTTTTATACCGATCTTAACAACTGTTGTTCAATATCATTTTAATAGCTAACAGTGACATGTTGGTCGCCAAAATATTTCATTCTAAGTTGGTTTGGAGTTAATTTAACAGAAATCGCGAAACTGTCAAAAAGCAGTCATTGTTGATAGAGAGCAACAATCTATCTATGGCGCAGAATTTTTATCAACTTATTAATCAATCAGCTAAAAGTCAGAAATGAAATCAGTGGTATTTAGGTCCTACCGTTTAATTAAACTGGGTATTTAAACGATGTACCTGGCGGCAGTTGTTGTAAGGCCACCGCAAAGAGTTGCACCCTAAATAAAATTATCTTTTTAATTTATTTGTTATTTGTTATTTGTTAATTGTTTTTTGTTTAAGGCGTTCTTTCAGTTGTTCAGGTGTCATATAACCAGGTATCATCGTACCATCACTTAGTACCATATAAGGGGTGCCATTTACACCAGCACTGAGGGCTAAGTTAAATTGAGATTCAATTGGGTTTGGGCACATCAATGGTTCTAATTCTACCCCGCTTTTCGCAAGGTTGATGGCTTCCTTTTGATCTGTGGCACACCAAACATTAACGGCTTTTTTGTGTGAAGCAGAGCCGATGCCTGCTCTGGGGAAAAATAAATATGATATGCCTATGCCTGCGTCATTAAAAGAGCTGATGTTCTCATGAAATTTTCTACATACACCGCAATCAATATCGGTAAAAACGGTCACTATGTCGGTCATTTGTTCTGGTAAAAAGTCAATACCCTTGTGGCTTTTTTTGAATTCAGTCATCAGTTCAAGACGCATGCTGTCTTTGGCCATTTCAGTTAAATTTTTCTTGCTTTTAAGGCTTAGTAATTGGCCATTAAATAGGTATTCTCCATCTTCACTGAGGTATATGATTTCTTTTGTATTACCGCCAGCAAGAGTGATTTCTTTGATGCCCTTAACAGGTGTGTCATTGATAGATTCAATGGTTACTTTCTGATTTGAAAGTTGTTGAATCGCTTTTTGATATTGTGTTTTGTCATTATCAGCATGGCTGGTTCCAATAAAAGCAGATAATGTAATGAGTGATATAGAACATTTAAATTGATTCATGCAAGTCTCTCTTTTTATGATTTTAGAATAAATATGACCACTGTAAAATGTTTTTGTTCATTGTGTTTGTGCTGATTCAAAAACTTTATGGTTAACATCGTTAATTGCTTGTTGAAAAGGTGCTGTAGATAGTTGAAAATAAAAGTCTATTTCCCTGAATTGTGAGAAAGTATTTTGACCACTGAATCTAAAGCACCCCAAACTACTCAAGAACCCAAAGGTTGGTTTTCTAAATTTTTAGCCACAGTAGAATGGTTAGGGAATTTATTGCCTCATCCAATTACTTTATTTGCACTGTTTTGTGTATTCATCGTGTTGTTCAGTGGTTTTGCTGAATGGTTGGGTATGAGTGTTGCTGACCCGAGACCAGAAGGATCATCCAAACGTGAGTTAGATGGCATGATAGAGGTTAATTCGCTGATGTCAGCCGAAGGTTTGCGGTGGATAGTACAGAGTTTGGTCACTAATTTCACTGGTTTTACACCCTTAGGTACAGTTTTAGTGGCATTGCTTGGGGTTTCAGTTGCTGAGCATTCAGGCATGTTATCGGCGTTAATGCGTTCTCTGGTTATTGGTGCTTCCAAACGTATGGTGACCGTGATGATTGTGTTTGCAGGGGTTGTTTCCAACACAGCATCAGAACTTGGGTATGTGGTGTTGATTCCGATGGCGGCATTGATTTTTCACTCTTTAGGTAGACACCCTTTGGCTGGTTTAGCGGCTGCTTTTGCAGGCGTATCGGCTGGTTACAGTGCCAATTTATTGATTGGAACAGTTGATCCATTGCTGTCAGGCATCACGCAAGAAGCGGCACAAATGTTGGATCCAACTTATCTGGTGGGTGCAGAGGTCAATTGGTATTTCATGATGGTCAGTACTGTACTGATTGTGTTCATGGGTGCTTTTGTGACTGAGAAAATTGTTGAACCCAGATTGGGACCTTACAACAGCGATGAGGCCAGTATCGAACTGGGTAATCAATCGGTTGATGAAGTGACTGCCGCTGAAAAGAAAGGTTTGCGTATGGCCGGTCTGACGTTTTTGATTATTTGTGGGGTTTTGGCTTTAACTGTGGTGCCTGAGTGGGGTGTATTGCGCCATCCGGAAACCGGTGCTGTGAAAAACTCGCCATTCCTAAAAGGTATTGTGGTTTATATTTTTATCACTTTCGCCATTCCGGGTTTTGTATATGGCAAGGTGGCAGGAACCATGAAGACAGACCGTGATGTGATTGACGCCATGAGTAAAGGCATGAGTAGCATGGGTATGTATATTGTATTGGTGTTTTTTGCTTCACAATTTGTAGCCTTTTTCAAATGGACTAATTTGGGTACTGTGATGGCCGTTAAAGGTGCGGCCATGCTACAAATGCTGGGCTTGGATGGCCCCATGATTTTTGTGTTCTTTATCATGGTGTGTGGGATGGTGAATCTGTCTTTGGGCAGTGCCTCAGCTCAGTGGGCTGTGACTGCACCGATCTTTGTGCCAATGTTGATGTTAATAGGGTTCGCACCGGAAACCATACAAGCAGCGTATCGAATTGGTGATTCAGTGACCAATGTAATCACCCCAATGATGAGCTATTTTGGTTTGATTCTGGCGGTTGCCACACAATATAAGAAGGATTTGGGTATAGGAACCTTGATTGCCACCATGTTGCCTTATAGTTTGTTGTTTATGGTGGGATGGACTATTCTGTTTTATTTATGGGTATTTGTGTTTAACATGCCAGTAGGGCCGGGTGCTGCGACTTACTACACTCCTTAGATTGAATTTATAGAATAATCAGTGTTCTTTGATTTTATGTAGTTCGGCTAATCCATTTAATTGGTTTTACGGACGATTCTAACACCTACTGTTTGGGTATTAGCGACTGCTTTGGGCTTGTACAAGGTCAGCTTAATCTTGTTACAAGCAAACTGTTTAAGAATTAATGCGCAGACTTCTTCTGCCAGTTTTTCAATCAGCTCGTAACGACTGTTTTGTACAAATTCGGTGACTTGGCGACAAACCTCAAAGTAATCAAGTGCATCTTCAATATCATCAGTTTGAGCAGCTTTTCGACAATCAAAGCTTAAATCTAAATCAAACAGCAGTGGTTGAGTTTTTTGTTTTTCCCAGTCATGAATGCCAATAATTGCATTTGTTTCTAGTTGCCTGATGATGATTTTATCAATCATTTTAAGTTGTTGTTTGATCTTGAAGTGGCAATCAACTAATTGAGATCAATTAGTAATTCTAGGTAGACCTGAGATCAATAGCCAGCGCTTAGTTTCATCATCATATTCCCAAGTTTGTCGGTCAATAACAACTTTTTCTCTTTTGGTATGAATATTATATAACTTGATTTGAACATCTTGGTTGATCTGATTTTCGTTTTCACCCGGTAAAATTGGAGAGGATACATAGGAACTGACACCAAACTGTTTCAAACGCTCAATGTCTGTTGATGAGGGTTTGTTTGCTGGATCCATATCAAGACTAAAAAATGTCATCGCGGTATTAAAATCGGCCCAGCGCATGACCTTAGCATATTGAAATAAGGTGTGGTCAAGTGATTGTTTTTTACTCATGCGGCCGCCACATGCGGATAACAAAGCACAAATGGTCATGATAATAATCAGTTTTTTCATTAGATTAGTCCTGCTGGTGAAATCAATAGTAACTTGAGTATGCCACATCGTCGATTAAAAAAAAATTAAAAGTGTCAGTATTAGTTGCGGATCTTGATTTATATGGGATTTAAAAAATCTGGTTAAATTTATTTTTTTAAAACTGCGTAACTTCCCAGCATTTGGCTGCATATCTGTTGTCTTTGGTTCAAAACTTCGCATTGTATTTTTATTCTGAATGCTCTATTTTTACGCTTCAGTCGAGTGATGATGTCAGGCCAGCTAATATCATTTTTAATCTTCGCGGTGATGATTAGATCATCAGTTTGTGCTTGGTTCCAATCAACTTTTGACTGATGAATGACTACATCATTATCAACCTGAAAAGATTCTAATTGATACTTGATTAATGACCAGCCACAAATGGTCATTAAAGCTGCACTGCTGCCCCCAAAAACTGTGGACTTATCGTTGATGTTAGGTGCTATTGGGGCAAATGCTGTGATCTTATTGGAGCAAATGTTTTGAATTGCCAATTGCATTTGTTTCACTAAGGGAATGTTGTTATAAAGTTTGGCTTGGAAAGCTTTGAGTTCGCGCATCTACTATGTGATTCAGTTGGGAGGTATTGGTTTTGTGGTTACAGTGGGTTCAGCTGTTAGGGAATCAATTCACTGAGTCTCTGAGTTTGGAGGGCAATAAAATATCAAAAATCCCACCTGAGCCAGATGATTTTTTGGTAGCCTTATTATTCACTTTATCAGAAGGGGATTGGGCAGTTTCTTGATTTTGTTTATTTTTATCTTTTGATTGTTCGCCGCTTTCTTGTATTGTTGTATCAGTCGAACTGTTATGGTTTGCTTGATGTTGTTGTAACCTTAATTTGGTTTCAGAAACAGTTAATGAAGCTGGTTTGTCGGCTTCATCTTGAATCAAAGCGACATTAATTTTGGGTTTCAATAAATCAACCTGACATGAAACATCACCGGCACTGGCAAAACCACTGACAAATAATTGAAACGACAACATAATGAATAATAAAACACCAAATTTCATGACTTTATTTTGAATTGACTACTAAACTTTTAGGATTTTTCTATAAAATACATAATAAATCAACCAAAACAGCGTATTTTTTAATAAATGTATTACATTATTGCAATATGAAAGCCAAACATAACAACAACCTCCAGCCTTGGTTGGCAGATTTTTCAGATCCGATGCGTATATTTACTGTGATCGTAGTGACTGAAATGATGGTTTTGGTTTACTCATTGAGTTTCTTAAGTTTTGAATATGTGTATTTAAATAGGTTGGCTGTTTTGAGTTTAATGGCGCAGTTAATTGCCATCAGTGTGGTTTTGTTACTTACGGCATTGCGGGATGTTTTCAACCAATTCCATGTCTCCTGGGGTTTGGGTTTGGTGTTACTTTTGACGCTGATTTTAGCGGCCGCATATACTTGGTTGTTGGCTTGGATTGATCAAGCATTGATGTTTGATTTGATTGATAACAACAGCTTAACAGCTTTGAAGATAAGCATGGCTACAGCCATGACTGTATTAGCTCTGATGCGTTATTTTTATGTGCAAGAACAATGGGGGCATCAAATTGAAGCGCTTGCAAAGGCTCAAATGAATGCTTTACAGGCTCGAATTAAGCCACATTTTCTTTATAATTCATTAAACTCCATCGCTTCCTTGATTCCATATGATCAAGTTGCGGCTGAAAAAGCAGTACTTAATTTATCGGGTTTATTCAGGAAAGCATTTTCTAACCACAAAAAAAATATGACCACATTGGCCAATGAGCTGGAGTGGATTAATGAATACTTAGCGATTGAGAAACTTCGCTTGATGGATCGACTCAGTTATGAGTTGGATGTTGATCAGGAGCTTTTGAATCACCAAGTACCTTTGTTATCAATTCAACCTTTGGTAGAAAATGCAGTAATACATGGTATTTCTCATTTATCTGAGGGTGGTCAAATTGATATAAAGGTTAAAAAGGTCGACCAAGGGTTCTGGATACAAGTTTCGAACCCATATTGTGCTGATGCAGTCAAAGCAGGTAGCCAAACAGGGTTAGACAATATCAGGCAAAGACTGAAACTGGTATATGGAGAAAAAGTTAACATGTATGTTAAAGCTGAAAAAGATTTTGTTGCTGTTTGGGAGGTGACTTTATGAATATTTTGATTGTAGATGATGAACCTTTGGCTAGAATGCGATTGAAATCAATGTTAAACCATTTGAATTTCAATGAAGTTTGGGAGGCCAAACATGGTGCGGAAGGTGTCTCTATGGCGAGCAAGCATTTACCAGATTTAATTTTTATGGACATTGAGATGCCAGAGCTTAATGGAATTGAAGCTGCTACCGCGATCAAGAATTCGCACCCAAGTATACCCATCATTTTTTCTACCGCACATGATGAATTTGCCCTCAAAGCTTTTGATTTGTCTGCTGCTGACTATTTACTCAAACCGCTGTCATTGGAGCGTTTAAAACAAGCGATTGAAAAAGTGGGCCTAACTTGTACCGAAGATAAAATAAGGGTCAAGCGTGGAGGTGATGTAATTATGGTGTCGGCAAGCGACATCATTTGTTTGATGGCAGAAGATAAATACGTGAGTGCACATTTGAGAGATCAATCTTTATTATTAGATCAAAGTTTAGCGGAAATAGAAAAGTTGCACTCGATTTTTTTCAGGGTACATCGAAATGCATTGATCAATACATCCTACCTCAGGGGTATTCACAAAACCGCTGACAAACCTCCTGTGGCACTGTTAGAACACACAGATATACAACCCATAATCAGCAGAAGACAATTGTCTGCAGTTAAAAAAATACTCAAAGAGATATGAAAAAAACCATTACCATAGCAACTCGTGAATCGGCGTTAGCCCTGTGGCAGAGCAATTATGTGGCATCTATTATTGAGGCCAAAACCGCGTATAAAACCCAGTTACTACCTATGACCACAGAAGGTGATCAGCGTTTGGAAGTGACGTTGAATAAGATTGGTGGCAAGGGTTTATTTCTCAAGGAATTAGAACAATCTATGTTGGCAGGTCATGCAGACATCGCCGTACATTCTATGAAAGATGTGCCTGCAAATTTGCCCGAAGACTTTCAAATTTGCACGGTGTTTCCTCGGGCTGATGAAAGTGATGCTTTTGTATCCAATTTATATTCAGATCTAATGAGTTTGCCAACAGGTTCCGTAGTGGGAACGTCGAGTTTAAGGCGGCAAGCACAGTTGTTATCTCTGCGTCCGGACTTAGATATCCAACCTTTGCGAGGGAATGTTAACAGCCGCTTACAAAAGTTAGATGATGGTCAGTATGCAGCCATTATTTTAGCCTCTGCTGGGTTAATCCGTTTAGGCTTTGATGAAAGAATTAAGAGTCGATTGGTGGCACCTGAATGGCTGCCAGCGGTATCGCAAGGTGCAGTTGGTATCGAGTGTTTGCAAAGTAATCAAGAACTGGCAGATGTGTTGACTGAACTAACAGATCACAAGACATGGCAATGTGTCAGGGCAGAACGAGCCTTGAATTTAAAATTAGAAGGATCCTGTTCAGTGGCCATTGGTGCGTTGGCAAATTATCACATTGATGACACCATATCCCTAAAGGCTGGGGTATTCAGCCCAGACGGGGTTCAAGTGATTACTGCCAGACAACAAGGTTATGACCCAATTGAACTAGGACAATATGTGGCGATGGATTTGTTGTCCCAGGGTGCGAAGGAAATATTGGCGTTGGGAGCATGAATACAGTCATCATTACTCGGCCTGAAGCATCAGTTGCCTTGAGTTCTGAAATTTATCAGAATCAAGGGTTTAAAGTATTTGAAGCCCCTTGTTTTTCAATCAAAACCAATGAATCCCTACCTGCACAATGGCTTGAGGTGGCAACCGAAGTATGGGTCATTCTCAGTGTCCATGCTTTGCAGCATGCATTGGTTATTGCACCAGCTTTAAAGCCTGGTAATAACACCCAAGTGATCGCAGTTGGGCCCGCAGTTGAACAAGCATGGAAGCAACATTTTGACCATGACATCATTTATCATCCTTGGATGAACTCAGAAGGTGTGATTGAATTATTGAAAGGTATTGAACCCACTTCTGTGAAAATTTTAACCACTGATGGCGGTCGCAGTTTAATTAAAAGCCATTGTATGAAACAGTGCATCAGCTATGCACAGCTGAATACATATCTGCGGACTCCGCTAACTGTTGATCAAGTTGGTTTATTGAATGTATATCAGAATAAGGTCAGTTCTCAGCCTGTTTTAACCATCACCAGTTGTGGTATTTTGACTGAATTGATGTCGCAGCTTACAACTGAGTTGGCAGAGTTGGTCTTGGCTAAGCCCATTGTGGTAGGTGCACAGAGGATTGCAGATTTGGCGAATGAACTTGGTTTTTTAGATATACACTTGGCAAGCAGCCCGTCTGATCAGGCCATGTGTGATGCTGTTAAAAAATTGAATTAAATTGATTAAGCAAGCCAATCGAATGGCTTTCAGAAAGTATTTGTTTGCATTGGGGGCTTTGATTCTTGCTAGAACACAAAGTCTGTTGGGCTGGCTCTTTCCCACTCTGTTTGAGTCACTACATATTCACCATCTTTCAACTTGAATGTTACATTGAATTTCACCATATCAGCGCGCAGGGTGGGTAAGTCGGTTAAGGTGAAGGCAGTTCCTGCAACTGCGGCCACAACTTCGACCTCTGCCTGCTCTTCGCCATCATTCAACCAATCTATACTTTTTATGGCTTGATGCACATGGACGTTCTTATTGCGCATTAAGCGAATACGCAACAACCTCGTCGCATCCTTTTTGTTCCAACCTCGTTTTGTACTTGTAAAATCATCACTGACGTGCTCAAAAAAGTCATCTAAACCTTTGGCTTCTATGGCTGTTTCCATGGCCTGCAGGGTATTAAGCAAACGTGTTTTTTTATCGAGTTCTGGCTCACTTGAACAAGCGGTTAGAAACAGTGCTATAAGTAAACAATAAAAATAGTTGTCACATAAATTCATTGGACTATTCATTAAAAAGCAATTTTAAAATTCATTCAGTCATTGTATCATGTGATAGAGAGGTGCTTAATTTTTTGTGAGGTATGTGGTGTGTGTTGATCTTAATAACTCAGTGGTCTAATAAATAGATAAATAGCTGGGAATTTTAAGCTCATTACTTTTCAAGTTAAGGTGGCCACAAAAAAACCAAACAAAGAGGAGATTAGACGATGAATAAAATAATCATAATAAGTATGTTGTTACTGACTACACAACTGTCTGCACAGATTGAACAAGAAACAACCAGTCTGCCGAGTCATCCTGACAATGAAAATCAAATTGAATTGTTAGCTCAATCAACCCAACCAGCTGAAGATGCCAGCAGTGTGAAAGTGATTGTGCAAAAGAATCAAACGATTGAAGAGTATCGTCAACGTGGTGAATTGGTCTTGGTTAAGGTCATTCCTAATGACGGCGTCCCCTATTATATTGACCCATTGGAAAGAGAAAACCTGAAAGGGAGCAATGGAGACTTGATCAATTCTGGGGTAAAGCCGGTTCGTTGGGTTATTAAGGAGTTTTAATTAATGACTGTAAGACGAATTTTTATGGTGTTAATTTTTGTGGTACCTTTACTCGTTATACTATGGGCCCAGTTTTGGTCGCCTGCATGGTGGGCTTTTGTAGTGATCATACCATTAGCTATATTGGGTTTGTATGACATGTTCCAAACCAAGAGGGCTATTTTGCGCTTGTACCCTGTTTTGGGCCATTTCAGATATATTTTAGAGTCTTTTCGCGTTGAGATTCAACAGTACTTTATTGAGTCAGATCTCAATGGCACTCCAGTACCCAGAGAGTTCAGGTCATTGGTTTACCAAAGAGCAAAAGGACAAAAAGACACCAGACCATTTGGTACCATCATGGATGTTAATGAGGACGGGTATGAGTGGATCAATCATTCTGTGTCACCTACACATCTGGGTGAAAGTGATTTAAAAGTAAAGTTCGGAGGTGTTGATTGTAAACAACCTTATGTGGCATCACCAATGAACATCTCTGCCATGAGTTATGGCTCATTAAGCAAAAATGCCATTGAAGCATTGAACTTAGGTGCAAAAAATGGCGGCTTTGCGCACAACACCGGGGAGGGTGGCATCAGCCCTTATCACATGAAACATGAGGGGGATTTGATATTCCAGTTTGGGACAGGGTATTTTGGTTGTCGCAATGCTGACGGAGATTTTGATTCGGAACTATTTAAACAGAAAACATCTGCTGACCAAGTCAAAATGATCGAAATTAAATTATCACAAGGCGCAAAACCTGGACATGGTGGAATTTTGCCTGCGGTTAAGCTAACTGAGGAAATTGCTCAAATCAGACATGTACCTATGGGTAAAGACGTTTTGTCACCGCCCAACCACACTGCATTTGATAATCCCGTTGGTTTATTGAATTTCGTTCAGCAATTACGTGACTTGTCAGGTGGAAAACCAATTGGTTTTAAAATGTGCTTAGGAAAACGCAGTGAGTTTTTAGGAATTTGTAAAGCGATGCTTGAAACAGGAATCAAGCCAGATTTTATCACTGTTGATGGCAGCGAAGGTGGTACTGGGGCTGCGCCGATTGAATTCACTAATTCGGTGGGTACTCCACTTAAGGATGCTTTAATTATCGTAAATAATGCGTTGATTGGAACCGGTTTGCATGATGACATCAAGATCATTGCTGCTGGTAAAATTATATCGGCATTTCATCTGATTAAATCATTGGCCTTAGGTGCAGATGCTGTTAACTCAGCACGAGGTATGATGTTTGCTTTGGGTTGTATCCAATCAAGGGCTTGTAATACTGATCATTGCCCCACAGGCATTGCCACCCAAGACCCTGCTAGGGTAGTGGCATTAGATATAAGCGATAAAGCCCAGCGAGTGGCACGCTACCATCATGAAATGATGAAAAATCTCGCTGAGTTGTTAAGTGCAGCAGGCGTGAAATCCTTGGCAGATTTGCAACCAAGTCACATCATGCATCGACTGCAAGGGACGATAGTTAAATCCTATGAAGAAATGTTTCCAACTTTGGATACAGGTGTACTTTTAGACGATACCAACAGGCCTGATTCCTGGGGTTACGACTGGCAAACCGCCAATGCCAATCATTGGTAGGCCAGTTTCATTCATTTATCACTGCAATGAGCCTTTGAATAGGCTAATATAAAACCATAACTCAATAAGGAAAAATATGACATTAACCAAAAAAATTATCATCTTTATGGTGGCTGGTGCAGCTTTAGGCATCACATTGAATTTAACCGGGTGGAATCAAATTGATTTTGTAGATACTTATTTGGTTAATGGTTTGTTTTATGTGGTTGGACAGCTGTTTGTTAAATCATTGATGATGATAATGATTCCTTTGGTGTTTGTTTCATTGTTTTGTGGAACCACTGCTTTAAGAGACCCTGCCATGTTGGGTAAAATTGGTGGTAGGACCTTGGTGTTTTACTTGCTGACCACAACCATCGCATTGGGAATTGCGCTGCTTTTTTCTTTATTGATAGGTGTGGGTGTTGGTGCAGATATTTCATCCAATCCGGGTTATGTTGCTAAGGAAGGAAAGTCATTTGTTGAAGTGATTTTGGGTATTATTGATAACCCAATAAAAGCGATGGCTGAAGGTAATTTATTGGCAGTTATTATGTTTTCAATTTTATTGGGATTAAGTGCCACGTTTGCTGGTAAAGCTGGTGAACAAGTGATTGATTTCTTTAAGTCGCTCAATGAAGTGATCATGAAGCTAGTTATGTTGGTCATGAGTTTAGCACCTTATGCAGTTTTTGCTATTCTTGCCAGAGTCTGTGCCGAACTAGGTATTGATGCCATCAAATCACTGACCGGTTACTTTTTTACTGTTCTGGGTTTATTGGTCTTTCACGCCTTGGTAATCTATCCTTTGTTATTGAAGTTACTATCTGGGCTAAACCCAGTGATTTTTCTTAAAAAAATGAGGGGCGCGGTGGCATTTGCATTTGGTACCTCTAGTTCGAATGCAACCATTCCTGTGACGTTGAGAACAGTGACTGAACGCATGGGTGTTAAAAAGTCAGTGGCTTCATTTACTATTCCTTTTGGTGCGACAATTAATATGGATGGCACAGCCATTATGCAAGGAGTGGCCACTGTGTTTATTGCCAATGCTTATGGTGTTGATTTGACTACTACACAGTTGATGATGGTGGTGTTGATGGCTACTATGGCATCGATTGGTTCAGCCGGTGTTCCAAGCGCAGGTTTAGTCATGCTACAGGCGGTGCTTCATCAAGCAGGGTTGCCCATTGAAGGCATAGGAATTATCTTGGGTATTGATCGTTTATTAGATATGACCAGAACTGCTGTTAATATAACCGGTGATGCTACGGTCACTTGTATTGTGGCGAAATCGCAAAATCAGATTGATCAAAATATATTCGATGACCCTCAGGCCGGCGAGGTCGAAAAGAAAGACTAAACAATCTAATTTTCCTGCCAAATATATAACTCAGTTTTCATATGAAGCCACCTAGAGTGGCTTCAATTCAATATAACTGTTTATTCATGCTTTAAAAGCGCTAAAATAAGCACAACAATCAACTCTCAGTATACGAATGAAAAACCTAAAAATAATTACCACTGGTGGGACCATCGACAAATTGTATTTTGATGATTTGAGTGATTATAAAATTGGTAAACCCATCATTGGTGAACTGCTGAATAACTATCATGTGGCTTTTGATTTTGAAGTGGTGCCATTACTGAAGAAAGATTCGATTTATATCACCGATGAAGACCGTGAGTTAATTAAGAGTGTCATTGAAAAATCAGAAGAATCACACTTTTTAATTACCCATGGCACTGATACTATGATTGATACCGCCAGATACTTAAAACCCATCAAAGATAAAACCATTGTGATGACAGGCGCTTTAACACCTGCACGTTTCAATGCCACTGATGCTGTTTTTAACATTGGGTGTGCAGTTGCGGCAGTTCAATCTCAGCCTCAAGGTGTTTGGGTGATCATGAATGGCTTGGTATGGAACCCTGAACAAGTCAGAAAAAACCGCAAAGCGAACCGTTTTGAGGAAATGTAAGGATGGCTAATATTTTACGGGTACACCCAGATAATCCTCAGGCCAGATCTATCAAGTCTGCCATTGATACTGTTAAAAATGGCGGTTTGATTATTTACCCAACTGATTCAGGCTATGCCATTGGTTGGGGATTAGAAAATTTAAAAGCACCTAAAATGGTCGCTCAAATTAAAGCAATAGATGCGCAACATCACTTTACCATGATGTGCCGTAACATTTCACAAATGACCGATTTTGTGCTGGTGGATAATGTGGCATTTAGATTGATCAAACAACACACACCTGGTGCTTATACTTTTATTATGCCTGCAACCAGACGTGTGCCTAAAAAATTACAGCACCAGAAACGCAAAACCATTGGGGTAAGAATTGCTGAACACAAAGTGGTTGATGCTTTGTTGGATGAATTAGGCGAGCCAATGATGACCTCAACACTGGAGTTCCCCAATGCTGACATGTATGAATTGGACGTTACTGACATAGAATTAAAAGTGGGTAACCGGGTTAACACCATCATTGATGTGGGTTACTGTGCGCAAGAGCCGTCAACAGTTGTTGATTTATCTATGGGAGAAGTGAATATCATCCGTCAAGGTAAAGGAGTGATTGATTTTGTCTGAAACCACCAATAACCAAGAAGAGACCAGTAAACAAACTGCCAAGCAACCTCTGCAACAAGCAGAAATGCCTTTTGCTGTGGTTGAAGGCAAGCCATTCACTACCATGCCAACTGATTTGTATATTCCACCTGATGCATTGGAAGTGATTTTAGAGGCTTTTGAAGGGCCTTTGGATTTATTACTGTACTTGATCAGAAGGCAAAATTTGGATATCTTAGATATTCCAATTCATGCGATTACCAAGCAGTATGTTGAGTACATTGAATTGATGCATGAGATGAATTTTGAATTGGCTGCTGAGTATTTGGTGATGGCTGCTATGTTGGCTGAAATCAAGTCCAGAATGTTGTTGCCAAAAACACACGATGACGAAGAGTCTGAAGAAGACCCCAGAGCAGAACTGATTCGTCGATTGCAGGAGTATGAAAGGTTTAAGCAGGCGGCTGAGGACATTGATGGCTTACCACGCATTGGACGTGATGTTTGGGAGGCCAAAGTTTATTTGGATAAACAGACTGAACAAGAAGATATCATAGACATCACCATTCAAGACTTAGTGATGGCTTTTAAAGAAGTGATGATGAGGGCGGATTTAAAAATATCTCATGCCATTGAACGTGAGGTATTAAGTGTCAGAGATCGGATGACTTCAGTTTTGGACAGCTTGTTAAATCAAAAGACAGTTAACTTCAAATCATTGTTTAATAGAGCAGAAGGTAAACAAGGAGCGTTAGTTACATTTTTAGCAGTTTTAGAGTTGTTAAAGGCCCATTCAATCGAATTGGTCCAACAATCAGCATTTGGTGAAATTTACTTACAGTCAAGTGGTGTGGAGGCCTGAGTATGGAGTTAAATCAAGTTAAAAATATTGTTGAAGCTGCCTTATTGGCTTTTGATGAACCTTTAAGCATGAAATCATTGGTTTCATTATTTCCAGAAGAGGAAATTACTGCCAATGACATCAACCAAGTATTGAATGATCTGGAAGCGGATTATCAAGATCGTGGTATTGAACTGAAAAAATTATCCAAAGGATATCGACTACAAACAAGGGATGCTGTACAACCTTGGTTACAGCATATGTGGGAACAAAAACCTAAAAAATTATCCAGGGCTTTGTTGGAAACATTGGCGCTTATTGCTTATCGACAACCTATCACCAGGGGTGAAATAGAAGACATTCGTGGCGTCGCAGTTTCAAGTAAAATCATTCACTATATGATGGATAAAGAGTGGATCAGAATATTAGGATATCGCGATGTGCCAGGTAAGCCTGCCATGCTCGGTACCACCCAAACATTTTTGAATTATTTTAATTTAAAAGCATTACAAGACTTGCCCAGTTTGGCAGAAATAAAAGATTTTGAAACATTGGAGCAAGAACTGGATTTTGATGATTTAAAGTCAGAACCAGATGAAAATCTAAAACAAACAAGTTCAGATGAGCAAACAGAAGCCGTTCAATTGCCAGATGACATAAACCAAGAACAAGAGTCGACATGAAAACAGATAAATATGGATTTGAGCCTTCTGAGCGCATACAAAAAACACTGGCAAGATGTGGCCTGGGTTCGAGAAGACAGGTGGAAGCAGCCATTAAACTACAGCAAATTACCATCAATCGCAAACCGGTTGTACTGGGACAAAAGCTGAATGTAGGTGACAAGATTGGTTGGAACAACCGTGCATGGGTGGTAGAAGCCGATCATGTGATGCCAAGGGTATTGATGTACAACAAACCCTTAGGCGAAGTGACCACTCGTAAAGATGAAAAAAACCGACAAACAGTGTTCGATAGCATCCCTCGAATCAAAGGACAAAAGTGGTTGAATATTGGGAGGTTGGATATCAATACCACTGGATTACTTTTATTTACCACTGATGGTGATTTAGCCAATCACATGATGCACCCGAGTGCCAACATTGATCGAGAATACGCTTGTCGTGTTTTTGGTGAAGTAACCGAAGAAAAAATCAAAGCCATGTTGGCCGGCGTTGAATTAGAAGATGGCATAGCCAACTTTTCAGACATTCAAGCTGCTGGTGGGGAAGAAAAAGGAGCCAACAGTTGGTTTCATGTGGCCATTATGGAAGGCAAGAATCGAGAAGTAAGAAGGCTATGGGAGTCTCAAGATATTCAAGTAAATAGACTTAAGCGAGTTCGTTATGGTGGTGTGTTTTTACCCAAGTCATTACGCAAAGGTCAATTCAAAGAATTCAATCAAAAGGAATTGGACATCTTATTTAATGACATTAAATACCAACCAGCACCACAAACACTGGTGATCAAATCAGTCAAAAAAGGTCGCAGATAAATCAATAGTGGAAGAGTCACCATTTAAATGGCGGCTTTTTACGCCAATATTGGATCAGCAAAAAGCCAGTTAAAGCGCCACCAAGGTGAGCGATGTGAGCGATGCCATCGTTGCGGGGATTGATGCTGCTGATTAAAGCAATTCCAGCAAACAAAATCACAAAATATTTGGCTTTCATAGGAATGGGCGGCAGTATAAGTTGAATTGTGTGATTGGGCCACATCATTCCAAATGCCACTAATAAACCATATACAGCTCCTGAAATGCCTATGGCAGGAGCAGCAGATAAAACCGCATTAGCCAATCCAGACCCAATGATGCATACAATGATAAAAATTGAATACTTCTTTTCTCCCCAATAATTCTCTATTTGAGAGCCAAACATCCAGATGGCAAAGCCATTAAAAAATAGGTGCATAAAGTTCCCATGCAATAGTGCATAGGTTATGAGTTGCCAAGGATAAAACCAAGGGGAATCTATGGGGTAGAGCGGGAAATAACGTCCTATGAATTGTCCACCTGACTGTCCCAGTATTTGTTGTGCAATGAACATCACCACAATAGCGATTAAAATATTGCGCGTTACGGGGGGGATGGCGTTAAGTGGGTTATTAGATTGCATCGGGTGTGAAAAAATCTATGAATTGAGCAGGTAATTTGAGGCCATCTGAGATAATTTCAAGTTCATAATGTGCCACACATGATTGTTTGAATTGTAGAGGATTCGATGGGTTTAAATGTTTTGCAAGGAAACTCATGGTTGGGTTGTGTCCTACTAAGATCAAATGTTCAATATTACTGTTTGCGCAAATTCCATCACACCACTGACCTGTTCGGGCGTGGTAATAAGTGCTTTCAGAAATTAACTGGTTGGATTGGATGTGTTGTTGGATAATTGATGCTGTGGTTTCGGTCCTCATAGCATCTGAACAAATGATTAATGTTTCAGGGGCATGTACCCTTGGTTTCAAGTAGTTTGCACTTTGGTATGCCTGTTGCATACCTAATTCTGTTAAGGGCCTTTGGTGATCTGAGCTGGCTTCAAAGGTTGAGTCTGCATGTCTGACTAAATACAAGTTCATGATTCGTGTTCCAATTCACGTGCTTTTTGCAGGAATTCAGTTTTAATCTCGGTATCCGATAATTGGTTTGGTAAGCTTTCTATGTGGTTTGAAAGCGTCACTAATTTTTCACTGTTGTATTCTTTTTGGTCGCCGAATAAATCTTGTGAGATTTGTGCATTGAAGTTTTGCTGCTCAAAGAAATAAATTTTCTGTTGTAGACTAAAAAATTGATGGGCCGGAATCAATACTTGTTGATGTGAGATGAGTTCGTCATAGATGTCAATGGCCGATTGAGCAAATTCACTGATAGGAAGACTTACATTAGAGGTGTCCAAATCGCAAGCAAGTAACACCAGCTGTTCATCATTTTTATTGGGAAGTGCTAAGTTTTTGAGCAAATATTTAGCCAGGTTTCCTTGAAAGAAGTTTTTACTTCTTTTACCTCCTGAACCAAACGTACTGCCTTCTATCATGGTTTTTAGTAGCAATAAATGATGCGCATTCCATAGCGCATTTCTACCTGTGGAGTCAATGATTCTCAAAGCTTCTTCAAAACTGACTTTCTCGTTGGTGCCAACCAGTGAATTTGGGTTGTTATTGTTCTTTGCTTCGTCTTGTCGTAAGTCGTGACAAGCAGAAAAATAACACAATATAGCCAAGCCATTTGGGTTCAACTGTTTTTCAAAGTGTTTAGCGCAATACATCACTCGAGATAGTAAATCGTTGATATGATGTTCATTGTGATAACTGCGAGGGCTTGAATTGAGAGAGCCATTTCTTAAGGCCATTCTGGCATAGGCTATAGTGACTGATGTAATCAGATCGTGGTGCCAGGGTTGGTCTTGAAATATGTTATTTGCCCACTTTTCCCAGCATTTTAATTTTTGATGATTGCCAGGCAAACTACTTAAGGCGTCTTGCGCTTGATGAAAGTCGTTGATGTCTATTTCAGTTTGATCTATGGTGGTGGCCGAATCCATATTAATAATGATTATTATTTAGTCATATATTGTTCTTTTAGTTTAACATAATGTCGAGCTGAATATTCGAGGGAATCGACTTGAGATTGTGACAAATGTTTAACTTTTTTGGCCGGGTTGCCGACCCAAAGCTCACCAGTTTTAATGATTTTTCCGGGAGGTAAAACACTGCCGGCTCCTAACATGCTGTGATGTTCCATTTGAGCCTCATCTAGTATAGTGGAACCCATGCCAACCAAACAATAGTCACCTATGTCACAGGCGTGCAAAATGGCTCCATGACCAACTGTCACTCCTGTTCCAATGAGTAATGGTCCACCTTCTGGATTGTGGTTGCTTTTGTGCGTCACATGAAGAATGCTGCCATCTTGAATATTACTCATGGCACCGATTTTAATTTGATGAACATCGCCTCGAATTACAGTCATTGGCCATACTGATACATCGGTACCAATTTGTACTTGGCCAATAATGACAGCCGATGAATCAATGTAAGCATTATCAGCTATGGAAGGTTGATGATGTTTGAATGGTCTTATGTTCATGACAATCAATCGCCCCTTAGCAGGGGCGTTTGTGCTATATCATTAACAGTATTCAATCAGTATTTGATGATAACATCGGTACTGAAACCTTTGTCAGTAAAACCCATAGTCATGTCTTGGGTCTTCCAGTAAAGCATACTTAATGCCAAATCCTTTTGAATGCTTAATTCACTTTTAAGTTCTTCAGGCATGTTGGGCATTTCAGCCATGGAAAAAATTTGTTCCATCAGACTTTTGTATCCATCAGCACTGGCTGAAAAAGTCATCAATGCTGCGGTCCCTGGTTCACCTACTTTCTGACTCAATGTACCGCCGTCTTCATGTCCCATTGAAAAACCAATGGTGTCAGCTGAAACGGCTGCATATAAATTGGCAATGTCGATAGGTATATTTTTACCGCTGATCATAGGCACTTTATCTGCCAAAGTAATCAATGATCCATCGGTTTTTATGTCTACTTCCTGTAATTGTGGCACCATCATTTGTGCCATACCTAATAAGGCTTCAGTTTCATCAACAGCTAGGTATACTTGAGTTTTTAAGCTCTCTACGATGTCTTTGGGGTTAGGGTTATCCGCTTGTGCAGCTTCCATGTTCAGTTTGAGTTCGTCCAAGGAAAAGTTGAAACCTTTAAAGTTACCAACAAATGGTGGAATGGGTTGTGATAATTGGGCTTGAATTTGAGTGGCTTGTTCATTCATTGCTTGGAAATGTTCACAACTATATGGTTGATCTACAATTTGTTTCACATATTTGCTGGCCAAGTTTTTCGCATTGAGTAAATCAAAACTCATACCCATAGACATGGCAGAGCCTGGATTGCCTTGAGGTACACGACCAACTATTGTAGCAAAGTCTGATGAAACGCTGTTTTCCATTTCCCAGACAAAGGAAACACCCATGGTGTCATTGGTAAGTTTTTTATTGCCAGCAACCATCCGAGGCGCTTTGGCAATCATCGCTGTGATCTCATTTTTACATGCTTGAGATAACATATTGTCTTCAATTTGTAAAAAATTAACCAGTGCTGAATTGTGTTTAGAAGGGTTAATGAAATGGTCAGCAATTTGTTGGACATCGAAAACCACAACATCATCTATGACAAAGCCATGTGATTTTTTAACCTCATTAATCAAACTGGGATCTTGGGCCATTGAACTTGTGGGTTTAGTCGTTCCAATCAGCTGCCCTATCATTTGGTCTTTGATGACACTTGGCACACCGCTGATTACTAGATAGTCATCTTGGATACCAATTAATATACTGATATCATTGGTTTGAATTTCTCTGACTTGATTACCTTGTACATCGGATTGAATGAAAGCAACCTCAAATTGTTGTTCTAAATCATCCAGCATTGCTGGAACCTGGTGACCTTGACTGAGTTTTATACGCAATACAGGGAATAGATCAACCATGTATCCCACCATTTGAGTTTCGCCCACTTTCATACCCACTTTAGCAAAACTGTCAGTTTTGAACCAACGGTCGAAAAAAGTACTGATTTTTTCTTTACTGTCCATATCAGCATTTGGTTTTGTAGCAACCAATTCACCATCTTCTTCTGTAACCACCTCAGTAATTTGATTTTTGTCATTTTTGACAAACTGATCCATCATCACATTGATGTACTGGAGTGCTCCTTCCATTTGTGATTCCATGATTTCAAGATATCGATCAGGGTATTGATCCGGACTTAAGCCGGAAGCAAATAACATGGGGGTGTCAGCTGGTATGAATGTTAATATGTGTTGTTGGTTATTCTTCGTTTCAGCCTTGACTACAGGTTGTTGTTCAGTTTTATCTTCGCTACAAGCAGTCATTAAGACCGCTGAAACAGCGATTAGCATGAGTTTTTTCATGTTTTATTCTCTCCAAGTATTTCTACAATTAGTTCTGTGCCGTCAATGCCATTAACCTTGACAGTGGTTTGAGCAGGTGCGTCGCTTCCCTTTACTTTCCAAGTTGAATCATCGACTTTTATTTTACCAACGCCATTAACAATGGCATTGCTCAATTGAAATGTTCGACCAATATATTGATGTCCTCTTTTATTGAGGTTTGGCCTGGTAGATGCCTTATCTCTTTTTTTGTCATATATATACCAAGCGATGACAGATAAAATTGCCACCACTGTGAACAACACCATTTGTGCACCCCAAGAAACGCCCCAAATCCATTGGACCAGAGCGACCAAGAAAGCTGAAAAGCTGACCCAAAGCAGGTAGTATGATCCAACCAACATTTCAATGACTAATAACAGCACAGCTGCAGTCAACCAATGCCATGGTGTGAGGTTGAGTAAAAGTTCCATCATGGTTTATTTTTCTCTGTTAAATCTTTAGCTAATTCGGTGATTCCTGCCAGAGAGCCTAACACGCCGGTTGCTTCCATCGGAAGAATCATGGTTTTTTGATTAGGGGAGTTGGCAAATTTTCCAAACTGATCCAAGTATTTTTGTGCCACAAAATAATTAATGGCATTCACATTTCCAGCAGCAATGGCTTCAGATACCATTTGAGTTGCTTTGGCTTCAGCTTCAGCTTCTCGTTCTCGGGCTTCTGCTTCTCGAAAAGCTGACTCCTTTAAACCTTCTGCTTCTAAAATTGCGGCTTGTTTTTTACCTTCAGCTTGTAAGATATCAGATTGACGTGATCCTTCGGCTTCTAGTATTTGTGCTCTTTTCTCACGTTCAGCTTTCATTTGACGCGCCATTGATGCGACCAAGTCATGCGGTGGTTTAATGTCTTTAATCTCAATTCGGGTTACTTTAACACCCCAAGGTGAAGTGGCTTCATCAACTACAGCGAGTAACCGATGATTGATCTCGTCACGTTTAGATAATGATTCATCTAGATCCATGGCACCCAAAACTGTTCTGATATTAGTCATGGTGAGGTTTAATATGGCATACTCTAATCTGTTGACTTCATAGGCTGCTTTGACACAATCTAATATTTGATAGAAGACGACACCGTCGACTGTCACTACTGCATTGTCTTTAGTAATAACTTCTTGAGATGGTACGTTGGCCACTTGTTCCATCATGTTAATTTTGCGGCCTATTCTCTCTACAAAAGGTACTTTCAGACCGAGACCAGGTGCAAAAACCCTTCTGAATTGTCCAAAGCGTTCAACCGTGTATTCAAAACCTTGCGGTACAACGACGAAAACACTTTTCAAGAAAATGACACCGAAGACACCCAGGATTATATAAAATATGTAACCGTCCATTACGACTCCTCCAATTGCTTAGGTTAAATATAATATCATGATTATATGGCTTTTTTCATGTGCCACAAGTGATATCAAATGTAGATGAAAAGATTAAACCAATATTTGTTCAGAATGCGACACTGTTCACTAATTTTTCTTGACTAATTGGTTTAGTGAGAACTTGATCAAAGCCAATTTGATTCAATTCTGCAACTTTTTCAGCGGTTGGGTTTGCTGTTATTACGATGCTGGTCTTGACCAGGTTTTTAATTTGTTCATACACATGATGGACTTGGCCATCTGATAAATTGAGGTCAGAAATTAGAATGTCAAAGTGATGTTGCTCTAATTGTAATTTGAGTGATGCTATTGAGTCAGCAGTTTTGACTTGATGGCCAGCTTGAGTCAGGTAATATTGAAATAAATTCAAGCAATCATGATCATCATCTACCAATAAAATCTGTTGAGATTTTTGAACTTTGAAATAATTAACGGAAAACCTAAATCGACTTCCTTTGTTATTACTTGAGTGTAATATTAAGTCTGCACCAACTTGTTCAGCGAGCATTTTTGAAATCACCAAACCGATGCCATTACCTTGTGATTGGCTTTTCTTTTCGCGGCTCCATGCGGTAAAAAGCTGTTGCTGAAAATTTGGACTCATGCCGCATCCTGTATCTATTACATCAATGTGTAATAAGCCATCTTCGACTATTGACTTAACTGTAACGCTGCCTGTTTCAGTGTATTTGATGGCGTTACTGATTAAGTTGGTGAAAATTTGGGTCCATTTGGTTTTATTAGAATTGATGACAATATGATGATCGACCCTATTGTTAAGAATCAGCATTTTTCCTTGTGCCTGAATTCGGAAGTCATCAAATAATTCATCAATCATTTCAGCAGGGCATAGCCTCATGCTATGTTGGGTGGTGTATTGTTGGTCGTAATCCAATGTTTGATTGATGATCTGTTGAATTTTCTCAATATTTTTTTTGATGATACTGGTTGCTTCGGTTTTTTCGATTGAACCTTCGATAAGTAAGTTGTTGTAACCTTTTATTGCTGTTATGGGGTTGCCAATCTCATGTGACAAGGCTGAAATATAAAAAGACTTGGCCGAGTTGGCTTCTTTCAGTTCTTCATGCGCATCTTCAAGGGTGGAAAATAAATACTGAATTCTCAGTTTCTCAATGACTTGTTCGTGTACTCTTTGTTGTTTGAGTTGAATTTGTTCATGGATCACATCAGTTGGGACCATAACGATGTGCTTGCTGTCTCCTTCCAATATAAAGTGTACATCATAAACGTGGTTTCGATGATTATAAAAAGGCAGGTAAAAGGGTTCTTCCAATGATTCTGCTGCAACCAAGGGCAAGGCTTTTTTGATGTCACTCAATTCATCGTTGATGAGCAAAACTGTTTGGGCGTGTTGGTTTGAGTAAGTTATGTTGTTTTCTTTATCAAGGGTTACCAGGCACCAATCAGCCGCTTTGTAGTGGTCGTAAATTTGTTTGAAAACTGCAGTAGGAATACTCACGACAGCAGGTGCGATAGTGCGATAAATCCACTTTCAACATTGTCTCCCGTTTTGGCACTGGTCCAAAAGTGGTGTTCGGTTAAATCAGCAATTTTATCTGTGAATTCATCTTGCCAAACTATTTCATCTACTAAATCTGCTTTGTTGATAAAACAAACCGAAGGTAAATCCTTAAGTTCTGGTGCGTCTTCTAGTATCACACTGAGTGTGTGTAATGACTCTGGTTCAGTGGCATCAACCACAAAAATAATGGCATGGGCTCCTCTTAAATATGGTTTATAATGATTCTCTTTTTCAAACCCTGCAATATCCCAAATGACAAACTTGGTGGTTTCGTCCATAATTTTGGTTGATATGGCTACCCCAACAGTTGTTTGGTACTTTTCTGAAAAGTGGTTTTTGACATAGCGATCAACCAAGGATGTCTTGCCCACTGCAAATCGCCCTATCATACAAACCTTTTTTGATATCATGGTATTACCTCGAATTGAACAACAATTTTACTGAGATCTGGTTGTTCAGTGTCTTTTTCACATTCAACTAAATCAACTATTATAGCTTCCTCACTGATACCTTGGGTGGTTAAATAGTTTTTTACTAAAGTTAATCTTGACGTGCCGTTTTTATTGCTTATTGATATTGGTCCTTGACAGTCACTGTAAGCAGATGATTTTATTTTTGCGTCCCTTTGAACAAGTAACAATTTTGAAAATGCTGCTGATATTTTGCGCAAATGATTAATCTGTTCTGGCTTAAGGGTTTTGGTATTTATGAGATTCAACGAAAAGTTGTTGATAAGTTGTTTCAATTCCCTGATCGAAATGATTTCAACTGAACTGACATCTGTTTTGCCAAACTTTTGTAATCGATTGCTAAAATTATCAAGATTTTGTTGGGTGGCATAGCCGGTTAAATGAATGACCTGACCTAGCTCTGTGACTTCTATGTTATCCGGAGCTGGATTGATTTTGATGAAGTCTTTCCAAGTTTCTTTGGCAGGTAATTGTTCAGTCTGATCTATGAGTTGATTAATCCCGGGTAATAACGCAGTATGATTCACTTTTTGTAGGAAGTCGGGCGTTTTATCAAGTATGCCTGTTAAGGTTACATTTTGATCTATTACATCAATATTGACTTGCGTGTCATTGAATATTTTAGCAATTCTGTTTTTTATGATCTCGTCTTCTAAGGAAATAAAAGGGGTGCTTTTAATGACTGCTCTGTCATCCACATGACTTAAATCTGCCAATGGGTCTTGTAATCCATATGCGATAAAATCTCCATTTTTTTGGGTCAATTCAGACAAGATAAAACCGGGCGTTTGATTCAATTGTGTGGTGATCTGTTGCTTGAGTTGATAATTGCTGTATTGATTCCAGCCCCACCATGCCAACAAACCAACGAATAGCAATATAAAGAACCATGGCCAAAATGATGATTTCTTTGATTCGACACCCTTATCTGATTGGGTTTTAGTTAACAACAATGTTTCTAATTCAAGTTTTAATTCAGGGCTGTTATTCCATAAATTTTGATTGGCAATTTCCTGGTAGAATTCGATATGTATTTTTTCTGTGGCACTGATGATTTTAGTATTCAGTCTTTGAGTGGGTGCTCCCTTAATAACGACAGCCATATTCGCTTTATTGCCTTGCACCAGCCAAAGTAAACTGTCGCCAAGTTCAGCAGCGGTGAGGCTTTCGCCGGATTTGCTCACAGAGTCATGAATAAAATCTTGAATAGCAGTTAACATGGCGGACATGGCATCTTTGTCTTGCAATAAAGATTCTTCTTGGCCTGCATGTTGAATCAGTAAACCTGTTTGGTTGTCAATTAAGAAGATTTGTTGTACTTGATACTCAATGGTGTTGTTAAAGACGATTTCTGTAAAAGGAACCCCTGTTTTAAAAGCCAGCCATCGCCATTTCAATGCCTTGGCCGAAAAGCCCAATTCAATAGCACGATTAATATCTGAAGATAGGCTGCGTATAGCTGAAGAGACTGATCTTCTGATGATGGGGCCTATCATGGGAGTTAGGGCATCAACAAATACCTCTTTATTGGCCTTAATTGCTCGGGCGAAAGACTTGGAATCAATTTTTGAGAACTTTTTTTGAAAAGAAGGATCTTGGGCAATTGTAAGATCCGCAGCTGGCGATAAAACTTCACTTATTTTTTCACTGAGCTGTTGTTTGTTGCTCAGTAGCTTTTGCAAAGCTTCTAATTGAGCCAATTCCTCACTCAGCAATAATGCTTTGAGTTTTTCGCGGTCATCGCTCATTTTAATTCGTTATTCTGAAATCTGATCGGCCATTTTTTTGAGGAAACCCGACATTTCTTTGCGGTGCAGGAGTCTCTCATCTAAATCATTCGACTTTTCTTGTAGTTCACTCAAGATGCTGGCTTCGGTCTCTATTATTTTATTATTGATACTGGCTTCCACAGCTTGGACATGTTTGGTTTGTTCAACCTTTAATTCATTAAGTTTTTCACTGCTTTGTGATTCCATGTTTTTTAAACTGGCACCCATCTGTTTAGTTAATGCGTCCAACTGTTTTTTTATTCCGTTGAATTGACTGTTGATGTCAGCTTCTAATTTGGAAAACTTTTTTTCTATATTTTTGGTTTGTTCACCGAATAAGATATCTCTTATTTGGTCAACAGAATCATTGTTTTTTTCTGGCATAAATACAAGCTCCTAACATGTGTCGCTGATTATACTTTAATTAAGCGATAACCTTTATGATAAACCGAGGCCAATTTCCAGCCTGTGGTGCCATTTAACGCCAGTTTTTTCCGTAATCGACTGATATGAGTATCAACGGTTCTGGTTGTGATAGATGAACTTTTAGTCCAAATGGTTTCTAGCAAATAATCTCTGGATATTAGTCGATCTTGATTGCTAAAGAAGTGATTGGCAAGTTGATACTCCTTGGCAGTTAGTTTCACCACGTTGTCATCATAAGTAATGGTGTTTTCATTGTCATTAAAGGTAAAAGGTTCAATAGAAATCAATCGATCTTGAGACATGACATGTCTTCGATGTAAAGCCTGAGAACGCGCTATCAATTCAGTTTGTTTGATGGGTTTAACCAAGTAGTCATCGGCACCTTGATCTAGGGCTTTGACCAAGTCGTCTTCATGGTTACGGGTGGTAACGAAAATGACTGGTAAGTCTTTATGTTCGCTTGAGCGTACCCAGTTCAAAACTTCAAGTCCGCTCACCACTGGAAGGTTCCAATCTAATATGAGTAGGTCTGGTTGTTCGAATGGGAGTTTTTCAATGAAATCTCTGCCATTGGTAAAACATTGGCAAGTGTGGTCTTTTTCATTCAACCAATGCTCAACCAACTGAGCTTGATCAACATCATCTTCTAATATAAATACCTTCATTCCTTTCCCAATTTAATTTTTTAGTTATGCCATTATTCTAACCCAGTTTAACAATATTTAACAATTATCAATTTTAATGATCTAGAAAGTCAGTTTAACGGGGGTAATAATTTGCGCTATTATGTCAATAATAGTTGAAAATACGTTGAATTTTCAGTATTTTTTTACTTTTATTTACAATCTTGTGAGAAATTGGCCATCTTAATTATTGATTAAGTTAATGAATGATTTTTTTATGGCTGTGAATGGAGCCCTGACTAAATTGTTCAGGTTAATCTTTGATTGATAGTAAACAGCTTTCATATGACTCATGGTTACAAAACCTTGGTAGCCATGGTAGCTTCCCATACCACTTTTCCCAATACCACCAAAAGGTAAATCCTTTTGTGCAAAATGGACGAGGGTTTCGTTGATAGCCAATGAACCCGAGTGAGTTTGTTCTCGAACTGTTTTGATATTTTTGGCACTGTTGCTGAAAAAATAAAGGGTCAATGGGTGATCTCTTTGATTGATGAATTCAATCGCGGCAGGTAAATTTTCACAACTTATTATCGGTAGCAGTGGGCCGAATATTTCAGCCTGCATGATAGGATGAGATGGGGGTGGGTCAACAACCAATGTGGGTGAAATTTTTTGTTCTCCAGATGAATTTTCAATGCGGTGAATGCTGTGTTCAGGAATGTCATTAAGTAATTCCTTTAACCTTTGGTGATGATGAGTGTTCACGATGCAACTGTAATCAGGATTGGTGCCTGACTCAGGGTAGGTATGGGCAATTTCTTTCTTTAAATAACCCAGTAGCTCATTGATTCTGTTTTTTTCTATTAATATATAGTCTGGTGCAACACAGGTTTGTCCTGCGTTAAACCATTTACCTTTAACTATGCTTTTGACTGCTGATTTAAGAGGGTAATTTTCATCTATCAGGACAGGTGATTTTCCACCCAGTTCTAAAGTAACAGGCGTCAGGTTTTCACTGGCATTACGCATGATTATCTTACCTACTTGGGTTGAACCAGTAAATAAAATGTGATCAAGAGGTAAGCTGCTGAATTGATTTGCAATTTTAACATCTCCTAACACCACAAAAACTTGATCCTGGGAAAATACTTTGCCTAATAATTCAGCGATCAGTTCAGCAGTATTTGATGTGATTTCAGATGGTTTGACCAGCACTCTGTTACCAGCAGCGATGGTAGCAATTAAAGGCTCAATGACCAGATTAAAAGGATAGTTCCAAGGTGCCATGATGCCGACAACACCCTTTGGTTGAGGTGTGACTGAACATTTAGATGGGTAGAATTTCCAGTCTGAGTGCCAGGTTTTTGGCCTGACCCATTGTTTGATGTGTTTCAAGGTGTGTTTAATTTCATCCAAACAAACCATGATTTCTGCCAGTAATGATTCTTCACTGCTGCGGTGAGAGAAGTCTTGACTGATTGCTTTAATGACCTTTGCCTGGTCGCTTTTAATGACCTTTGCCAATTGTTTCAAAAGCCTGATTCTTTCCTCAACTGACAGTGAAGGAAGCGCTTGCATTATTTGTAATTGTTTGATCATAATTGTTGAAAAGTCATTAAAGTAAGGTGCAAATTATTTGTTGATTGGGTTATTTATGCAATGGGTAAGTGTACACTGATGATCGCTCCTTCTGCGTGATTTTTGGCTGCAATAATTCCACCGTGTTCCTCAACAATCTTTTTAACGATAGCCAAGCCCAACCCAGAGCCTCCTGCTTTAGTGGTTTCATAGGGTTCAAATACCTGGTCAATAATTTTATTGTCAAATCCTTTGCCGTTATCTTTAATGCTCAAAAGCAATTGATTCTTCATGATTTCAGTGTTAATTGTGATATGGATGTTACCTTGTTCAACGCTTTCTTGAGCATTTTTAATTAAATTGGTTAATAATTGGGTGATGCGTCCACGATCTAGTAACAGGCGTGGTTCTGGTTCGGTAAGGTTGACTTCAAACAAAATCCCTGGATGTGACAAACTGTACAAATCAACTATTTCATTAACCAACTGATTTAAACCACCAAGCTCTTTTTTTAATTCAGGGGGTTTCGCGTAATCTGAGAATGCGTTAACCAGAGTTTTTAAATTTTCTACTTGTGCGACAATGGTTTGTGTGGCGCGATCTAAGATTTCATCTTCTTCTTTAGATAATTTGCCACTGAAACGCATGTGCATGCGTTCTGCGGACAATTGGATGGGTGTTAGGGGGTTTTTAACCTCATGCGCTAAACGCCTTGCCACCTCACTCCATGCTGCATCACGTTGTGCTTGATTGATGATGGTTTGGTCGTCAAAAACAATCACATGACCACCACCTTCCATTTCTGCTTCACTGATTTGGCTGCCCCTAACCAGCAATATTCGCCTTAAAGAGTCTTCAGCGATCAATACTTCTTGTTGCCAATAATTGGTTTTGTCGATGACTTTTTGTTTAATCAAGTCTATCAATGGTACCAAGGTCGGGTTTTTCATTGATATGTAGTCGATGTTTTGGTTAATGACATTGTGTTCGCTTAAGTGCAGAATTTTTTTTGTGGCTTCATTACTCAATAGTATCCTGAAGTCATTGTCGATACTGATCACACCGCTTGTTAAGTGAGACATCACACTTTCTAAGTATGCACGTTGGTTCTCCGCATCACTTTGAGCACGGTGAGCCAATGCACTTGAAGTGGCTATTTGGGTAGACATTGAATTAAATGATTTGACCAGCAAGCCCAATTCATCTTTTGAATCAACTGGTATTACTTTACTGAAGTTGCCTTGGGTGATGGCATCAGTGGCTTCAGATAACATTTTAATTGGCTCAACCAAACGTCGAGCTGATGAAAATGCACGCAGCATAGCCAATAAAACACTGATGAGCAAAACTATGGACAGAATAATCATGAACGTGCTTTTCAGTTGTTGGCGTTGGTAGTTTTGCTTGTCATATTCATGAGACTGAGTTTCTATATTAATTGCCAATTTTTTATATTCTTCTGGGATTGAAAATAAGCCTTGTAAAATACGGCTTTGACCCAGGCTGATTGATCGATTACTGTTTATTGGTACAGCAATTCTTACTTGCAAACTTTCGCTTCCTAAGGGTTCAACTCTGGCATAGTTGCGATTGTTGCTGACTTCATTGATGGTGTTTTGAGGCAGGTTGGGTGAAACGAACGTCAAGGGATCCAGTGAGGCAGATGTAATCAGTTGACCATCTGAACTGTATATGCTTAAGGATGTGGCTTTGGACTCTTCTAACAGACGATCCAGATAAATGGCTTGATTTAATGGATCAATTTCAGCCAATTCAGTGGCGATGTCTTTACCTGTATTTAAGTGTGTAAATGTTTGGGTTTCCAGGGAAATGTTGCCTAATTTTAAGGCATCATTCAATGCTTCGTTGGTTGGCACATCAAACCAAGAATCAACATATTGATTGACCAACATGGTTGCGAACAGATAAAGGACAATGACAGGTGGTAATGATAAGCCAGTGAACATGAGTACCATACGGGTGGTCAACTGTATACCAGGTTCTTTGCTTTTGCGCTTAATAATGAGCCATACAATTCGTTGAATAATTATCAGCGTTAAAATCACCACCGCCAATACGGAAGCAGCAAATAGCCAAATATATATACGATTGAATTGTTCAGCCCCTTGAACGGCCGTGCCAACCAGATAAAGAGCGGTTAATAAAGTCACTATTAACAGCATTATTGGTAGGTTTTTGTTGAATATCAAGGACTTCAATTTCATGTTTATTGGATGTCCTCATCTAGAGGTGTTAATGCAACTTGCTGCCAACCAGAGTTTAGGTTCCAGTCAGCATCAAATACATTGGGTAGTTGCATGATTGATGGCAATGCTTGTTTATCTAAGAAAATCCGTGATTGTAAATAATCAGCTTGATCATTGATTTTGAACTTAAAAGAAGTTTGTTGACTCATGTATTGTAACAATTCTTCTAAAGTCACAAAGCTGAATTTGTTTTTGCTGCTGATGTGATGTAATTGGTATTGGCTACCCAGTGAAAAATAACGCACTTCAAAAGTTTGAATTTTACTTTCCGTCACCGCATCAAACCACCACTGGATAGAATCGAACAGTTTGGCTTGGTAAACGAATGTGATCACAATACCATTGTCAATGGCATCAATCACTTTTTGTGAAAGCTGTAACTCAAACTGAGGCGTGAAAACTAAATACTCCGAATCAAATTCCTGTTGTGTTGAGATTAATTCAATTGCGTTTAAATGCGAAACAGGTGCAAGCAACAGTAATAAGAAAAACCATGCTTTTTTCATGCCACTCTTTCCAACAGGCAATAGAAAAAACCGTCCATTTCATCGTGTCCGGTGATGATTTGTTTTCCCCATAAACATTCTTCTGCTGATGGAATATCAGTGTTAATGGCTTTGAAATTAGGGTGCTTTTGTAAAAACTTTTTAACTTGTCTTTCATTTTCAGATCGAAACACCGAACAAGTGGCATATAGGATTAGCCCGCCAATCTTAACTAAATCGGCCATTTTCAGCAGTATTTGTTGTTGCAAATCAGTCAATTTTTTGATGTGTTGAGGTTGTCTTAATATTTTGATGTCTGGGTTACGTCTAACCACACCTGCAGCGCTGCAAGGAACATCTAACAATATTTTGTCATACTTGGCACCTTTAAACCACGTTTTTGGTAAAGTGGCATCCCCTTCAATCAATCGATTGGCGTTTAGTTTCAATCGAGACAGGTTGCTTTTTATCAGTTTAAGTCTGTGCGATTCTTTTTCTAAAATATCTAATTTAATCAGTGGTTGAAGCTCCAGTAAGTGACAACTTTTTCCGCCTGGTGCTGCACAGGCATCTAATATTTTTTCTCCTGCTTGTGGATTAAGTAGGTGGGCGGCGTATTGAGCGGCGGCATCTTGAACTGAAAGCCGTCCTTCATTCAGCTCAGAATTTGATGATGTCTGGGTGTCAGTTAATCGCCAAGCATTTTTTAGCTGTGGATGTTGAAAACCATTTAAATCGAGCTTTGGATCATAAACCCTGACCCAAAGAGGTGGTTTTTGATTGTTGGCATGAAGTATTTTTTGCCAATGGTTTGGCCAGTCTTTTTTTAGTAAATCAATCCACCATTGCGGGTGACTATGAATAATTGTTTCAACGTTTGATTCGAAGGATGTGTCATTGAGGGCCAATCGCAATATTTTATTGAGTAATCCACTGGCCCAATGTTTCTTAAGTTTTTTCGCTGTCTTGATGGCTTCGTTAACAATGGCATGGTCAGGGGTATTTAGGTGGAGTTTTTGCGCCATGCTTAGGGTTAATAATTCACACAGCATCTTATCCTTCGGTGGTTTTTCAGTAAACTTGAGCCATCGTGCTGAGAGGTTGTGATGGTGCCTTAAGCATTGATAGCAAATATTTTGAACCCAAGCTTGCTCTTGTTTTGTGACATTTAATTTACCGCTGTTTGGATTCAGAGTATGTTGTAAAGCTGATTTCAAGTGTTGTTGTTTCGCCACCACTTGATACATGACATGGGTCGCTAAAAATCTGGTGTTTACCGCTGTAGGTGTCATTGGGTGTACCAAGATTTTTTGGCCGCCATGAAAGCAAAAATGGGTAGCCGTTTTTTACCTGCTTTTTGGATTTCTGTGATACTTAATTGATTGGAACCACACTGAATAATTAAAGTTTCCTTGTCAGCAAAAATAACTTTTCCATAAGTATCGGAAATGACTTCAAGGTTACCTTGGATGACATTGGCGCCCCATATTTTTACTGATTCGTTGTTGATTTCAGTTTGGTTGCCAGGCCAAGGGTCGAACGCCCTGATTTGGCGCTCTAATTGTTCTGCTGGCTGTGACCAATCGATCACAGATTCTGATTTTTGTAACTTATGAGCGTAAATGGCCAATTCATGGTTTTGGGGTTTAGCAGCTTTGAGCGTTCCTTGTTCTAGTTTATTGATGCAAGCTACTATGGCTTCTCCACCCATCAGGCTTAGTCTGTCGTGTAAACTTTGGCCGGTGTCATCTGGTCTGATATCGGTTGGAAATTTTTCAAACATTGGACCTGTATCCAAGCCAGCTTCCATTTGCATGATGGTGATACCTGTTTGCTCATCGCCTGCTAAGATGGCCCGATGAATTGGGGCTGCTCCCCGCCAACGTGGCAATAAAGATGCATGTATATTCCAACATCCGTTCTTAGGTAGGTCCAAAATATTTTGTGGGATGATCAGGCCATAGGCAACCACTACAATCAAATCAGGCTTCAAGTCTCTGATTAACTCAATAATTTCATTATTTTTAAGACTGGTGGGTTGGTGGACTGGAATATTGTGCGCTTCAGCTTTGATTTTCACTGCAGTTTTTTGTACTTGTTGGCCGCGACCTTTTCGTCGATCTGGCTGGGTGAACACTGCTTTTACACAATGACCAGAGGCTATTAAATCAGCCAGTGGCGGTACGGAAAAATCTGGGGTCCCACAAAATATAATGTCCATGATGTTGGTTGCTCCGATTATAGATCTTCTAATGGTAAGGAAATTTGTGAAGGTTTGATGCTGCCTTGATCGTGAAATATTCGTTTATATTCTGCCCTCGAAACGGAGACATATCGTTCATTACCGCCAATTTGTATTTGAGCTCCAGATTTAATGGCTTTGCCTTGATCATCAATGCGAACCACCATGGTGGCTTTTTTGCCTGTATGGCAGATTGTTTTCAATTCACGAAGCTCATCGGCCCACGCCAACAGGTATTGACTGCCTTCAAATAGTTCACCTTGAAAGTCTGTCCTTAAACCATAGGCCAAAACTGGAATATTCATTTTGTCTACAATTTCAGTGAGTTGATAGACTTGTGCTTTGTTTAAAAATTGCACTTCATCAACCAAGATACAATCCACAGTTTTTTGTTTTTGTACCAACGCAAAAATATCTTCTTGTTGATTAAAAATAATGGATGGAGATTCAATGCCAATCCTGGATTTCACCACACCTTGACCAAATCTATTGTCGAGTGAAGAAGATAAAATCAAAGTTTGCATACCGCGTTCACGATAATTATGGCTGGACTGCAGTAGATGAGTTGTTTTACCCGCGTTCATCGCAGAATAATAAAAATACAATTTAGCCATAACACACGGAGTAAAAAACTGTTGATTTTAACAGAGAACCATCGATCCTTAACGGTGCAGTGGTGAATAAAGTCAAATTCTTGATTAATAGTCCATTGGTGATTGATTAAAGTGACTCAATAATGTACGGGTGTCAGGACTTGATCCTCCTTGCGCCTTGAAACATATGCAAATTGGTGCCTAAAATGTTAATATTATTGGACAAAGTGGTTTTAACTGAAGTTGTAGTAAATTATAACATAGTGGGGAAAAGACAGACAATTCTATGCATAGTGGTTGTTATTTCAATAATTGCCATGTCATTGGCGGCCTATGATATTTATCAACAAGCCTTTTTTCATAATTCGAACCTCGGCAATCAATTAATTACATTTAAAACATTCGCATTGTTTGTTGTGAGCCTGGTTTTTTTATCGTCTTCATTGTTCGCTGCATGGAGTCTCCGCACAAAACGCATCTGGGAAGCTGTGGTCAAAGAAATCAGCCAAGACAGGTTGACTGGTTTACCTAATCAACAAAAACTGCTCAAAGACCTCAAGTATTCAAAACATACCAATTTAGCCTTCTTTAAATGCCAACAATATAACAGCATACTTAATACATATGGACCTGCTGTTACAGACGATGTGGTGCGCCAAGTATCCACTGTTATATCAAAATTTGAACACCCTTTGATGCTGAACTCTTATCGTTATTATATACAGCCCGGTGTGTTTGCAATTCTTGAGGACCAAGATACTGATTATGAAAGCATTGAAAAATTAACAAAAGCTTTGGTGATGACAATTATGGCAACTCAGGTTAAAGTCGGAGATGGCGAGTACATTTCACTTAACTTAACCGTAGGCGCTGTCAGGCAAAACAAGGATGCATTTATATTGGCCAATATGGCATTGCAGGAAGCTGAAGCTAAAAAATTACAATATTACTTGATAGATCAACAACACAGTGATTTGCCAGAAACGTATAAAAGTGAGCTGATATTAACTCAACAATTATTGCAAGGCATCAAGCAAAGGCAGTTAGTAGCTTATTATCAACCCATTTTTTCGGCACAACATAAATCCATTGAAAAATATGAATGTTTGTCTCGCTTAATAGATGAGAAAGGTGCTGTTTTGATGATGCCAAACGTATTTTTGCCCTTGGCTCATCGAGCCAATGTGTATTATTTGGTTTCCAAAATTATGATCAAACATGCTGTAAGTTTTGCTGTGCAACATAAAACTACAGTCTCAATTAACCTCAGTATTTCTGATATCAATAATAAGCGAACCTGTGAGTATTTATTCAGCCAATTAAAAAAATCTGGAGTGAGTCATTTGATTCAGTTCGAATTGTTGGAAAATGAAGTGATTACAGAACCACGGAAAATCATTGAATTTATTGACAAACTACACGAGTTTGGGTGCCAGGTTGGGATGGATGATTTAGGTAAGGGGTATTCAAATATTGAGAGGTTGATTAAGTTGCCAATCGATTTTGTTAAAATTGATCGCTCGATAATGGAGCAAGTGGTGAAAAATCATGAAATGAAAAACTTGGCCAGAGGTATAATAGAGCTTGCACATAAAAAGGGACTAAAAGTGGTTGCAGAATATTGTTCTGACAAAACAGTGACTGATGTAGCGGTAAACTTAGGTGTTGATTATTTACAAGGTCATTATTTAGGTACTTTTAAATATAAATGTTACATGTTCAGGTATTTTTTTTCGATTAAATTATCTCAGGGTCAAACTATGTGCATAATATTTGCATGAAATTTGAGTACATACAGGTCTTGGTTAGTTGTGAGTCTGCAGACCAAGCAAAAACAATGGCTGATGCGCTGTTAAAGGATCGTTTAATAGCTTGTGCACAAATTGTGCCAAAAGTTGAATCTTTATACCGATGGCAAGGTCAGATAGAAGCTGCCGAGGAATGCTTGATGTTGTTAAAAACAACTGCTGCTCATTATGATTTAATTGAACAAATCATTAAAAAAAGACACAATTATCAAAACCCTGAAATTATTGCCGTTCCTTTGGTGGGCGGCTCAACAGAATATTTAAATTGGATCAATGAACAAACTGAAAAATAAATATAACCTATTACTGAGTGGCTGGTTGAGTCTGCTGTCCTTTTCATTGTTGTCTATGGACAATCCGCCACCACCAGATGAGGCCATCTTAGTCTCTTACGAGGTGCTTAATAAGCAAACAGTTAAAGTTGACTTTAAACTGATCGAAAATGTTTATCTGTATAAACATGCTTTTGATTTTACTGGTGAGGATTTGACCGTAAATCAGGAGGCCTTAACTATACCGGATGGGAAGAAGAAAAATGACCCAAACTTTGGTGACGTTGAAGTCTATTATGACGGCCTGAGTGTTTCTGTACCTCTTGGTGAGTTTGGCAGTGAGCCCAAGCTCAAAATAAAATACCAAGGATGTATAGAGGATTTTATTTGTTATCCGCCACAACGTAAAACTCTGGACCTCAGTGACCTATTGATTAAGGATAAAATAAGTAATTCACTCCCACCAACTGGTTTGGCTGATGGTCTTTTAAATGCTGGAACCAGTGATTTTTTTGGCAGTGACCAACAATTATTGCCCGTAGATGAAGCGTTTCAATTTGAGGCCATCGCTTTGGATGCGAATCAATTAATGATTCGATTCACTATGGCACCCAATATATACCTCTATAAAGACCAAATAGAACTCAATACTTTTACCGATGGTGTACAGTTGGGCCAACCTGAATTTCCACAAGCACAAATCAAAGACGATCCTGAGTTTGGTGTGGTTGATGTATTTTATGACGTGGCTGAAATAGTTGTTCCGATTAAAAGACTTCGTACTGGTGTTAATAAAATGGACATTGAAGCGGCTTTTCAAGGGTGTGAAGATGGTAAGGTTTGTTATCCACCTACAGCCCAAATGGTGTCGCTTGATTTGCCAGAAGCAGAGACGATTGCATCAATAGATACAGCTGGGCAAGGTGTTACAGAACAGGTTGAGTTGTCTGAAACTGATGAAATCACACAGATTCTTAACAAGTCTATCTGGTTGGTGATCTTGCAATTTTTTGGGTTCGGTTTGTTGTTATCGCTCACACCTTGCGTTTTTCCAATGATACCTATTTTATCGGGCTTGATCGTTGGGCAGAAAAATCCATCGACAGCCAAAGCCTTTTCATTGTCAGTCATATATGTATTGGCAATGGCATTAACCTATACCTTGGTTGGTGTTGTGGCTGGTTTGGCTGGAACCAATTTACAAGCCTTGTTTCAAACACCCTGGGTGATCATTAGTTTCAGCGTGGTTTTCGTTTTGCTGGCCTTGTCTATGTTCGGCTTTTATGAACTGCAATTACCAGCCAGTTTGCAAAATAAATTGTCATCTATTTCGAACCGGCAAAAAAGTGGGTCTTGGATTGGTGTTGCTGTGATGGGTTTATTATCGGCATTGATTGTAGGTCCGTGTGTAGCACCACCCTTGGCAGCAGCTGTGATTTACATTTCAGCTGCAGATGGAGGTCCACTGGTAGGTGGTTTAGCTCTGTTTGCCATGTCAATGGGTATGGGTGTGCCTTTGATAGCGATTGGAACATCTGCAGGTAAGTGGATGCCAAATTCAGGTGGTTGGATGAATGTGGTTAAGTCATTTTTTGGTGTGCTGTTGTTGGGAATGGCTATTTGGTTTTTATCTCGTATTTTGCCCGAAGATTTGGTGTTGATGATGTGGGGTCTGTTATTGATTGCGACTGCTGTCATGTGGCATCAGAATGCCAAAGACAATGGCTTATCTGGTTGGGTCATGTCGATGTTCGATGCGTTTAAAGTGATCTTACTGGTTATTGGTGTGGCGCAACTGATTGGTGGTATGGCTGGGCAGTCTGACCCTTTAAGGCCTTTAAAGGGCGTGTTTGCAGGTGGTGGTGTTGCAGTTGAAGAAAAAGTTGAGTTTACGCCAATCAAATCATTGGCAGACTTGAACCAACAATTAGCTTTGAGTAAAAAGCCGGTGTTTTTAGACTTCTATGCAGATTGGTGTACAGAATGTAAACGCATGGAAAAAACCACTTTTAAGGACGTTGATATTGTGAATTTAAGCCGGCAAATGACTGTGCTTAAAGCAGATGTGACGGCCAATGATGAGGTGGATGCTGAATTAATGAGTTATTTTAAAATAGTGGGCCCTCCAGCCAGTTTGTTTTTTGCTGCAGGTGGTAAGCCTTTGGTTAAACATAACTTCTTTGGCTACAAATCAGCCGAAGACTTAAAACAAACGTTTGAAAAAATACTAATTGTGGCGAATTAATAGACATTCGCCACCAATTGATGCACAATCGCAACACTTAGAAGCTAAATTTGATTATTTTGTATGCGCGAAATTGCTGTTATCAATGGCCCAAACCTCAATCTCTTAGGAGTCAGAGAGCCTGAACTGTATGGTAATGAGACTTTACAAGACATCAATGATTCCCTGTTAAATGTGGCCGCAAAACTAAATCTGTCTTTGCGCTTTAAACAATCTAACGCGGAACATGAACTGGTTGAATATATACATCAATGTTTAACTGATCAAATTTCTGGCATCATTATCAACCCTGCTGCATTCACTCACACCAGTGTGTCGATACGTGATGCGTTGCTGGGGACCCAAATACCTTTTATCGAAGTGCACCTGTCTAATATCCATGCCCGTGAGTCTTTTCGAGCGGAATCTTGGCTGTCGGATGTGGCCATTGGAACCATCACCGGATTAGGTTCTAAAGGTTATCAAATGGCACTTAGCTATTGGGCTGAATAACATATTTAAAACATCATTACAGGATTAATCAGTGGACATCAGAAAAATAAAAAAACTCATTGAACTGTTGGAACATTCATCACTAACTGAAATGGAAATCATAGAAGGTGAGGAAACTGTTAAGTTATCTCGAAAAGGACAAGTGGTAAACGCAGAGCCACAACAAACTCAAGTGATACAATCTACACCAGTTGTTTCTAGTGCACCAACAACAGAGGCAGCACAAAGCACACCAGCTTCAACGCCAGAACCTTCGGGATTATTGGTTCGCAGCCCTATGGTAGGTACTTTTTATGCATCTCCATCACCAGAATCTGAAGCTTTTGTTAAAGTAGGGCAAAGCATAGCTGTGGGTGATACTTTGTGTATGGTTGAAGCCATGAAAATGTTCAATCAAATTGAATCTGAACACAAAGGTAAGATAAAACGTATATTAGTCGAAAACGGCCAAGCCGTAGAATTTGACGAGCCCTTATTCGAAATGGAGTGATTAACATCACACCTTAGCCAGAGAATTCAACCATGTTCAGTAAAATTGTTATCGCCAATAGAGGCGAAATTGCCTTAAGGATTTTAAGAGCCTGTCAAACTATGGGCATCAAAACAGTAGCGGTTCATTCAACCATAGATCGCAATCAGAAGCATGTCGGTATGGCTGATGAATCAGTTTGTATCGGACCTCCTTCTTCCCTAGAATCTTATTTGGATGTGCCAAAAATCATTGCTGCTGCAGAAGTTACTGATGCAGAAGCCATCCACCCTGGTTATGGTTTTTTAGCAGAAAATGCAGAATTTGCTGAAAGTATTGAAGAGTCAGGTTTTAAATTCATTGGTCCCAGAGCCGAAACAATCAGATTGATGGGCGATAAAGTGGCGGCAATTGAAGCCATGAATTCAGCAGGAGTGCCATGTGTTCCCGGTTCTGACGGTCCGTTAAATGACGATCCTGAGCGCAATTTATCTTTGGCGAAAAAAATAGGCTATCCTATCATTGTCAAAGCGGCGGCTGGTGGTGGTGGACGTGGCATGCGTGTGGTGCATACTGAAGCGGCTTTAAACAACGCCATCATGACGACAAAAACTGAAGCCAAAGCGGCTTTTGGTGACGGTACCGTGTACATGGAAAAATACCTAGAAAATCCGCGCCATATTGAAATTCAAGTTTTGTCAGACATGCATGGACAAGCCATTCATTTGGCTGAAAGAGATTGTTCAATGCAGCGCCGCCATCAAAAGGTTGTGGAAGAAGCGCCAGCTCCTGGTTTGACTGAAAAAGAAAGGGCTGAAATTGGAGAGGTATGTGTGGCAGCCTGTAAACGGATAAAATATGAGGGCGCAGGTACTTTTGAATTTTTATATGACAGTGGTCGTTTTTATTTCATTGAAATGAACACCAGAATTCAAGTAGAACACCCTGTAACTGAGTTAATTACAGGGGTTGATTTAATCAAACAACAGCTTTTGATTGCCAGTGGTGAACCATTGAAAATCAAGCAATCCGATATCAAGATATCCGGGCATGCGATTGAATGCAGAGTCAATGCCGAAGATCCTGATACCTTTATGCCATCTCCAGGAACGATCGATATATTTCATGCACCTGGTGGCCCAGGTGTGAGGGTTGATTCTCATGTGTATGATGGTTATCGGGTGCCACCAAATTATGATTCTATGGTAGGTAAAATCATTACCCACGCCGAAGATCGCATTACTGCGATTCGACGCATGCGTTTGGCGTTGGCAGAAACGGTGGTGTCAGGAATAAAAACCAATATACCATTACAACAAAGAATCATGAACGACCAAGGTTTTGTAGCTGGTGGTAAAAACATACATTATCTAGAAAAGCGGCTCAATGAGAATAAATAAATATTGAAATGTCATTTTATGAACTGACGGTTCAAGTGCTTCAATCACAAGTTGAATCATTGGATGAGCTGCTCACCCAAACTGGTGCTGTAGGTGTCACATATGTGGATGCTAAAGATGCGCCGATTTATGAACCCAAACCTGGTGAAATGCCACTTTGGAACGACATCAAATTGACCGCGTTGTTTGATGATATCAACACCTTGGAAATGGCCAGTCAAACTTTGCTGAAATCGTACCCTAAACTACAACAATTGAAAACTCAATTGAAAGACCAGGTGTGGGAAAGGGTTTGGATGGAACACTTTAAGCCCATTCGGTTTGGTGACAATAGTTGGGTCATTCCTGATGGCTATGAAGTAGTCGATCCAAAAGCAGTCAACTTAATTTTAGACCCGGGTTTGGCTTTTGGGACAGGAACGCATGAAACGACTGCACTGTGTTTAAAATGGTTGGATCAAAATGATGTCAAAGGTATGTCGCTGGTTGATTTTGGATGTGGCTCAGGTATTTTGGCGGTGATGGCTTTGTTACAGGGTGCTAAGCAAGTTATTTGTGTGGATATTGATGAGCAAGCCATATTAGCAACCAAGCAAAATGCGAAAAAAAATAATGTAGCTGAAGGAATTCGAGTGATTAAACCTGAAAATGTGCGAAGCATCAAGAATCAAGATGGGATTTTAGCTAATATATTGGCAGAGCCATTGATGATGTTTTGTGATGATTTTCAGCAAATGCTGAAACCTAAGGGTTTTATTGTACTCAGCGGTATACTTGAATCACAAAAAAATATGATTTGTGATAAATATGCCACTCGATTTGTTGACATTGAGTGTGAAATTGAACAAGATTGGGTTCGCGTGGGGGCCATTAAAGGTTAGTACACTCCAAAGTGGGTGAATCAGTTGGCCAAAAAATCAATCAGTAAAATTCAGAGAAGGTATTTGTATACTCAGTGCAGAGGTTGTGGTGAAGTTTTTGTGGTCGATGTTGATCACTTAATTCATGCTCGGGGACATGTAAGATGTAATTTATGCGGCACGGTTTTCGATGGTATGGAAACATTGAGTGCTGAGAAACCGCATGAAGATGAGGATTTGTTGTTGCATGATTTTGATAATGCCCCTCCATTGTTGACCCAAACTTTTCATACCATTAATGTGGCTGATGAAGTTGAAGAAGTGTTTGATGATGAGTTTGAAGATGAAATTAAGGAAGATGTTGCAGCCGAATTAGATGATATCATCGCAGAAGCAGTAGCTGATTCATCGTCAGTTGAAGCAAATGAAATTACAACAAGCGCTGAGCTTGAGCAAGGAGTTCCAGAATTTGCTACAGTCAAAGAGTCATCAACTGATGATCTATTTACCACTGAGAAAAGGCCTGCAAAAAACACGCAATCGGCTCATTGGCTATGGAGTGGTTTGGCAGTGGCGATGGTTTTGGGTTTGTTTTGGCAAGCACAAGCAGCGATTGCTTCAGGTCAAATTAAATTACCAGATCATAAGTTAAGTGAACAATGGTGCGAGTGGTTCAGTTGTGCCAAAGTAATTGAAGAGGTAGATTTGAATGCCATTTCATTGTTATCAAGAAAGATACGCCCTCATCCGGGTAGAGATCAATCGTTAATTATTTCAGCCAGTATGATCAATGCCAATGAAGGTAAACGAATATTTCCTGCATTAGAAATCATATTGTCTGATTTAGACGGTCAAGTGGTAGCTATGCGGCGATTTATTGCATCGGAATATGTTCCAGAAGAAATTCTCAAAGCAGGCTTTGTGGCAAATACCATCATCCCAATTAACCTTGAGATTGTCAGCCCAGGTGAAAATGCAGTGGCTTTTGAAATTGGGTTTGTTCAACCATGAGCACTTCAAGTCACAACCAAAAAGCCATTACTCGTGAATCGGTGAGGATTTATTTAGAATCACTTAATGGTCATTCAACCAATACCCTGTATGACTTAGTGATAGAAGAGACAGAGAAGGGCATGATTATGGAAGTGTTGAAATGGTGCAAAGGCAACCGCTCAAAAGCAGCAGATATCTTGGGTATTACCCGCACCACTTTACGTAATAAAATGCGTAAATTGAAAATCAGCGGTTAAGGCTAATAAATCAAGATCATTTTACAGAAGCATGTATCGATAGAATTTTCAATAATAAGGTTCGTTTTAAAAATCAATGAAGATTACAAAGCATTGCTTTATAATGGCGCCTCCTTGACCAATCAATACAATCATGGCACAAAATCGAGTACCTATCAGGCGTGTATTAATCAGCGTTTCTGATAAAACCAACATTGAAATGTTGGCCTCTGGATTATCCCGATTAGGGGTTGAAATCCTTTCAACTGGTGGTACTGCAAAAATGCTTGAGCAGTCTGGTTTGCTGGTTACAGAAATTTCAGAGTATACGAAATTTCCTGAGATGATGGATGGTCGCATAAAAACTTTGCACCCGCGGGTTCATGGTGCTCTTTTGGGTCGAATCGGTGTAGATGATGACGTGATGGAACAACATGGTATCGAGGGAATAGATTTATTGGTGGTTAATTTATATCCTTTTGAATCAACGATTAAAAAGCCAAATGTGAGTTTAGAAGAGGCTATAGAGAACATTGATATAGGCGGTCCAGCTATGATCAGAGCGGCTGCTAAAAATCATGATCGAGTGACCGTACTGGTTAATCCAGGTGATTATGAAGAAATGCTGGATGAGTTGGCCACTTATGGTGGCATCTCACACGCCAATCGGCATGTCTTAGCGGCCAAAGCATTTGCGCACACTGCTCGATATGATGGTTTGATTTCAAACTATTTGAGTGCCATCAATGACACCGAAGAACAAGCGGACTTTCCACGGTATTTTACCCAACAATTTAAACATCGTTCTGAACTGAGGTATGGTGAGAATCCGCATCAGAAAGGTGCTTTTTATACCGAAGAAAACCCCGCATCAGGCACCATGGGGCATGCCTGGCAAATTCAAGGCAAAGCACTTTCATACAATAACATTGCAGATGCAGATGCCGCTTTATCTTGCGTTAAAGAGTTTAAAGATGTTCCAACTTGTGTGATTGTTAAACATGCCAACCCATGCGGAGTTGCCATCGAATCAAACTTAACACTGGCTTATCTCAAAGCATTTGCCACTGACCCTACTTCGGCATTTGGCGGGGTGCTGGCGTTTAATGGTAAGCTCACTGCCAAAACGGCAGAAACCATATTGGATAAACAGTTTGCTGAAGTCATTGTTGCACCTGATTATGAAAAAGAAGCTTTAAAAATATTTGCAACCAAGAAAAATTTGAGGGTTATATGCTGTGGTGAATTACCCAACGAAGCCAAGCCTTGGATGATGTATAAGAGAGTCAGTGGTGGTTTGTTGGTCCAAGATGCAGATATACAAATGGTCAATGTTTCTGATGCGCAAGTAGTCAGCAAAAGAAAGCCGTCAACTACTGAATTAACAGACATGAATTTTGCTTGGAAGGTAGCGAAATGGGTCAAGTCCAATGCCATAGTTTACGCCAAAGAGGCTCAAACTATAGGTGTGGGTGCTGGACAGATGAGTCGAGTAGTGTCGGCCAGAATTGCTTCGATCAAAGCCGATGATGCCGGCTTGAAGGTTCCTGGATCTGTGATGGCTTCTGATGCCTTTTTTCCGTTCAGAGATGGCATCGATGCTGCCGCACAAGCGGGCATAACTGCGGTCATCCAACCCGGCGGTTCAATTCGTGATGAAGAGGTTATCCAAGCAGCCAATGAGCATGATATGGCCATGATTTTCACAGAAATGCGTCATTTTAATCATTAATTTCAAGTAGTATAAGTAGCAGAGAGTTCATATGAATCGAGTTTTGGTGATAGGTTCGGGTGGTAGAGAACATGCATTAGCGTGGCGACTGGCTCAATCCTCAACAGTTGAAAAAACTTTTGTGGCTCCTGGCAATGCAGGCACTGCGCAGGAAGAAAAGATTGAAAATGTGGTGCTTGATGCCTCTGACTTTTCAGCCTTGATCGCATTTTGCCAAATAAATCACATTGATTTAGTTGTTATTGGGCCAGAACAGCCTTTGGTGGATGGTGTGGTAGATGCTTTATCAAATGCTGGTATCGCTTGTTTTGGTCCGTCGGCACAAGCAGCACAATTAGAAGGTTCGAAGGCGTTTGCGAAGGATTTCCTAGAGCGACACCAAATTCCAACAGCTGCCTATGGAGAATTCACCGAAGTGGATTCAGCCAAAAGTTATCTTGAAACTCAAAACTATCCCATCGTGATCAAAGCCGATGGTTTAGCAGCAGGCAAAGGTGTAGTCATAGCAGAAAATAAAACTCAAGCCGAAGAAGCGGTGGCAGATATGCTGGCGGATAATAAATTTGGTGATGCAGGTAGCCGCATCATCATTGAGGAATTCCTGGTTGGTGAAGAAGCTTCTTATATTGTTATTGCTGATGGTAAAAACTTTATCCCGATGGCAACTTCACAAGATCACAAGGCACGAGATAATGGTGATTTGGGTCCAAATACAGGTGGCATGGGTGCCTATTCTCCCGCACCAGTTGTGACGCCAGAAATAGATCAAAAAGTAGCCAATACAATCATTCAAGCAACTTTGGACGGCATGGCTAAAGATGGCGTGCCCTTCACTGGTTTTTTATATGCAGGCTTGATGATAGATGACCATGGTGAAGCAAAAGTATTGGAATTTAATGTGCGCTTTGGTGATCCTGAAACACAACCCATCATGATGCGCTTGAACAGTGACCTTGATCAATTGTGTTTGGCGGCTATTAAGGGTGAATTAGAACACAGCAAAGTCAGTTGGGATTCGCGTTTTGCGCTTGGGGTGGTCATGGCTGAAGAAGGTTATCCATTCAGTTACGCCAAAGGCAATCCAATCAGCGGTCTAGATATAGATAACTCAAGTGTCAAAATATTTCATGCTGGAACGACTAACAAAAACGGGGTCACTGTGACCAGTGGTGGTCGCGTGCTTTGTGTGTGTGCTTTGGATGAAAATCTCCATCAGGCTCAAAATAAAACCTACGAAACCGTTCAAGGTATCAAGTGGGGCAGCGAATACTACCGCACTGACATTGGTTTTAAAGCCATTAAAAGTTAACACAAATCAGATTAATTTCTTACAGGCTCTTAACACGTAACTGCTATACTAAGTATTCTGCTAACTGCCATCAATTATGGTTCCTGAAGGTCATCAGATTATGAACAGCAAGACGGTCAAATTCTATACCCCATTAGAGGAAAAGCTCAATATTGGCTCGCACGCATTGGGGGCTTTCTTAAGTGTGCTGGCTTTGGCTTTGTTGATTTTCAAAGGTATCGATTCAGAAAGCTGGTCTGCCATGTCAGGTTTGTTGATTTATGGCATCAGCATGTTGGCTCTTTATTTGGCTTCGAGTATCTATCATGCCAGTAAAAATCCAGAGCTCAGAAGTAAAATGCGGGTGGTAGATCATGCGGCTATTTACTTATTGATTGCGGGTACTTACACGCCTTATATGTTGATCACTTTACCAGGTACTTTAGGGTATTCTATATTAGCTGCAGCGTGGAGTATGGCCTTGGTTGGGGTTGTAATCAAAATATTTTATACCGGGCATTATGAGGTATTGTCTACCTCATTGTATATCTTGATGGGTTGGGCCATAGTCTTTGCAATAAAACCCTTGGCAGCTAACTTATCTCCAGAAGGGTTGTTTTGGTTAATGGCCGGAGGGATCTCTTATACGGTGGGTGCCATTTTATATGCCATCAAAAAAATACCGCTTAACCATGCCATATTTCATTTATTTGTTTTGGTTGGCAGTATTTGCCATTTCATATCAGTATATTTTTACGTTAAATAACAATTTTAATCAACTGTGTGGCAAGCTATTTGTTGATTCTCCAGTCTATTGATCATGGCTCGAGTGCCAAAGCATTGCAGTTGTTCATTGATAATTAAAGCTTGTTCTATGTGCATGCTTTTTACAATTTTAGTCCATTGCGTTCCTGCCACAACCAAAGCAGTGGCAGCTGCATCTGCTGTGATTCCATCGGCAGCAATCACGGTTGCTGAAATGATGTTGTTTACAGGCCAACCCGTTTCAGGGTGAATGATGTGAGCATAACGTTGGCCATTAAATTCTTTATATCTTTGATAGTTACCTGAGGTAAATATCGATTCATCACCATTGATGGTAATTTCAGCCAGCATGGAAGTGTCAATGGGTGATTGGATGGCAATACGCCATGGGGCTTTGTTGTTCATGTCGCCCTTGCTGCCTATGCTACGTAAGTCACCACCAGCATTGATAATGGCGTTACTAATTTGATGTTTGTTAAGAATATCCACTGCCATATCAATGGCGTAACCTTTGGCAATTCCACCAAAGTCTAGCCATATGTTTGCGTGGTTACTGCTTAGATTATGGCCGTCAATAATTAAATTTTCCACCGTGATGTTCTGAGTAGCTAAGGTCTGGATTTCTTGGTTGCTAGGTGGTGGTGTCAGAATGGGATATTCGTCGGCATGAAAGCCCCATAAGTGAATCAATTCACCGATGGCTGGGTTGAATAAATATTGAGACTTTCTTGAAAAATCAATGGTTTGTTGAATAAACGAGAGCTCTTCTTTGGTTAGGTGAACGGTTTTTCCTGACCTGAGTGAATGATTGATTTCAGTTAATCTGCCAGGTTTCCAGGCATGCCACTGGTGATGCATGGCATTGAAAGTGTTGCTGATTTCATTGATGGCAGACTGGATATTCTGGATATCATCAGCCCATATATTGATTTCAACTACGGTGCCAAAAACCCAAAGTTTGTGAGTAGATGCTTTGGGTTTCTGATTATCACATGCCATTAAAAGGTTTATCAATAAAATGACTGCAATCCAGTTGATTTTTAATTTCATAATAAACCCAACGGCGAAAATCTTATTTTACTTGCTTTCCTAAAGTGTGACTGAATTATAATTTAGATTCAAACCCATTCATTGTAGAGTTTCGTGCCGTTATCAACACCTTAATAATTAAAACTTTACCCCGAGTGCTTGTCATTTGACTTTACTTAAATGATGTTATGAATTATTAAAAAAGCCATGTTATTTTCAATCTTTGTATAACTGGCTGGATTTTAAACCTCGACTTAACAATGCGTTTGCATTAAATTAACGTCCAAAATGTCATAATTTATTTTTTATGTAAATGAAACTACATGCGTTACTTTTTATTATTTGTTATCTCAATTAATTTATTTTTCACACCGACTTTAACTTTTGCTCAAGATATAGAAGAAGGTGTGGGTTTGAAAAAAATGGTGGTTGTGGGAACTGTGCCCGGTCCAGATTTATGGAAAGTTACAGATGGAGAGAATGTATTGTGGATACTTGGTACTTTGTCACCATTACCTAAAAAGATGAAATGGAACTCAAAGCCAGTAGAGGAAACTATAAAATCATCACAAGCCTTTATGTTACCACCTGCGTTTTTTGCTAGTCTCAAAGGGATTGGTTTTTTTAAAAAACTCTCATTGGCAAAATCAGCCATTGGAGTTAAAAAGAACCCTGAAAAAGAAAAGCTGGTTGATATTTTACCTGAAGATGTTTACGCAAGGTGGTTGGTATTGAAAAAGAAATACATTGGCAACAGCAAGAAGATAGAAAAAAATCGACCTATTTTTGCCAGTAACAAATTATTCAGTAAAGCATTGAAAAAAAATGGTTTAACTGAAAAAACGGGTATAACGAAGAAACTGATTAAAGTGGCCAAAAAGAATGACCTTGAAATCATTCGTCCCAACATAGAAATAGAATTAGCCGATCCCAAGGCAGCGATCAAAAAATTCAAGAAATCTGAAATGAATGACATCGAATGTTTCAGTAAAACATTGGACAGAATTGAGACAGATTTAACCGATATGGCCATTCGTGCCACAGCGTGGTCATATGGTGATGTGAGAACAATTCAATCTTTGCCGCATACGGCAAATAAGGGTGCTTGCGATTCTGCTTTTTTTAATTCCGCAGTAGGTCAAGATTTAGGTTTAGCAGAAAGTCATGCTCGGTTGAACCAAATTTGGATAGAACATGCTCAATCATCACTTGAAAAAAATAAATCGACTTTCGCTGTTATTCCCATTTCATATCTGTTGAATGAAGATGGCATATTAAAAGAGTTAAAAGCTGCAGGTTATGAAGTACAAGAACCCATTACGTTAACTGAAATGGATTCCCCATGAAGATGTGAGGCGTTGATGGTATAGATTCTTAATTGAATTTTTTTCTGAGATTTATTGCTACTCAAATCGACATTCTGATTCAAAGATATTTTCAGTTGTTCAGCTGCCATTCAATGCGGTTGGCATAATATCCTCTAATTACTTAGTCAGTGATTTGGGGTTGCTATGAAAAATTTGAATATATCAGTAGTCATTATCATATTTAGTTTAATCAGTTTATCAGTTTCCGCAGTTAAAGAAACTGAAGAATCGGCTGTAATTGATGCTTTAAAAGTTAATGATTGGGATAAGGCTTTGGATTTAGCAGAAGATTTGGTTGATGATTATCCGGATAGTTCATTGGCTCATTATTTATTGGCCAGTGCCCTTAGGGTGAAAATGCAAGAAGTGAGCCAGGTAAGGGCCATGTTTTCATTAGGAGATTACAAAGAATCACTGGCCAAAGCCATTGAGCTGGACTCCAATAATATTGATGCCAGGACTGAGGAAATTGGTTTCTATTTATTCGCTCCAGGCGTTGCAGGTGGTGATATAGAACTGGCAGCTGAAAAAATTAAAGCTTTAAAATTGATTGATCAATTCAGAGGTCTGGATATGGAGTCGCAATTGGCAGGTGTTAATAAAGATGTGACTCAGCAACAGCAATTACTTAATAAAATGTTGGTTTTGAAACCCCAAAGCTCCAGTACCTTAATGCAATTGGCAGTGTTGAATATGCAACAACAAAATCACCTTGAAGCTGATCAGTATTTATTGAAGATTAATGATTCAGAGGATGCTGGGTGGCCTTTACTCGCACAATATCAAAGAGCAAAATGGAGAGTTGTGGCCAAGCAAGAGAGTGATTTAGCCATTGAGCTTTTGCTCAATTATCAAATTTCGTTGCCTGAGGTAAAAAGTGAAATGGGTTTACCTCCAGAAGCCGCTGTGTTGTGGCGAATGGCTTTGGCTTATGAGAATAAACAGAATAACACCAAGGCGATTGAGTTATTGAAAGCCAGTTTAAAGGCTGATAAAAATTTTAAAGCGGCTGAGGACGATTTAGAAAGAATGACAGACTAATGAAGCTTGATTCAATGGTTTAAGTATTAACTATTAAGTAATTCAATTTGGCTTTTGATGAATTGTTTTTCTTGTTTATTTTTAGACAGCGCCATAGCATGAGAGAAATGGTTAATAGCAGTTGTTTTTTGACCTAAACATTTCAATGCGTGTGCCTTGGCAAGGTAAAAAGGTAAATAATCATCCAACGTATTTTGTTCAATATCTGCTAATAATTCTATGGCCAGTTGTGCTTGCTTATTATAAGTCAAAGCCACTGCTTGATTGATTTGTATAATGGGGGAAGGTTGATACTCATACAACTTAGCATACAATTGAATAATTTGATGCCAATCGGTGTGTTTAAATTCTTTGGCTTGACAATGAACACCGCTGATGGCAGCTTGGATTTGATAAGGTCCCAAAGACTTGAGTGATACTGCTTTTTTAAACCAGTCTTGTGCTTGACTGATTAATTTTAGGTCCCACAGCATTCTATTTTGGTGTTCCAAGTTAATCACATGCCCTGGGTTTTGAACCCTTGCTTCAAAGCGTGCCATGTGGAAATACATCAAAGCCAGCAGCCCCATAAGTTCAGCTTGCTCAGGTAGTAATTGGTTGAGCGTTAATGCCAAATATATGGCTTCGTTGGTCTGTTTGTTATTTATCAAAGATGGATTGACTGCTGCGTAGTAACCATGGTTGTAAATAAAATATATCACAGATAAAACACTTGCTAAGCGTGTTGGAAGTTCATTTACAGTTGGTGTTTTAAATGGTATGCCTGAACGTTTAATTTTGCGCTTTGCTCTGACTAATCTTTGGGCCATCGTGGGCGTTTTGAGTAAGAAAATCAAAGCCAATTGTTCGGTGCTAAAGTCGCAGATTGTGCTTAGCACCAAAGCTACCTGGCTAGGTTGATCTAAAGCAGGGTGACAACAGGTAAATACCAGTTTCAATCGTTCATCAATCAATAGTTCATCGTCCATCTGTTGATTCAATTCATTCATTAAATCATACAGATGGCTTATTTGGAGTTGTTTGCGGTTGAAATTTTGTTTGCGGCGTATTTGATCAATGGCATCATTATAAGCGGTTTTAAGCAGCCAGCTTTTTGGGTTGTTAGGGATACCTTGTTTTTGCCAATTGTTCCATGCCTTAATGAATGCATTTTGTAAAGCATCTTCAGCCAGCTCAATGTCTTTGAGTTGGCTGATCAGAATGGATAATATGATTGCCCGTTCATCAGCAATCAGTTTTTCATATTTTTTTCGAATTGCATGACGGAGGTGCATAAGCTAAAGGTGTCAATATTTTACGACGGGCCTGATCTCGATACTGCCATAGGTGGCAGAAGGTATTTGGGCCGCATAGGTTATGGCTTGATCCAAATCCTCACAATCTAATAAATAATAACCACCCAGCGCCTCTTTGGTTTCTGCAAAGGGTCCATCAGAGATTTGACTTTGCCCACTTCTCACCCGCACTGTGGTAGCGGTGGTAATTGAATCCAATGGTTCACCAGCTATGAAAACGCCATCAGCTTGAACCTGGTCTGAAAACTTTTGATAACCATCTAACATTTGTGTGAATTCTTCTGTTCCAGGTTGTGGGCCTGCTTCTTCAGCGGCATAAATCATTAATAAGTATTGCATGAAATTTCTCCTGTGTTTTTAAATCAGTTTAATTGAAAGTGCTTTTTATTGCACTTAACTATGTTTTAGACGATCAAACCTGAATGATTTCGACAGTTTTTTAAAAAATAATTTAATAAATTGAACCATTAGGTAATGGAGTTATTGTGGGTATTTTGAATGATTAGAATAATGGGATGTAAAAATGAATCAAACGGGAGTTGTTATGGTGTTTATTATTGATGCCAAGTTTTTTATAACAAGAGATGATGAAGATGAGAAGTCAAGCCTATGACGGCTGAATTAAATGACCGCATTTGGGTGTTTCGTACTGAACTTTGAATATGTCAACATGATTTAGCTCAAGCCAATGGGGTTTCAAGAAAAACTGTCAGTACCATAGAGGTAGGGCGTTTTGTGTCCACAACGATCATTGCTCTAAAAAATGTCCACCCATTTTAAAATTCTTGTTGAAAATACTTTTAGTTTGTCAAAAGTTAATCCGGAGCTGGAATTAAGGTAATTATTAATTGCGATGATTAAGTAGTAGGCAAGAAGTAAAACCTTCAGTACCTATCTATTAAGCTGTGTTTGATATGTCGTGTCAATAATTGGTTTTAATATCCAGTACTGAGTATGTAAGTTCAGTACTGGGTATTATGTTGAATTGAGTCTTAATTGATATGCGCCAACTCATTGAATTGTTCTTTGTTCAATAGCGCGAAGATCCTTTGATCTTCGGGATTGTATTTTTGTGTATAACCTTGCTGGCTGTATTTCCATCTTTCAGTGCCACCAGGAGTGTCAAATTCAATCAAATATTTAAAGGTAGGAGCTATTTCATTGAATTCAACTCTGTCATTAAATAAGGTTTCTAGCTTGTTTATCTTTTCTTTTTCATTGGTTTCAAGAGCCACATTAAATCGCCCGTCAAAAACTTTAATACCATCAAAGCTGACATGATTACTTTTACATGCGACTAAAACTGTTGCGAGAATCGCAATTGTTATTATGTTTTTCACTATATTTACCTTTCACACTGATAACTCGAGGCAAATATTAACATGAAAATAAATGGTTAAAAGTTAACAAATGTGACATGCGTCACATTTTATTTAGGTTGCTTTAGATCGAAATTTCACTGAGTGACTCAAAAACTCGATTCATAATTTCTTGATTGGATTTAATTTCATTTTCTGACAAAACTGTAGTCATGGCTTGTATGACCTCAATTTGTACCTTCATTGATTGTTTGAGTATTGCTTCGCCAGTTGGGGTTAGAAATAATTGATGTATTCTGCCATCTTCAGTGCCTTTTCGACGTTCAATTAGCTGTCTTTGTTGGAGCTTTTTTAGCAATGCAGATGTATTGCTTTTAACCACCAATAAACGGTCACTGATTTGTTGTTGTGAGCTACCAGGTTTGTGGTTGATGTTCATCAATAACTCATGTTGGGCGGTTGTGAGATCGAGCTTGGCCAGTTTAGTATTCATCACTTTTTGACATTTAAGATAACATTTAACCACTGCTAGCCAGGATGCATGGCCTTTTATATCACTGGGCCTGATGGTTTGTTTTGAGTTCATCTGATGAAAGGTTCACATGTGAACTATATACTGTATAATGAAAGCAGTCAAAAGTAAATGATTATTCAGAATAGCATGTATCCATCATCTGTTGGGCCTATAAAGCCGCCAACTAAATTCAGTACCTTGAAAGAAATTCGTGCTCCTTTGGAGTGGTTGTTCTCGTTCGCTAATCAAAGAAAAATTGGCGCAGTACCTAATGGTGATGGTCGTTTGTTGATTTTAGTGCCTGGGTATGGTGCTGATGAATGGTCGATGAAACCACTAAAAAAATTCCTAACTTCATTGAATTATCAGGTTTTTGATTGGGGGCATGGGCGTAATCGTGGTCATGTTGAAGAAGATACAGAATTATTGGCAAGCACAGTTCAGACAATCAGTTCTGATCACAACAATGAGTTGGTCACCTTAATAGGATGGAGCTTGGGTGGTGTTTTGTCCCGTGAAGTGGCGCGCTTATACCCACAATCTGTGAGAGAAGTCATCACAATGGGTACACCCTTGGTTGGTGGTCCTAAATACACCGTATTGGCTAACCGCTATGCCAAGCAAAAAAACATAGATTTGGATGAATATGAAGCAGAAATACATGGCATCAATACAGTTGGTTTCAGACAACCTGTTACGGTTATTTACAGTAAATCAGATGGAATAGTGGGATGGCGTGCCGCAGTGGATTATTACAATGAACAAGCCAAAAATATAGAAGTCAATTGTTCACACTTGGGAATGGGTGTGAGCGCTGAGGTTTGGAAAATAATCGCCCAAACTTTGGCTCAATCAAGTGCTGGAAGCAAAACTCAGACCAAAACAGATCACAAGCCAGGAGGTGACAATGCATCTTGATGAAATCATAGAGATGTTGGTCAACAACAAAGGGCAGAAATTAGTTATCCCAAATGACTGGGCACAAGGTCGAACTGTATACGGGGGCTTAACAGCTGCGTTGGTCTATCAATTGATGTCACATATGGTGGTGGAAAATAAACCTGATGAGCAAAGACCGATTCGTTATTTTAATATCAGCTACATTGGTCCTTTGTTAGTGAATCATACCTTATCAATTGATGTTGAACTTCTCAGAGCTGGGCGCAGTGCAACCCAGCTAATTGCATATGTCAAACAAAACGATAAAACCTGTGTTGTGGCGCAAGCCTGTTTCGGAATTAATCGAGATTCAAAAATTAACGTTTCAGACAGATTAACCTATGAGATGGAAAAACCTAAGAGGGCTACTTTTATTCCGCAAATACCTAAAGTTGTACCTAAGTTTTTAAGGCATTTTGATATTAACTTACAAGCAGGGCGCCTGCCATTTATGCGCAGTAAAAAGGATCACTTATATGGCTGGATGCGTTACAAAAAATCACCCAAACAAATTGACCAAGCTCATTTGATTGCGATGATTGACGCATGGCCTTGCACTGTTTTACAACAGTTAAAACTGCCAGCTGCAGCCAGCACCATGAATTGGAATATTGAGTTTCCACAAACCGCTAACTTACCCGAACCGAATCAATGGGTCGCCTATCAAGCCAGCACTCAACATGCTTCAGATGGTTATGTTTTTGGGGATGCACACATTTGGAATACAGCAGGTGAACTGTTGGCACTCAGTCGACAGACTGTTGGAGTTTTTGGTTGATTTATCGATCAACATCTGTTCATTTTAAAATAGCTGATTGAGGTATTCAAAGTTGAGATTTGATACATTACTTTGAGAAGATCTTTTTGGGCATATGTTTTTGTAGCATTCAATGAATGAATTGGGCCCTGTTGATATTCTTTGAACGCCAGCATCTTTAATTGATTTTATGTTACAGAACTGTTGTTCAGAAAGCATAATGTTTAAAGGTGCTTTGATCAATTTACCAAATTGTTTAATATCTTGAGATTCAACCATACCTGGTACAAAAATACCGTCTGCACCAGCTGCTAAATATGCCTTGGCGCGTTTGATGGATTCAGTTAATTGAAAATCTTCTGAAACTAATTGCTGAAGGAAAACATCAGTACGCGCGTTGATAAAAACTGAATTTTGGCCTAGCAAGTTTCGTATATTTTTAATTTTATTGATGAGTAATTCGGGTGATTGATCACCATCTTCAATGTTGATGCCGACTACTCCAATATCTACCAGACATTGAACAGTTTGAGCGACTTCATTAGGTGATTGACTATATCCAGTTTCTAGATCTACACTCAGAGGTAGTTGGGTTACGCTGCGAATTTGTTTGATAACTGAAAACAGTAACTCTAATGGCATTTTTTCTCCATCAGGATAACCATTAGCCCAGGCTAAAGAAGCGCTGCTGGTTGCTATGGCTTTAGCACCGTTTTTTTCAACAATAGCTGCACTGGCAGCATCCCATACATTGGTCAGCACAAGTGGTTGTGAGATGTAGTGTAAATTTTTGAATGTATTGAACTGTGATATTTGCATTTTGATTGTCTTAAATAAAAAAGCATACTAAACTGGTTTTATGATCGAATTTGGCCAGATACGGAACTGAACGGAAATTTTGTGTAGTTTGCAAAATTCTATTTTGATAGAGAATTTATATTCAGAAAATTATTCCTTGGCACTTCTATTGGGGTTTAAGCGCATCTCAAGGAGGTGGTGCTCAAAGCCAACCTTTTCATAGGCGCGTATCGCTTGAATATTTTTACTGTAGACAGTTAAAAAAATTTCTTTGATGTTGTGTTGATTAAACCATTGATTAATGGCTTGAATCAGAGCCTGGCTAACACCTTGGCTGCGGTGTGATTGTCTGACATACATGAAACCAATGTAGCCCAGGTATTTAGTCTTGAAATAACTTTTTCTTGGCCTAATTTGCCCATAAAGACTGCCGATTATCTGCCCTTTTTTCTCTGCCACCAGTACTTCAGTACTGTCATTGTCTATATAATCTTTAATAGGGTAATAACTGATGGGTTGATCTTGAATCATACTTGAGTCCATCGGACGCTCAGTGGCGATTATCTTTTGTTCAAATTCTAATAAAGTAGTTAAGTCTTTTGGGCTGGCAGTTCTGATAATGGAATAAGACATTCTAATGTGAGGTAAAAAGTAAAGTCAGTATATAATTTTAGCATTAAATTAAATGATTCTCGATTTTCGAAAATAACACTGAAAAGATTGGTTTCAGAAGAGTCAGAGTACTTAACTTTGATATGATGCACATATGGGTATGCTTAAAAGAGTTAAAAAAGCTTCATCAGCAAAGAAACTAAAGCGTTTGATGAATTGGTATGGTCCATACCTGGGAGCGGGGGTTAGACTTGATTACATTGCAGATGATTGGCGGGAAGTTAGAGTGGTGATGAATATGAGGTGGTACAACCGAAATGCCGTAGGGACGCATTTTGGTGGTTCTTTGTATGCAATGATTGACCCTCACTATATGTTGATGTTGATGAAATTACTGGGTTCAGATTATGTGGTTTGGGATAAGGCGGCATCCATTGATTTTATCAAACCAGGTACTGGTAAGTTGACTGCTATTATGAAGATCAGTGATCAGATGCTTGAGGACATCATCCAAGCCACTTCAGCTGGAAATAAATATTTGCCGGAATACCCGGTAGAAATTTTCGACGAATCAGGAGAAGTTGTGGCCAAAGCATTGAAAACATTATATATCAGAAAGAAGCCAGGCATCACTTCCTGACAAACTAATTTAAAGAGTTGTTTTCTTGTTGCCAGCTTTCAAGCATGAGTTGATCTTTAGGCGTCCAAAAATCATTGGCTTGAATCTTAAGCTCGGAAAGTAATGTGATGGCAGGGATTAATTTGCCTTGCTGATGCAATGCCTGGGCCTGAAATTTATTGATTGGGTAAACAAAGTGAGGTCGGTTCTTGACTCGGTTGATGACCTTTTCTATACCAGTTGTATCGTTGGGCTCATGTAATTCTATGATTTCTCTGGCAATGTAGTTGGCTGTCAATATATCTTGCTGTACTAGATAGGCTTGTTCTAACTCATAAAGCTTTGCGATGGCTTCTTGCTGATAACCATCAGCGGCCATTAAGTGTGCATCGATTCGTTTGAGTTCGTACTCAATCCATTCTGCTAACTGGGGGTAAGCACTTAAATACTGTTGTTTCTTTGTACGGACTGACTCTATTTCTTTATTGAGTAAGTCAGTATACAAATCCAGTGCCACTGTGTATGGACCGTCCAGCGGGTAAGCCTCTGGATCTTCTAAAATAGTGGCTAACAATAAGTTGACCACTCTTCTGGCTTCTTGATAATCACCGTGGGTGATAGCAAGCTCAACTTCTATTATCCATGCTTTAACTTTGGGTTGTAAGGAGGCATAAGTAACAGCCATTTGATGCAGGGCTTCAATAGATTCTTTTGCAGCCGCTAATTCACCTTGTTCGTATTGACTTCTGGCCCTGGTTATCCAGAAATTGGCTAATGTTCGAGCGCCTTCCACTTGTCCCAAATAAGGTTGGGCTTTTTCCATAACGATCAATGCTTCTCCGTTTTTAGCTTGCATGGCATATAGATCAGCCAATACCCGGTAAGAAGAAACCAGTCCTTCCGCATTTTGGCTGGAATTGAAATGATGAATCGCAGAGTTAATCATTTCAGTGGCTTTGACTAAGTTGCCAGTGTTCGAATAGGTGATTGCAAGGTTGTGCTCTACCCCCGCAATTTGATTGAATGAAGGGTTGTGTTTTTCAGTCAGTTTCAGTAATTTTTCTTGAATGGCCAGATCAGCTTCACCCATGTAATTTTGATAACTATGAAGCATCGATTGAGTGCCCAAATTTTTCATGATGATATTGATATCCTGACTCTGTTCAGCTGCATGTGTGGATTGATCTAATAAGTCTTGGGCTTCTTCTAAGCGATTTAAATAGACCAGAATTTTGGCTTTAATAGACTGAATTTTTGGGTTTAAATCTGAACTAATAGATTTTGAGTTGGCTAGGGTGTTGATTAAACTCAGGGCTTTGTCGAAATTTCCAAGTTCTGACTCAACCTCAGCCAATGTAAACCAAGCAGGATAAAACTGCGGATCTTGATCTGTGGCGGTATTAAGCAAACGTTGTGCTTGTGTATATTGTTTAGCTTGAGCAGCAGCCAGACCTCTGAGGTAATTTTCCATCACAAATTCAGTGGTTTCTTTGTTTTTTAGGGTTTGGCCACTGGCGAGTTCTGTCTCGATATCCAGTTGTTCTAGTGTCCATGCTTCAATTTGATTTAACAACAGTGAGATTGACTTGTTGGAGAAACTTTTTTTGGCTATCACTTGATGAGCATTACGTAAAGAAAGATCTGCAGAAAAACTGTCTTGTTGATTTTGGCTTTCCAGCATCAGTACGTATTCAATTCCAGCCGTTTGGCTTAACTCTATGCCCAGTATTTCTGCATTATCATGTTCAAACCAATCGGTTTCTGGTTCAATGGTTTGGATGGTTGGATATTCAAGTAGTTGATCAGATAGGTAGTCAATGGAACCGACATTGAGCCAATCATCATTTCTCATCATTGGGATAATGGCCATATTAATGGTATTTAATTGGCTTAAATCAGGTTTATCAACTGATTTGTTACTTTGAAGCAACCACACCAGCAGACCCACTGTAACAAGTATGGTTGCAATCACCCAGTTCGTTTTCTTACTTTCCCGAATATGATTACTCTGAGGTGTTTCAATTTGAATGTCTGGGGTAAAACGAACGCCCACACCCCGGACAGTTTCAATCATCATGGACGGTTCAAATTCTGCTAAGTTTTGACGCAATCTGGTGATTTGTTTATTCAATGCCGCGTCTGTGACAATTTGTTTGGGCCAGATTGATTCTATCAATTGATCTTTGGTTATGACTTGACCGTTTGCTTGCACCAGTGCGAGCAATAAATCATGGTTTTTTTTACTCAGTTGGATGGTTTGGTTTTTATGATACAGCTGATGTCTACCAGGGTTGAATTGGAAATCCAGAAAAATGTAAGTGATTGCACTGGGGTCGCTTGACATGCTGAATTAAACTCCTGAAAACCTTAAATGTCTTTATTTTGTCTTCAAATTGTCCGGCATTTGTCCTGCTAAGTCAAATCACCTTATTTAGAATTTGTTCATGTGATGTGTGTGGTGTTGAACAGTTTAATTTCTATCATCAAACATGTCCTTTATTTATGTAATAAGGAGGGCTTATGAAAGTCAAGAGATACACATTAAATTTGCCAGGTGCGAATGGAAAAAAATGGTTGCTGATAGTTATCGCTGTATTTGTTTCTGTTGTTTCAAGTCAAGCTGGCACTAACTATGACCTCAGAAAGTCAGTGATGGCTGGTGGGGGGCAAACTTCATCTGAAAGTTATGTCATTAATAGTGCGATAGGGCAAAGTGTCGCGAAGAGGTCAGCCTCTTCAAGCTACCAACTAAACGCTGGGTTCATTCAGGAAAACCGCGATTTAATCTTTTTTAATGAATTTGAATAGCAAAATTAAACAGGAGATAACAATGAGAAAGAACAACATACTTATATTAACCTCAATACTGTTGCTAGTAATGAGCCAGTCAGAAGTATATGCAGGGACCATTTCAGTGGGTTCACAATTCACTTATCAAGGAGAATTGATAGATAATGGCTCACCGGCAAATGGAGAATATGACTTCTTGATTCAATTGTATGATTCAGAAGTAGGTGGAAGTGTCGTAGATTTTAATAACATTGGCGACTTTACAGTCATTAACGGTTTGTTCAGTTTAGATCTAGATTATGGTGATATGCCATTCAATGGTGATGAGATGTATTTACAAGTCAATGTCAGGCCTGGTAGTAGCACCAGTAGCTATGAATCGTTGAATCCCAGACAAAGGGTTAATGCTACACCTTATGCGATCCAAGCTGAGTTTGTTGAAAATGGTGGTGGTTCTCCATGGGAAGACGTTGCTGGCGGAATTAATTACGACCAAGATGTGTTTATAGGAAATCCCAATACTACAACCAGTTCTCTTTTAACTATTGATACAACTGGTGGAGAGAGCCCATTAAGAGCCAAAATCAATGGCTCAACCAAGTTGATTGTTCGTGACAATGGTGGCGTATCTGTTGGAGCCAATACAACAGCACCTGAGAACGGCTTGGTGGTAGAGGGCGATGTCAGGCAACCCCTAGATAAACATGGTTTTGCTAAAGCAGGCATTACTTTTGTTTGTGGTAACCAAAGCACCAATATATTGGATCAATTTAACAATGAAAATTCTGATGCAATTGTGGTAACCAGTAATTTACCTGAAGATGGTCGATGTGAAATCAGTATGCCATTTGATATTGATGATGTGTATATTTCAGCCACTCCAATTGGTGGCGGTGCTATTGTCAGAGGAGTTAATTGCACTAAAACTACCAATGGAAGTGACGACATCATTGAATGTAATGCTTATAACCCATTAACAGATGTTCGAGCTGATGCAGTGGTAAATTTGTTGGTATTTTAATCCATAGATTGGTGAGGCAGTTTTATACTGCCTCAATTTTCCAAGCCGGAAGCCTATATTAACTTGAAACTTTCATCGAGTATGCGGAGCCCATAACATTTTTAAATTGTCTTAGGGTGTAAAATAGATACATTTCCAAAAGCGTTCAAGTATGAAAGAGTCTGATGTTTTAGTAAAAATAAATGGCAAAGTGCATCGCCTCAATAAAGATAATCTTCAAAGTATCAAAACAATGGCTTGGGAAGATAGAAAGCAATTGATTGAATTGCTAGAATCTATTAAGCAAGCTGAATACGTCAAAGCAGATAGTCAACAAGAATCTAACATCGATGCTCAAAATGAGCATCAAGAAGTGGTTAAAACGTCAAGTATTTCAAGGGTGAAAACTAGTGATGCACCACGCATTTCCAAGGGATTAAATAATGGCATAGAGGTATCGAAACTTGACCCAAAAATCAAGGCCAGTGACAAAGACGTGGATGATCTGATGGCTCGACTTATATTGGAGCAAAAACAAGACAGTCATCACCAAAGTGTCCCGGACAAATCAGCAGTGATTAAATTACTGTTGATTGTTTTTGTTGTTATCCTTGCGCTTGCGATGATTTTTTAAGTATTACTTAATGGTTTTTTATTTGGTTTCTAACCAAAATGTCACTGGTCCATCATTAATTAAACTGACTTGCATATCTGCGCCAAACTGTCCTGTTTGAATGTTTAAATCTGTTTTTTGGGCTAGTTTTACCATTTCATTGAAAATGAGTTCTCCATGTTCTGGTGAAGCCCCTCGTGAAAAACCAGGACGGTTTCCTTTTTGGGTATCAGCCACCAAGGTGAACTGGGATACCAGTAACAATTCTCCTTGAATGTCATTCAAGGATAAATTGATTTTTCCAGCATCATCATTGAAAATTCGATAGCGACAAATTTTATTCAATAGTTGTTCTGCTTTTTGTGCTGTATCTTCTCGCTCAACACCAATCAGCGCGATGATACCAGATTTGATTTTTCCAACAGTGCGTCCACCAATATCTACCTGTGCTTGATTGACTCTTTGTATCAAAGCTTTCATGAGTGAAATAGTAACAGATGTATTTTATTTTTTTATCATGTTTTTTACTTTCTTCGAAGAAACATTTATTCAAGAAGCCAGAATTATTCAGAATTATTCAGGTATTAACAGTTAATGAACGGTGTATGGTTATCGCCGATCTACACTTTTAATACATATGATGAATGACTTATTTTTTCCATTCCAGTTAATGCCAGTGGCAATGTCTTCAGTATCAACAGTTCCGCTTGTTCCTGTGACAATGTCAGAGAGGCGATAAGTAATGCAGCAGTAGGTGATGCCATTTAAACTATGGTTGGAGCCTATAATGAATTATGTGGAAACATCAAACTAGACATGCATTTGACTCTTTGGGAAGCCGCTGTCCTGGATTTACTTGTTGTGAACAAGAGGTGCTCAGTGTAACAGCTGCCACTTTTAAAATAGAGGGTCGAGGTGCAAGTGTGGATGACCAAGGTAGGTTATTACAGGTGAACCAGTCAACAGCAGATACCTTCAGACACATGTGGCGGAGGAATGCCAAAACAAATTCTGTTGGTGTATTAACGATTATTGATGAAACTGGGCTGAAAGATGAGGGCGCATTTGAATCAGGTGACTTAGTCAACAAGCCTGATGTTATGTTTGATGATTTTGAGTGATATTGTTCGAAACCATGTGGCCTTTTTGGAGACTTATTTTATAAGTGAGTTGAAAATTCAATGGGGCTGTGTCATAAATGTGGTACACCCTCAAGTAGTTAAATTTAATGTCATTAGAAATAGGACCTTTTGTGGTCGACGATGAAACAGGGAATGTTTATAAAAAAAGAGTGGCCATGAAATGGGGTGGCAAAGCTTCCCAATTGTTCGTATTGTTACTTAAAAATGCGCCAGAAACCACCAGTAAAGAAGTGATTTTTGATGAGGTTTGGAAAGGTCGTGTTGTTACCGAAAACACCTTATATAAAACCATCAGTAAGTTAAGACAAGAGATTAATCCAGAAGGTGTTGAAATAGAGTCAGTATTCGGTGAAGGTTATCGAATCATTACCAGTGACCCACCCAAACAATCTATCAAAGCTAGGCATTCTCATACCAAGCTTATGGCTAAATTTGGACTGCTTATAATTTTTATTGCTCTATTGGTTTTGATATACACTTGGCAAAAAAAAGAAAAGTTAGTTGAAAAAATGGTTGAGTTAGATAAACATTTAGCTGTTACCAAACAAGCCTTTATCAGCCAACTACATCGCCGAAATGAATTAGGAGAATCGTTGAGTAAGCGGTTTGAACTCAAAAAAGAAGACTCGTGGGAAAAGCGTTTTTATCAATTGCATGATCAAATGAATGAACAAGAGCTGTTTTTATGCAAACAAATTAGAGCCTATACTGATGGTCCAATGTTCGACAGTAACCTCGCTATTCTGAGCCTGTTAAATAACCATGCTGATATGGTGGCTGCCGTACCATTAAGCCAAGATTTAATCAGCCATTTGACTTTGTGGCTGAATAAATACAGCAAGGTTTTTAAAAACTCCAGAAAGATGTGTCTGTTGTATGTGGGTGTTGAAGATGGTGCTGCATATCCTTCAGGTTTTGATGAGCTGGTCAGTGATTGGCTTAAAGAAAACAATTAAAGAAACCGCTTCTTATTAAAAAAGGAGGCTCGAAAGCCTCCTGATTTAATTCTTGAGTCCTTTAGATTAATTAAACTCAATACTCCATGAGTCAATGAATCCACCATCTTGATTGACATGGTCTGTGACTTCGATACGCCATTGACCATTGGATTCTATGGTTCCTGCATTCAAATCAATATCAATTAATATATCATCACCGCTGTCATTGGTGTTGGTTCTGGCATGAATCTCACCATTGGCGCCGTTGGGGGCAAATATTCTGGCTGATACATCACCCCGCCAAGTATGTTTGATATCTGCTTTAACGGTAATGGTTCCAGATGCTCCTGTGCGGCTTACGTTTATGGCAGAGCTCACTGTACTGGGTGCGCCACTTGAAATGGTTACATTGGAAGTGTTTTCAAAGAAGTTTCCACCTCCGCCACCACCGCCATTGCCACCAGCTGTGTAGCTACCAATCAAGCTGACACCGGAGTAGCTACTAAAGCCTCTGACCATGACATGATAAGTACCAGCTTGTAAGTTGGTTATATCACAAGTTTCGTTGTTACCATTCAGGTATGGGCGACAATCATAAGTGCCTGTAGTTGGTGCATTGCCAAATCTGACGTACATGTCTGCATCACCTGAACCACCGTTCATGACGAAACTCAAGTCAGTTGCGCCAGCTGGGACAGTGAGGGTATAGAAATTTTCAGAGCCTTGGCTGCCAGCTAGACCAGTCTTGGCTACACCGTTACTTAACTGGTTGTTTGAACCACCACCGGAAACAGTGGCCGAAACTATTGCTCCATTACTTGATTCGTTACCGGTATTGTCATCAGCAGTTACATAATAGTAATAAGTATTGCCAGCACTGACGTTATTGTCTGTGTAGTTTGAAAAAGTTCTTAGGGTGCTGTTCAAAGGGTTGAAGTTATTGGTGTTATTCACTGATCGATAAACTGTATATCCAGCCAGATCGGTTTCAGAGTTATTAAACCAGTCAACAAAGATAGATAGATTGTTGACTGTGGCAGTTAAATTTGAAACAGCTGCAGGTGGTGTGGTGTCCGCGCCGCCGCCATTACAAACCAATTCAAAGACACATTCCACCCAATCTGGGTTGTCAATAAAAGGATTGCGGTTACCTTGCGCTGCTGCTACAGCTTCATTGTGTTGATGCTCATATATATCAACCGGATCATCTTTATGCCACACCAATAAGACTGACAACAATCCCATATACGCCACTGACTCATTGTTTCCAGTGGCAGATGCATTGATTAAGCTTAGGTTGTCGGTCAGAATTAAGTCGGGTTCACTGATACCTGTTATGCCATGAGTTCCACCTTCATAGCGCACATCCAAATACATCAAGGCTCGAGCGATATCACCCTGTCTGCCAGACCATACATCCCAAATACCTGTTGTGGTTAAATTATCTTGGCCATTTCCACCTCGGCCATTATTGAAATCAGTGGGTCTGGTGTCACAGCCACTGACACAGATATCAAAAGGTTTGTTACTGCGTGATGAGTTATATGAGCTGTCAGCAATAAACAAATGATGCATGTCTGTATAGGGGTAGTTACTGCTGCCATCGTCAGGAAAGCCGTATGATGAAGGCCATGAATGCTCACGGTTATAATTGTTGTTACCACCACCAACTTTGGTATTGGTTGAGTTTTTATATATGGTGATAACTTGGTTACTATTATCTACATTTTCACCTGCCAGTTCTAATATGTCCCAAGTGTCTGTGGCAGATGAGGTATAGGGAAAACGGGTGTGGTCATCAATGATGGTATGTAATGAATTTCTTAATGCAGATGGTGATGAGTCATCAACACTGTTGTAGTAATTTGGATCTGCTTGAGATTCCGCTTCGTTGTGAAAAGTTATGAAACAGGCGCACAGGATGGCGCCAACAATGGCTTTATTTTGATACATGATTAACTCCCAATTTTTTAAGTTTTGGTTTGATGAATTCTTTGAATTCGTGTCTTTCCGAAACTTATCAGGCGTTCATGACCCAATGATGAAGTTGGTATGACGATTCAATGAAAACATCTCAGTAATCACATCCTGGTGTCATCATACATGCCGATATTAGTATTGTTTTTGGCATCTTCATGAAGTGCACAATCTGGTGCTAATACATTATAAACACAAAGCGCCCGGTTAATTAACTAAATCTGTCACAAAAAGCACGAGGATGTATTTTTTTACCCAGAAAACCACAAGATAAGTCTGACATAAGACGCCATGACTGATCAGTAAATGAACATAATTTAGTCTGAATGGCTGACTAAGATGCCTTTTTTCATCATGAGAACAAGTTATGTCACATACAAACATGGTCAAAAACAAATTGAAAAGCAGTATTTCCGTTAAGTTGGTTGTCATTGGATTGCTGTTATTAATCTTGCAAATACCTCAACTTTTTGTTCAAGCTTTGATCAATGAAAGACAAAGCATGCATTACGAAGCACGAAACACCATCACCCAACGTTGGGGTGGTAGTCAGCATATTGGCCCACCATTGTTGAATACTTCTCATCAAGTTGAGCAGGTGGTCAAGGGTAAAAAACAAATTAAGATGATCAACAGTCAAATATTGCCAGCCAGTTTCAGTATTGATGTTGATATTGATGCCAGTACCCGATATTTAGGCATCTATGAGGTACCAGTATTTATTGCACAGTTAACCATGAATGGGGTTTTGGAATTAGATCCATTAAAATATTTAGGTTCCAGTAAAGATTGGCAAATAGAAAATATCTTTATCCCAATTAAGTCAATGAGAGGATTGAAGTCAGTCAGTCATCTTAAAGTGAACGGCCAAGATGTCGAGGTTGCACAACAACAAAACCTGATTAATGGTCAAACAGGTATCAGCCTAGATTTAAGTCAACTGAAGTTAGATCTCAACCGATCAATCATACGTTTAAATTATGAAATTAAACTGAGTGTTGCGGGCAGTGAACAATTTTCGGTCTTGCCCATGGCTGGTCAATCTGAGATAAAAATTCATGCAAACTGGCCATCACCTTCTTTTAATGGAGATTTTTTGCCGGCTCAAAGAACAATTAATGAAGATGGTTTCAGCGCCAATTGGCAAGTCAATGAGATGAACCATAACTTAGGCAGAGTGATCAGAGATTCATTTGAACAGGACGAACAAGCCAGTCAAAGATTCAGTAACTACTCGGCCTCAAGAAACTGGCCTGAATTAGGTGTGGAAATTTTGATACCAGCTGACAATTATCAAGTCAACGAAAGGGCGGTAAAATATAGTTTATTGATTATGGTACTGACATTCGCGGGTTTCTTTCTGGCAGAAATCTTTTTTAAATTAAGGCTTCATCCTTTCCAATACCTTTTGATTGGTTTCTCACTCACTGCTTTTTACTTACTGTTGTTATCAGTTTCTGAATATATTTATTTTGATTGGGCATTCGCCATAGCTGTATTGGCGAATATTGGTTTGATCGGTGGCTATTGTTCAGTGATTTTAAAGCAGCAGCAAAGAGGTTTGTTGACTGCACTGTTATTTGCAGTTCTTTATGCATTTATTTTTGTTTTGGTCAAAGCCGAACAGAGCTCTTTGTTGATGGGCGCCATTGGCATTTGGGTGTTTTTGGCTTTGGTGATGTACTTAACCAGAAAAATTGATTGGTATGAAGAGGTTTGAATGGTGGCTTTTTACTATACTGAGTAAAGAGCGCAGCTAAAGGGTTTAATGAAGATGTTGTGATGTAAAAATAAACAAGCCGTCATTGCGAGGTAGGAATGACGGTCCTTTGGGTATTGTCACATCGTTCTTACTCGCAATGTAATGATTGCTGTTTTCATAATTATTCAGATATTTTCAGGTTTGTTCTGCCTATTTAAGGGTTAAATTATTGATTTTTTAATGGTAAAAAGAAATATGCGTACTGGTTTTTATTTGATGAATTTAATGTGTTTGATGCTTTTGATTTCCACAGAGGTTGCTGCCGAGGATTACAGACTGCTTGATATAGATTTTGATGACAGGGTCCATGGAACTATCTTGGGTGATGGTGGCGCGGAATTGGGTGAACCCACACGGATAGATTTTCAGGTGGAAGCAGAGGTACTCACCTTGGTCTTTGGTCAAAACTTATTAAACATTTCATACAATGGAAGCAGCAATAGTGCCAGTACTGTACGTTGGGGGCTTCTGAATAATGCAGAAATTAATCATGGCATTGTTAGGTACTCTTTACAATTTACACCTGTTTCACTTGATCGATATCAGATTGGAGTACGTGAAAGTGAGACATCTGCAGAAAATTTTCTAACCTTAAGTTTTTCAGAAAGTGGAGAAATCAGTGCTGAAGATAAGTTAGGTGGTATTGATATCATTCATGATTCTTATGAATCAGGGGAGACTCAGCATATTGTTATGACTTTTGATATGAATGCTGGAACCAGTGAAGCTTATATCAATGGAAATAAACTATTTTCTGGGCGTGAGCATGGCATCACTGAAAAAGGTGTGGGTGATTTTCTCACCGGTTTTAGTTTTGGTTCAAACCATACCCCATTTTATGTAGATGAATTGCTTGTAGAGCATTATTTGATCAGGGTTCTAGATGCAGATTTTGAAGATAAAACGGCGAACCAACCTTTAAGCACAGGGGGAGCGATTGTGGGCGAGCCGGTGATTATTTCTGATGCGATCAACCAAGTGGTTAAAGAATTAGCTCCTGAAAGGAAATTGTTGGTGTTAGATTCTTTGGGTGCAATTCAAAATAATTCTATGAGCTGGGAGTTTTTGTCCAATTTGGAAGTCAATTCTGAAACCTTGGTTATTGAAGCTGATCTTACTTTTAATCTTTTAGACTCTTACCACTTTTTAATCCGTGATGGCATCATCGGCGATTCAAATTTCGCTTCAATTTTTTTCAGTGATCAAGGAAAAATAACCGTTACAGATAAGAATGGTATGCTTTCTTTGCCTCAAACTTATGAAAAAAATAAGCCTTATCGCATCAGTCTGGTATTTAATTTTTCAAATAAAAATTATTCTTTTTATCTGAATAATGAGGTGCTTGTAGAAGATAGGTTACATGGGGTTGATTCTGGCATAGGTATTGGCGCGGTTATTTTTGGCTTTGAACCCGATGCATCTAACAATGCAAGTTTTATGGTTGATAATATTGATGTATTCGCGACTGATAGGTCGCTGGATGTGATTTTTAAAGACGCTTTTGAATAGGCTTTATTCGATACTTCAGTCATGGAAACAATTGAATTTAATCAGTTTTCTGGTTTAAATATTGATGAGGAATTGATCAACGTGATCTTTGAGTTGATTCAAATAATTCTTTTGCATGGGGTCTAACCAGATGGCACCTTGTTCTTTACGAAGCCAGGTCAGCTGACGCTTGGCCAGTTGGCGGGTAGCTGCTATGCCTTTGAAGATAAAATCATCCATATTGGTTTTACCTTCAAGGTGTTCCCAAGCCTGACGATAACCGACAGAACGCATGGCGGGTAAATCAGGGTGGTTTTTGTTGTTCTCCATGAGATTTTTCATTTCATCCAGAAAGCCTTGTTTTAACATCAGCTTGAATCGATATGCAATGCGCTCATGTAGAACGCTGCGATCAGCTGGAGAAATAATTATTTTTAATGTGTCGTAAGACAGTTTTTGGCCTTGGTCCAGTGCATGCCACTGGGTCATGGTTTGTCCAGATAATTGGTATACTTCATAAGCTCGGTTGATGCGCTGTGGATCGTTTGGGTTAATGCGTGCTGCACTGGCTGGGTCAACTTTTGCCAACAGTTCATGAACATGTGCCCAACCGTTTTCATCGGCCAAAGCTTGAATCTGAGACCTTATGGTTGGGTCTGCTGCTGGTAACTTGGATAAACCATGTTGTAAAGCATTGTAATAAAGCATGGTGCCACCAGCCAGCAGTGGGATGCGGTTGTTTTCAATGCTGTCTTGCATCAATACCTTGGCGTCGGTACAAAAGTGTGCAGCTGAATAGGGTTCCCAAGGTTCACAGACATCTACTAAGGCATGGGGCGCTTGTTGTAAAGTGGCATGATCGGGTTTGGCTGTGCCAATGTCCATGCCTTTGTAAACCAATGCCGAATCAACAGAAATGATGTCAGCTTGGAATTTTTCATGCAATAAAATGGCTGCATCGGTTTTGCCGGCTGCCGTGGGGCCCATTAAGAAAATGGCTTTAGGTATCGATGCGCTCATCGTTGGGCTATTGTCCGCGTAAAAATAGTTTATCCAACTGCTTCATGTCCAGTTGTGTCCAGGTAGGCCGGCCGTGGTTACATTGATCTGACCGTAAGGTGTTTTCCATGTCGCGTAACAAGGCATTCATTTCCATGATGGACAGTTGCCGGTTGGCTCGAACTGAACCATGGCAAGCCATGGTAGACATGATTTCATTGATTTGCGCTTCTATTTTTTGTGATGAGCCCAGTGCCACAATTTCCGATAACACGTCTTTGATTAAATTTTCAACATCGGCATTGGCCAACATCGCAGGTATTTTACGAATCACCAAACTTTCTTCACCTGTGATGTTGATTTCGAAGCCCAGCTGTTCAAACCAATTCTGCTGGCTTTCTACTGCATTCACTTCACGGGCAGAGACATTCACTTGAATTGGGACCAAGAGTTTTTGGTTTTTTAAGGCATCTTCAGCAAATTTTACTTTCATGCGCTCATAGGTAATTCGCTCATGGGCAGCATGCATATCCACTATGATTAAGCCATGTTGGTTTTCAGCAATAATAAATACCCCATGAATTTGTGCCTTAGCATAACCCAATGGTGGAATGTCTTGGTTTTCACCTGCATGAACCGGCAAGTTGGGCTCGCCTGTTTGAGAAAAAGGCGAGATATTTTGACTGCTGTTGGCGGCTTGACTTAAATAATCAAAACTGGCTTCGCGAACGCCTTGGGTCGGTATATTTGATTGATAACTGCCACCACTGACTTGTCCGCCTCCTGATAAGTTCATCCGATGTTGCATCTGGGAATAGTCAGGTAAAGGCTCAGTGGTTGTGGCAGGCATTTCGCCGACTCGAGTGTGAGCCAAAGATTGATGAATGGAACCAAAAATAAAATCATGCACTAATTTTGAATCACGAAAACGCACTTCGTGTTTGGTCGGGTGTACATTGACATCTACCAACTCTGGGTCAATATCCAAGTACAAAACAAATGCAGGGAAACGACCATGAAACAACACATCTTGATAGGCTTGCCTGATGGCGTGCCCCACCAATTTGTCTTTGATCATGCGGTTATTGATATAGAAAAACTGGCGATCGGGTTGTGCGCGGTTCCATGAGGGTTTGGCTACCCAGCCAGACATCTTTAAATGACCACGTTGTTGTTCAATGAAGATGGCATTGTCGATAAAGTCTTTACCACACAGTTGGTTGATTCTTTGGTGTTTGAGTATGTCGGAATTACTGTCTAATCCACAGCCTTGTGCATTGCTGATCATTTTGCCATTGTGGCTGAGCCTGAAAGTCACATCAAATCGAGATAAAGAAACGCGTTTAATTAAATCAGCGATACGCAGGTATTCTGTTTGGTCGGTTTTCATGAACCGCCTGCGGGCAGGCGTATTGAAAAACAAATCTGAAACAATGATGGTGGTGCCAATAGGGTGAGCGGCAGGCATGGGTCCTTCAATTTCGCCACCGTGGGCATTGACCTGAAATGCCATTTCAGCATCTTTGTGCCGAGATATTAGTTCAAAACGGCTGACAGATGCGATGCTGGGTAAAGCTTCACCTCGAAAGCCCATTGATAGTAATGATTCTAAATCATCCAGTGATTTGATTTTACTGGTGGCGTGACGTTGTAATGCCATGGCCAAGTCATCCTGGGTAATGCCATCACCATTGTCAGTGATTTTAATGCGTTTTTTACCACCAGTTTGGATGTCAATATCAATGATGGTGGCACCGGCATCAAGTGCATTTTCGACCAGTTCTTTCACAACTGAAGCGGGTCTTTCAACCACTTCACCGGCGGCGATTTGATCGATCAGTTGATTGGGCAGTTTTTGGATAATCATTTCAGCAATTTTAACACGAGTTGAAGGGGTGTGATTATTGTGTGACACAAAAATAAAAACTATGCTGTTGTCAAAGATCAGCGTATAAGTTGGCGGCTGTTATGGCGAGAAATGTGGCATAAAATAATTGTCTTAATTGTCTTTTTCAGTCTTCTTTCACATGAAATAAGCAGGTAATTCTGGTATAACTGTAAACCCTGAAATTCCGTACCACCCATGAAATTAATTTGCTTGATAACTGGTTTAATGATGACTATGAATTCTGTACTTGTAAGCAGTAAAGAACTGACCCTGGAACGTATTTTTGCCAGTCCTGATTTATCTGGCACCAGTCTGCGTGCATTAAAAATGTCGCCTGATGGTCAGCGGGTGACCTATTTGCAGGGAAAGGCTGAAAACAAAGATCAATATGACTTGTGGGAGTATCACATCGATGCTGGTCAAAAACGTTTGTTGGTTGATTCCAATGAACTTTTGGATGGCGAAGAAGTATTGTCTGCTGAAGAAAAAGCCCGTCGAGAAAGACAAAGGTTAGCTAACGTCAAAGGCATCATCAGTTATGCGTGGTCTAAAGACGGTAAGGCACTTTTATTTCCCATGAATGGAGATTTGTTTGTTTACCAATTAGCTGATAAAAAAATCCGTCAATTAACCCAAACGGATGAATTTGAAACTGATGCTAAATTTTCACCCAAAGGTAATTATGTGTCTTTCATCAGAGCACAAAATGTTTTTGTGGTTAACGTGACAACTGGTCAAGAGCTGCAGCTCACTACAGATGGTGGCGGGCTGATTAAAAATGGAATGGCTGAATTTGTTGCGCAAGAAGAGATGGATCGAGATACCGGCTATTGGTGGTCTCCTGATGAGCAGCACATTGCATTTTTACAGGTTGATGAGTCACCAGTGGCGATCACTAAGCGCTATGAAATCAATGCGGATGATGTAGAAGTGATAGAACAACGTTACCCTTACACAGGAGAGGATAATGTAAAAATCAAATTAGCCACTGTGAATTTAGCAAGTGGTGCGATTCAATGGGTAGATATTGGGGAAAATGAAGACATTTATATTGCTCGTGTAGGCTGGTTACCCAATTCAAAACAAGTCAGTTATCAGTTGCAAAGTCGTAACCAACAAACTTTGAAACTCAGATTTGCTGACCTGAAAGGCCAGAGTCAAGATATAGTGACAGAACAAAGCAATACCTGGATTAACCTGCATCATGATTTACGTTTTCTAGAAAATAATCAATTTATCTGGGCTTCAGAACGTTCTGGCTTCAAGCATTTTTATTTATATGATCAGCAAGGCCAATTGATCAAAGCATTAACTTCCGGAGAGTGGGTGGTTGATGCCATTGAAGGTGTGGATGAGAACA
>CAZVZJ010000001.1:250304-267332 GCA_964631055.1 uncultured Marinicella sp.
GCATTAACTTCCGGAGAGTGGGTGGTTGATGCCATTGAAGGTGTGGATGAGAACAATCAGTGGGTATATTTCACGGGTAGTTTGGATTCACCTCTGGAAAAACAATTGTATCGATTGAATTATGCTCAAGGCGGTGAGCCAGAGAAGATCAGTGATAAAGAGGGCTTTTATGCCATCACCATGGATGGTTCAGCGCAACATTATATTGCTCAATGGTCGGATCGTAACCACCCAACTCAAACTTCTCTACATCGAGCTGATGGCAAGCAAATTGCTTGGTTGAATGAAAATAAAATAGATAAGAATCATCCATACCATCCTTATGCCAAGCAACATTTGGATAATGAATTTGGGCAGTTACAAGCAGCCGATGGTCAGACCTTGCATTATCGAATGATTAAACCCAAAGGATTTGATGCCAATAACCAATATCCAGTGTTTCAATATGTATATGGTGGGCCTCATGTGCAATATGTAACCAAGTCATGGGGCAGGTGGATAGAGCAATACATGGCGCAGCAAGGCTTTATTGTATTTGTGCTGGATAACCGGGGCAGTGACCGTCGCGGTATGAAGTTTGAATCAGCACTTTATAAACAAATGGGTACGCCTGAGTTAGCAGATCAGCTGGTTGGTACCAATTATCTAAAAACATTACCTTATGTGGCAGCTGACAAAATTGGAATTTTTGGTTGGAGTTATGGGGGATTCATGACTTTGAAAGCTTTAACCAATGCGCCTGATGATTATGCTTTGGGTGTGTCTGTGGCACCAGTGACAGATTTTGCTTTATATGATACACACTACACAGAGCGATACATGTCTACGCCGCAACTGAATCCAGAAGGTTATCGCAAAACAGCGATGTTTGATCATGCCAAAAACATCAACAAACCTTTGTTATTGATTCATGGGATGGCAGATGACAATGTGTTGTTTCTGAATTCAACTAAGATGATCAAAGTTTTACAGGATGAAGGTATTATATTCGATACCATGATCTATCCAGGTGGTAAGCATGGTATCAGCGGCAAAAAGCCACAATTTCACGTTTACAGTACCATCGCCAATTTTTTTATTAAACATTTAACAACAGCGGATTAATTTTGGCCGACATAAAGGAAAACAGCATGCGAGACTATACAAAATTTTATCTTAACGGTCAGTGGGTTTATCCGGAAAACCATGATAGATTGGATGTGTTTAACCCGGCTACTGAACAAGTGGCTGGCCAGATATCCATGGGTACAGCAGCTGATGTCGATAAAGCTGTCGAGGCTGCACAACTGGCCTTTGGGTCTTTTTCACAAACCAGTAAGCAAGATCGCATAGATTTGCTGCAAGCCATTGCGGCAGAATACAAAAAAAAATCAGCCGATATAGCGGCTGCTATCACTGAAGAAATGGGTGCGCCAAAGTGGTTGAGTGAGTCTAATCAAGCCGCATCAGGTTATTTGCATTTCAAGTCAGCGATACAGATTTTAGAAAATTTTAAATTTGAGTTTGAACAGGAAACATCTTTGATCAGGAAAGAGCCGATCGGTGTTTGTGGTTTTATTACACCTTGGAATTGGCCGATCAATCAAATTGGTTGTAAATTGGCGCCTGCTTTAGCCACAGGTTGTTCAGTGGTTTGGAAGCCTTCGGAAGTGGCGCCATTTTCTGCCTATTTGTTGATGCAAGTATTGCATGATGCCGGTGTGCCTAAAGGTGTGGTTAATATGATAAACGGTGATGGCCCGGTAGTGGGTTCAGCGATTTCATCGCACCCTGGAATTCAGATGGTATCTTTTACCGGCTCAACCCGAGCAGGTATAGCTGTGGCACAAGATGCTGCTACTTCGATCAAACGTGTGACTCAAGAACTGGGTGGTAAATCTGCCAACATCATTTTAGCTGACCTGTCTGAAGAAGGCTTTGGTAAAGCTGTGGCGGGAGGTGTTAAAACCATGTGTGTTAATTCAGGTCAAAATTGTAATGCGCCTTCACGCATGTTTATTCCCAAGGAACGTCTGGGTGAGGCAGAGGCAGTGGTTAAAAGTGTGATGAATAAAATTTCAGTTGGAGAGCCCCATGCTGAAAATACGTTTGCAGGGCCAGTGGTGTCTCAGCTGCAGTGGGATCGTATCCAGAGTTTGTTAAATCAAGGCATTGATGAGGGTGCTGAGGTCTTGGTTGGTGGTGTTGGCAAACCTGATCACTTAGATGTTGGTTATTACGTGAAGCCCACCGCATTCACCCAAGTCAAAAATGAAATGAATATTGCACAGCAAGAAGTTTTTGGGCCTGTCTTGTGTTTGATTCCCTATGAAACAGAAGAGCAAGCCATAAAAATGGCCAACGACAGTGACTATGGCTTATCAGGATATGTTTCAGGTGCTGATATGGATCGTGTTTATCAAGTGGCCAATCAGTTAAGAGCCGGAATGATTCATATCAATGGGGCACAGATGGATCGTACGGCTCCTTTTGGAGGTTATAAACATTCTGGAAATGGTCGTGAAAGAGGCCCCCAAGGTTTTGATGAGTTTCTAGAAACCAAAGCATTATTAGGTGCAGCCAAAGCATAGGAAAATATAATGAAACTGGCACAAATTATTCTCAGTAATATGCCAAATAAAAGTAATCCACTGAGTTGGATTCCATTTGTTTTGGTTTTGATTGTGATGATACCTATCTTAATCTTGATGGTGATATTGATTCCAATCATCTTAATTATTAACGTCATTAAACTTAAATTTTTTCCCAATAAGAACCCAAAAACTTTTATCACGCCTTTTGGGTTTGCAGCCTACTCCCAAGTGGATCGCAGTGTGATCAATTATCCCTGGCATGATATTGAAAAAGTTGAGGTTTGGTCACAAGATGGTGCAACATTTCCAGTGCTGATAATGAAAAACGCTGAGCCTGTAAAGCTTAAAGATATTGGTGCTGAAAAGCTTCAGGCATTATGTGCTCAACACAGTATTCCTTTTCATGAAGAAGTGGTCATTGTTCAAGATGTTTGATTTATATTATATTTCATAAAAATTTTAAGTTTTTTTCAGGAAAAATAGCCAACTACTTGAGAAAATTGGGGCAAGTTATTTTTGTACCAATGATGCCAAAAAGTCAAGAAACCATATTTATTGAAGCTGGTGAGAAAATAGAATTATTCAAACGTCGTTTTTCCAGTATACCGACGACCTACCAATTTGGGGCTGAATCAAAAAGCGCAGAACCATTGTCTGGTTTGGTTGAAATTCACAGTCAACAAATGCTTTTTTCGGCTCAAGAAGTTACCAAGGATCTTAAACAAATAAATCAAGTCACAGCATCTATGTGGGATACATTCATGACCATTTATGTGATTGCGGGTTGTGACATGGAAATTTCAATTATTTAGCATAGTGTTATCTCAAAGAAAAGCATTTCTGTAATGCTTGCTGCACTGTTTCTGATCGCAGCAGTTTTAATGGCTTTTGAGTTGAATGCCATGAAGCTGAAATTATTATAAGAGAACTGATTAATGTACGTTGTATTGAATATAGTAGTTACTCTTCAAACCCATTTAAAAAAATAATATCAGACTCACAGGTGGCTAAAGGTGGTAAGTTGTTATATTGAGTTTGTAGTTCGTCGATAGGTTCAAAAATATCATCTCCGCTGCTGATCCAAACATTTAAATCCAATGGTAAATCTCCCATTCCACTGTTTTTATCACAAGGCCTGGCAACTCGAATAAATGCTGAGGCGGAACTGATTCCTAACGATTCACATCTAACATCTGCACCAGTTCGTTTGGCGGCTTGTAAAGACGCCATCAATCGATCACTCAAACTACCTTTGGCATTGGTGAAAGCTGTTTCCATATCTGTAACTACGCTTTCTGAAATTAAAATATTTCCAGCAATGGCATAATTTGGACCAGACACATCAGTAAACTCTGGAAAGCAAGCAGGGCCAGAAAAACCAGCACTTCTTGGAGAGCCATTGTTTAAATCAACAGCAATGTATTGTCTCAGTGTAGCGTCATTTCCCGCATCATTTGCAAATAACCAATCCATAATTTGTTGTGGGCTGTCACCTGCTTCCATTCGAACCCTTGCATTGTTTTGGTTCGTGGGTGAATAAAATGATTGGGTGTGTATAACACCAGTTCCCAACACGATGTCACTGATCACTATAGCACCATCCTCAGCGCCTATGCAGGTAGCTCCAGCACTGCCAATTTCTCCTGTTACTGGATCTACAGCGACAATCGAAAAGGTGGCTAAAGAAATAGATGGTAATAAAGCCAAAGTTATTAAGCCTATTAGATGCATATAATTTAACTTCATACTGTAAGACTCTTATTCAGGCGGTAATATTATTGATAATAAATATTGATCTTAAATGAATTGATTGATTGTTTAAATGATTGTATCAGGTTTTTTTATTCAAAATAATGTTCTAAATTTCTTTCTTGTCTTCATATGCTTGTTATTAATGGTACTATAATGATTACAATTTTGTGCGAAGATCAATAGTATGACTGCTGTCAATAATGGAGCCAATAACGATGTGATTCAAACATTGAGGACTGCCCATCAAAACCAAACCCAACTGAATCTAATGGCGGATCAAAAAGCCAATATTTTAATCGGAACTTTGGCGCTGGTATTTACTGTGGTATTAACAAAACTATTAACGCTGGCTGATAATCAAGCGTTATTGATTTCTTTGGTGGTTTTTGTTGTGCTACAAATGGTGCCATTGGTTTTAACTGTGATGGTTTTAATACCTAAAAATATCACAGGCAAAAGCACTGCTGGTATTAATGACATAAAAAACCCTTTGTTCTTTGGTTTTTTTACCCAGTATTCACAACAACAATACAGCGATTATATGCATGGGCTGTTGGTCGACAATGAATCAGCCAGACAGTTGATTATCAATGACATTTATCAAATTGGCGTTATCTTAAGAAGAAAATATATGTTATTGCGGCTGGCTTATATATTTGCTCTTTTGGGCTTTTTAGTGGCAGCTATTGTGGGTTTGTTGATAAGTGTCAATTGATCATGAAAGCCAATAACTCATATTAAGGAGACGACTTTTGATACCATTGAGAGACCATAACCCATCCCGAAAAACACCTTACGTTACTTGGTCTTTAATGGCGGTCAATATCGTCGTATTTGCTTTGTATATACCCTTGCTGAATGACCCAGTGGCTTTGTCAGGCTTTTTTGCTGAGTGGGCGATGGTGCCATTAGAAATTACTCAGGGCGAAGAATACCATACTGCATTTACTTCAATGTTCTTACATGGTGGGTACATGCATTTGGCTGGAAACATGTTGTTTTTATGGATTTTTGGCGACAATGTAGAAGACACACTGGGGCATGGTTGGTTTTTGGTGTTCTATTTATTATCAGGTATTGGGGCTGACGTTTTTCATGTTTTTTCCAACAGCATGTCACCGGTTCCAACTGTAGGAGCCTCTGGTGCAATTGCAGGTGTGATGGGGGCTTATTTGTTGTTTTTTCCTAAAGCCAAAGTCGATTTTTTGATGTTTATTGTGGTCATAATAAAATTGATCACTTTACCTGCATTTGTGGTTTTGATTGGTTGGATGGCTATGCAGTTATTTTCTGGTATCAGTGCAACCACAGAAGGTGGAGGGGTGGCGTATTGGGCACATATTGGTGGCTTTATAGTTGGGATATTATTGGTTTTACCTGTTTGGTTGAAATTAGGTGGCACACAGTTTTGGCAAAAGACCCATTATCATCCGCCTCATAAGCCTACTTTTTGATTCAAATTGATTGTTCCGAACTTGATTGTTTATATACAAGTTGCAGTGTATTACACTGGAATTTGACCCTTAGTCGTATCTGCGAGAATTTGATGTTGATGGGTAATTCTTGTCAATCGATGGCTTTTGATAGGGTAAACCTGAAACATATATGCATATATAACGATAAAAAGCCTTCATAGCATCAAAATTTATATTTTCTAAGAGTTAATGGATTATGATGTTTTTCAGAGATAACAAGACAGTTTTTTATGAAATCCTTACTTCCATCAACAAAGAAAATTGGCCCAATAGTTAGTTTGAAAAATGCGGCGATCTTTGTTTTATTATTACCATTGGTATTAAGTGTACCTGCCTTCGCGAAAGATCAGCAGTTGCAAGAATCGCTCATTGGTGAAAGTTCTATTAAAGAATTGATCTCAGAATGTAATCGTCTGGAAGACACTGATCCTGAAGCCGCACTTAAGCTGGGAGCACAATTATTAAGCCAATTAGATTCAGAAAAAGATCCCATTAATTATGCGTTTGTTTCAGGATGTATGGGGTGGGCCTATATAAATAAAAATGAACTGAAAGAAGCGCGTAAAAAAGCATTGGTGATGGAACAGGTATTGATAAATTTGAAAGAATTCACTGAAGACAGTATTAGGCTGGCTAGACGAGCTGGAGGAATTTATCATTTAATGGGTGATAGAATCAGTGCATCAGAAAACTATAACCTTGCAATGAAATACGCAGATGAGCAAGCGGTTATATCTGAGCAAATTCCAATTTTAGTCAATTTAGGTGTTTTAAATTCTGAGTTAAGGGCGCATGAACAGGCGATCAATAACTATTATCAAGCGTTGGATTTAATGGCAGAAATTAAAGACTTTAAATATCAGCCGCCGGTGTTATTTAATTTAGCAGCAACTTTAAATGGTCAACAACGTTTTGAAGAAGGGTTGGGGTTTTTTCAACAAGTAGAAACGATGATCAGCGATCAATGGCCGCCTGGTCGCATTGCACAAACATATCTAGGTTTGGCAGCAGCTCATTCAGCTTTGAATCATTTGTCATTGGCACAAGAATATGGTGAGCAAGCGATGCAGATTTTGATTGAAAACAACCAAAATGATACCAGTTTTTACAATGCCAAGAGTTTATTGGCAAATGTGTATGTGCGACAAGGCAAAAAAGAACAGGCTACACTTTATGCAAAAGAAGCCAGTGCGTTTTACACCAGCAATGACAACAGGTCCGTTGTGTTGGGCAGTACCAATCCTTTATTGAGCTTGGCGAGCACTTTTGAAAGATTGGGAATGTTAGAGGAGGCGATCGAAATGCACAAAGGTTATAAAGAGATTGAACAAGAAATGCAGGATTCTTTTAACCAGCAAGTTATGGCTCAAATGCAAGTAAGGCTAAATGATAAGCAAGAGCGAGAAGCCCTGGTGATGCTTAAAAATGAGAGGGTTAAAAATCAAATTCAACTCAATGCAGCAGAATACAAGCGACAGCTATGGTTTATAACAAGTTTGATTGCTATTTTGGTATTTCTAATGTTTCTATATTGGCAGTTTCAAGCCAATAGAAAATTAAAAAAAATAGCAATGACAGATAGCTTAACTCAATTAGGTAATCGCCGTGCAGTTTTAAATTGGATGCAGGCTAAAGATATATCAAATGAACAGGGTTGTCGTTTATTGTGGTTAATTGACTTAGATGATTTTAAAGGGGTTAATGATAAATACAATCATGATGTAGGGGATTTTGCTTTGATACAAATTGCAGAAACTTTGATGAAATTAAGTAATGATTGTCGATTTGTAGGTCGTTGGGGTGGAGAGGAGTTCGTTATTATAACGGATGATATTGCGGTAACAGACAAAGAAAAATTTTCAGAACTGTTGTTGAAATCAATCCAAGAAACTGAAATTCAAACAAGCTCTGAGAGTTTAAGCCTGACGGCTTCAGTTGGTGTCAGTGAAATTGAAAGTGATGTATCATCGGGATGGACAGATGCCATGTCACAAGCCGATAAATCCCTTTATTCTGCCAAGAGTCAAGGGAAAAATTGTGTGGTTTTTTCAACCAGTAATTCATAAGGTTTTCTTAATTTGGATATAATTGCGGGGTGAAATTTTATTCTCATTCTGTAACATCATTGCCACTATAATTAAGCCTTTGAGGCCGTAATTGACTCCCTAATGAAAGTGAAAAATAATCGCAAGATTGCTTATGTTGAATTGGTTATATTATTGGCCTTTTTAACATCTTTAGGTGCATTGACAATTGACCTACAATTGCCTGCCATGCCAATGATTCTTCAATCATTTGGATTAACCGAAGCCAATCAACAACAATGGATGATTACTGCATATATGTTTGGTTTTGCTGGGGCGCAAATTTTTTATGGTCCTCTCTCTGACAGTCTGGGCCGAAAGCCAGTTTTGTTATTTGGTTTAACAGTATATGTCTTGGCTTCCATCGGTTGTTTATTGGCAGATTCCTATTGGTTATTTTTAATTGCCAGAGGCGTACAAGGAATTGGCGCAGCTTCAGCTCGAATAATGGTTAATGCCATTACCAGAGATTATTTCCAAGGAAACGAAATGGCAAAAGTCACTTCGTTAGTGATGTTGATTTTTATCATGGTGCCGGTTTTTGCACCCGCTTTAGGTAGCCTAATTATGTTGTTTGGTGACTGGCATTTAATTCTATGGGTTTATATCGCTTTTGGCATAGTAGTGATGATTTGGAGTATGAGGCGGTTACCAGAATCATTGGCAGCAGAGAATAAAAAGCCATTAAATTTAGAAAAAATAAAACTCGCTTTTGTACAAGTAGTTTCAGAACCGTTATCGATATCATTTGCCATTATCAGTGGCGTTATATTCGCTGGATTTATGGCTTATCTGAATGCAGCTGAACAGATATATTCTCAAATTTACGGTGCAAAACAACAATTCCCTTATTTATTTGGTGGTATTGCTTTGTTTTTTGGTGTGGCTGCGTTCATTAACTCGAAAATAGTGATGCGTTTTGGTGCCATGAACGTGACCTTTTATGGGATGTTGGTGTTGTTGTTGACTAACTTAATCAGTCTATTAGGAGTGGTGTTTTATGCGGGTATACCGCCATTGTGGCTGTTTGTAGTGATGATGGCAGGCATTAACGTTTGTATTGGTTTGGCTTATGGTAATTTAATGGCGATTGCAATGTTGCCATTGGGACATATTGCAGGCATGGGTGCCTCAGTGATTGGAACCATCTCTGCGATTCTGGCAGCTGGGTTTGGCGTCTTTATATCACAACAACTTGAATTGACTGTTACGCCTGTTATGTTGGGTTTTTTCATCACTTCATTGCTGGCATTTGTGTTGGTTTATTATTTTCGTCATCACCCTACCAGTGAGTTATCTGAAAGTCAGTCGTAAAACCATGTCATGTTCTATTGAAAACGCTGAAAATTAATTTTATAAGTTCTTCAGATCTTTGGTGGTATCGACATCAAATGCCGCTGTTTCACAAAGTATGGACAAAGTATCTTGCTTGTACTTGTGTATTAAGCTTTGCGCTCCTGATGTTTCTTCAAGCTGCATTAAATCAGGAAAATATACTTGTGGGAATATAGCTGGTACACCATGAGTGTTTGCGTAAGCACTGGTGATAATCTTATGTTTGTTGTGCTTGGCTTTGGTGGTGAGTTGTTGGTAGTGGCTTGCAGGAATTTTAGCTTGGTCACACAAAGCCAATAAAATAGCATCTGCATTTAAATGGGCTGCTTTCACTCCACATGAAATGGAGGTGCCCATACCCTTCTGCCATTCGGTGTTGTTTACAATTGATGCTGATTTGATTTCATCTTGAATCATTGCGGATTGATGACCTGTGACTACATATAGTTTTGTTACGTATGGGCTGATCAATTTTTCTGTATGTTGTAACAAGCTTAAACCCTTGTATTTAACCAGTTGTTTCGGTTGTCCAAGACGGTTGGAGCAACCAGCAGCTAAAATGATGCCATTAATTTTCATGTTTATAAAAGAATTGTTGTAATTGAGCAGCTATTGAAACGGCTATGTTTTCTGGCATATGACCACCTAAGTCTAGACCTATAGGTGCATGGAGTTTATCGCATATTTGATCAGCAGTTAGGCCAGTGTTTTTTAAAATTTTATCGCGTCTTTTTATGGGGCCTAATAAACCCAACCAAGACACATTGGTATGGGCGAAGTATTTTAAATATGCGGCATCTCGTTCTAAGTTATGATTCATGATGATTACAGCATCGAACTGATGTTTGGATAGCCCTACGGGCAATTCATTCAACTTAACTTTAATGACCGGGTTTAGTTGGTGGTTTGATTTATTGTGAGTGTTGTGATCAATAATAAATACATGCCATTGCAGTAAGTTTAAGATTTCAAGCAGAGGCAGCACATCTATTCCAGTACCACAAACAGCAATTCTTGGTGGCGGTGTGAATGACATACAGTTTTTATGGAGTTTATTGGCAATGTAAAACCCGGAGACGGATTCAGTAATTTGTTCACCTTGTTGTATAAAAAAGTCACCAATATCAGTGGTTTTGTTGTCTATTGAGCTGATCATGAGCGTGGTTGTTTGGGCTTTGTCAGGAAGGGGGTTTAATGCACTGAATGGTAGATAGTTTCCTTGAATCAGTTGTAATACGACCTCTATACTGCCATCACAACCGGCCCCCAAACCAAAAATTGAAACATCGCTTAAGTCGTAAGTGAGTAAGACTGCTTGCCCGGTTTTAAAAACTGTCATGGCATGTTCGGCTACATCAGCTTCTAAACAACCGCCGCTGATTAGCCCGTGGGTACTTCGATCTGTTTCAATCAGCATCATGGCACCAGCTTTCTTATAACTTGAGCCGATACTGTTGACCAAAGTTGCCATTACGAGGGGTTTATTGAGTTGTTGGTTTTTTAGATATACACCCCACAAGGGATTGATTTGTTCTAACATAAAGCCGAATTGTGTTTAGTTTCATAATTATAAACATAAATGGGTATGAGGTAAGAAAAGCTGAGCATTGATTAAAAAATGGGTTCTAGGGTCTGGCATAAGGGAAAGATTCCAAAAATTTTAAATCGTAATAACTGTTTAATCCTGAAACACCTGCGGATCCAGCTTGTTCTAAGTTGATGTATCCTTCAGCATTGATTAACTGATCGTCTAAATTTAGCATCAGAATTTGACCAATGACCATTTGGGTTTGGTTGATTTGAATGGGTAATATTTCTGTTAGTTTCAAGCCGACTTGGATGCTTGCTTCCTTAACAAATGGGGCTGGGAAGCTATTGATGATTTCTTCCGTGAAACCACAGTGCTTAAATTCAGATTGGTTTGGGAGGTATTTAGCAGCTGTTTGATGCGCCTGCTTGATCATGGAAGTAGGCACATGATTGATGGTGAAGTAATTAGTTTTGATGATGTTATCAAGTGTGTGTCTAGGCACTTCTTCACTTGGGCGAGTGATGATGCCTAATAATGCTGGGTTACTTCCTAGATGAACAACCGAACTGAATATAGCTAAATTGGATTGATTGTCTGTGTTGCAAGTACCAATGAGGTTGGCAGGCTTGATGCCAGTGATTGAGTTAATCAAATTGAGCCGTTTAATTCGATCCAATTCGTGGATTTGATTTGCAGTTAATAGCATAAGCTTTGAACAAATAAAAAGCCATATGCTACTTTCACTGCTGTCAGTGTGGCGTCAAATATGCAGTCAAAATTATCAATCAATCAAATCATTCACATTTTTAAATCCCACAATTTCATCTATTTGTTTGATGGCTATATTGTGGTAGCCAGGTCGGGCTTTAAGGTAAACATTCATCGCAAAATTATGTAAACCTTGGTTTTTCATTAAAGCCTCGTAAAGTGGTTTGATTAATTTGACTCGGCCAATATTTGATAAGTATTCAATCAATCTGCCATACGCAACTTGATATTCATTGTTGATACTGATCAAGAGCCAATCATGAGCTATCTCACTGTTTTTTCTGTTGCTGAAATCAAAGGCTTTATCAAGCTGTTCCAATTGTTTGTGAGTCATCTGTTTGGGTAAGGCCCTTAAAAAATGCAGCCATTCTTGGGTGGTCCAGTTCTGACTTGTTATTTGACTGACTGCTAGCTGACCACTGGTCCATGCTTTAACCTGTCGATCAATGTTATTAAATCGATTGGTACTTGGGGGGGTGAAAAAAGCAGGGATACCAGGTTGGTTTAACCACTCATCAATTTGTTTGGCGCTCACTTTGTCTGCATGTTGAGCGATTAAGTGTTGATTTAAATAATTCAAAAAATCTTTCGTTTGAATACTTTTGAATGCATAGTGGTCAAAATACTGATTTAAAAATTGATCAAATACTGGACGTCCGACTTGCTGTTCTATCCATTCTAAAAAAAACCTGCCTTTGTCATAAGTGACGCTGGTGAAATAATCGTCAGGGTCCGCACTGGCAATTGGATTAATTAATTTTTGTTCGTCATTGGTCATACTTTTCATGGTATTTATGAGAGACTGATAAATTAAAGTGGCTTCCATTTGCATTCGATCTTGACCATGAACAGCTTCGGTGATTCGTGCTTCTAGATAAGACGTGAAGCCTTCATTTAACCAGGCATCTTGCCATAAAGCATTGGTTACCAGATTACCTGACCACGAATGCGCCAATTCATGTGCAATCAATGAATCAAGAGAGCGATCCCCGGCGATGATGGTTGGTGTAATGTGTGATAATTTAGGGTTCTCCATACCACCAAAAGGGAAGCTTGGCGGTAAAATCAGTAAATCATATTGACCCCAGCGATATGGGCCATATAAAGCTTCGGTGGCGGTAATCATATTTTCAGTGACTGCAAATTCATACGCCGCTGCCTCAAGCATTGATGGCTCGGCATAAATGGCCACATGTTCACTGATTTGTTGCATTGCTAAATCACCGACTGCAATGGCAATTAGATAAGCTGGAATGGGTTGTTGCATCGTGAATTCATGGATGCCATCTATGGCTTGTTGATCGTTGTTGTCTGCGCTGAGTAATACTTTGACATCAGATTTGACTCGAATGGTTGCATTATAAGTTAGTCGGACAGAAGGTGTGTCTTGAATAGGAATCCAACTGCGTGCATGGATGGCCTGTGATTGGGAAAATAAGAATGGCTGTTTCTTGTCGCGGGTTTGTTCAGGTGCCAGCCATTGTAATCCAGAGGCGGTTGGCATGGTTTCATAAAATATTTTAATGGGTGAGTTGTCTGTTGGTAGATCAATGATCAGTTCCGTACCTAAGCCTTCAACGGTTTTTCCTAGTCGCCAAAGCAGTTTATTATTTTTACTGTTGTTAACCATTTCAACACGTTTTATTTTAAGGTCGCGACTGTCTAATTTGAGTTGGTTAATATCTGGCCTTATGCGTTGATAGTTCAGTACTGCAAAACCTTCCAGGATTTTGTGTTTAAACTTTACTTTTAAATCCAGTTCGAGATGTGTCACTTTGACTTGGTCGTGTCTAGAAAAAGAATGTGGGTCAAGCCTTGATTGTGATGATTGTATATTTGCTTGAAAAGATTGGCTGATATTTTTTTGTGGACAGGCGGTCAGAAGAATCAGTGACAAAAGTAATAAAACGAAAAGTTTAAATCGCATAACGATAGAGCACAAATAAAAATCAACATATTACCTGAATTCAATTAGATTACCAAGCTTGTGCTGCTTTAGGAGAATGAAAGCTAAGAAAGTGGCGGAGCGGACGGGACTCGAACCCGCGACCCCCGGCGTGACAGGCCGGTATTCTAACCAACTGAACTACCGCTCCACTGGGTTGTTCATCTCAATATGATTTGAGAGCGCGCATTCTAATACAAAATAAATGATTTGTGTAGCGTTTTTCTTGTAACAATTAAAAACCGTTGTGACTGTCGAACCCAAAGAATCAGTGATAGAATATGCGCCCATAAAATGAGCACTGGTTTGTGCGTTTTTACAAACAAATATTTCCTCGTACGGAGTAATCATGACAGAAGAAAATAGACCTTTACCCACAGAGTTTTTTGCTGACTGGAAAGAAAGAGAGGCTTTGGCAGAAGGAATGATTCCATTGATTGGGCGGTTATACCGACGGCACAACGTTTCATTGTATATGTATGGTAAACGCATGATCAATCAATCAGTGACTGATCTAATGAAAGCACATCGTTTTGTGCGCCAGGTAGAGGCCAATGAATTAAGTGAATATGAAACATTTCCTTTTATCAAGGCAATTTCTCAATTACACCTAGGCCCTGCTCACATAGATGTAGGCAAAATGGTTTATCGCTATTTTAAAATCAACAGTTATGAAGAAATTGAACAATCAGATGTAGATGCCTATGTTAAACAAGAGCTTACGCACCTGATTGATTCAGATGCAAAACCCTTAGATAAACCACAAGATGTTGTGTTGTATGGTTTTGGACGAATTGGTCGTTTGGTTGCTAGGTTGTTGGTTGATAAAACTGGCGGTGGTGATGTCTTGGTCTTAAAAGCCATTGTCATCAGGAAAAGTAAAGCAGAAAATGATTTGGAAAAGCGTGCTGCACTACTTCGTAAAGATTCAGTGCACGGGAAATTCAATGGAACCATACGAGTATTGCATGAGCAAAACAAATTAGTCATTAATGGTAATGAAGTACAAATCATTTATGCCAATTCACCCGCTGATATTGATTATACAGAATATGGTATTAACAATGCTTTAATTGTAGATAACACCGGGGTATGGAAAGATGAAGCTGGATTGCGAGGTCACTTACGACCAGGTGCTGCTAAAGTCTTGTTGACAGCACCGGCTAAAGGAGATATTCCCAACATAGTTTATGGCATTAATCACGATCTGATTACAGCAGAAAAAGAGGTCATTTGTGCCGCTTCATGCACCACCAATGCAATTGTGCCAGTATTGAAATGCCTGAACGAAGAGTATGGTATCGCCCATGGGCATATTGAAACAGTACATGCTTATACAAATGATCAAAACTTAATTGACAATTATCACAACAAGGATAGACGAGGTAGAAGTGCTGCTTTGAATATGGTTCTAACCTCAACCGGAGCTGCCAAAGCCGTGGCTAAAGTATTACCAGAATTAGCAGGCAAACTAACGGGTAACGCGATTCGAGTACCAACCCCTAATGTTTCTATGGCTATACTCAATATTCAATTGAGCAAAGCGACAGATTTAAAGTCATTAAACGAATTTTTACGACGTAAGTCATTACATTCGCGCTTACAACAGCAAATTGGTTATACAGTTTCAACCGAGGCAGTTTCAACTGATTTTGTTGGTTCGCGTCAAGCTTGCGTGATTGACTCTCAAGCCACTATTGTTGAAGATAACCATGTTGTGATGTACTGTTGGTATGACAATGAGTTTGGTTATTCTTGCCAAGTGGTTAGGTGTTTGGAGAAATTTGCAGGGGTCAATTGGCCGGCCTATCCAAGTAATTAATTTTGCTATAATTATAACTAACTGACCAAAAGCGGCGTAAAGCCGCTTTTTTGTGAGCTAAATATCCATTTAAACAATTTTGTACTCGTTTTTTGATATATAAAAGCGCTATTTCATCATTGTTGACAAATTCTTCCTTGCACAATTGATTCTATACAGTTAATTTAAATACATTATTAATTTATTTAGGAACATTATTATGTCAGGAATTTTTGATTTAATTAAAAGCAGTATTGGTGACAGTGTTATGAATCAGGTCAGTCAACAAATTGGTGGTAACAAAGAAGGCGTTCAAAGAGCTGTGGCAGCAGCTGTGCCAATGTTGTTATCGGCATTACAAAAAAACGCTCGATCCGAAAGTGGCGCTCAATCTTTAGCTAATGCACTTGATAAAGACCATGATGGCGGTATTTTAGGCAATATAGCGTCTATGTTTGGACAGTCTCAAAGTCAATCAATGGGTGAAAAGATCTTGGGTCACGTACTAGGTGGACGACAGCAAAATGTTTCTCAACAACTGGGTCAGGCCACTGGTATGGGTGGTGCTGATGTGACTAAAATATTGGCCAGTTTGGCACCTGTTGTTATGGGTGCGGTTGGCAAGGCGAAAAGGGAAAATAATTTGGATGCTGCTGGATTACAAAACCTGCTGAGTCAAGAGCGCCAAACCATAAAAAAACAACAACCTAACTTAAGTTTCTTGGAGAAAGCTTTGGATGGTGATGGTGATGGTGACGTGGATTTATCGGATGTATTAAAAAAAGGCTCGGGCTTACTTTCTGGATTTTTTAAAAGATAACTGTAGTTTTAATCATGGCCAGAATGGTTTCTGGCCATGATATTCCTTGCAAGTCGGGGTCTAATCTTGTAATTTATTACAACTGGTGTGTGAGATGTAACAATTACTTTTTAAAGAAAAAGTCAACAATTCAGTCAATAGAAGTCAACACATCCGTTTACTATATTATTAAAAAAAGCGGTTAATTATGAATAAAAATCAGATACTCAGTGAATGTATTGTCATTTTCGATAAGCATCTGCAAGTTAATTTAAAGGAAGCCATGAGCCAGACTTTAAAAAAACTGTTCAATTTAGCTGAAAATGCAACGTCTAACCAACAAGAGCAAGAGTTGTTTAATCAATACAGACAACTTAAGACAGGTGGTAAGTTGGTTTCCAACTTGGTTTCTGCAAAAACTAAATCAATGCCTGAGTTCATTTCAGTTGAAGTCAATAAATCTGATAACAAAATGTCTTTGTCACTGGTTCAAGATGAGGAACTATCAATTACATTGGCATTGACACAATTAGACTCTACATTGGAAGTGGTCAGTCATGCCGAGCTTTTTACTTTAGAAAAACGCATGAATGTGATTTTTGGTAATGAACAAATTGACAAAACCAACATGCCTTTTTCTCCAGCTTCGATTGTTTGGTTATTCAGTCATGCCTTCAAGTCGACAGAATTAGCAGTTCAAGTAAAAACCATGATACTTGAATATTTGACCAGAGAGTTCAGTAAAAATATCAATCAGGCTTACCATGAGATCAATGACGTTTTCATAAATGCGGGTATTTTACCTAATATAGAACCTGAAGCTGCTAAGGCTAAAAGAAGAGAGAAGTCACTAAAAAAGGAATCTAAAGAACAACAAGATAATTCAGATGGTTTTTCACAAGAAGGCTTAACTGGTATGGAAAACCAAGCCAACCAACAGGTTGGTAGACGTTCTAACCAGAGTG
>CAZVZJ010000001.1:267432-276177 GCA_964631055.1 uncultured Marinicella sp.
TCAAGGTGGCCAAGGCGCTCAAAGCTCAGAAGGTATGCATGCTGAATTTCAATCCGAAGGCAGGCAATACGATCCACAAACTGAACAGCTGGTGGAGTCTATATTTGATTTATTGTCACCGCCAACAGGATCGTCTGTTCAGTCAATTGACCACCCTCAAATTAATCAATCAAGAGATGGGAGCTTCCACACAGGCCAAGGGAGTAGCGGCGAACAGAGTGATGGGGTTAATCAAGGGTTTAACAGTGGCTCCATGGCAAATCAAACGAGTCAAGCTTCTCAGTCACAAAGGGTTGCAGATTATGATTTCGATCAGGCTCTGGCGCAAATCGCGCAAGATTCTGGGGTGGTTGCTACCAGCAAAAACATACATAATTTAAAAGAAATGCTGACCAATCAAGTGAGGAATGCGACTGGAAATTACTACCCTGAATTATCCCCTAAACAGAACAAGACTTTAGATTTAATGGGGCTGGTTTACGATGAAATTGAGAAAGATGACAGTATCGATTCGCACATCAGGTCTTCCTTTAATGCGATTAATGTGCCTTTGTTGAGAATGGCAGTTAACGATGCCAGTTTCTTTTCTGACGCGGCACATCCGGCACGTAAGTTTATGGAGTTGTTGGTAGAGTCATCGCAGAAATGGCATGGTACCAATGTGATCAAAAAGGTTCACCAATTCAGTGATTCTGCAGCCAAATCTTTTGATGGGTCCACCAAGTCTTTTGTCAGCGCACTAAAAGCATTAACTCAGTATCTTGAAGTTACGGAAAATCGCGCACAAAAAGCAGAGAAGAAATGGGTAAGTGCGGCTCAAGGTAAAGAGAAAATGGAGCTCACCAAAGCTGAGGTTGAGGAACATTTGAACCAAATCCTCGAGGGCTGCGAAATTAAATTTATTCGTGATATTATTTCTCATGTTTGGAAGGACTCATTGACTTTAACTTTGCTTAGAGAAGGAAAAGGCTCAGAACAATGGGCCAAGAAAACCAAGTCAGCCAAAGATATTGCGAGCATTGGGAATAAAGAAAAGTTTATGAACCTTTCAGGTTCAGAAAAGTTAGCTGCCATGCACCACCTTGATGAAACTATGGATCAGTTGGGCTTTTCTAAACGCGACAGGGTTTCTACCAAAGACAATATTCATGCTTGCTTTGGTTGGCAAGAAAGCCAAGATGATGATACAGGTAAACCAGAAAAACCTGTGCTTAAGAAAATCTTATCAATTGACGAAGCCGTGAAAAGTCATGAAATCGAATCAGCTAATAAGAAAATTGAAGAAATCAGAGAGCTTAATGATGACGAAAAATTGATAATGGAAAAGGTGATTAATATGCCTTATGGTTCACTTTTTGATTTTATTATCAATCAGCAAAATGAAAAACTTAGGCGTAAACTCAGTTGGGTGAGCACCATGAGTGAAACTGTATTGTTTGTGGATTTGGTTGGTAGACATCCGCACAAAATGAAATTGCCAAGATTAGCAATTGATTTGGTACGAAAGAACATAATTCGTGTAGAATTACAGCAGGGCGGTTATTTTAAAAATGCGCTGAGTAATATTATGAGCCGTTTGAAAAAAATGGCGGCTTAGTTGACATGTCCAACCGATGGAATTAAAAATGATAGAGAAAAGAGCAAGTCTAAGAGTTAATCCTCCAGAAGGTTCCCTTGCTATTAATCAAATGAATCAAGTAAAAATAGGTAGAATCATTGACATTTCTGCCACTGGTTTTTTGTTGGCTGGCCGTGAAAAAATTAATTCAGGGATGATATTCCAACTTGAATTGTTGATAGTTGGACAAAAAAACGCCCAAATTAACGTGGGCGCTGAATGTGTTTGGGTCGATTTACAAACCAGTGGTTTAAGTATAGCTGGGTTTCATATTATAGATATTTCAGCTCAGGATAACCACAATCTTGATGCGATCATTGCACAGTTAACAGGGTATTAATACCTACCACGTCGGCTTGTTCTAAAACGCCTGCGGCTCTTTTTAGGTTTAAAACATTCATTAAATAATCGTGTTTGGCACGCGAGTAATCTCGCTGAGCTTGGTAGAGACTTCTTTGTGAGTTCAATACTTCAACGATGTTCCTGGTTCCTACTTCAAAACCTGCAGCGGTGGCTTCTTCAGCACTTTTAGCTGAAATCACGGCCAATTGTCTGGCTTGGACAGAACTCCAGCCTGCCTCAACATTATGAACAGCATTGCGAATACTTCTGACAGTCGAGAAGGTGATTCGATCTAAATCTTCCATGGCTGCACGGTATCTCAGTTTGGCTTGACGGCTGAGTGAAGATGTGCGTCCACCTGAGAATATGGGTACATTTACACTTAACCTGATTGAGTTAGAATCGGTGGTTGAGTCTGGTAAAGGTATGGTAATTGGGTTGCCGTTATCATCAATGTCATCCCTGGTACCCCCATCACTATTATTCTCATTAAGAGATGCTGAAAGTCCCACGGTTGGGTAGTGACCTGTTTGTTCAAGTTTGATGGTTTTTTCTGCCAAATCAGCATCAATAATCGCAACCTGTAATTCAGGGTTGTTTTCTAATGCCAGTTCTTCCCAGTACTTGATGTCCTTGTTGGTTAATTTATATTCATTGAACTCATCTGGTAAACCATTCAGGTTATCATAATAATTTAACGTGATTTCATACAATGCTTCTTTGGTATCATCTAGTAAGTTTTTGGCATTGATGACACTGGCTCTTGAGCCATCGTATTGGGCTCTGGCTTCGTGTACATCAGTGATCGCTGCTAATCCAACTTCATACCTTTGTTCTGCCTGATCCAACTGTCTTTGGATGGCTTTTTCCTCAGATTCTGCAAATTTGACAGCATCAATATTGGTTAATACGTCAAAGTAACTCTGCGCTACGCGAATCAGAAAATCTTGTACCGCGGCACCATAACTGGCATATCCCCTGGCTTCTTGGAGGTCTGCCTGCTTTAATCTGACAAAATTAGCATGATCATATATAGATTGGTTTAAGCTTATGCCCCAGCCATCTGATTCAGACTTCTCTGGGTCGATTATAAAGCTGTCTTCAGAGCCAGTTGCGTCAAATTCAGTTTTAGAGTCCGATTGAGATTTCGACCATGAGCCAGAGATTTGTGGTAAAAAGTTAGCCATGGCCTGCTTGCGATTTTCCAAAGAGGCTTCTTGGTTGTATTTAGCTGCTTTAAGTTGTGGGTCTTTTTCAAAAGCCACGTTCAGTACATCTACCAAGTTTTCGGCACCCGCTTGTTCTGTATACATGGCATGACCGGCAAATAAGGCGCTCAATAAGATAATTTTTTTCATAAGATTTTATAGTTTAAATGTTTGTTGTTGATCGGGATGTTCCAGCCTGGCAACAACCGTATCAAAATAAGATGTATAGTTTGATGCAGAATCATAGACTCTGGCTTCCATAATTGGTTCGTTTCCAATCACTGCAAATATTTGACCGTTGTTATTAAGCCAGTCAAAAACCCTGGATGGGAGTTCTTCCAGTGAACCAGTGATAATGACTCGATCATATTTCTGGACGGGCTGAAATGAAAAAAAGTCGTCAGTTTCACAAGAGACATTGTCGATGTGATTTTCATTGAGCTTTTTAATCGCAGAAGTGGTCAGTTCTGGGTGAATGTCTATGCTGTGTACATGGCTGACTAAGCGGCTCAGTAAAGCACTTATGTAGGCGCTACCAGTTCCAATCTCTAAAACCACATGAGTGGGTTTAAGATCAAGTGCTTGTAACATCCGACCTTCTACCACTGGTTTCATCATGCTTTGATCGTGGCCAATAGGCAGTGTTAAGTCTGCAAAAGCCAGTTTTCTTTGTGAAACTTGAACAAACTCTTCTCTTTGTACATTCAACATGGCATTCAAAATGTCTTTGTTAATCACATCCCAAGAACGCACTTGTTGCTTGACCATGTTATGTCTTGCTGTATCAAAATTCATGTATTATTTCGCCTTTTTTGTTATGATGTGGCAGTCTGATTTAAGAGAGACCCATACCAAGTAAGTCAGTTCAATTTTGCTATTAACCTTTGCCTAAAGGCTATTTTATTAGCATACTGATTATCAGTACCATATCATGGGTTAAAAGTCACATTTTATGATACTTTCATCTATGAACGAAACCAATTTAGTAAAGTTACAAACAAAAACATTAATTGATGGTATGCAGCAATTAGGTGCGAATGTAAATAATGCCCGTGTGATCATGAACTACTTGCAGTTATTACAAAAGTGGAATCAGGCTTATAACCTCACCGCCATTGACCAAATGGATCAAATGATCACGCACCATGCATTGGATGCATTGGCTGTGGTTTCGTATATAGAGGGGGAACAAATCATTGATGTCGGAACAGGTGCTGGTATTCCAGGGTTCTTAATTGCAATTATGTGTCCGCAAAAACACGTGGTATTACTAGATGCGGTGGGTAAAAAAGCTCGATTCATGCGACAAGTGAAGCGAGAATTGAAATTACAGAATGTTGAAATTGTTCATGCCAGGGTAGAGAAGTATTCTCCTGATAAAAAATTTGATGTGGTAATATCACGGGCTTTTTCAGATTTAAGTAACTTTTTGAGCTTAACATCGCACTTAGGCCATGAAAACTGTCAATATTTGGCCATGAAGGGTCCGAAAATTGAACAGTTAGATGACCAGTTGGCATTCAAACAAACTGAATGTTGGGATATAACAGTGCCGTTTTTGGACGTGCACAGAAAGCTGTATCAATTTAAACCTGTCATAGACGGGTAGTTTTTACGAAGATAAAAATGAAACAAGAATATAAAATCATAGCAGTAGCCAATCAAAAAGGGGGTGTTGGAAAAACCACTACTACAGTGAATTTAGCTGTTGGTTTGGCACAACTGGGTAAAAAAGTTTTATTGATTGACTTAGATCCACAAGGTAATGCAACCATGGCTTGTGGTGCTGACTCCAGAGAATTAAAATTGTCGGCGTGTGAATTGTTGATGGATGAATGTACAGCAAATGAGGCCATTATGGAATTTGAGCTTTTACACTTGATAGGATCCAATACTGATTTGACAGCAGCAGAATTACAAATGATGGATTATGAAGAGCCACAAACAGTACTGAAAGAAAAGTTGATGCCCATTGTAAACAATTATGATTTTGTACTGGTTGATTGTCCGCCTTCTTTGAGTATTCTAACTGTTAACGCGTTAACCGCAGCACACAGTGTTTTAATTCCAATGCAATGTGAATATTATGCTTTAGAAGGTTTAACTTCGTTGTTGGATACCATTGAAAGAGTTAAACAAACCACCAATGCGGACTTAGAAATAGAAGGACTGTTACGTACCATGTTTGATGGCAGGAATAATCTTGCAAATGATGTTGCCGCACAAATCAGTGAACATTTTGGTGATAAAGTCTTTATGACTGTGGTTCCACGTAATGTCAAAGTGGCAGAAGCACCTAGTTTCGGCCAATCTGCAATTGAATACGATCATTTGTCCCGTGGTGCTGTGGCATACAAAGGACTGGCCAGTGAATTGTTGAGGAGGAATCATGGCTAAAGAACCAACAAAGAATAATATTGGTAAGAAAAAAATAAGCAAAAAAAAGAATACCAAAAAAACCACTAAAAAGCTGAATCCAAAAAACAATCGAAAGAGTACATTGGGACGGGGCTTGGATGCTTTATTAGGTAGTCGAAAATCTGATGTGGACCAAACCAGTGTTGAGGCCAGTGAGTTGCAGAACTTGGGGATTGAACAGTTACAGCCTGGACAATACCAACCGCGCAGCATCATGGATAAAGAAAAGTTACAAGAGTTGGCTGATTCGATTCAAGCACAAGGTATTGTGCAGCCGATTGTGGTGAGAAAATTGACCAGTAATAAATACGAGATCATTGCGGGCGAACGTCGTTGGCGTGCTGCACAATTGGCTCAGTTATCTGACGTGCCGGTTTTGATTAAAAATGTGAGTGATCAACAAACCATAGCAATGGCTTTGATTGAAAACATTCAACGTGAAGATTTAAACCCTTTAGAAGAGGCGTTGGCATTAGATCGTCTGATTGAAGAATTTGATATCACCCATGCTCAAGCTGCTGAAGCTGTTGGTCGTTCTCGGGTGGCAGTCAGTAATTTACTGCGGTTATTAGAGTTGTCACCAAAAGTAAAAGACATGTTGCATGAGGGCTTGTTAGAAATGGGTCATGCCAGGTGTTTATTGGCTTTAGAGGAAAACAGTCAATTGCAGGCGGCACAACAAATTTATGCCAAAAAAATGTCAGTTAGACAGGCAGAGGCTTTGGTTAAGAGTTTAAAAAATCCAGATACAACACCAAGGCCTAAAGCAGAACAAAAGTCATCTGATGTCAAGCGATTAGAGCAGCAGCTAATGGAACAACTGTGTGCTGAAGTTGACATTCAGCATAGCAGTAAAGGCCATGGTAAATTAATTATTCATTATCACGATTCAGATGAGCTGGATGGGATTTTGAAGAGAATTAAATAATTTCTTTTAAGTTAAAGTCCGCATGCAATTAAATTGCCTGAGAATATAGTTTTGCGCTTGTATTTAATTTTATTCAAAACCATGAAAGAAAATGGCATCATCAATGAATAAATAAGCAGCGCCTGATTCAAAGAATGAGTTCGTGTTACCAGGCCCACCGTTGACTCCAGTATCAATACTGGCTTCAAAAGGCGCACTGACGACAAAGACATTGCCTGATATGGCTGTTTTCCAACCAAAAAAATCATCGACACCTGTATTGGAAGCTTTGATATAGTGTTGTTGTACCCAATCCCCTTGATCTAAGGTGAATAAATAAGCCGCCCCTGAACGAGACCTGAAATTATTGTCTGGACCGTCAATTCCTCTTGCACTACTGCTTTCTACTGTGGCGCCTACCAGTAATTTATCAGCTGACATTGATACGGATCCTCCAAAGCCGTCAGAAGCATCTGGATTCGATGCTTTTATATACGTGTCATGTGACCATATTCCATTGGTTCGAGTTAAAATATAAACAGCTCCCGAGGCGGATGAATTGTTGTTGTTTTGATCACCATTTATACCCGCGCTGTCACTGTCTTCACGAACTGCACCTACAGCCAGGGTGTCACCAACTAATGCAATTTTATTACCAAATATGTCGGCAGCGTCTGTGTTAGACGCTTTTATGTAGGCCTCTTGAGACCATTGTGTTCCTGTGCGAGTGAACATATAAACTGCTCCAGCATCAGTCATTGATTCGTTGTTTTGGTCTCCATTAATGCCTTGGGCGTTGCTGTCTTCATTGGGTGCTGAAATAGCAACTGTATCACCATCAATAGCCACTTCGGCTCCAAAAAAATCAGCTTCAGATGGGTTGGAAGCTTTTAAGTAAGCTTGTTGGGTCCATTGTTCATTCTCGCGGACAAAAATATAGGCGGCACCTGCCCGAGGTAACAAGTCATTATCTTCGTCGCCATTGACTCCAGCTGAGCTGCTACTCTCTTGACTGGCACCCACAATCAAAGTATTACCAGAGAGGGCTAAAGAACTTCCAAAAAAGTCATTTTCACCAGTATTTGATGCTTTGATATAAGCTTCTTGTTCCCAGGTGTTACCTGATCGGGTGAAAACATATACAGCTCCTGAAGAATTAATTGAGTTGTCACTTTGGTCGCCGTTAATTCCGATTGATGTGCTGTCTTCTGTTCTGGCTCCAATTGCGATGATGTCACCTTCAATTACTACAGCTGATCCAAAACGATCAAACTCATCTGAGTTTGAAGCTTTTAAATAAGCTTGCTGTGTCCAAGTGTCATCTTCGCGAACAAATACATAGGCTGCTCCAGAAGCCAGTTTGGAGTTGTCGTTTTCATCACCATTGACTCCTGTTGCATTACTGGCTTCATTGGGCGCTAAAATTACCAAGGTGTCTTCTGATAAAGCCATTTCAAGACCAAAGGTATCACTTGCATTTGTATTTGAAGCTTTGATAAATGCTTGTTGTGTGTACTTAGAATCAAATGAGCTTGAAATGACTTGGCTTTTATCATTAAAAGATTGTTGTGAAACTATTTTTTGTTCATTAGATTGAGCAGGGACGATCATGGTAAAGCCAATGAGTAATGTCAGTGCGGTTATCAGGTTTTTCATAAGATTAATGGGTGGTTAAGCTGTGTAAAACTCTTTTTTCAAGAGTATTTATTGTGGAATTTTAATGAGCGCAAATTTAAACTTATTTGGACAATAAAATTTGTGATTTCTGTCACTAATTCATAAGATGTATTTTTGGCTTGATTTCAGCTTGCAATCATCGCTTTTACTTGATTTTATATGTTTGAACAGTTACAGTTCGAAACCATTTTTAACTTGGATAAAATTCGCATGAGCACAACGAACCAAGCCTTGGCCGATTGGGTCAAACAAATCTCAGAACAGACCCAACCTGATCAAATTTATTGGTGTGATGGTACCGAAGCTGAAGAGCAAAAATTCAATGAAATGTTACTGTCCGATGGCACATATAAGAAACTCAATGATGAAACCCACCCTAATTGCTTTTTACATCTATCAGACCCACAGGATGTGGCTCGGGTAGAGCATTTAACTTTTATTTGTACAGATAAAGAAGCTGATGCTGGGCCTAATAACCATTGGATGGCGCCACAAGAAGCTCATGAAAAAATGGATGGCTTATTTGCTGGGTGTATGAAAGGCAGAACCATGTATGTGATCCCATATTGTATGGG
>CAZVZJ010000001.1:276277-279390 GCA_964631055.1 uncultured Marinicella sp.
TGGTTGGCTGAACACATGCTGATTTTGGGCATTAAAAACCCTGCAGGTAAACAATCATATGTGGCTGCTGCTTTTCCATCAGCCTGTGGTAAAACCAATTTGGCGATGTTGATTCCGCCAGAAGGTTATATCAAAGATGGCTGGGAAATCAGTACTGTGGGTGATGACATTTGTTGGATGCGTCCTGGTGAAGATGGTCGATTATGGGCCATTAACCCAGAAGCAGGTTTCTTTGGTGTGGCTCCAGGCACAGCTGAAAGTACCAACCCTAATGCATTAAAAATGTTGTATCAAGACACTATTTTCACCAATGTGGCAGAAACTGAAGATGGTCAGCCATGGTGGGAAGGTCTAGACAATTTGACTCCTAAAACTGACTGGCAGGGTCGAGCTTATAAGGATGCCAATGGTCCAGCTGCACATCCTAATTCACGGTTTACCGTATCAGCAAAACGATGCCCAAGTTATTCTCCAGAATCTGAAGCAGCTGCAGGTGTACCTATTGATGCCATTATTTTTGGTGGCCGCAGAGCCAGCTTAATACCATTAGTCAGTGAAGCACGAAATTGGGACCATGGTGTGTTAATGGGTGCTACAGTTGCCTCTGAAACCACAGCTGCAGCAACCGGTGAAGTTGGTGTGGTCAGACGAGACCCCATGGCGATGAAACCTTTTTGTGGTTACCATTTTGGTGATTATTGGGGACATTGGGTCGGAATGAAAGAAAAGGCGACTCATTTACCTAAAGTTTTCACTGTTAATTGGTTCAGAAAAGATGATGATGGCAAGTTCATGTGGCCAGGGTTTGGTGAAAACATGCGTGTCTTGGAATGGATTATTGGCCGCTGTGAAGGTAAATTCAGTGCCACAGAAACTGCCATTGGTCACATACCATCTAAAGAGGACATCAATACAAATGATTTAGATATGGATTTAACAGTACTTGATCAGTTGTTAACTGTTGACCAACAAGGGTGGAGTCAAGAGGCCAACTCAGTGCAAGACTTTCTCATGGAATATGGTGATCGCGTTCCACAAGAACTATTTTCAGAGCTAGAATATTTAAATAATAAACTAGCCTAGTTTGTAAAAACATTAATATCTGCCAATAAAAAAACCACTCTTAGATAGAGTGGTTTTTTTATAATGCTTAAACTGTGTTAATAGACTAAAACATGAAAACTTCCATCCACACTAGCAGCGGTAGAGCCCACAGATAGTTGGCAAATCATCCCAGATAAGAAAGGCACGCAGTTAATAACTCTGTTATCGCCAGCAACCGCTCTAATTGGAGTGGCTGAAATAAAGTTACTTGATATATTAAAAGGCAAGGTGATGGTGCAGTTTCCTGCGCTGTTTCTGGTAATACCAGCAGTTCCAGCAGTGGCTGTACCATTATATTCTCCATCAATTGTTGGAGTAGAGTCACAGGTGGCTCGAAACATGTATTTAAGCATGCCATTACTGTCTTCACTTTGCTTGGCGTCTCCAGCAACATACAATCCATTTTGAGGTGTATTCAAGTTATTAGCACCTAGCGTTGTGCCGCCATTACTCAGTACTCTGAGTTTAGTAGTACCATCAACTTGGACCCTAAGTGGATTTTGCCCAACATCCGAATCAACATGTAAACGGTCTGAAGGGCTGGTAGGACCTATGCCTGTACGTCCATCAGCTTGAATCACCATTCGTGTATCGTTGACGTCATCGACTTTAAGCAATGAAATTTGGCTCTGGTTATTGGTGACATGCAGCTGTGCAGAGGGAGACGTTTCTCCAACGCCCACTTTGCCAGGTGATGTCAAGGTTATGCCATCTTGATTCCATGGCGATGTACCTCCATCTGAGAATTGTGCTTGAACAGCATATGGAACAGCCAAAAGCTTATTTCTGGGTGTTAAAGTAGTAGAAGATCCACCGCTGCTGGGTGCAACATCAAACTCTAAATAATATTGATCGCTGTCCTCATAAACCATGTCACCAAAATCAATTTCCAGATTAAATAAACCATTCAAAACTGTGATGTCATTATAAACTTCATCTGTAATCGCTGTACCTCCAGTTTCGGTGGTATATAACTTGACAGTGAAATTATAATCACCGTTGGCGGGTGAGCCGCCATCTGTTAATTCACCTTGGTAACTGAATGCACTGCCCACGGATTGGGCGAAGCTCAATGAAGCGTTCAGAATCAACGCCAAAAGTACCATTAAAATATATTTATTCATCATTCTCTCCGTTTACTCTAAATTATCTTTAAAAATTAAATCTGTGTTTTGTTGCCAAAAGCCACTGCTGAGGCTGTAGTTACTATTAACGTGACCTTCGCTTGCAGTGGGACCTGCGTCGACTTGACCTATACTGGACTTTAATTCAAAGCCACCCCCTGTCATCACCCCACCCCCATTGTTGATGGTGTGTTTTTTCATGGCCAGTTGCGCATAGGCTTGGCTAATGGATATAACCATCAAAAGAAAAAAGAGAACTGTCCTTTTGCTTTGTTTACTGTTGACTTTCTTGTAGTTGATATTTTTCATTGCATAAGTACTCCAAATTTGAATTGATTGTTTATGGAGTTAACAAGCATTAGTTACCAATGAGCTGTTGTTTAACTCTCATGATTGAATGATAGAAAATGTGAAAGATTTCATCCTGAAAAAGTAATGAAATAATTATGAAATTAGGTGAATTTAATATGAAATTATCTTGAAATTAAGTAAATACCCTAGTTTTGAAGTGAATTTTGTCCAGTTATACAAAGTATTTAGAAAAACCTATGGTTTTATATGAGCTAAATTATGACAAACTCAACCGGATTGTCACATTACAATGCTAAAATCCAACAAAATAATAATAATCAGACAGGGCAAACCCAATCCGTAATCTGGAACACTAAGTATTGTTGGTTCAGAAACCCTAGGATTAGTGTGGGTTTGTGGGTAAAAAATAAGTTGTGTGCGTTCAGCTAACAACTCATGGAAATAAATTATGAAATTAAAAACAACGATAAGCGCCGCATTGATGACTGCGGGTTTGGTTAGTTCGGCACAAGCTGTCGACATCTTGGTTGAAAGTTTTGAAACGGATGGTCAAAATACCCGTTATGTGGCATC
>CAZVZJ010000002.1:0-62674 GCA_964631055.1 uncultured Marinicella sp.
AAACTAACATTTATATACGTAAATTGAAGACTAAGGTGATTGGTTCTAAGTAATTTATGTTCATTGATATTTGCTACAGAGTTCGTATGAAGCTATTTTAGGGATGGTAATGATCTGCTTAGGTTTGCAATTTTTTAATAGGATGCACAGCAGGCTTAATCAATCAGTTAAAATACGTTAAATTAAATTGAGCATGGACCATGTCAAAATACAATCAAGATGCAACCATTAGTGCTGGTCGTGTTGATTACTTACAAGTTAAATCTAATTTATTGCAAGATAACCCCTTGGGAGATCCACATGTACGTCAAGTTCCTGTCTATTTACCACATGGTTACGCCAGTCAAAATTCTTATCCAGTGATGTATTATCTGGCGGCATACACCAACAGTGGTCAAGGTGTCGTTGAGTGGCGGGCATTTGGTGAGAGTATTCCTGAACGATTGGATCGTTTGATATCAGAACAAAAAATGGGGCCAACTGTAGTGGTTTTTCCTGATTGTTTTACTCGCTTGGGCGGCAATCAATATTTAGATTCACCTGCCATGGGGCCTTATGCCAGTTATATACATGATGAGTTGATACCCCTGGTTGAACAAAACTATGCGGTGCAGAAAGGTGCTGCACACCGGGCTGTTTTGGGTAAATCTTCAGGTGGCTTTGCTGCGATTCGGTTTGCTATGGATTTTCCAGGTCACTGGGGAGCCATTGCCAATCATTCGGGTGATGCTGGATTTGGTTTGTTGTATCAGCGGGATTTTCCGGCAGTGGCAGATATATTGGCTCAGTTCAATGGCGATATTGAGAAATTTATCAAGCGGTTTTGGAAGGCGAAAAAAGTCATGGGTTCTCATATTTTAGCCATGATGCATATTTGCATGGCTGCAACCTATGATGATGAAAATACAACTGAGATAATGCTCCCATTTGACTTGGAAACATGTGAACTGGATCAGTCAAGATGGCAAAAATGGTTGGCTCATGATCCAATCAATAGGGTGGAGTCTTCTGTTGAAGCCTTGCTACAGTTAAATGGCCTTTACATGGACTGTGGTTTCAGAGATCAATATTTTATTCATTATGGCATGCGACAACTGGCGAAAAAGCTTGAAAAAGTACAAGTTGAACACACTTACACAGAATTCAATGGAACGCATTCCGGTATTGATTATCGACTGGATGAATCCTTACCATTTTTATACGAGAAAATTAAATGATTAAAGTGAGTGAATCAGCAATTGAATTTCTGGCTGGTGTGATCAATGAACAAGACATCGAAGGTTTGCACTTGAAGGTGGATGTGGCCAATGCAGGGACCCCTTCGGCTGATTGTCATTTAGGCTTTTGTGAAGCCGATGAAATTGATGACAGCTACGAAGTTCAAGATTTAGGCCCATTTAATTTGTATGTGGCAAAAAATGATGAAGACTATTTGGCCGATGCTGCAATTGATTATGAAATCCAGGGCGCCAGTGGCCAATTGAATATCAAGGCACCCATGCTTAAAGGTCAGTCACCTGATGATGATGCACCATTGTTTGAGCGACTGTCTTATTTCATTGATGCCAATATCAATCCAATGTTGGCGTCTCATGGTGGCAATGCAACCTTAACGGCGATCGAAGAAGATAAGGCTTTTATTCAGTTTGGTGGTGGCTGCCAAGGTTGTGGCATGGCCAAGCAAACATTGTCACAAGGCATGCAAAGCCAAATCACCAACGCTTTTCCGGAAATCAATGATGTGTTAGATGCGACTGATCATGCATCAGGTGATAATCCTTACTATTAATTATAAAATTTAAATCATGACTGAAACTAACATACCTAACTCCACAGATACGCAAGCGAATATCGTTGATGTGACTGCCGATACTTTTATGGCAGAGGTGATTGAAAAATCTAAAGAGATACCTGTTTTATTAGATTTTTGGGCCGACTGGTGTGAGCCTTGCAAGAACTTGACACCTATTTTACATGCCATCGCTGAAAAACATTCAGAGTCTTTGGTTTTGGCTAAAGTTAATACTGAGCAAGAACAAATGTTGGCACAACAAATGGGCATTCAAAGCCTGCCGACAGTGGCGCTGCTTCAAAACGGGCAAATCATTGATAATTTTACGGGTTTAAAACCTGAAAGCGAGATCGTTGAATGGATATCACAGCATGTCCAATTAGACGCGCTGATACCAGAGCCACCGATAGATAATAATATCCAAGCCCTGATAGCTGAAGGCCAATATGAGGTTGCTTTGGCTGCTTTGTTGGAGCTACCGGCAGAACAAGCTGTGTGGCAGACCATTGAGGTGCATTTATTGATGAATAATGTTGATGCAGCTCAAAAAATGTACGACGGATTGAATGAACTACAATTAAAAACACCTGAAGCAGATCAAGCAAAAGCTCAAATTCAGTTGGCAGGTGTTGATGCGAGTGATGAGTTGGGACAGTTAAAACAACAAATTTCAGCTGGTCAAGTGGAGCCTGCCATACAAGGGTTGTTGGGGATGCTGGTAAAAGATACATCTAATGCAGATATCAGACAGTTATTGATCGCATCATTCAGCTTATTGAACGATCCTAAGTTAGCAGCCCAATATCGGCGTAAAATGGGTTCTTTACTGAATTAATGTTAAGGAGGATGAAGGTGTTTAAATATATCGCATTGATACTGATGACGGCTCAGATGGTTATGGCTAAAGATACCATGAAAAATCATTCATTCTTGTCGCAAACCAAACAGGTCAGTGATAACGTTTGGATAGGTGGGCAGCCAACCAAACAAGATTTTAAACAATTGGATGTGGGTGCAATTGATGCTGTAATCAATACACGCACTGCGTCTGAAATGGCACAGTTGAATTTTAACGAATTCGAACTAGCCACTGAATTAGGTTTGAATTATGATTTGATAGAAGTGGGTAAAGGACACCCATATTCTCCGATCAAGCTGGCTGAATTCAATACTTTGATGCAATCGAAATCAGGCCAAAAGATCCTATTACATTGTCGTTCAGGAAATCGTGCCACTCAACTGTATACAGCTTGGCTGATAAAGTACCAAGGTCAATCTGAAACTCAAGCATTGGAATCTATAGGATCGAGTGAAACTCAGTTGAATGATGCTGTGAAGACTTTACTTGGGCTGTAAAACCAAAAAACCTTGGGTTAATCAACTCCCTTATTATTACTCTCATATAATTTGACCAATTCAGTTTTTTAAATCAAAAAGAATCTTTGTACCCTTAAATCATGGATCACTTTAATGTGTTGATCTTCTGGTTTTGCACAACTACTACCTGTATTTTTGTACATAGTAATAGTGAATAAGGGGGTTGAACCCTAAACTTTAATTAGTTGTATCAAGCTTGCAAATACTTAGCTCACTGAGTTTGTCGAAGTGATCTACCACTGTAATTCAATGTAATATCAGCGACTCATTTACATGATCAATAAGAATATTAATTAATGATAATTAAAGCAGCAAAGAGAATTCATTTAAATTAAAATCTCATCCACTGAATTAACTTATTAAATAAACAAACCATGAAAGTCATCACTCGATTTGCTCCTAGTCCAACTGGATACCTACATGTAGGTGGTGCCAGAACTGCTTTATTTTCTTATCTGTATGCTCGTCGTCATGGTGGTCAATTCGAATTGCGGATTGAAGATACTGATACAGAGCGTTCTACTCAAGACTCAGTCGATGCGATTTTTGCAGGAATGGAATGGTTGGGGTTGGAGCATGATTCTGTGGTGAAGTATCAAAGTCAAAATCTCTCGCGATACCAAGAAAAAATTGAACAATTGTTAAGTAACGGACAAGCTTATTACTGTGATTGTTCAAAAGAAACTTTGGATGAAATGCGGGAACAGCAAATGAAGAAGGGTGAAAAACCTAGGTACGATGGCAGAAGTCGCGATTTGGGCTTGACTAAATCTGAGCAAACTGTGGTCCGTTTCAAAACACCTTTAACCGGTGAGGTGAAATTTAAAGACCATGTGCGTGGTGAGATTACGGTTGCCAATAGCGAGTTAGATGACTTGGTGATAGCAAGGGCAGATGGTATGCCCACTTATAATTTCACTGTGGTGATTGATGATGCTGATATGGGTATTACCCATGTGATACGTGGTGATGACCACATTAATAACACCCCAAGACAAATCAATATTTACAAGGCGTTAGATATGCCAATTCCTGAGTTTGCACATGTGCCCATGATTTTAGGTGATGATGGCGCGCGGCTTTCAAAACGTCATGGAGCTGTCAGTGTGATGCAATACAAAGACGATGGATATTTACCAGAGGCTGTATTGAATTATTTGGTTCGTTTAGGGTGGTCAAATGGTGATCAAGAATTATTCAGTAAAGATGAAATGGTTGAATTGTTTGATTTATCTGGTGTAAATAAAGCACCCAGTGCCTTTAATACCACAAAACTGAATTGGATCAATCAGCAGTATTTACAACAAGCAGATACCAGTCGATTGGTGACATTGTTGCAAGATAGACTTAAAACCCTCAACATAAATGTCAATCATGACTTTGACTTATCAGCAGTGGTTGAGATGTTCATTGATCGGGCTCAAACGATCAATGAGCTGGCTGATATGGGGCTGTTCTTATTGCAACCATTAACTGGTTATGATGAAAAAGCTGAAAAGAAAGCTTTCAAAGAATCGGCCATTGAACCACTTAAAGCAGTGATAGCCAAATGTGAAGCAATTAATGACTGGGCGGGCGCAGACCTGCATCAATTGATTGCAGATGTAGTTACTGAACTAGAAGTTGGCTTTGGTAAAGTAGGGATGCCAGTTAGGTTGGCATTATCTGGTCAAGCACAAGGGCCTGCCAATGATGTGATTATGCAGGTATTAGGAAAAGCTCAAAGCATTCAACGTTTAAAGGATGCACTCAAATATGTGGAAGCCAGGCTCAACTAATCTAAAAAATTAAAATCGATTTTTGTAAGGCATTTAGAGAACTTTTTGGTTGTTTTGCTTTTTTTTATGAGGTCTTGTGAAATTTGCCAATTTGATTCTTTTTCTACAAATTGGATGCTCGGACTCATGGAATATAGTTTGTATGTACCAGCAAGAAATATACACGCTGAAAAAAGTAGTATTATTGGAATAGCTATAGATGTTCTTCTTTGCTGTTTGTGGTTATGTGCAATTATTAGAATTATATCTAACAAAAGCCAAACTAGGCACAAGATATAAATCAATATAAATCCAGTAAATATAGAAAGGCCAGAAGGATAAGTATTAAGCCAGTAGTTAGCATAACCAATGCAGTTTATTGTTGTGATGTTAAAAATAAACAAGAGGCGAAACAAGACCATGCTGGTTAACAAAATAATAAAAACTGCCCAATTCAGGTGGTGAATCGTTTGTTCTGTTTTTTGTTTATTTTTCATAATGTATATTTAATGAGTATGGTGTTTTTAAACTTTTTTCAACTTAAAATATTCTAGTGACTTTCGATGCATGATAGTCGTTTTTAATAATGCTAAGCTTTTAGATTAAAATTTAAAAGGTGTTAAAGCCTAGTTTTTCTGCTTTATAACCCGGGTGTGTTAGTGTCATTTTCTTTTTTTGAAATCTTATTAATTGTTGGTTTGGTACAGGGGTTAGTAACTTCTGGCTTATTGTTAAGTAGTAGGGACAAACAACTCAGCAAGCGAATCCTTGGTGTAACTGTATTTATCTTTTGTATAGCCATTTGCAGAACCTTGCTGCATTCTATGGGCTTGTGGGACAACCTCACTTTTCGCTACTTTCCTGTGGGCATGGAGTTATTACTGCCACCTTTGGTTTACCTATATGTGTGTTTATTGACTGAAGATGAGTTTACTTTGCAGTGGCAACATTTACTGTATTTCATTCCTGGACTTATATATGCTGTTTATGACATCAGTTTATATTTGTGGGTGGTACAACTTGACACATTTACTTCGAAAAATGAAGTGGCCAATCTTTTGCGATTCAATGAATTAAATGAGTTAGAAGACTATTTAATAGTTATGGTGACCTTGGTATTTGTTTTTTTGGTGTATCGTAAAATTTCTGCCTATTTAAAATGGTTGGAGCAATTTAAAGGCCATCAATCAATGCCCATTTACTTGTGGTTAAAATCGATCATCAAATGGAGTATGTTGCTGGGTTTTGTGCTGATATCTAATGAAATCTTGGATACATTTTCATTGGCAATGGATGTGCAGAATTATCGTTGGCGGTTTTTTAACCTTTTTCTGGCTTTTGTCACTTACTACTTAGGTTTTATGGGATATCGACAAGACGGTTTGAAAGTTCATGAGTCTAAAACCCTATTAAAAAATAAGGAAAAAAGGATGCAAGCCAATAAGGATGGCGATATAGAGATTCAATTAATGTACAAGTTAAATAATGATTTGGTTTATTTAGATTCGGATTTGACCCTCAAAAGATTGGCTGCGGGTCTGGGCGTATCGTCTGAAGCCCTTTCTGCAGTTATAAACCAAAAGTTTGAACAGAGTTTCAGAGAATTGATCAATCAATTTCGCATTAACCATTTTAAGTCTTTGGTAGTCGATCAATCTATAAATACCACTTCCATATTAACCATGGCTCTGGACTCTGGTTTTAATTCTCAGGCAAGTTTTTACCGAGCATTCAAAAAATTTGAAGGCATGTCCCCCAAGGATTATATCAGCCAGTCTGATAAATGAAACCAGCTTGTTTATTCTCAATTCATGAAATGAGAGGTTAAATACTCTGAAACATCTTATTGTTTGGAATATTCATATTGTTCAGGAATTTAAAAATGATCCAAATTATAAAATGGTTTCTTGGTGTATCAATTAATTGCTTACTATTGGTGTTGTTGTATACAGCTTTACCTAGGGTGGATGACCCAAGTCCTGCATATCAAACAGAACTAGAGTATGGAGAACCTTTGCCTGAGAACATTCAACTTTTATTGACACCTGCTGAAAAACCAAAAAGAGTACGGTCTGTGATGGTCATGAAAGGTGATGAAATTTTGTTCGAGTATGGTCCGACCAATAAAATCATGAATGGGCACTCAACCCGCAAAGCATTTCTTAGTTTGTTGTACGGAATAGCGATTGAAAAAGGATTGATAAATATAAACAAGACCTTAGAACAACTCAATATTGATGAGTACATCCCATTAACTGCTCAAGAAAAAACAGCCACTATCAAGGACCTTTTGATGTATCGGTCTGGTATATTTTTACCTGCCGATGGTGAACATGATGATCAAATTACTAAAAGACCGCAAAGGGATCAGTACACCCCAGGGAGTTATTTGTTTTCTAATAATTTTGATGCCAATGCTTTAGGTACTATTTTTATACAAGAAACTGGATACTCAATTGGAGATTTTATGCAAGAGTTCCTTGCTGCACCATTAGGAATGCAGGATTTTGAAGCTGATAATGTCATCATGGGATCGCCTTGGTTTTGGCCTAAAAGTGATTCACATCACCGAATGTATAACATTTACATCAGTACCAGGGATTTTGCTCGCATAGGAGCCATGGTTGCTAACAATGGACGTTGGCAGGGTAATCAAGTTGTGCCTGAGAATTGGATTAAGGAATCTACGTATCCGCACAGTGATGTGACCAAAAACCATATAAATTATGGTCGATATGAGGCTTTTGGATATATGTGGATGATTGATAAGGACAGTCAAACTGTATGGAGCGATGGTTATGGAGAACACTTTATGATCATAGATATGAATAGAAACCTGACTTTGGTTGAACGAAACTTTACTGGAAATTCATTCTTATCTACTGGTCTTTGGATGATGAATAAAAATATGGAATCTGGACTAGAAAACTTAATTGATGCACATAAGCTAATTGCAAAAGGCATTAAACTATGAGGGTTAAGTCTAAAAAGCCATGTCTTTACAATAGGTAAATTCATCTCATTTTGACATGGTTTGTGACAACATCGTCTGTGAATCCAGTTTATTATAAATGTCACCTATGAATCATTCGAATATAAAAAATAATACCTGTCAAAAAGTGTATCTAATGTTGGGGTTGATGTTTCTTGGAACGGCTGCATGGGCGATAGAAGAGCCTGATTACACGGTGTTGAAAACAGATAAGTCTTTTGAGCTTCGAGCATATCAGCCAATGATTATTGCTGAGGTGAAAGTTTCTGGAGATATGAAGCAAGCATCAAGTCGTGGGTTTAAATTGATTGCTGATTTTATTTTTGGAAATAACACCGCAACCAATGGTGAAAGTTCAAAAATAAGTATGACCAAACCAGTATCTATGGAATCACAGAAAACCGATCCACGATCAGAAGAAATCAGTATGACTGTTCCTGTGACGATGGAACAAAGTACAGGGCAAGACAATGATTCATGGTGGGTGCATTTTGTGATGCCAAGCGAATATACCCTTGAGACTTTGCCCAAGCCTAATAATGAACGCGTGAAAATCCGGCAAATAGATGAAACAAACTATGCTGTGATAAAATTTTCTGGATTCACTGGCGATGAAAAGGTTAAACGCAAAATCTCAGAATTACTGCAATGGATGGCTAATGAAGAGATTATTCCGACTGGCAGCCCAGAGTTGGCAAGGTATAATCCACCCATCACGCCACCTTTTTTTCGTCGCAATGAAGTGATGGTCAAGTATAAAAAAGAAGGATGAATTAAATGATATCATGGCTTTTGCCATGTGAATTAATGACTTTGCTCTGGCATAATATAGGTTCATACTCTTTTTAATTTTTATGGACCTAAAACATCAATATTGGTTGACTGGCGAAATCAGTCTTGATGTATTGACTCGAAAAGCACATCATCAAAACTTAAGAATTAACCTTTCTGACTTATCATTCAAAACCATGCAGGCTTTGATAAGGGCGTTTCCTGCCACCATAAGTAATCAGGAGTTGATTGATGACGTTTGGCAAAAAACAGCTGTCAGTCCGGAAACGGTTACACAAAGAATTGCCTTGATACGTAAAGCCTTATCTGACGTTGGTTTGGATCCCCGTGAGTATTTGTCGTCAACCAGAAATGTGGGTTATCGCTGGTTAAAACCAATTGTTAAAACAGAAAAAAAAGTTCAGCATAGAAATCGTAAAGTATTTTATGCGGTGTCAATACCATTGTTGTTTATGCTTATAGGCTGGTGGCTTTTGGCAGATGTTTTTTTTGATGAGCAACCCTCAACTGAATTATCAAATGTTGATTCTACGTCTTCAGCAGTTGTATCTGTAGAAGATTTGGCCAATCAAGCATTGAAATATTTACGCATGCATAACGCAAAAAGCAATCAACTGGCGATAGATTTATACAGAGAAGCTCTGGTGCTTGATGCCAATCACATTAATTCTTTGATTGGTTTGTCTTTTGCATTATCACATGAGGTGACCAAATTTAACCAAAGTTATGAGTTACTTGAGGAAGCCAAGTCATTGGCTGCAAAAGTCATTGAATTGGATGAATCTAATTCGAAAGCTTGGACCGCATTGGCTTTTGCTGATGATGCAAGCGGTCATATAAATCAAGCCATTGAAGGTTATCAAAATGCCATTAAATTGGCGCCAGAGAATGCTTCATCAATCAGTTCATTGGCTTACTTGTATTCAGTAAAAGGTCGATTGGTAGAGGCTTTTAAGTTGAATTTATCAGTATTGGATTCAGACATGCATTATCTTGATTTACAGATTGCTCATGTATTGGAGTTATTGGGTTTCGAAGTTTTGGCTGAACAGTGGTACAACAAAGCAGATATGTTGTCTCCGGACAGTGTTTTTGCCACCTATCAGAAGTCAAAATTTTTATTATCCAGAAATAAAATTGATCAGGCTGTATCAACCATTAATCAAGCATACGAAAGAGATATCAAAAGACCTGAACTTCCATCATTAATGGCATTGATTGCATGGAAGAACGGGAATTTTGAAGCTGCACTGTCGCATTTGGAAGATGCCATTTCAATAGATGCCGGGAATATGAACGCACAATTATTGATGCACTCTTTACTGCTTAAATCAGCCACTGGTGAAACAAAAGAGAATATGTTGCATAAGGTCAAAAATAATTGGCTTAATGATTCATTCACTTTGCCGGATCCATGGATTTATCAAGCACATTATTATGCCCAGATTGGTGATGCTGAAGCTGCTTTGGCATCACTGAAGCAGGGTGTTTTAAATGGTTATCGTAATCATCGGTGGCTTATTTGGTTGCCAGCTTTTGAACCATTAAAAACTGATCCTCAATGGCAACAACTAATGGCTGACATTCATGCTGATGTGAGTGAACAAAGACAACAAGTATTGGATGCTGACTGGTTACCCACATCATTTCTTGATCCCCAAAACTAAATTTTAATTATTGTGTTTGATCAATGCTGGCATAACATGATCGGTCAGGATTTTCTGTGATTGTTGATGCATGTAGTTGGTGTTATAGGCAGTGCTGGTGATGACCACTTGAGCATTTAAATCTGGAATCATAAACATGTAATTGCCACCATTACCTGCCGCGGAATAAGTGGTGACGGTTTGATCACCCACTTTAAAGTCATTAATCCACCAAAGGTAGCCATATTCCACACCCCGATTTTCATCTATGACTGCATGTCTCTTCAATGAGTCAGCGACCCATTTTGAATCTAATAAACTTTTGTTTTTATACTTGCCACCGGCCATCATTAATTGACCTATTTTGATCCAGTCTCTTGAAGTAAGCTGCATACCACCGCCACCGTTGGTTACGCCAAGTGGGGTAAAACTGTGTCCAGGCGTTGGGATACTTAAAGGCTTAAATAGCTTGGTTTGTATGTAGTCTGACATTTTCTGCTGAGTGACTCGTTCCACTATATCGGCCAACACTTGGACCCCGCCTGTACAATAATAAGCAGCGCGTCCATATTTACTTTTTTCTGGTGTTTTGCGCCAAGGAGCCGTGCCTCGTATGGGTAAATCAAGAATGAATTTTGACCAATCTTCAATGATGTACATTTTTTCCTCATTACCTCTGGAGGCATTATTCCAGTCATCACACTCCAATAAACTACTCATGGTTAACAAGTCTTGTATTGTGATTTTAGATTTTCTGGGATCGGGATTGTTCAGTGGCATCTTGTCTTTGAATAAAGGTAATACAGTTTGCTGGACGTTATCAATTAAACCATCCTTAATGGTTAAACCAATTGCTATCGAAGTGATTGATTTGCTGGCAGAACGCATGTCATGTTTGGATTGTTTGTTGTTGCCATTGAAATATTGTTCATAAACAATTTGTCCTTTGTGATTCACCACCACACTGGTCATTTGTTTGAATTCATTTTGATTGATTTGATCTGTTAAATGATTCAGTTGTAAATTATCTGTTGCTTGGCCAACATTTGATAATGCAAACACCAATGCAAGGGAAAAGATTATTTTCATTTTTGAATTTCTCAGTTTTAAGTTCTTTCAGTCTATTTTTTTTAACTGGATATGCATGAAATTAAGCTGAAGAAATCTAAAGATTTATAAAGATTGGTGTTAAGTGTTTGAAAATAAAGACTATATTATACTTTTCGATGTTGAGAATGAAATTGGTTTGAACGAGTTGAATTTCAGTTTGACAGAGAGACCAATTGATTATCAATCAACATATTGACATGATTTAGGATATTTTCTTCCAAGTCTTGAGCGTCATAAAACTCAGCCAGCATCTGGCAGATTTCAGCAAATGGTTTTTCATTCAAGACATATTGAATGATTACATTTTCAATAGGGCTCAAGGACCTGAACTCAGTCAAACGATCTTGATTACGCCATAACAGCCAAGCAGATTGGATTGGTTGGGCAGCTGGTACCTCAACTCTTTGGCCATTGATGTGCTGTTTTAATGCCTGCCAAGTTTCTACACTGTTATGTGTTGTGGTAAATATTCTGATACTGGGGTGTGGTTTGAAAATTAGATTAGGCCAATTTTCAGCAGCGATCAGCGTCAAGTCATGTTGACTCGAAACGGGATGGTCAGGGGCGTCGAATGCAGCCAGTAAAGTTCGTTCAAATTCAGCCAATTCAGCAATTATAGGGTGCTGGTTAAATGGTTCGTGTTTTTTTAAAAAGGTAGGTAACTTTTCAGCAAAAAAGCGTAATGAGGTTTGTTGTGATGGGTGGTGATCTATGTACCCATCAACCATTTGATCAAATAAATCATCACCTAAATAAATACCCAGAACTTCATGATCTGTTTCAATACATTCTTTTAAACGCATGCGATAAGCATTGGAATATATGGCCAGTCTGAAGTCATTACTTAATTCACCTTGTTCAACGATTCGTTGTTGCATGTTTTGCGTTTGATCGCCCATGATTTGTTTGATGAATTGGTGTTGAAGCTCTTTAAGCATGAGTTTGGGCTTTGGTAACTGATTTGAATTGAATGTTTTTACTTTGGGCGATTTGTCTGGCTTGATTCATTTCTGCCAGAAGCTCAGGAAAATCAGGGATGTTATCATCTCGTTCGATCATGGTTGAAATGGCTCCAAATCGATCTAATGCATAATCATATAAATCCCAAACACTTTGACATACATCATGATCGTGGGTGTCGATGACATGAGTGCCAAAATCACTGTGTCCAGCCAAGTGAAATTGTTGAACTGATTGTGGGTCAATTTGATCAATGAATGTTTTGGCATCAAAGCCATGGTTTCTTGAGCTGACATAAATGTTATTAAGATCTAACAACAGCAAACAACCAGAACGGCGAGTGATTTCATTCAAAAAGTCCCACTCTGTAGTTTGTGATTCTTGATAAGTTAAATAACTGGATACATTCTCAAGTAAAATGGGTTGTTCTAAAAAATCTTGCACTTGATTGATTCGATTTACCAAGTGTGTGATACTTTCTTCAGTGTAGGGTAAAGGCAACAAGTCGTGACTGTTAACATTGTTAGCAGCAGTCCAGCACATGTGATCGGAAATCCATTTGGGTTGAACTCTCTTGATTAACTTCTTGAGCTTTTTAAGGTAGTCTCGATTCAATTCATCAGTGCTGCCAATTGACATAGATACGCCGTGCATAACCAAGGGATAGCGTTCAATAAAAGCATCAAGGTAATACATTGGTTTGCCACCGTCAATCATGTAATTCTCAGACAATATTTCAAACCAATCTACTTCAGGTTGGTTTTTTAAAATGTATTCATAATGCTGCGATCGTAAACCTAAGCCAAAACCAAGAAAATTTTTATTCATTGTAATTTGAGTCAATTGTCATTAATAAAAAGCACCTGCTAAATAAACGACAGCAGGTGCTTTAATGTTTGGTTTAAACTGTTGTAATTTAACCGTTTTTACCACCAATGTCAGTACATGCTTTAGCAGGCATGGCTACGAAACCATGGCCTTTACAAGATGCACGTCCAGCACATGCATTTTCAGCAGTTTTACAGTCATTGTGGCCTTTACATAGGTTAACGTTATAGCAATGAGATAGATCAGCTTTATTGATTGAACCTACCCATTTATCTTTCACTTTTCCACCTACATCACGACATGCTTTGCTAGGCATGCCAACAAAGCCATGGCCTTTACAAGAGGCTTGGCCCGCACATGCGTTCTCTGCGGTTTTACAGTCATTATGACCTTTGCAAACGTTCACATCATAACAGTGTACGAGGTCTGTTGTATTGTTGGCTAAAGTAGCCGCTTGTTTGGCTGATGAATTGTTGGCGCTTTGATTGTTGGCGCAACCTGATGCTAAACCAGCAACTGCAAATGCAATCGCCATACCTGTTTTCTTAGTTATATTGTTTTGATTCATTGTTTTATCCTCATTAGTTTTTATTAATTATTCCTTATTGCTTTTATCGACGTCAGTCCTGAATCGATTATTGACTTTCTCTGTTATAAAGCAGACCCAAATAGCACAAGATCATTACAAATAAAAAGAAAATAAAGTGCCTGAAAATATATTTGCCTTAAATGAAACAGCTGTTCAGCCGTTGACTAAAACTAATATGAGCAATATTAAAATAACTAAGGTGTTTAATTTTATTTTTAAATTTCCATACCAGGTGGGTAGGTTTTTTTGATTGTTAACATCAATGATAAGTGCCGCTATCCAACAGCATAATAACAATGTAACACCTAAAGCATCAGCGAAGGATTGATAACTCAGCCAAACGAATCCCAATAGGCTGAAATTAAAAATTAAATACTTGCTGTCATAGGCCTGAAGGCTTTGGCCTATTTGAATGCCTGCGAGTAGTGCCAGCAATAAGGCGCCATAAGAGTGGGCATATATGTATGAGTTGATGCGAGCAAAACTCATAAAATAACTGCTGATTACAGGCCCGTCTAAAGCAACATAAAGAGCCAGGAATAAAGAAAATATCAGTGGTAGCATGCTGATATAGGCCAGTATTTTTAAAGTTTTATTGGATTTCATTTAACGTATTTTAAGTCATTTATTTGGCAGAGGTGAGCTTTTTAAAGAACTGGACTAATTCTTGAGTCCTGATTTGTGTGTGTTGAGCACCTACCTGAACTTCAGTAAACAATTGGTGATTGGTTGGTGCAGCCGCAAAAGGTTTACAAGGACTGATTTCCATTTGTTGACTGATTTTATTTAATTGGTTGTTTAACTGATATAAATTAGCCTTAATTTTAATTTGAAAACCGTTGGTTTGAGGTGTGTCAATGGTCAAACCTTTAACTACTTGTAATGCATTGGCAATTTCTTTGGCGCGATTGACCCAACTACTGATTTGATTGAGGTTTTTGTCTATGCCCTCAAGTGCAGTAATTAAAGCCGGAAATGCAGTCCACATGTTCGAACCCAATCGATCACGCCAAATTTGGCATTGTTCTAATGTTTTTGCATCACCGGCTAATAAAGCGCCAGTCATGCCACCTAATCCTTTGTATAAGGATACATAAACTGAGTCGAATAAATTGGCAATACTGGCCCACGCCAAGTTGTAAAAGTTTGCAGACTCCCATATACGAGCACCGTCTAAATGCATAATGACATTGTTGGCATCACACCAGCGCCGCAGTTTTAATAATTCCTGCCATTCGGGTAATTTAAAACCTGCCCGACGTAAGGGTAGTTCGATGACCAAAACAGCCACTTTCTCTGTCACTTCTTTGACATCATCAAGGCAAATTGGTTTGTCCTGATGGCCAATAAGTACGCCTTGTAAGTTGATTAATTCTTGATAGGCATTTTGTTCATCAGCAGCAATGTGGGATTGCGGGTGCAGCATGATTTTATTGTTATTTTGATTCTCACAATGTACCTTGAGCGCCGCTAATTGACAGCTGGTGCCTTTGTTGAAAAAGAGTGCATCCGGTTTGCCTAATAGGGCTGCAATCCGAGTTTCTAATTCATCAACCAAAGGACCGTTGTTGTATCGATCGGATGAGAACTTACGGTATTTTGATCGATTCATGAGGTCTAACCAGTACTGGTGATTTTGTTGGTGCATGCCTAAATATCGCATGTTACTATCATTTAATTGTATCGGGAAACAGTTATTATATTCGCAGAAGTATCGTATTGTAAAAAAAGAAAGGTCATTAAAAACTAATTTAAGTATTAATTTAATTAAACTTTTTCATTTGTTTTTTAATGCGGGTAACAGGGTGGTTTTCACCGCTTGAAAAAGCAGCTATTTTACTGAGGTGGGTGAAAGAAAGGCCTGTTTCCTCATGCCATGTATTGAATGCCAACTGAACTTGAGTTAAATCTCGTTTAGAAGTTGGATGGTCATTGGTTTCATAACCTGCCCACTTGACAGCTTGTATGGTGTCATGAGTGGTGGTGAAACAGTCTTTGCCAACATAACGTAAAAACCAGAAACCAGTGTTGCCGCCTAATCTAGAGCCATGTTTTTTTAAATAGGTCATTAATCCAATTTGATCAGATGTCGGCCATTCAGCAATGAAACGTGCAAAGCTGCCTTGTTCATCAGCTGTGTAATTGACAAAGTTGGCATTGTGCATCATGGCTTTGATTTTCATCCAGTTGCGAACTACACGTTTGTCATGCACGTAAGCCTCCCAATCTTCGGGTGACTTATAGGCCAAACGTTTTACATTAAAACCATGAAAAGCTTCTTCAAATTGCGGCCATTTGTTTTCGATCACTGTCCAATTAAATCCAGCTTGATTAATGGCTTTACACATCATGGCCAAGAAACGATCATCACTTTTTTGTGCCAACTGTTCACTGCTCATCACATCTGGTAGTAATGACTGAAGTTGCTTTTCTCCGCCCTTGCGGGTGGCTGCCATGGCGTAAATTTCTGTAAAAGTTTTCATCAGTACTGCATTGTAATTTTAAATTAGTTTAATAATTTGATAGTTGCGAAAGACAGGATGGACATATTTATTTATTGATGAATAGCAATAATGACAGGGTTAGCATAACAATTACACTGATGCGCAGCCTTAATTGCCAAAACCATTCAGATATAACCCCATTTTTATAAGCGTGACTGTCAACGATTAATGCAAAAATAAATGCCATAAGAATAGTGAATATGCCTACAAAGCTGGCAAAAGCAAATAGACTGGCCCATGCCAATAATGCCAAAACATTGCTGATGAAAAAATATTGCCGATCAGTTTGTTCGTTCAAAGATAAACCCCATTGAATGCCACCCAGAAAAGCAACAATCACTGCGCCATAAGTATGGGCAATCATATATGATTTAAATCGTGTATAGCGGATATCAAAATCAAAAACTGTTTGCAGGTCGAAGTAACCAAAACAGGCAATACCCAGAGCAAACATAAATGGAATAATTCCAAGGTGTGCTAAAATTTTGGGCTTCTTTGTTTCTGGCATGTGGTTAATGTAAGTCTTCAGCTGTCGAAATGTTGTGGAAATTATATACAATTATCTGACAGTGATAACATTAATACTGCATATGAATTCGATGAGGTTGATCTGATTTAGAACATTCAGTATATTTTCAAATGATCTTTTGTAGAAATGTGTTTTTTGTCAAACCGAAATAGCTCAGTTTGAGCATTGATTGGTCATTACAATAATGAGTACGGTTGTTATTTTATAGATTGGTCAGAAAATTTAAGGATGAAACCCAAATACTTGTCTCATGCGATGAGAAAATGTTTTAATCTCGAGATTTTTCTCAATGGTTTCAACTTCGATTAAATCAAGCAGGTAGGCGGCATTTAAAAAAGAATGAACCATGTAATCTTCGTACTGCGTTAGGTTAATAATTTCTCGGCAGGATAAGCTTTTGTGTGTGAGTAATGATGCTATAGTCACATATTCAGGCTTGGAATGCGATGGATTAAAGTCAGGCCATTTTTTCAGAGTAATGTTTTTATTTTTTAAGCGATTTTTTAAAGGCAGGTAAGAAAAGTGCTCCCATATAGATTCTATGATTGATGACATGTTATGCTCCATTTAATATTTATAACACACTATATTTTTACACCTCTTAATATATTATACATCAAAGCGTGAAGTATATGTGAAAATAATGCTTATTAAATATATGCATAAAAGAACAATAAATACATGTTGCAAAACTTTAGCACAAATTACTGTTGTTGCTACTTAATCATGCGATCCTGGTGGTATATAAGCCTTTAAATTTAATCCCATGGTTCAAATGAACATTCAAGAGTAGACTTAGTGCTAATTAAGGTTATAAATTGCCTTGTTTAGAGTGAAAAGATCAATAAAGGATACAGTAGCCAGTAGATGAGAATTTCTTAACTTGAATGCGATTGACTTAATGTGATTTAGGCTCTACTCTTTTTAGATTGAATGTCACTTTAAAGAGGTTAAAAATAATTGAGCATTGTTCAAGTGTTCTTGTTGCTTTTTTGAGTCCATTCCGTCCCAGGTTTTAAGTAACATTCCTATACGTGGATTAGATTTAAAAAAGTCCTGCTGTTTATGCATGAAACGCCAGAAAAGCCCGTCCCAAATATTTCGCCATCTGATTGAATCCTTGCCGCCAAAGAAGTTACTCATTTTGATGATGTAATTACTGGAGCTGATATAGGGTTTAGTTGCCATTAATCCTCCGTCGGCAAATTGGCTCATACCATAGACATTGGGGACCATCACCCAGTCATAGGCATCAATAAAAAGCTCCATAAACCATTGATATACTGCATCGGGATCAAATTCACATAAAAGCATAAAATTGCCTAATATCATTAGCCTTTCTATGTGATGGCAATAACCAGTTTCAAGAACCTTTTTAATAGTTATATCAACAGGTACTATTCCTGTCGTACCGTTATAAAATGATTCAGGGATCGGACGTTTAAATTGCCAGTAATTACTGGTTCTTTGTTGGGTTCCAATAGTTTCATACAAACCACGTATGAACTCTCGCCAACCGATGATTTGACGTATAAAGCCTTCCAATGAATTCAAAGGAATATCATGGTGTTTAGCATGTTCTAAAGTTTTCTCGATGACCAATTGAGGCGATAATAAACCTACATTCATTATGGGTGTTAAAACACTGTGATGTAAGATCAATTGTTTTTCAACAATGGCATCTTCATAAATGCCAAATTCATTAAATCGATGTTGTAAGAAATCATTTAGCCATGCTTCTGCTTGTTCATGAGTTACGGGGTAAGTAATCGACGTTTTTAATTGCCCTAAATGATCAGCAAACTTTTCTTTAACATATGCAATGGCTTCTTCGTGAAACAATGTCTGACGCGGTAAATTTACAGCTGGTGGTACTTTATCCTTTGGATATTTTTTTCGATTGTCTGTGTCAAAGCTCCATTTTCCGCCCACAGGCTTGTTATTTGAATCTATCAAAATATTAAGACGCCGCCGCTGTTTTTGATAAAACTGATGGTGTAAGAATTTTTTTTTGTCAGAATTGAAAAATGATTGAATTACCGGTAATTTTGACAAAAACAATCGACTCGAAATAACAGTTCTTTGTAGGTTATAGATTAAGCATGCTTTGTTTAATTGTTTTTCCAGCCAATCATCTGTGGTGTCGATACTGACGATCTTGTTGAACCCTTGTTGAGATAAAAAATTGACTAAATGATTGATCTTAGCATGCTGGGTATTGGCGTCAATATAGTCAAGTGAGTGAACTAAATTTTGTACTTGAGTAGCAAACGCTTTCATACTTGCTCTGTGAAATACAATTTTTTGTTTATGATATTTATATTGTGTGAAAAAAAGCTCCGTTTCAATCAAAAAACATTGGGCATCCTTTTTAATCAAAGGGTGATTTTTAAATAATTGGTGTGGAAAAATTAAATGTGCGGTTTTCATCGTTTTTTCACTGACTATTGGTTATCGTCTGTTATGGTTTATTTTGACTTATTGTCATCATTTGTGGCTAAAAAATATTGTTTCATCTGCCTATTAACATACTATGAACTACTTAAAATTACTGACCAGTGATGTCTCCCGAATTATTGAAATGGCTTGGGAAGATCGCACCCCATTTGAAGCCATAAAACATCAGTATGACTTATCAGAATCCGAAGTTATTTTATTGATGCGAAAAAACATGCACAAAAAAAGTTTTAAGTTGTGGCGAAAGCGTGTGAGCGGTAGATTCACAAAACACAAGCAATTACGACCAGAAGGAGTTAATCGTGCCTATTGTCCTACACAATATAAACATCGCTGAATGATGATTTTAAATACCTTGAGTGAATGAAAGGTGAAAAAAATAAACCAGACAAATCATATTTTATATGTTTTTGAGCATGACTTACGTCTGGAAGATAATTTAACTTTTAATAAAGCTTGTGAATTATCAAGAAAGAACAATTTTAATTTAATGTGCCTTTATTGTTTTCAACCTTGGTATTTAAACTCTTTGAGTTTATCTGAAACCGTTATTGGCAGAGCCCGTTTTAAATTCCTGCGACAATCGTTGTCAGACTTGAAAGAACAATTAGCAGCCAAGGGACTGTCATTAAGCGTTAGAATTGGTTCAGTATCAGATGTGATATCCTCTTTACACAACAGGTATTTATTTCACTCAATTTTTTACAGTAGTTCTGCCGGTTACAATGAAAATAAACAATGGCATAAATTAGTTTATCAATTCGAGGATGTTGAGTTTAAGCAATTTTCAACAAATACATTGTTTGAACCCGATCGATTGCCATTCAAAATATTTGAATTACCTAAGCATTTCACTCCGTTCAGAAAAAAAGTTGAGGCTCTGACATTAGATCTTCCAATAAAGTCATTAGATACAACACTTAATGGTGTCGAAGATGAATCAGATCAATGGTGCATGTTATTTTCAGTTGCTTCAAATGAAGTTGATGAATCCGATTTTAAAGGCGGTGAGAGGGCAGGGCAAAAGCACTTGAATAATTATTTTTCAGAAGAGTCGCCATCAACTTATAAAACAACACGAAACAATTTGTTGGGTTGGCAAAGTTCAACCAAGTTTTCTCCGTGGTTGGCATTGGGGTGTATATCACCCATACAAATCATGCAATGCCTAAAAATATATGAAGAAAAGTATGGAACGAATGAATCGACTTATTGGATATATTTTGAATTATTGTGGCGTGAATTTTTTCATTGGAATGCGCATAAACAAGGCCAAGGCTTGTTTCAATCGAAAAGTAGAGTTGAATGGAGACATGATGAAAGTTATGACACGCAAGAATTCAGACAATGGAAAGCAGGAAGAACCGGGCAGCCTTTAATTGATGCCTGTATGCGTGAGTTAAACCAAACAGGTTATCTGAGTAATAGAGGTCGTCAAATAGCCGCCAGTTATTTAATTCATGAATTGGGTTTGGATTGGCAATTAGGAGCCAGTTATTTTGAATGCATGTTAATCGATTACGATGTGGCTTCTAATTGGGGTAATTGGCAATACATTGCAGGTGTCGGTGCAGACCCACGTGGTGGAAGGCATTTCAATGTTGAGAAACAACAGCAAATTCATGATCCTGAAGGTAAATATGTTAGACGTTGGTCTGAAGTTGAAACAACTGATGTTTATGTACTTGGGGCGGATTTAATTGTCTAAAGTAATGAATCAAATTTTTGGTTTATTACGCCGACACCTTTCGCTGCAGTAAATGACGTTGGTCCAATCTTTGCGCCATTTTTTACGCCATTTAAAAACCAAGTTACAGACCGGACATATTTTTGTAGGAAGTTGTTTTTTATGGTGCATTATCTGAAGCTTGCTAATTTAAGGCCGCTAATGCCATAGCTGAAGCTGATGTGCGATTATTGACACCAAGTTTTCGATAGATTTGTTCTAAATGTTTATTAACTGTTCGTTCTGAGATACTGAGAATTTGTGCAATTTCCCAGTCGGTTTTTCCTTTGGCAAGCCAAATCAAAACGTCAGCTTCACGTCTGGTGGTCTTTAATTTAAGTTTTAAAGTTTGGGTTTCTAGTTTGAGGTCATGGGATTTGAATTTAATTAAGTGCGCGCCTTCATTGGTGGTGTTGGTGTAATTCATCACCAATGTCGATTGGCCTTGTTGAACTTCCAGGCTGTCATTGGTTTCTGCTGTTGTTAGCCATTGAGTGAATTTATTTTTATCTTTACTGCTGAAGTTATCGATAAACACTTGAGCTTGCTCAGTGGTCCAAATCACTTGTCCTAAGTTGTTTATTGCGGCCATGTGTTGGCCGGTTGCATCCAAAGCTAGTTTGGTACTGCTGGCGAGTTTGGCGTTTCTGATATGTACCTTAACTCGCGCTAAAAGTTCTTGGTGGTTAAGGGGCTTAACTAAGTAATCAACTCCTCCAGCGGATAAACCTTTGACAATATGTTGTGTTTCACTGAGTCCGGTCATGAATATCACAGGTAAATCGGGGTGTTCGATTTTAATTTTTTTACAAGTTTCGAAACCATCCATTTCTGGCATCAAAGCATCCAGTAAAACCAGATTGGGAGAAGTTTTATTGAGTATTTTGAGCGCTTGTTGACCGCTATTGGCAACTAATGTGGTGTAGCCATGTGCTCCTAAAGTTTCATAAAGAACTTTTAAACTGTCTGGATTGTCATCAACTGCCAAAATGATTTGATTGGTATCAGGCATGGTCAATCATTTGTTTCAATGCGGTTAAATTCATGCGTTTTATGGGTGTTAAAAGTTGCTGATGTTGTTGTGCGTTAATTAATTTCAGTTGCAGCAGTTTTTCCAAATAATTTTCAATGCCATTAATGTGGCCAATATCAAGCATATTGATTAAGGCCTCATGGTGTTCCGCAGGAAGTTTAACATGGCTCCACTGATCGGTGTTGTGCTCGTATTGACTCGGCTCAGACCGACTTAAATTCATTAGATGATGAATTTCACTCATCAGTTGTTTGATTTTGATTGGTTTGGTTGAATAAGCATCGTATGGTTTATCAGTGCTGAATTCCAGGTCTCTGGGGTTGGCAGATAGCATCATAATTTTTGTTTTAGGCCTGTGAGTTTTTATCCAATTGGCCAGTTGCCAACCATTCATCTCAGGCATAGAAACATCAATGATGGCCAAAGCGTAAGTTTCTTGGTTGAGGCTTAGCTGTGCACTTTTACCATCGGGCACTTGAGTTACCTTAAAGTGATGTGAAGTGAGTATTTCAGCCAATAAATTCCGATGACTTGCCTCATCATCAACAACCAGAACTGGATGTGATGATACATCTGTATTGTATTTGTCTTCAGTGAAACTTGGTTTTGAGTGTGGTTTGCTGGACTCGTGTAATGGAGCCAGCATCAGCTTAACTATAAATTCACTGCCTTTGTTGAGCTGACTATTAACGCTGATTTCTCCACCTAGTAATTCTACCAATAAGCGGGTAATGGCTAATCCTAAACCTGTGCCTCTGGTCGGCATTTCAGGTGTTTCAATTCTTTCAAAGGGTTCAAAAATTCTGGCTGTGTTATTAGGGTCAATGCCACAGCCTGTGTCTTTGATGCTGAATGTAGCCACTTGGTTTCTATATGTCAGGCTGAAATTGATCTGACCTTCAGCAGTGAATTTAATGGCATTACTGAGCAAGTTATTCAAAATTTGTTGTAATCGTTTGAAGTCAGATTTTACAAATTGTGGCAAATTAGGATTTACCTCACTGAAGAACTTTAATCCTTTTTGCATTGCTTGGTGATTGAAGGTCGCTGATATTTGATTCACTAAGTCATGCAGGTCGATCGTTTCGAGTTTAACTTTCAATTTACCAGCTTCAATGGTTGAAAACTCTAATACACCTTCAATGAGGTGATTTAAATGTTGGCAATTATGACGCATTAAAGTGTATTTTTCTTTATTAGGATCGTTGTCTTTTGCCTGGTCATCAAGTAGTTGTACATAACCCATGATGACGTTCAAAGGGGTGCGCAATTCATGTGAAACGCCCGATAAATAACGTACTTTCGCCATTGATGAGTCTGAATATTTGCCGCTTTGTACTTGAATGTTTTGTTGATTTTTTACGCGTTTGCTCAGTTTGGTTTGAAGTTTTCTGACAGAAGCGTTTGCCTTCAACAGTCTTTTTCTGGTAAGCAAAGCATAGCAGCCTAATAAGGCAAGGAGCCCGAAGAGAGTTGATAGAACATAGGGGTTGTCAAACATGTGGGTATTTTACCATCACCATCAGAGTTCGTTAATTTTCGTTTCATATGATTTGATCTCAGTTTGACCAAACGTGTTCGTTAATGTGCAATTAAAAGCAAGTTTATTGATCTTGAGTCCTTGATTAAAACAAATTTCTAGCGGTTTATTGAAAAGACTGTGTGATATAATCCGCTTTTAAATTCAATTTTGTTAGGAGAGAACGATGAAGAAACCGTTATTAGCATTGACTTTATCATGTGTTGCTGGCGCTGCTTTGGCAGCTGAATATGATGACCGTTGGATGTTGTCACCGAGCTTGCTCTTTACAGCACCAGATAATGCAAAAAACCTTGAGTCTGACTTTGGTTTTGGTTTGGGTTTAGGTAAATTCGTTAATGACAAATGGTCCATAGATTTTGAATTAGATACGACCAGTTTAGATGCGGAAAACACAGGTGGTTCAGTCAGCCAAACCGGCTATGGATTCATGACACGTTATCATTTTAATGAAGGTTCAAGTTTGAGACCGTTTCTTGGGATTGGTGCGGGTATATTGGAGCATGATGGCAGTGGTGCTGCCAGAGGTATAGATTCTTCTGACTTGATGTTGAATTTAGGCGCTGGTATACGTAAAAAAATAAATGACAGAGTTGGATTCATGTCTGAAGTTAAATACAGACTAGATACAGCTGATTACACAGGTGATCAAAACAGCTATGATGACTTTATATTCGGCATGGGGTTAAATATTGCTTTGGGTGCTGCTGCAGAAAAAGCCATGCCAGCCAAAGAAATTGTTGAGCCAGCCCCTCAGTTAGATTCTGATGGAGACGGTGTCAGTGACCAAAGAGATCGTTGTCCAAATACGCCTGCTGGTATGCAAGTTGATGCCTATGGTTGTCATGATGGTGATGGTGATAATGATGGCGTTAAAGATTCTATGGATAAATGTCCAAACAGCAGACCAGGCGCCGTAGTTGATGCTGACGGTTGTGAGGTTCAAGTTGTTATCGAATTACAAGGTGTGTACTTTGATTTAGATAAAGCCACCTTGAAACCTGAGTCAATTGCCATCTTAGATGCAGCTGTGAGAACCATGGGTGAACACGGTACATTGGTTGTCGAAGTAGCTGGTCACACAGACTCTACAGCTTCAGAAGCTTATAACCAAGGCTTGTCAGAGCGTCGTGCTAAAGTGGTATATAACTACTTAGTGGATAAAGGCGTAGCAGCTAATCGCATGACTTGGAGAGGTTATGGTGAATTAAGCCCAATAGCCACCAACGACACAGATGCTGGCAGAGCTAAAAACAGAAGAACTGAATTGGTTATCCAAGACTAATTGCAGGCTTCAAAGTGAAATTAAAAAGCCCGATTTATTCGGGCTTTTTTTATTTTATTCATAATAAAAAATGGGTTCTTTGCGACAGCCAAGTAATTAAACCTAAAGCTTTAAATGTGGATCATTTTTGGATACACTGCTCGAGCAGTAGCACATTTGGCTCACAAAATTTGATGTGTAATTAATTCACTGGGATGGACTTATAAAATGAAAAAAAAGCCCCTTTGGACCAGAATCATTGAAAGGTATTCTCGAAAGCGAATTTACTTCTTGTATTATTTAATACTCATCGGCTTGGTAGGGTTGTCGATGCACTTACTCAGTAGGAATGAACTCTACCATTCTTCGTTGCTGTATATATTGATTCCATATCTTATTTCAGTCGCCATTACATTATTTAGGCCGGCTAAAGCAGGTGAAGGGCTGTTGCAACAATATACAAGTCATATACTCACCGCATTAAGTATTTTATTATCAACCTCTATCTTGATTGGGGAAGGGTTTATTTGTGTTACTTTTTTTGCGCCAATTTATATCTTGGTGGTGTCTGTCACTTATTTAATACGAGCCTGGTCTAAAAATAAAAGGACGTACTCTACAGTTTTGCCCGCCTTGATAGTGGTGCTCTCACTCGAGGGCACAATGCCTTCTTTGTCATTGCCTAGAGATACTTTTGTTGAAATCACTCGTTCAACATCATTAAGTCCAGAGCAAATTAAAAGTAATTTAGCCAAACCTTTTAACTTACAGAAACAAAGGCACTGGTTAATTTCTATTTTTCCAATGCCATATAGAATTGATGCGGGCTCTTTGAATGAGGGGGATATCCATACTGTTTATACCCGTTACCACCGTTGGTTTTTCACCAATACCCATGAAGGTCAAGCTCGATTATTAATTGAAAAAGTGAACCAGCATAAAGTCGTAACCAGAGTACTTTCTGATGATACATACTTCACCAATTATCTTGAGGGTTCAGGAACTGAAATAAACTTGACTCCAAATGCAGAAGGTGGAACAGACATTACATTAAAACTGTTTTACAGCAGGAAACTCGATCCAGCTTGGTACTTTTACCCGTTGATGAAGTTTGGGGTCGATAAAATGGGTGAATTGATCATTGATGAATTGATGTTACGTGACAGTAATTCCACGACATAAGTACTTAGAGATAAATCTATGGATTTAATGAATGACAGTAAATCTGGACCGTATAAAGTAAGCTCTCTTGCAATAACCGAAGACTCTGACCCTTTGAACGGTAAAGTCTTGTGGGATCCTGCAAGGTCGATCTGGAATACAGTGATGTTTCTCAGTGCGCTGGTTTTGGCGCCCCTGTATTTTAGTTGGAGTGCTTTTCTGGTGTTTTTTATTCTTTTGGAGTTAACCTTATTGGTGGGTCATTCAATTGGTTTTCATCGTCGGTTAATACACCGTACTTTTCAATGTGCTAAAGGATTAGAGCGTTTTATGGTTTGGTTGGGCGTTTTGGTGGGCATGCAAGGGCCTTTTTGGGTGATCAAATCTCATGATTTACGAGACTGGGCCCAACGACAGAAACATTGTCATCCATTTTTAAGACATGCAAAAGGCGTATGGGTTGATGGATGGTGGAATTTACATTGTACATTGAAGCTTGACCATCAACCTGAATTTGACCCTGGTCCAGGAATTGGTGATGATCGATTTTATCAGTTCCTACAAAAAACTTGGATGTTACAGCAATTACCATTGGCCTTGGCACTGTATTATTTAGGTGGTGTGGAATGGTTGGTTTGGGGTGTGCCAGTGCGCGTGTCAGTAGGCGTTTCTATGCACTGGTTGGTTGGTTATTATTGTCATGCCAAAGGGCCGCAAAACTGGCTGGTTGATACGGGTGCCGTACAGGCTCATGATGTTCCCTGGGCTGCGCTCTTATCAATGGGTGAATCTTGGCATAATAATCACCATGCATTTCCTGCTTCAGCACGTCATGGTCTTTATCCCGGGCAAATTGATTTGGGTTTTTCATTTTTAAAACTATTAAAAAAGATTGGTTGGGTTTGGCAATTACAAGAAGCCAATAACCTACCACCCAGATGCGGTATTACGCCGTTAACAGATCAAGCCAGGGAAACTATAGAGATACAAAAAAGGAATCAACAGTCTCACCTAAATAATCAATGAAAATAGGCATCGTTGGCGCAGGTCCTGCTGGTTTGACATGTGCTATTCAACTGGTTAAACAAGGTCATGAAATAACTGTATTTGAATCCAGTCCAGCAAAATCCAGTCAAGGTTCGGGCGTGCTCTTACAGCCAATTGGGTTAGCTGCTATGGATGTAGTTGGTTTAAAGAACGAAGTCTTTGCCATTGGGCGCAGAATTGAAGCGATCATTGGCCGTGAGTCTATCAATAATAAAATCATTGTTGATATTGATTATCGAAAGTTACGTCAAGAATCATTTGCCTTAGGCATCGATCGAACGGATTTGTGGCAGTTGTTATATGATCACAGTCGACAGTTAGGCGTTAAAATAATCTACGAAATCAATGTTTCTGCAGTTAATAGAATCAAATTAGGTCAACTTTTTGTGATAGACGCACAATCAATTGAGTATGGTCAGTTTGATCTTGTGATCGATGCCAGCGGTGCACATTCATCATTGCGTAAACAAGCCGTTAAACCATCTGATGGCAAGTTACAAGCATATGGTTCATTGTGGACAAAACTACCATTACCACCAAATTGTTTGCTTGATCGAGATGAAATGACCTTATACTCAACCCTTAAAAATGAAGGTGTAGGGGTATTGCCGACTGGCCTTGATCTTTCAACGGGGCAAAATATGGCCACCTTGTTTTTTAATCTCAGGTGGCAAGAGTGGAAGCCAAATGAATTCAATAAATGGAAGCAACAGGTTTTACGACATTGGCCAATTTTAGAGGACGTTTTGGGTTTTTTAGACAGTCCAGATCAACTGTACTTGGCCAAATTTAAGCACCATACTTTAAGAAAACCATATGGTGACCATTTGGCATTTATTGGTGATTCAGCCCATGCATCAAACCCTCAGTTGGGCCAAGGCATTAATATGTCATTAGTAGATGCTGTGGTGCTACCTTGGGCGTTGCAACATTCAAGCAGTAATGACATTCAAGATGCTTTATACTTGTATGCCAAAATACGTCGCAAACATGTCTATGTTTATCAAACTTTGGCCAAGGTTTTGACCCCTTTTTATCAATCGAAAAGTAGCCGAGCCATATTCTTTAGAGATGTATTCTATCCATTGATGATGCAGTTGCCATTACTTAAAGAGTTTTCCGCATATATCATTTCAGGTCAATTGACTAGCCCATTAAAAAAGATTTCAAAGTAATTTTTATACTGTTTTCATTGCTGCCAAATTCGGCGTTTTATTTGACGAAAACCTTGGTAGGTTAATGTGGGGTAGGTATGAAGTTTAATTAAACCACTTGACTGGGTGTCTATAATGGGAATGTTTAGTAGCTTATATCGACTGATCACTTCATCTGCTGGGTGCTTGAAAGGGTTGTATTGACCTGATGAATTGATGGCGATTTTGGGTTCAACGGCCTGGATAAAATCAATTGATGAAGATGTTTTGCTGCCATGGTGAGGCACCAGAAAGACATCTGCTTTAATGTCAGGGTTTTTAATCATTCGGTATTCAACGGGCTCTTCGATATCACCTGTGAGTAATAAGCTGGTTTTTTCACCTTCTATTTTTAAAACACAAGAACTGTTGTTCTTGAGGTAGGGTAATAAATTATAAGGGCTTAGAAAACTGAATGTCACTCCGTCCCACACCCAACTTTGACCGGCTAGGCAGGCTTGTTGATTAGCCTCAGTTCCCCAAGCTGTGTCGATGGCAATTTTTTGTTTCAGTTGATTGGCGGCACCTGAATGGTCATTGTCCTGATGCGATAAAACCAAAGCATCTAGTTGATCGATTTGTTGCTGCTGTAGATAAGGTAACACCACCGCATCGGCCATGTTAAAGCCACTGTCATAAGCGGCACCTACATCGTAAAGTAATTGATGGTTCTGAGTTTCAATCAAAACTGAAAGCCCCTGACCAACATCCAAAAAATGTGCAGTGAAATGTTTGTTGGGTATTTTATTTTGCGGCGCATATAAACCAAATATGAGCATAATCAGGCCTAAGTATCGCTGTGGTATGGCTGCTGGTATGACCAACCATATAGCGCCCATGATGAGCAATAGGTATTGCCACCAAGTGTGAATGTGGGTGTTAATGGAAAGCCAATTAAATTGATTAAAGAACTCAAGCAAAGCGATGAATTGCAGGCAAAGCCATTGAGCACCATGTACCATGATGCCAGGAAAGCCGCTGAACAGTGTGCCCAAAAACAGCATCAACAGGATCAAAGGCACCAGTAAAAAAGTCATTAATGGGATCATGATTAAATTGACCACTGGCGCAGTTAAACTGATTTTAGAAAACACCATCAAATTCAAAGGCAGCATACCTAACAGCAATGTGAATTGCATTTTGATGAAATTAAGCATTTTATTGGGCCTGTTGAATTGTCCATTGAATGCCAGAATCAGAATGGCCACTGCACCAAATGATAACCAAAAACCACCATCCAAAACATTCAAAGGGTCAAAAAATAATACCAAAACCAAGCTGGTTGACCAAACGTCCCACGCATAGCTTGTTCGTCTTAATAGTTGATAAATACCCAATACTAACAACATAATAACTGCACGTTGGGTTGAGACGGCCCAGCCTGCTAAACTGGCATATAGCAAGGCCAATACCCAGCCTAAAATGATTTGCAGAACAGGTTTGGGAATGGATTGGCGAGGCATTAATTTAAAAATAAAAGCACCTGATAGCCAACCCAGTAAAGCCACCATCCCAATATGTAACCCTGATATAGCAATCAAATGGGCTGTTCCAGTGCCTTGGAAGGTAGCTATATCATGTTGATCAAAATGAGATTTGTCACCAATTGATAACGCATGGATTAAGGCATTGATTCTTGGCTTGGTAAAATGCTGGTTGATTAAATCAGAGAGCGCAGAGCGCCATTGATTATTAAACGTTTTGATGGATTGAAATCTGATTTCCGTTTGATGTAGTTGAGTTATATTGCCCATGCCGTCAATACCATGTCGGAATAACCATTTCTCACGATCAAAGCCAACGCCATTGGCATTGCCGTGTGGTGGTTTTAAATTAACATCAACTTGATAAAAGTGATTCAATTGCAATTGTGGCAAAGGTCGATCTTTTTCTTTGTACCAACTGAGTAAATACTTTTTATTGTCATCAGCGTTTGCAGCAATGAAACTCACTTTTTGATCTGAATACTTCGGTAGAGAGTCTATTTTGATGGTAAATTCAGTTGATATAGGTGCTTGGAGTTGTTGATTTAACTGTATTTGACAAACAACCAATGCATATATCAAGCCGGTGCAAAAAAAGACAGCACAGATGAGTTGTTTTAACCAGATACTTAAAAAAGTAACTGAGATAAGTATGGCTATCAATGCCACTATCAAACTGCTATTGGCTGATGGTATCCAAAGGATCTGTGATGCCCCAAGTAATAAACAAGAGGCATTTAATGGTTTTGTGAGTATTAGTTCGGACTTGATTTGATCAGCACTCCTTGCTTCAACAGATATTGGTTGTTCATTTGATCGGCTACCTTTTGGTCATGTGTGACCAATACCAAGGCAGTGTTGTACTGTTCTTTCAACTTGATGAATAATTCCATGACAGCCGCAGCCGTATTTTCATCCAAGTTACCAGTTGGTTCATCGGCCAAGATACACGCTGGTCTGGTGACCATGGCGCGGGCAATGGCTGTGCGCTGACGTTCACCACCAGAAAGTTGGGCCGGGCGATGGGTGACGCGATCTGCTAAGCCCACTTGTTCTAAGATTGCTTGGGCTTTTTTGCGAGCCTCTCTTTTGGGTATATTCCCTATTAACAAAGGCATCATGACATTCTCAAGCGCTGAAAATTCTGGTAATAGGTGGTGGAATTGATAGACGAACCCCAAATGTTGGTTGCGAAGTTTACCCCTTTGTTTATTACTGAGCTTAGACAGCTTTTTATTCTGAATAGTGATTTCACCTGCATTAGGAATGTCTAACCCTCCTAATAAATGCAATAAAGTGCTTTTGCCAGAACCTGATGCACCCATGATGGCTGCTGTTTCTCCAGCGGTAATGTTGAAATTTAAAGCTTCAAAAATTTGTATTTTTCGTTGACCATCTTTAAAAAACTTGGTCAGGTTTTCACAACTTAAAACTGATTGCTCATTCATAACGTAATGCCTCGGCTGGTTGGACTCTTGAGGCTCGCCATGCAGGGTATAGCGTAGCCAGGACAGAAAGCCCAAAGGCAATGCCAACGATAAATAACACATCGGCTGATTGTATATCTGGTGATATTTCAGTGATAAAATAAACGTCCTTGGACATAAACTCTGTGTCAAACCAAGCTTCCAAGGTTTGGATGATGCTGTTGATATTCAGTGCCACCAAAAAACCTAATCCGGTACCTATGGCAGTTCCAATTGAACCAATTAAAGTGCCAGAAACCATAAATATGCCCATCACTTGAGTGCTGGAAAGCCCCATAGTGCGTAAGATAGCTACATCTGATTGTTTTTCTGTTACCAGCATAACAAGAGTAGAAAGGATATTGAATGCTGCTACGGCTACGATCATTGACAAGATTATAGACATGACCATGCGTTCAGTGCGAGTGGCTTTGAAAAAATTAACATGCTCTTGAGTCCAGTCTCTGATGCGATAAAAACCATCCAGTTGGGGACCAATGTCTCGAGCGATTTGAGGCGCTTGCATCAAGTCATCCACTTTGATTCTGATGCCCTCTGCAGAACCTGGTGCAATTCGTAATAATTTACGGGCATCTTCCATATGTATTAAAGCCAATTTAAAGTCATATTCATACATACCTACTTCAAATATACCCGTGACTGTGAATCTTTTGAGACGTGGCGTAACGCCAGCAGCAGTGGTTCTGAACTCTGGTACATACAAAGTCACTTTTTCTCCAGGTCCAACACCTAAATGCGCCGCTAAATCACGACCTAAAATGATGTTGAATTCACTGCTCTTTAAATCATCTAAAGAACCATAAACCATGGCATCTTGAAATTCGGTGACTTGAGTTTCTAACTCTGGAATGATGCCTTGAATCAAAGCACCTTCTGTTCTGGAACCTTGCAGCATGCCCTCTGACTGAATATAGGGTGCAGCCCCTTCGATTTGATCACTTTTCTGAACTTGCTTAAGTGCATTTTGCCAATCTTGTAAGTGATCGCCTTTGAATGCTGATATGGTGGCATGAGAAACGGTACTTAAAATACGTTCTTGAAACTCTTTGTTAAATCCGTTCATCACAGAAATCACCACAATAACTGTCATGACTCCCAAAGCAATCCCGGCCATAGAAATGAGCGAAATAAATGAGATGAAATGATTTTTACGTTTGGCCTTGGTGTATCTGAGTCCAATAAATAAGGGTAAGTTCATAAACAGTTCCACTGAATCAGGGGTATTTTAGCTTTAGACGCTCGCTATTCATACAAGTTTTATTTTTTATTAATTAAATGTGGAAATGACGATGATGCTATAGTGCTTGTGGTTTTTGATATGAGAGCTGTTTTATGACTGACAAACAACATTCACGTGAAATTGGGTGAAACCGCAGTTTTAGTGTTATTTACACAGTTTTTGTATGGATAAAAAAAGCCGTTGAATTGATATCAACGGCTCATGTCTGTAAGAACAGTGATTTATATCAGCCGCCACCACCATCTTTAACAACTTCTTCAGCTTTATCTTTAGCCATATCAATGGCTTTGTCTTTAGCAGAATCTACCATTTCACCCGCTTTGTCTTTCGCCATATCAGTTGCTTGATCTTTGGCAGCGCCCATGACATCACCCGCCTTATCTTTCGCCATGTCAACAGCTTGTTCTTTAGCAGCATCCATGACATCACCTGCTTTGTCTGTGGCCATTTCGACTGCTTGATCCTTGGCAGAATTGATCATGTCACCGGCTTGGTCTTTTGCTGCGTCCACCATTTTAGCGGCTTTACCTGAAGCAGCATCAACCATGGCATTGGATTTTGCTGTGGCTGCATCTGCCATGTCAGCAGCAGTTTTTGTGGTATTTTCATAACCTGATTTGACTGCTTCGGTTGCATCGGTAGTACCAGTTGTGACAGCATTGGTAGTATCTTTGACCATATCTTTAGCCGCATGTCCCATTTCTGTGGTTTTTTCTGCGGTTTTATCAGCTGTTTGTTGTACTTCTGTTTTCGCCTTTTGCATCGCCGATTGGTCAGACTTGCTGGCATCATCGCCACAAGCGGTCAGGCCAAATATGACTAAGCTGCTTAAGGCCCATGTTTTAATTTGCTTCATAATTCTCTCTCTAAAAATTAATTGTGGAATGTAGGTATATAATTATTTTATATAAAAAGCAAGCGTGTGGCCTTTTTCCTGAACCATACAGGCTGATAATGGCTTGAATTTACAGTGGTTTACATTTGGAGATTAATAATCATGATATATTGATTTTGAATTAAAAGGATGTGAATCCCTTTTAACTCAAGTATGACATTTATATTTTCATAGGTCTTCAGACCTGAATTCCCCCATTAACCCAGATGATTTATCTGGGTTTTTTTTTGATTTCAAAGTTTCAGTGATGATGTTGTTTGGCAGCCATGCTAACATGTTGGATTTTTTAGTCCACAACTATGAAATTCTTCATCACTTTACTTTTTTGTTGGTTTGTTTTTTCCATTCAGGCTGAAAAACAATCCTGCCATCAACAGTTTACAGCTATTCCTACCATTCAAGGCACATCCGCTGTCAGTACACTGCTTGACCAAACTGTGTGGGTTAAGGGCATAGTGACAGCAGATTTTCGAGGCAAAGACAGACTGGGTGGATTTTTTATTCAAAGTGTTGAAGCGGATCAAAATCAAGCGACATCAGAAGGTCTTTATGTACATGAAAATAATATGCAACTGCCAATTAAGGTCAATGATTTAGTGGCTTTGCAAGGCATTGTGAGCGAGCAATTTGGAGTGACTCAATTGTCTCAAGCTAAAAAACTTCAAGTGTGTTCTTCGGGTCATAAAATTCCTACGCCGTATTTGTTGACTTTACCCTTAAACGATTTCAACCTTGAAAGCCTGGAAGGTATGTTGATAACTTTGGCAGAACCTTATGTGATCTCAGATGTTTACCCTTATATTCAATATGGTGAATTGGTGGTTTCTTCACAGTTGTTAATGAATCCAACTTCGATACACCGTCCAGGCGCTGCGGCTAGACAATTGATGGAATCTAACGGCAATGACCAATTTATTATTGATGATGGCAGCTTACAAAAATACCATCAACCTATAGGTTTGGGTGGTGATGGTTTAAGTCAATTGAGTGCAAAGAATCAAATTCAACTGGGCCAAAAAATACAGACTTCAGGAATACTGCATTACGCTTTTGGTGAATATAAACTCCAACCAACTCAACCGTTGCAACTGAGTAGTTATTTACCTTCAAGCCAGACTGAACCCAAAAAAGTTGGTGGTCAATTGAAGGTGGCGGCTTTCAATATTGAAAACTTTTTCACCACAATTGATAATGGTCAAGAAATATGTGGACCATTAAAAAACTTTGGTTGTCGCGGTGCTGATAACAAGAAAGAATATAAACGCCAATTGGCCAAATTGGTAACTGTGATAAATACTGCTAACGCTTCTGTTGTTGGCTTGCAAGAGCTGGAAAACAATGAGCGTCAATCCACGGAAGCTTTGGTTAATGGCTTGAATCAAGCGGCTGGAAAAACTAAATGGGCTTATATTGATACGGGTCTTTTAGGCGAGGATGTCATAAAGGTAGGTTTAATTTACCAAGTTGATCAGTTAACACCACAAGGCGATTTTGCCTTACTTAATCGGGATGCAGACCCTGAATTTTTAGAAAATAAAAACAGGATCATAGTTGCCCAAACTTTTACAGATAACAATGGGCATGCTTTCAATATAGCGACTGTACACTTCAAGTCTAAAAGTTGTCGGGACGCGACTGGTATCTATTTAGATCAAAAAGATGGTCAAGGTTGTTATAATCCAACGCGAGTGGCAGTAGCTAAACAATTGAGTCGATGGCTAAAATCAGATCCAACTGGTCAACAAGCTGCAGCCACATTTGTAGTGGGTGATTTTAATTCTTATCAACATGAAGACCCTATGGTACAGATGAAATCAGCAGGCTTTTATAACCTGGCTGACAAGTATTTGTCGGCAGAAAATTGGACCACCAGTTATCGTGGTTCAGTGGGGTCGTTGGACTATATTTTAGCCAACGAAGCGGCGCAAAAAATAAGCACTGGTTTGACTCAGTGGCATATCAATTCAGTCTCTATCGATCAGTTTGGTTACAACACCGAGCCTTTGCATGAAAATATGCCTAAACCAATAAACTTTTATCAAGCAGATCCTTATGCCTCATCTGATCATGATGTGGTGATTGCTGGTTTTGACTTGCACAAATAGTGACTTGGCTCACATGTGTACTGAATGGCTTGCAGTTTAATATAAGGTCCAAAAGAAGGAGTATAAAATGAAAAATAATTTGATCACTTTACTGGTATTGCTGGCTTTGGTTGGGTGCCAATCAAAGACAAGCAAAAACGAGTTATCTGTTGTTAAACAAAATACGCAGCAGTCAGCCGATTTAATAGAAATCAGTTATGAAAAAATGGTTTTAGAAAATGGCTTGACTGTTATCTTGCATCAAGATACTTCAGATCCCATTGTGGCTTTCTCAACCATTGTTCATGTTGGTTCTAGTCGAGAGAAAAAAGGCCGTACCGGTTTTGCTCACTTTTTTGAGCACATGTCTTTTAACGACTCTGAAAACGTGCCCATGGGAGCCAATCGTAAAATGATCCCGGAGTTGGGTGGTACTCGAAATGGAGGTACATGGAGTGATGGCACAATTTACTTTGAAGTTGTGCCTAAGGATGCCTTTGAAAAGTTAATGTGGATTGACTCTGACCGGTTTGGTTACATGATCAATACCGTCAAGCAAGGAACCTTGGAACGTGAAAAACAAGTGGTTAAAAATGAAAAACGTCAACGGGTGGATAATCGAGCCTATGGCCATACTTCTCATGTGATTAAAAAGGCGATGTATCCTGAGTCTCATCCTTATAACTGGACAGTGATTGGTGATTTAGAAGATTTGCAAAATGCCACATTAGAAGATGTTCGGGAATTTTATGACCAATACTATGTGCCTGCCAATGCCACTTTAGTGATAGCCGGTGATATAGATATTGCACAAACCAAAGCATCAGTTAAACGTTGGTTTGGTGAGATCAAAGCCGGTTCGCCCGTACCTGATATGGCACCTATGCCAATTAAACTCGAAGCCAGCAAGAAGCTATATCATTTAGATAATTTGGCTCAGTTACCTGAAATCAGACTGACTTTTCCAACTGTAGAACAATACCATCCGGATGCTTATGCTTTGGATGCATTGGGTGAAATTCTATCTTTTGGCAAACAAGCACCGATGTTCACCACCTTGGTTGAAGAACAAAAACTGTCTTCAAGTGTGGCGGCATTTAACCGATCTGAAGAATTGGCTGGTTCGTTCACCATCAGAGTCAGGGCAAATGTAGGTGTTGATTTGGATGATGTCAATCAAGCCATAAGTGCCTCTTTAGAAAAATTTGAATCTGAAGGGATCAGAGACAATGCCTTGACCAAAATTAAAGCCCGTCAAGAAACGGTATTCTATAACGGTATTTCTAGTGTTTTAAATAAAGCCAGACAATTGGGCATCTATCAAGAGTTTGCTGGCGACCCTTCATATTATTTACAGGACATCAATAACATCAAAGCAGTCACCAAAAGTGATGTTTTAAGGGTCTACAACAAATACATCAAGAATCAACCGAGCATCATGACCAGTTTCGTGCCTAAAGCACAGCCTGAGCTTATTGTTGACGGTTCGGTGCAAGCCAAGGTGGTAGAAGAGGCCATTGTGGCAGGGAAAGAACCAGAGTTTACCGAAGACCCCAACGCAAGTTTTGTAAGAACACCTACAAAGTACGATCGTTCCGAGCCTGCTTTAAGTGAGTTGCCAGTGATGTCGTCACCTGAAATTTGGCAATCTAAAACAGCTAATGGTATAGCACTTTATGGTATTGAACACAGTGAAGTGCCGCTGGTAGAGTTTTCATTAACCATTAAAGGTGGCCAAGCTTTGGATGAAAACGGTAAACAAGGCACGGCTGCTCTATTGGCTTCGATGCTCAATGAAGGTACTGCTAATAAGACACCTGCGGAATTAGAAGACGCCATCGGGTTGCTGGGTTCTAATATCAGATTCAGCGCTTCAAAAATTGACATTGAAGTGACAGGGTCCTCTTTAGCCAGAAATTTCTCTAAAACCATAGATTTGGTATCAGAGATGTTGCTTGAGCCCCGTTTTAATGAGGCTGACTTTGAACGCATCAAAACGCGCCGTCTGTCGAATATTAAGTCATCTATGGGAAATCCGAGCACCATTGCTAACCAAGTCTTCTTCAAACTGCTGTACGGTGAAGATCATGTGGCAGGACAAATCATGGGTGGTACTGCCGAACAAGTTAAAAATGTCAAATTGGATGACTTGCGAAATTGGTATCAAAAAAACCTCAGTCCTGATATGACGACTTTTAATGTGACTGGCGCCATTGATGCCAATGCTGTTGAGATGGCATTACAAGGTTTAGAGAAAAAATGGCCTAAGAAAAATGTTCAATTTCCGAGCATTGCCCATCCAGCTGTGACACAAAAGCCTCAAGTTTATTTTATTGATTTTCCAGATGCCAAACAATCTGTTTTGACCATGGGCAAAGTGGCCGTTGCAGCCAATGATGAAGACTTTAATAAAATCAATATTGTCAATAACCGTTTGGGTGCTGGTTCAAGTGCGAGGTTAACGCAAACATTGAGAATCAATAAAGGTTATACCTATGGTGCATTTTCTTTCATTCAGGCACGCAGAGAGTATCCAGGTGCTTTTGTGGCTTCTACTCAAGTCAGAAGTAATGTGACTTTGGAATCTCTACAGATTCTCCAGGATTTGATCGGTAATTATGCGGAAACATTTGAACAAACTGATCTAGACACAACCAAGAATTTATTGAAAAAAAGCAGCACCCGCCGTTTTGAAACATTGCGACAATTGTTAGGTGAGGTCAGTCGTTTCAGTGAGTTTAACTTGCCAGAAAATTATCTGGAACTTGAACAGGCTCAATTGGCGAATATGAACTTGTCAGAAGCCAGGGATTTAATCAATGAACACATCGATGAATCCAAGATGATATATTTGGTTGTTGGTGATGCCAAAACACAGCTGCCAAGGATTAAAGGTTTAGGCTATGGTGACCCCATTGTGCTTGATAAGGCTGGTAATATGGTTCAATTGAATTAACTTCTTCAAATCAGACTTCGGACAACCAAGCCCATTGAATCATTGTTTAATGGGCTTTTTTTGTCATATGTTGATTGCTTTTATGGTTATCTGGCCAATTCCTTCTTTGTAAATGTAGATAATTGCTTGGTTCATTCAAAGAATTTGGATCTGTATTGATAATTTTTTATATCTAGTTAATACTATGAAATATACAAAAAATATATCGGGGATCTCAATGAAAATAAAAATCACAGCATTATTGTTAGCGATAGCTACCGTAGTCGTACTCGTTAATTTGTCATCAATTTCAAATAAAACAATGACAGTTGATACTACTGATCTTAATGAATTAAATACTGGTTTTAGTCAGCCCATATCAGTACCGGCAGATTTGCCAGAAAACCATGGTGCAGAACTGGATAGGTCTGACAGTTTTTTTAATATAGCTGTGCCGGTTACTGTTGAAGAAAAACAAGCATTTTATGTCACATCACCTGATTCGAAGCATGATGAAATTACTCATTTCGAAGCGCCAAAGACAAAGAACATGAAGGCGGTGAAAAGCCTGCCAGTAAGCGAAGCAGCTGGTTATAATGAAGATGAACCTAAAGACTTTGAAAATCAAACAAAAAGTACACAATCAACCATAGAGGCTGTTGATTTTAATGACAATGCAGTCTTGACCGGTTTTTTTAATATACCAGCAGATTCACATGCAGCAGCAGGCCCCAATCATGTGTTGAATGTGGTCAATACCAGTATACAAATTTTCCAAAAGGACGGTACATTAGACTTTCAGGATTCATTGAGTGACTTTTTTAGTTCAGTTTCGCCGGCTAATGGTACATTTGATCCTAAAGTCATATACGACCAATTTTTAGACCGTTGGGTGGTGATTACCCTAGAGCGGGTAGATGCGCCAGAAAATTCTCGGGTGTTGGTCGCTGTTTCAGATGACAGTGATCCGAATGGTACATGGTTTCAAGGCAGTGTAAACACATTGCTCAATATCAATGGTGTAAACAACTGGTTGGATTATCCTGGGTTGGCTGTTGATGATGAGGCGATTTATATCACCGGAAACATGTTTTCATTCCCTGGTGTTTTTGGTGGAAATAGGGTGCTTATTATCGACAAAGGTTTCAATGCCGGAGGCCTCTATGATGGTGGAGCCACAGCAGCAAATATTTATGACCCAGCTGGACAGTTCAGCAGCACCCATCAACCAGCACATATCTTTGGGTCTACGCCAGGTAATGTGGGTACTTGGTTAGTGATGTATAGTGGGTTGTCGGGTGGTGGAAATGAGGCATTACAAACCATCAGAATCGATAATCCTTTAGGTACACCTACATTCACTACCCAAGTGTTTTTTGTTGGTGATTTTGACGACACGGCCAGTGCTCTTGTGGGTTCACCGCAGTCAGGGACTGCGACTAATATTGACGCGGGTGACCGAAGGACATTAAGTGCAGTCTGGAGAAATAATTCATTGTATTTAACCACTGAAGCCATTTCTCCCAGTGGTGTTGATGCTGGACAGGCTTCAGTTATTTGGGCAGAAATTAATACTTCGAACATAAACTCATTAAGCCTTAATCAACTCGGTCATATTGGTGGAGAAGACATCGGTGCCAGTACTTACACCTCGTATGGTTCACTCGCTGTCAATGATGATGGCGGGATTGCGATAGGTTTCAGTGCGTCTTCATCAACTATTTTCCCCAGTTCATATTATGTGACTCGTTCTCCAAGCGATCCCGCAGGAACAGTCAGGTCATCCAAACTCATCAGAAGTGGGCTGGCCAATTATGTCAGAACATTCAGTGGAACCAGAAATCGATGGGGTGATTATTCAGGTGCAGCTTTAGATCCTGATGGTGAGTGTTTTTGGATTTATAATAAGTATGCCAAAACCCAAGGCAATGCCAATGGTGGTAATGGCAGGTGGGCTACAGCCTATGCTCATGAATGTAATGACCAACCGAACGGGGTAAACGATTTAATAGAAGTGGATGAAAATGCCACAGCAACCACTGTTAACGGAGCTTCTACTTCAGTTCTAGACAATGACAGTGACACTGATGCGGATGATACCTTGATGGCTGTTTTGGTGTCTGCTCCTGCAGACGCCAGTGCATTCAATTTAAATGCCAATGGTACTTTCAGTTATGCGCATAATGGTGATGAAGATCCTACTGATTCATTTACATACAATGCCTGTGATGATGGTACGCCAGCAAAATGTAATCTAACGACAGTAAATATTACCATAAACAACGTTAATGATGACCCAAATGCAGTCAATGACACAGCCACCACAGATGAAGATGTGATGGTTTCGGTGGCAGTTTTGACTGGTGATTCTGATGTTGATGCAGGTGACACTTTGAGTGTGACTTCATGTACTGGTGCCAGCAACGGCTCGGTGGTTCTCAATGGCAACAACTGTGAATTCACCCCAGCACTTAATTTCAATGGCCAAGGCTCATTCAATTACGCCATCAGTGATGGCAACAGTGGCACGGATACAGCTTCAGTCACAGTCACAGTAGATGCGGTAAATGATGACCCAACTGCGGTCAATGATACAGCCACGACTGATGAAGATGTGATGGTTTCGGTGGCAGTCCTGACCGGCGATTCTGATGTTGATACCGGTGATACCCTGAGTGTGACCTCATGTACTGGTGCCAGTAATGGTTCTGTTGTTCTCAATGGTAACAACTGTGAGTTCACCCCAACACTTAATTTCAGCGGCCAAGGTTCATTCAATTACGCCATCAGTGATGGCAACAATGGCAGCGATTCTGCATCAGTCACAGTCACAGTAGATGCGGTGAATGACGATCCAACTGCGGTCAATGATACAGCCACGACTGATGAAGATGTGATGGTATCGGTGGCAGTTTTGACTGGTGATTCTGATGTTGATGCAGGTGACACTTTGAGTGTGACTTCATGTACTGGTGCCAGCAACGGCTCGGTGGTTCTCAATGGCAATAACTGTGAATTCACCCCAGCACTTAATTTCAATGGACAAGGTTCATTCGACTATGCCATCAATGATGGTAATGGTGGCACAGATACAGCTTCAGTCACAGTCACTGTAGATCCGGTGAATGATGATCCAGTGGCTATGGATGATGAGAGAACAATAAATGAAGAAATTCCAGTTATAGTTGATGTTCTGGCCAATGATTCAGATCCGGATGCCGGTGACCTTCTTTCAGCGACGATTGAATTAGGTGACGCTGAAGCAACTGGCAGGGTGACTCTTAATAGTGATGATACTTTCACTTATGACCCCAATGGTCAGTTTGAATCATTGTCTTTTGGTACCAGTACTGTGGACGTATTTACTTATACAGTTTCAGATAGCAATGGCGGCGTCGACCAAGCCACTGTTACTATAACCATCGATGGTGTTAATGACGAGCCAATGGCTACTAATGACATCACAAGCACAAATGAAGACACTATGGTGGCAGTTGCCGTGTTGACCGGTGACACCGATGTTGATACCAGCGATACTTTAAGCGTGACATCGTGTAGTAATGCCAGTAATGGCACGGTGGTCAGAAACGGTAACAATTGTGAATTTACCCCGGCATTAAATTTTAATGGCCAAGGGTCGTTCAATTACGCCATCAGCGATGGCAATGGCGGCACAGATACAGCTTCAGTCACAGTTACAGTTGATGCCGTGAGTGACGATCCAACTGCAGTCAATGATGTGGCCACCACCGATGAAGATGTGATGGTATCGGTGGCGGTTTTGGCTGGTGATTTTGATCCTGATCAAGGTGATGTCCTGAGTGTGACTTCTTGTACTGGTGCCAGCAATGGTTCAGTAATCAGGAATGGTAACAACTGTGAATTTACGCCGACGCTTAATTTCAATGGTCAAGGATCCTTCAATTACGCCATCAGCGATGGCAACAATGGCAGCGACTCTGCATCAGTCACAGTGACTGTAGATGCGGTGAATGACGACCCAACTGCGGTCAATGATACTGTCATCACTGATGAAGATGTGATGGTATCGGTGGCAGTTTTGACTGGTGATTCTGATGTTGATACCGGTGATGTCCTGAGTGTGACCTCATGCACTGGTGCCAGTAATGGCTCTGTTGTTCTCAATGGTAACAACTGTGAGTTCACCCCAACACTTAATTTCAGCGGCCAAGGTTCATTCAATTACGCCATCAGTGATGGCAACAATGGCAGCGATTCTGCATCAGTCACAGTCACAGTAGATGCGGTGAATGACGATCCAACTGCGGTCAATGATACAGCCACGACTGATGAAGATGTGATGGTATCGGTGGCAGTTTTGACTGGTGATTCTGATGTTGATACCGGTGATGTCCTGAGTGTGACTTCTTGTTCTGGTGCCACCAATGGTTCTGTGATTCTCAATGGTAACAATTGTGAGTTCACCCCAGTTGCAGATTTCAACGGCCAAGGTTCATTCAATTACGCCATCAGTGATGGAAACAATGGCAGCGATTCTGCATCAGTCACAGTAACTGTAGATGCTATCAATGATGAACCCAGTATGGCAGTAAACCCAATGATCTATGTGAGTTTATCTGACATAGCCAATCCGCCTGCACAAAACCTGGCTTGTCAGTTTGATTTTGGACCTGACGATGAAGATGCTTCTCAAGCCATATCAGACATGAATGTATCAATAATAAATGATGTCAACGGTGTTATAAATACCATCGATGTGGACAATATGGGTGCCTTAAACTATACATTTACTGGTAATTCTGGGATGGCAGAAGTGACTGTTTCATTACAGGATGATGGCGGCACTGCTAACAGTGGTGATGACACATCAGTTGATTATATCTTTGTAGTGAACGTTCAGGATTACGTTTTTAGAAGCGGTTTTGAATCAGCTGTTTGTCCATGAGGAGTGTTTAAATAAAGGGGGACTAGAAACCGGGCTTAGCCCGGTTTTTTTTTACCATTAACTTGGGGTTATTTATTTGGCAGTGAAAGCATGTAGTTTATATTGGCGTAAAGATACAGCAAAATCTTGTAGCATTTTGTTGCCGCTTTCTTCTGCTTTGGCACACCAGGCTTTGAAAGCCGCAATCATTTCTTCAACTGATTGGGTGTTGTTATCCCATATGGCTTGTAGTTCAGCTTTGTATTGCAGCATGCTATTTAAAGATTTGCTGTCTTCAAAATATGCACTCCATTTAGACTTGATGTCAGATTTTAAAAACTGGGGATCAAGTGACAGATTTTGGGTGTATTTTTTGATTCTTTTACTGAAAGATGTAGAAGCGTTTTGGTACTCTTCAGCCAGACTGGGTTTAATCACATCTTTGATATACACTTGTAAAACATTAAACTTGTGGGTTAATATGGCTTTAACTGTTTCACCATCAAAATCTTTTTGCGCCTCATCAACATAAAGGTCTGGTACGACTTTTTTAATTTGACATAAACCCAGTTTATTCATCAGTTTGATGATATACCAACCGATGTCATGCTCCCCTTTTTTGTGAGCAAATTTACACGAGGAAGGAAAGGCGTGGTGATTATTATGTAATTCTTCACCAAAAATAAAAAAAGCAAATCGAGTGATGTTTCTTGATGAATCATCTGTTCTGTAATTCCTGTAACCTACAAAATGGCCAATGCCGTTAATTACACCAGCTGCAAAAACTGGAATCCATAGCATTTGAATGGCATAAATCAATAAACCAATGACGCCAAATAATGCAACATTAAGGAATGCCAGAGCAACTATGCCGAAATAATGAAAACGGGTGTAAATATTTCTCTCTATCCAGTCATCAGGCGTGCCTTGGCCATACTTCTCCATAGTTTCCTGGTTTTTACGTTCTTGGGTGTATAAAGTTACTCCATGGAACAATACTTTCTTGATGCCGTGAATCTGCGGACTATGTGGGTCGTCTTCAGTTTCGCAGTGTGCGTGGTGTTTACGGTGTATGGCCACCCATTCTTTGGTAAGCATACCAGTGGTGAACCACAACCAAAATCGGTAAAAATGTTGAATCACGGGATTCATTTGTATCCCGCGATGGGTTTGTTCTCTATGAAGGTATAAACTGACACCAGACAATGTGATTTGTACAGCGATGAATGTGTACAAGACCAGTTGCCATGAAGAAAAGTTAAGCAAGCCTGTTTCAAGAAAATCTAAAATAGCGTACATAAATAGTGGTTTGTTTTTTGATAAATGCTTACTATAATCAATTAAAATTACAATAGCCAGATAAATACACGTACCTATACGTATGGAAAAATCAAAAAACAGCCTAGAGAATGGATTTAAGTGCATGAAGTTAAAGCAACTTTGTGTCATTCGATCAGGACAAAAGTTACTACAAAATTTAACGCTGGATTTGCCTAGTACAGGTGTTACTGTTTTGTTAGGGGCGAACGGTGCAGGTAAATCAACTTTGCTCAATGTAATCTCTGGTATCAGTGAGTTTGAATCGGGTGAGATTGTGAATATTGAGCAAACAAGTGTGTGCTTAATGCCGGAACCAGCTGTTTTTTATCCACAATTAACAGTTAAGGAACAATTATCCTTTGTTGCTGGAATATTTAATCACAGCGGAGATTCGAATCTGTTAGATTCTGCCTTAGAGCTCTGGCAGTTACAAGCTGTGAGTTCACAACTGACCCGACATTTGTCTTTGGGTTATCGGCAGCGTTTATCTTTGGCACAGATGACAGTTTCTGGTGCTGGTTTATGGTTGTTAGATGAGCCCATGAATGGCATGGATCCAGAAGTCATGGGGGTATTTAAGCAACAAATTCAAAATTTAAAAAGTTCAAAAGCCATCATCATGGCGACTCATATCATGCATGAAGCTCAAGATTTAGCTGACTGGGTAGTGGTGATGCACCAAGGTAAAGCCATTTACTCTGAGGCTTATGACAATAACACCTCATTTCATGACTTGTATCAACAAGCGATAAAAGATATGTCCAAAACCTCTATTGAGCAGCTATCAGTGGAGATTGAATGAACATTTTACAAAAAGACTTTTCTGTGATTTGGCGTCGATCTTTGATGTGGTTAGTTCTGGCCATATTGAGTTTTATTGGCGCCTGGTTGTTTTGGCAGTTGTTAGACCGTTACAGTGGTATGCAGTTGAGCTTACAAGCTTTACCTAACCCTCCTTCGGTAACTCAGGCCTTATGGGTTCCGTTTATACTCACTATGGCGAAACTCCTGATGTTATTAATCGCACTGACTGCTGGATTAAGCTTTGCTCAAGAACGGGCACAAAAAACCATCTGGTACTTACTGATCAATAGAACACACTTTTTTGGTGTTGTCAGCGCTAAACTGAAAGCACAATGGCCCATATTTATATGGATTTGGTTACAATTGATGGTAGTAGCCATGCTGCTGTCTACTGGTGGTGAAGTAAATTCAACACAGATGATAATTGGTGGTATGGGCCTCTTTCTATTTTCCTTGTGGTTGATGGCCTTGGGTCAGTTGATATCAAGTTATTGTGAATCTACGGGGACAGCTGTGTTACTCAATTTTGTGGTGTTTGTATTGATGTGGATGCTCGGTGGCAATGTGCTTGATGAGGGATATGGCTTAAATTGGCTTTCTTTGATCTCTCCGATACATCATTTGCAATGGTTTGCTGATGGAGAAGTGTCATTCAGTTCTTTGATCTATTTTGTCGGTGGGTGTGGGGTGTTTATGTGCTTAACTGCTATGCAAATAAGGCGTTTAAAAAATATAGTATGAAACCAGCAATTAGGCAAATATAAAATGAATCGTTTCAATTTACTCATCAAATTATCAGCTATTTTATTGTGGTTAGCGGCGACTTTTTTGGCAGCGAAATGGGTTGAAAATTGGCGCATAAGTAAAAGTTATGCAGATTTATTGCCACCATCAGCACAGCAAGTCTTGAAAGAACAAGCCAATTTACAAATTGATGTATTTGCATTACCTGGTTCGGCGGCGGCTCGTTTGGTAGAAAACTTCCTACAACCATTAATTGTTTGGTTAGATGAAGTTGAAATTAACTACATGGATATGGGTGATAACGTTGAGCTGGTAAAACAATATGGTATCCAAAAACAGGGTGAAATGATTATTCATAAAGGACAACAAAATTTTCAGCTTTCCACACTGTCTTATGAGGCTTTTTTTAATGGTTTGAAGCGGCTCAATCAACCTGATCATAAGTGGATCGTATTTATAGAAAATTTAAGCAGTCATTCATTCAATGAACATACCGGATCTGTTCACAATAATGGGTACAGTGAATGGCTCAAGCAATTAATAGCTGCTAATTACCAAGCAGTGATCCTCCCTTGGCAGCCAAGTATCAGGATACCAAAGCAAACTCAATTGATTGTTTTGGCTGCACCTTCGGTGAGTTTGACTGAGGCTCAATTGCATTGGTTGGAGAATCAGGTTTATTTGGGCCGCAGTATCTTATGGTTAACGGACCCCAGGTATGCTTCAATACAACCGGCTTTGTCATTGATGTTTGATGTGATGCGCACAGATGCTTTTCACCAAGGTCAACTTATTATCAAAACATATCCCAAGCATCCCATCAATCAAAGTTTTGATCGTCCAATTGATCTATCTGAAGTGATGCCATTCGAAACGTCAAACCAACCATTGTGGTTGAATGACCAGGATCAAGTCTTGGCAGCCACTCAACAGATTGAGAACCCTGATAAGCCTGATGTGATCAGCCGCTTAATGGTTGTTGGAGACAGTGATTTTTTGAGCAATCAGTTTCTCAACAGTGGTGGTAATTTAGAAATTTCATACCGATTGGTAGATTGGTTACTTAAACACGATGAACGCATAGACCTGCCTAGTATTGGCGTTTCAGACAGTCAAGTACACTTCAGTGCCAATGAAATTCTATGGTTTGCTGGAATTATGTTGGTTTTGATACCGTTAATATTGTTGGTTGTGGCAGCATATTTTTGGCGCAAAACTAAGTGATCAAATATATATATACTAATCCTAAATTGTGAGCTAACAGCATGAATATTGGAGACATCAGAAGCGAATACACCCAATCAGGCCTGAATCGAATAGATTTATGCAATGACCCTTTACAACAATTCAAGTTGTGGTTTGAGCAAGCACAACAGGCAAAACTGAAGGAAGTAAATGCGATGAGTATCGCAACAGTAAGGACAGATGGCATGCCTCAAGTCAGAACTGTGTTACTCAAAATATTCGATGAGAAAGGTTTTGTGTTTTTTACCAACTATGACAGTGCCAAAGCGCAAGAGTTAAGTTCAACACCTAAAGCCTCCATTTTATTTCCATGGTTAGATTTAGAGCGACAAGTGAGAATCAGTGGTGACGTTAAAAAAATATCAAATGCCGAATCGCTTAGATACTTTAAATCAAGACCAGTTGGATCTCAGTTAGGTGCTTGGGTTTCAAATCAAAGTCAAGTGATTGCTGATCGAAATGTACTGAGTGAAACAATGCAAGGTTTGCAAGATAAGTTCAAAGACAATGAAATTCCACTGCCAGAAAACTGGGGTGGGTATCGAGTTGTTCCAGAATGTTATGAGTTTTGGCAGGGAAGGGCTAATAGGTTGCATGATCGGTTTAGGTATCTTCGTGAAGCTGATAAGTGGCGGATTGACAGATTGGCACCCTAAGAAATGTTTTAATAACAGTGCGGTTAGGTTGTTCCGCTGATTCGTTAAAAAAATTAACAATTGTAAAAAGTTTTGTAGTAGAATGTATACAGTGTTGTGTGTGATTGAATAATTTATAGGTTCAAGTTTATATTAACTGGGATGGTAAATAGGATGTATCACATGATAAGAAATAAATTTATAGTTCGGGGAAAACCCAACTTAAATGAAGCGAAAGAAAATGTAGAATCCAATCTTGATAGCAAAGTTAAAACTTTGCGAGAGGAAAGGATAAAAATACTACAGAGAGAAGTGGTTGAAATATCTCTTGAAAAAAATAACACCAGAGAAATTACACCCATTTTAAATGAAATAAATAAACTCAGGAATTCTCTGAGAATGACTGCTGAAGAATCCAAAGCAGAAAATTACTACATGTGATCATTAATTATTTCTCTGTGGCTTTCTATGTCATGGTTCTTGGTTAAATATATTTCAATCTCCTGCCCCTTGATGTGTGTGTTTTCAGCTTATTAACTTCACAGCTGCGTTAGTACCTGGCATATATTTCTTGTTTGTAACTTCTTTAATAAGGTCAATGGTTAGTTTTTAACTAAAACTATTTTCTTAAACACCATATCAACTGATCATTTATTTCATATTCAATTCAATTTTGTGTTAATCGATTTTTTAAATCATTTATAATCATATAAATAATAAGTTAGCCTTTAAAAGGTTAAGGCTTAATTTGTGATGGTGAATGGAGAGCGCAAGAATGTGTTCAGAATTATAACCAGTGTTTTATCATATAAATATGACTATTCTAACTGAAGAACTAACAAAAATTATTGATTGGCTGACAGTAGAATTAGGCGACCGATGGGTCATTGGTACTCCATTAGGAATTGGCAAGCCCAACCCTCTGGTAAATGCATTGTATCAACATGCTCATGATAATTCAGATTTAAGTTTGGAATTATTTACTGCATTATCACTGGCTATCCCGGCAGGAAATTCACTGTTAGAACGTCGTTTTTTAAAAGCTTTTACTCAGCGATTTTTTGGTGACTACCCAGAGTTAACATATATTGATGCAGTAAAAAACAATCGTTTGCCCGAGAATGTTACTGTTCGTGAGTTTTACATGCAATCAGGGAAAATGTTGCGCTCGAAAGAGGCTCAAAAAAAATACGTCAGCAGCAATTACACCCATGTAGCACGGGATATGGTGGATCGGCAGGTCAATGTGATTTTACAAATGGTAGCTGTAAATAAAACCGATCAAGGCAACACTTACAGTTTAAGCAGTAACCCTGATTTGACATTAGACATTATCAGGATAGCCAAAGAAAAAGACAGACCTCGACCGAAAGTAATAGCCATGGTGAATCAAAACATGCCATATATGGCTGGGCAGGCAGAAGTTGGAGCCAGTTTTTTTGATGTAATTTATGATGACGAAAAGACATATTTCGAACCTTTTGCCACGCCTGCACAAGCCATCAATCCAACCGACTACAGCATCGGTTTGTTGGCGAGCAGTCTACTGAAGGATGGTGGAACTTTACAAATTGGAATTGGTTCATTGGCTGATGCTTTGGTTTATAGTTCGCAGTTAAGGCATCAAAATAATGATGCATACAATCAACTGCTGACTGATTGTGGCATTAAATCCAATTTTGGTGATTTAATCAATTCAACCGGAGGTGTTAAACCTTTTACACAAGGGTTTTATGCGGCCAGCGAAATGTTTGTAGAAGGATTTGCCCATTTATATGATGCGGGCATATTAAAGCGAAAAGTCTACCCAGATGCTGAAATACAACGATTAATTAATCATGGTGAGTTGGAAGAGCAGTTTGATCAAAATATTCTTAAGCTGTTGCTGGAAAATAATGTGATTGATGCCAGATTAACAGCCAGGCAGTTTCAGCGCCTCCAAAATCTGGGTATATTTAAAACTGACCTATCTTTCAGTAATGGTTTTATATCAGACTCAACAGGTGAGCGATATTTGGCTGATTTTAATGACAAAGAAAATTTAAGCATTATTTCTGAAAAACTTACAGGTAAGCAATTAAAACAAGGCGCTGTTTTACATGCCGCATTTTTTATGGGCTCTAAGCGATTTTATGCTTGGTTAAAAAGTTTAGATACTGAGTCACAGCGTATATTTCAAATGACACCGGTGAGTCAAATCAATGAACTTTACGGTGGTGAAGCACTGGATCGTGTCCAACGTGTTAAAGCGAGGTTTGTCAATACTTGCATGAAAGTTGATCTGTTGGGTGCAGCAGCATCAGACACTTTAGATAACCATCAAGTGGTCAGTGGTGTTGGTGGCCAATACAATTTTGTCGCAATGGCACATGCACTGAGCGACAGTCGCTCTATTTTAATGTTGCGAAGTGTGCATGCTGGAAAACATGCCATTGAATCAAATATCGTATGGAAATACACTTACTGCACCATACCACGTCATTTACGAGATATTGTTATCACTGAATATGGTATCGCTGACTTACGAGGGCAGTCTGATGAAATTTGTATACAAAGAATGATATGTATTGCCGACAGTCGCTTCCAAGAAGGTTTGCGTATACAAGCTGTTGCACACAACAAGCTATCTGCTGATTGGCAAATACCTGGGGTTTTTCGTGATAATACCCCTGAAAAAATTAAAAAGCAGTTGTTTCAATTAAAACAACAAGGTTATTTTCCCGAATTTCCATTTGGTGAAGATTTTACAGATAATGAAAAAGTAATGATCAAAGCTTTGAAGTGGTTGAAGGTGAATACCCGCAACAAATATTCGATGTTAAGAACCATCAGTAAATCTATTTGGGTAAACACAACAGCCAAAGAGGAACCCTATTTAAAATTAATGGGTTTAGATCAAACGTCAAACTTCAGAGAAAAGCTGTCAGCTAAATTGTTTATTTTAGCGCTTCGAAATTGTGGTGTTTAAGACATGTTTGGCCTTTGTGTTGAGTTGCATCATGTCTGATCAGTTAACTGGGTATGTAGAGTCTGAGGCTGTTATGATGATCGCTCATGCAGGCGGTGGCTACAATGGTGAAAATTACACCAATTCAATAGAAGCCTTGAACAAAAGTTATCAAGCAGGGTTTCGTTATATGGAAATAGACTTTTCGTGGACCAGTGATGGTTATTTGGTTTGTCTGCATGACTGGGGAAAAACTTTCAAGAAAATCTTCAAATATAAACCCAAACAAGCAATCTCTTATAGCGAATTTAAACAATTGGTTACAGAACATAATGACTTCAATTCATGCACACTCGATAGTTTGGCATCGTGGTTATTGGACAAGCCAGAGGTGAAGATAGTAACTGACATCAAACACGACAACCTAAAGGGTATTCGATTTATAATTGAAAAATACCCCAATTTAAAAGCGCAGTTAATTCCGCAGTTTTACCAACCAGCAGAATATGACATATTGAAAAAATTAGGCTTTGATGATCTGATTTGGATACTTTACCAATACAAAGGTTCTAAAAAATCAGTGGTGGATTTAAGTCAAGAAATGGATTTATTGGCTGTTAGCATGCGGGCTTCTCAGGCCAAAAGTCGTGTCTATCAAACGCTGTTGAAATTTCACCGCATTTTTGTTTATACCATCAATGATGAAAAAATTAAATCTAAATTAATGAAGCGCTATCAAGTCAGTGGTATATATACTGATTTTTTACCTAGTGATGAGGTGGCAGGATTGTAAATTAGCTGTAAAGACATTTAACGTTTAAATAACAAAAAATATGTTTAAATACTTAAATGTCTTAAGTGAATTGCGGCGATAAATTTATCTGGTCGCCGTCTTTTGAATCCACCTTTATTCAATGGAATAGTTATATTGCTAAAAAGCCACATTGTCAGAGATAAATCTACTCTACTCAATGATTTATCAAGCATAGTTACGCGAAGTTTAATTGGTAGTCAGGTCGGATTTACTGTTGGCCAATGGCAGCAAAAGACTACTTTTTTGGTACAAAAAATTCAAGCTACTTTTCCTAATCAGCTTCTTATAGTGAGAAGCAGTGCATCTGAAGAAGATACTAAAACAGCGAGTCAAGCCGGTAGATTTAAGAGTGTATCGCATGTAGATAGTCAAATCGAATCAGCAATAGTGTCAGCAGTTGAGGAAGTGTTGGCTTCCTATAAAGGTTTGAATGAACCCGCTCGAGAGAAAGTGTTTGTACAAAAATACTTAACCGATGTTGCGGTAGCTGGTGTGATTTTGACTCGTTCACTCGATACCGCAGCTCCATATTATCAAATTAGTTATGATGAGGGAGCTGATGCCACTGCTTCTGTAACAGCTGGAATAAGCTGTTCTATTCAACAGTCTGTTATATATAAACACTATAAAAAAACAAGTTTGGTTTTACCTGAAAAATGGCAAACAGTTATTCGGGCTGTTCAAGAAATTGAAAACTTGTTGGCTTGTGATGATTTGGATATTGAGTTTGCTGTTGATACTCAAGGTCAGTGCCACATATTTCAAGTCCGACATATTGCCAGACATGACAACCAAGTTAAAGTATCTGATCAAGGTTTTCAAAATCAATTGAAGCGACTAATGGGTAATTATGAACAATCTCTTTTCGCCAATCAAAAAGTACTGGGTAGTCGGGCTATATATGGAGTAATGGCTGATTGGAATCCAGCAGAAATCATTGGTATCAAACCAAAACCACTTGCCTTGTCTTTATACAAAGACTTAATTCTTAATGAAATATGGGCGAAACAACGAAAAGCTTATGGGTACAAAAATGTAGTTGGCCAGCCGTTAGTCAAAGTTTTTGGTGGCATACCTTATATAGATTTAAGATTAAGTTTAAATTCTTTCATACCTGATATGGTTTCAACAGAAGCGACTAACCGCATTGTAAATGCTTATCTGATTTATTTGGAATTGCACCCTGAGTATCATGATAAAGTTGAATTTGAAGTGGCCATTACATGCCTGACACCAGCGTTTGAGTCTATTGTTGCTGAACGTCTTGAACCTTTTGGTGTTTTGCAAAGTGACATTAAAGAGCTGAAAATGGGTTTATTGATGATTACCCAACAAGCCACATCGCGTTTAAGGCGTGATACCGAAAAAATTTCTGAACTGATGGCAGATCGAGAGCAAATATTGGAAAAGGAACGATGTCCACTAAAGCAAGGGGTGTTGTTGTTTTCTTCAGTAAAAAAAGATGCTGCGTTGGCATTTGCACATGCAGCCAGAGCCGGTTTTGTGGCCATGGCATGGTTAAATGACATGGTTAAAATGAATCTCATGAGTCTTGTAGAAAAAGAAATATTCTTGAACAATATTCATTCTATGCCAGCAATGATGGTTGGCAAGGAAGCTTCATCTGAAAAACTATCTGCATCGCAAATTTTATCTTGTTGTGGTCACTTAAGGCCTGGAACTTATGACATCACAGCGCCTGCCTATTGGGAAAACCCTGAAAAGTATTTGGTGGAATTAGTTCAGCCTATAAAGGTGCCCAAAAAGCAATTTAAGTTATCACAGCAGGCTCGTAAAAAAATTCAAGGGTGGCTGGATGATACTTTTGCATCGCAGATTCAAGTCACTGAATTGTTTGGCTTTTTTCAGCAAGCAATAGAAGCCAGAGAATCGGTGAAATTTGAGTTTTCTAAAAATTTAAGTATGGCATTGGATTGCTGGGTAAGGTATGGCAAATCTAAAGGTATCAGTAGAGAACAGTTAAGTTTTCTGAGCTGGAAAGATATAATAGATATGTCGATTGATTGTGACCCAGTATCCATAGCGTTAAATCGAATCGAATCCAGATCCAGTGAATTTGAGTTCACAAAAAGGCTTGAACTGCCTCATCTAATCTTTAGTCAGCAAGATTTTGTGTATTTTGAAGTGGCTGATTGTTTGCCTAATTATATAACCTCTCGAACTGTTACAGCCAATGTGCTAGTGCTTAAAGATTATGTCACTAAAAATGGAGCGTCGTTGAAAAACAAGATTGTTCTTATTGAGAGTGCTGACCCAGGATATGACTGGATATTTACTGCAGGTATCAGTGGCTTTATCACTCAGTATGGTGGTGCCAACTCTCACATGAGTATCAGGGCAGCTGAATTGAGTATACCAGCTATAATTGGAGTTGGAGTTAAAGCTTATAATTATTTAATTAAGCAAAAAACCATTTTAATTAATTGTGCAACCCAACAAATTATTCCAGTACTGTCATGAAATATATAGGTGTTACTCAACAGGTTAAAGAAGATGAGCGGAGTCAAACTACTTATGATTTTCTGGATCAACAGTGGTCTTCTTATTTATCAAATTTAGGGTTCATACCAATCATAATTCCAAATTTCAAAGCCTGTCAGGATTTGGATCGTTACTTGGCTGCAGTTAAATTAGATGGATTGATTTTAAGTGGTGGTAATGATTTAGCGGTTACCAATAGTCGCAGTGTTTCGGTTCTTAGAGATCAAGTAGAAAAGAGATTAATATCATTTGCACTTACCCAAAATATTCCGTTATTGGGCGTTTGTCGAGGAATGCAAATATTGAATGTTTATTTTGGAGGGACAATTCAAACCGTTGATGAACATGTTAAGAAGAACCATACAGTTACATTTAAATCTGAAGAGAGTGGTGAAGTAAACTCTTATCATAACTGGGGAATTAAAGATGTTAATTTAGCAGAAGATATGGAGGTTTTGGCTCGCTCAGATGATGGTGTGGCTGAGTGTGTTGGTCATAATGAATATCAAGTTTTGGGTATCATGTGGCATCCAGAAAGGTTTAACAAAGCACAGTATATGACTGATCAGCTTATAATGGGATTTTTGTCGTGACACAGGCGATTATCCTGGCAGCTGGACAAGGTACTCGGTTAAAACCAGTTACCGACCACATGCCTAAGTGCATGATTCAATTCAATGGAATGTCGTTATTAAAAAGGCAGCACAGGGTATTGCAGCAAGCTGGGCTTACCCAAATTAATGTGGTTACTGGTTATGCCTCACAAATTATAAAGAACAATGGATTTAAGTGTGTTTTTAACACCAATTATCGACATTCGAATATGGTTGAGTCGCTTTTTTGTGCAGCTGAATTAATGTCCGGTGCTGAAGATGTAATCATTTCTTATGGAGACATCATTTATGAATCAGGTAATCTTGCTAAATTGCTGGAAACGTCAGGTGATGTAGTGGTTATGGTTGATGCTGGTTGGAAAGATTATTGGCATTTGCGGTTTGCAGATGTTCTCAGTGATGCAGAATCTATGAAACTTGGAGATGATAATGCCATTGTTGAATTAGGGCAAAGAGTGTCTGATGTAAATGAAATTCAAGGCCAATTCACAGGTTTGATAAAAATCAGTGCCAGTAAAGTTCGTGCAATGGTTGGGTTATATGCTGATTTAAAAGAGCAGCACTTGGATAATAAAAAATTTAGTCAAATGTATATGACTGAATTTATTCAGCAAATGATCAATCACGATTGGCAGGTAAAAGCTGCCTTGGTTAACCATGGTTGGTTGGAGTTTGATACGGTGGCTGACCTGAATCTCTATAAAAAATTGGCTCAAGAAAATAAGCTAAACCCATATTTTTGCGAATCAAGGCATGAATATAACCTAAATGAGTGAAAAATGATTCCTGTCTGGAAACAAGATTTTCCCACACAAACTTTTGAAATAGTTTCAGCAGAATTACCTTCGGGTAGTGCTTGGTTGGTAAATTGTTTATTAGAACTGGATGTTTCAATTTGGAATCCATGGGATGTTGAAATACCTCACGAATGGTCACGTAAGTCCCAATTTCAATATACCTACAAAGAATCCAAGGGTATGTGGTGTCAAACATTACCAGCATTGAAAAAAGAACGTTCATTCAATTTTGATCCTTGTCATTCAGGTAGAACCACGCATCGATGGCCAACCACTATCGACGAGGACAAAAAGATCCTGTTTTTTGTTCGTGACCCTCGCGATATGTTGTATTCACAGTGGCGCAGACTGAGTTATAACGAGCCGAGTTTTACAATGACTTTTATTGCTTTTTTACAATCAAATTATCATCATTTTCCCGTGAACTATGTGAATTATCTCTGTGTTTTCTTAACACTATGGAAAGCTCGGTTGAAGCATTTGGATTATCATGTCGTACGTTTCGAAGACTATAAATCAAATGCTTTAGAAACTTTGAAAAAAGCCTTATTTTTTATGGGTGTTATGCGGACCGAAAAACAAATGCTTAAAGCCATTAAAGCGTCAGATTTTAAAGTTGTAAAGCAAGCAGAAGAAAAGTTGGCAGTTCAAGGAAAGTTAATCAGAAAATTCAATTTCACCAGTCAACCACTGGAGTACCAACAGCATCTAGACAAACAAACCTCAGCGTTATTCGATCTGGCTTTTAACCCAATATGTCGATGGTTAGGTTATGAGTCGATCAATGTTTGTGATTCAACAACAAGCACCAGCATTAAATACACCGAAGATTGGTCTAAAACAATGGTAGATTGTATTTATGGTGATCATTATGATCCAATCAATGCCAAACGCCTGTATCAATTGTTTATGAATGAGTTTGGCCTTAAATAATAGGAAATGTTAGTATGAAAACAGGGTGTTTATATTGGATTACCGGCCTTTCTGGAGCTGGAAAAACAACATTAGCGCAGCGGTTGTATGAAGATTTAATTCAACACCAAAAAAACACAGTGCTTTTGGATGGAGACGTTCTCAGGCGTATTTATCAGCTGCCTAATGAATGTTATGACAAGGCGCAGCGGTATGAGGTAGCCATGCGACATGCAAAAATATGTGAAATGATCACATCTCAAGGAATTGATGTGATATGTGCTACGATTTCTTTATTTGAAAATGTAAGAAAATGGAACAGGCAGCACAATGAAAAATATATAGAAATATTTTTAGATGTCAATGAGTCTACCTTGTTACAGAGAGATAAAAAAGGCATTTACAGTGGTTATTCAGCTAAAAATGTAAGTCAAGTGGTTGGAAAAGATATACCAGCTGAGTTCCCGATAAACCCTGATGTTACTTTAAAAAATGATGGATCGGGAGGTATAGAACCGATTTTTCTTCAGTTAAAAGCAATGTTAATAAAAAAGTGTGCGTATAAATGAAATTAGACTGGGATTATTCTGAATTGGCTGAAAGTTATCATTCGCGGGCACCTTATTGTCCCATATTCATTACTGATGCTATAAAAATCAGCGAGCTAAAAGCACATGCTGCTGTATGTGATGTGGGCGCTGGAACTGGTTTTTTGGCGCGGGAATTTGCAGCGAAAAATATGATGGTCCATGCAATAGAGCCTAACTCGGAAATGCAAAAACATGGCAAAAAGTCATGTGTTGAATGGCCTGCCATTAATTGGTTGAAGGCTCATGCAGAGCAAATACCTTTAACTGATGGTAGTGTTGATATGGTCAGCTTTGGTTCATCTTTCAATGTGGTGAATAAACACCAGGCGCTGAAGGAATCGGCTCGAGTATGTAAGAAAAATGGTTGGTTTTTAATTGTTTGGAATCACCGTGATATAGCCACTGGATTACAGCATCAAATTGAGTCTTATATCAAAAGAAAGATACCTGCTTTTGACTATGGGTCGCGGCGTGATGATCAAATGTCTTATTTACAAAGCACTGGTTTGTTTTCAGAAATACATTCGTTAGAATCTCACTTTATGCATGAACAAAGAAAAGATGAAGTGGTTACCGCCTGGCATTCGCATGCCACATTGAAAAGACAGGCAGGTAAGAACCATCAAATGATGCTTGAAGAAATTTCGGCTATGATAAATGAACAAGCTGGCCCGATGATTAAAACTCATTTTGTTACTAAAGGCTGGTTGGCAAAGTTTGCTGTGTTTTAGTAATTACTTGAGTGGCAAGAATATATCCGTAATTAACTCATGCTCAGAAACTTGCGGGAATAGATTTCGATATTGAAAGAAACAAGGAAAATTGCGCAATTCTTCATTATGTTCAAATACCCAACTGTTGTATAAATATCGAATTTTTTCATACATTAGGTCATGCGATCCATGGTGTGTTATTCGTGCACAACGGCCACCAGGTATTGTTTGCATGATTACGCCATATGGGTTCTCATTGACTGGTCGTGATACGGAGCTACAAACATCAAACCTGAATTCAGATGTGGGCGTCGATGTGGGGTCATTATAAGCCAGTCCAAAAGTATCGGTAGTTGCAATGGGGGATTCGCCACTGGTTTTACGCCATTTGATAAATTGGGAAATGGTTTGATTAAGCAGCTTTGGAGACCCTAGATGTTTGAGTGAAGCGATCAGGGTTTCAGGGAATTGACAGATTGTTATTTCCACGTTGGGGTTCTCCTGAGTTAATTGATATGAGTGTCTTTCAGACCAATGTTGCCAATTGGGTTTTTGACGAAACTGACTGGGTGTTTGTTGATAAGTTTTTTTAAAAGCGCGAGAAAAAGATTCATGATTCTCATAGTCAGCAATTAATGCGATATCAATGATTTTTAATTCAGGGTGAAAGGCCAGTTGATAAGATGACTTTTTTAACCGCAGACGCTGAATAAATTGATTGGTGTTCATGCCAATAACAGCTAAAAAGATGCGATGAAAATGATATTTTGAAAAGCAAGCTACTTCACTCAGTCTATTTAAACTTAAGCCGTTTTCGGTAGGTTTGGCCAATTCTTTGTAAATGTGTTTGATGACGACTTCGATTCTTTCTTTATATCTATTTTTGGTTATTAAGTTCATGGTTAGAAATTTTAAACCAACCTTGAACTTAACACTTGACTGAAATTGCTTATTTAATTTGAAAATATGGGGCTATTTCTTTTTATGATTGAATTAGAGGTAAGTTGATAAGTCATGTCAACGAGTTAATTTGCACATGTATGAACCAATGTATTGTTGGATATAGATAAATAATAAATGCCATAAAATGTATATAAAACAAGGGTTTGTGTGTTTGAGCGTACAATTGTAAGTCAGATTGTAAATTTGTGTTAATGTTTGGGCTTAATTGGTAGTCACATTGATTTTCTTCTTATATACTTCGGCCTATCTTAGTGTGTAAAAAGAGTGTTTAATGAAAAATGTTAGTGTGAAATGGGTCGTTTCGACCCTTGTGTTGTTGGTGTGCAGTTTTCAGTCCTTGGCAGCGCCTTGTACTGCAACTGGTTCTCTTTCAGGTTTTGTGTTCAATGACTACAATGGTGATACCAACCGTGGTGGCGTGAATATTGAAACCGGTGTAGCTGATATCACTGTTAGTGTATTCAGTGATGATGGTACATTTAATAGTTGTGAAACAACCGCAGATGGTGCTTTTGCCATTGCTCCTCCCAGTGGCGGTTTTCCAGTTAGAATGGAGGTTACCATCCCAGCAGATAAAGACTACCTTTTCTCTGGCGCCTCAGGAGCAACCCGGATACAATTTTTCAGTGCAGCCAATTCAGCCATTGATATTGGATTATTGAATCCCAAAGAGTATTGTGATTCAGATCCAATGGTAGCGACCAGTTGTTATATCAATGGTAACCCTGAGTTAGATGAAGGTAACCCCAATACAGCCAGTGTTGCGGATGTGTTGGTTGGCTTTCCTTACAGCGCAACAGGTAACACAGCTGCTACCAATAATAACTATTTGGCATTTGGTGGAGAAATTGGTGCGACGTGGGGTTTGGCTTTTCAACGTCAATCAGAAAACCTCTATGCAGCAGCAATGATGAAACGTCACGCAGGTTTTGCACAATTAGGACCTGGCGGAATATATCAAATAGACATGTCAGATCCAAATGTGCCTGTAGCAAGTGACTTTGTTGATTTGGCTGATGCACCTTATAACATTGATTTTGGTGTAGACACTCATGATTTACCAACCAGTAACCCTCAAACCCCTACTTATGATGAAACCGCCTGGGATTCAGTTGGTAAGGTCAGTTATGGTGGTTTAGCATTTTCAGATGATGAAACAACTATGTGGACAGTTAATCTTCATGATCGCAATTTATATGAAATCCCTGTAGGCATTCCAGCAGCGGCTCCAGTGCCAGCAGATATTAATGCTTATCCTATTCCTTCACCAGCCTGTATGAACTCTAGTGTGACCCCAGCTGTCGCTGCACCAGATGACTCACGTCCTTGGGCGGTTGAGTATTATCAAGGTATGGTATATGTGGGAGTGGTTTGTTCAGCCCAAACCTCTCAACTAATAGTTGATTTGAAAGCAACTTTATATCAATTTGATCCAGAAAATACAGCAGCTGGTTTTACTTCAATATTGGATTTTGATTTAAATTACCCAAGAGGCAATGTCAGTAACAGTGGTGGTGGTGATACAGCTGCAGATTGGCTTCCTTGGATCGGAGATTTTTCTGATATACCTAATCCCAATCAAACCTTTGGACAAGCCATTTATCCACAACCCATTTTTACCGATTTAACATTTGATGTTGATGGTTCTATTATTATCGCATTCGTTGATCGATTAGGTCATCAAATGGGTAACGATAATTATGGTAATCCGCCTTCAACAGAGGTTCATGAAGTGGCTGTGGGAGGTGATATTTTACGTGTTTGTTATGATGGCGCTGCATATACTTTGGAAGACAATGCCAGTTGTGATGGTGGTGTTACTTCAACCAATGGTGCCGATCAAAATGACGGTGGACAAGGTCCGGGCGGTGGAGAATGGTATTGGCAGGACATGTACACTGTTTCCAACAATGAAAACTCAGGAACACACCATGAAGTATCATTGGGTGGTGTTGCTCACTTACCAGGTTCGGGACAAGTTGTCTTATCAGTTTTTGATCCAACCGATGCAGTAAGAGCGGCTGGAACAAGGTGGTTTAATAATGCCAATGGTAGAAGTGATCGTGGATATATGGTCTTTGGCACCGATGCTGGTGGTGAACCAGCTACCTTTGGTAAAGGTGCAGGATTAGGTGATGTTGAGCTGATGTGTCCTCAAGCACCATTGGAAATAGGAAATCGATTGTGGTGTGATGCTGATTATGACGGTGTCCAAGATCCATCAGAAGGTACAGCTTCTGGAGTGACTGTTTCTTTGCAATGTGGTGCAGACTTACCGGTTACAACCACCACAGATGGAAATGGTCAATATTTCTTTAATGATACGCTATATGACGCCATCAATAGTTCGCCGATACCTAGAGCCGCTGCCTGTACAGTAACTGTTGATACGACTATTGCAGCTAATGCCACAGCACTAAATAATGCCTGTAACGGCACACAAATAACTATTGCTGATAATGGTGGAGCGGGAGCTGGTAGTGACTTAAGGGATTCAGATGGTGTCGATAATGGATCTGGTGTGGTTATTGTTAATTTAACCACAGGTTTTGCAGGACAGAGTGACTATGCAATTGACTTTGGTTTTGGACCAGCTATTGATTTGGGTGATGCCCCAGATGTCAGTTATGCCAGTTTAATCGCCTCTAATGGAGCGATCCATGAAATTGATCCGGCTTTATATTTAGGAGCTTGTGTTGATTCTGAATTTGATGGTCAACCTAATGGCACTGCCAGCGGAGATGATGGTGCAGTGGGTTTGAGTACAGTAGGAACATGTGCTACTGCTGGAGATGATGAAGATGGTATAACAGATATACAAAACCTTTTTGTAGGTAATGCAAATGCCAGCTTAGATATTATTTCAACCGGGGCTTGTCTCATTGATGGTTGGATTGATTTTAATCAAGATGGTGATTTTGATGATGCTGGAGAACAAATATTTGCCAGCGAAGCAACTGTTAATGGTACCAACAATGATTTATCTTTTTCAGTGCCTGCTGGCGCACTAGTTGGTAATACCTATGCTAGATTCAGATGTTCGTCGGCTGGCGGTTTGGCGCCAACAGGCTCGGCATCAGATGGTGAGGTAGAAGATTATCTAGTTAATGTCGCAACGGTGTTTTCATTAGGTGATTATGTATGGTATGACACCACTCAAGATGGTATTCAAGATGCAGGGGAGCCAGGTATTAATGGTGTGACTGTAGAGTTATTTAATAATGCCACTTGTACGCCACCTGCTTTGGATAGTACGGTGACTGCTAATGGCGGTACGCCAGCAGCTGATGGCTTCTATGAGTTTGCTGGTTTGGGAGCAGGGGATTATTGTATAGCATTCAGTGATATTCCAACTGGTTATGACATTTCACCTGCAAATCAAGGTGGTAATGACACTGTTGACTCTGACGCCAATGGCAGCGGTCAAATCCAAAACATCGATTTAACAGCTGATGATTCAAGCTACGATATGGGACTATCGCTTGATGGAACGATTGCAGGTTTGACTTGGTGTGAAAGTGGAACCAACGAGAATACCACGTATGATGTTGGTGATGGAGACAGTCTGTTAGCTGGGATCCAAATCACTTTGTACAACGATGCGAACTGTAATGATACAGTAGATGGAACCGATGCAAGCACAGCAGTATCACAAGATACCAATGGTTCAGGTTCATATTTATTTGATGATTTACCAGTAGGTCCAGTTGGAGCTGAGATTTGTTACATCACAGAAGTTGATGTGA
>CAZVZJ010000002.1:62774-128342 GCA_964631055.1 uncultured Marinicella sp.
TGAACTTGATACAGATAATCCAGACAGTACAGGTAATGACTTTGGTTTTGATGAAGACATCAACTTAGGTGACTATGTTTGGTATGACACGAACCAAGATGGTATTCAAGATGCCGGTGAGCCAGGTGTTAATGGTGTTGATGTTGAGTTGTTTGACAATGCGACATGTACAGGAACATCAATTGGTAGTGCGGTTACTGCCAATGGCGGCACGCCAGCTACTGATGGTTACTATCAGTTCACAGGCTTATCAGCGGGTGATTACTGTGTGGCCTTTAGCAACGTACCAGCCGGTTATGAGATATCCCCTGTAGGTCAAGGTGGAGATACTGCGCTAGATTCAGATGCAGATCCAGGTACTGGATTGGTTGAGAACATCACTTTAACAGCGACAGATCAGACCATTGATATGGGTATATCGCTTGATGGTTCGATTGCAGGTTTGACATGGTGTGAATCATCGACCAATGCCAATACATCTTATGATGCAGGTGATGGTGATACCTTGTTATCAGGTATAGCGGTTACTTTGTACAATGATGCGAATTGTAATGATGCGATTGATGCGCCAGCTGATGGCGTTATAGGTGGTCCATTGGATACCAATGCATCAGGTGCATACTTGTTTGATGACTTACCAGTAGGTCCAGTTGGAGCTGAGATTTGTTACATCACAGAAGTTGATGTGAATGATGCTGATTTGGGAGCGTGTGACAATGTGATCACAGATGACACATCAGGTTCTGAACTTGATACAGATAATCCAGACAGTACAGGTAATGACTTTGGTTTTGATGAAAACGATGGTACATTGTTAGAGTTAGGTAATTATGTATGGTATGACAACAATCAAGATGGTTTACAAGACGTTCTTGAATTAGGTGTTAATGGGATCACTGTCACTTTGTATGATGATGCCACATGTTCAGGAACCGTACTTGATACTCAGGTAACAGCTAATGGCGGTGTCCCTGCCAATGATGGTTATTACTTGTTTACTGGCTTAGATGCAGGTAACTATTGTATTGAGTTCTCCGGTTTACCTGGTGGCTTTATTTTCACCACTCAAAATTCTGGGAATGATGCTATTGATTCAGATGTGAATGCGGCTAATGGCCAAGTAAGTGGTATTAATTTAACAGGCAATGATTACAGTGTAGATGGTGGTATGTATGCTGCTATCGGTACAGTATCTGGGCTACTGTTTTGTGATACCTCTCCTGAAAATGGTACCAATGACATGGGTGAAGGTGTCGAAGGGGTAACTGCTACATTAGAACGTGATTTGAACTGTGATGATATAGGTGATGAATTAATTGGTAGTATAGACACTGATTCTGACGGTGTTTTTGAATTTACTGGATTACCAGTGGCCTTAACTCCAACACCACCAAATCCAGCCGTTTGTTATGTGCTGACTTATGATGAAAATGATCCAGCATTAGACGATTGTTCAATACCGATTACTCCAGAAACTCAGACGACAGAATTAACTGTAGATGACCCTGATTCTGATACTACTGTCTTCGGTGTCGTGCCAAGAGGTGTGCCTACAGCAGTGCCATTATCTAGAACATCTATGTTGTTGTTGATGGTGTTGATGATAATCTCTCTAGCTATAATGAGAAGGAGAAAACTAATTTGACTTAAATTGAGTTGAAATTAATAAAAAAACCGCATGTATTGCGGTTTTTTTATGTCTGTTGAAACTACATATAAATGTCATCATATGCGATGACTTTAACCGAATGGTATACAGCTGATGTAGTTTGATGGCCGTATTAAGAAAGCCACAGCACCTGAAGAGGGTAGTGATGTGGCTTTCCTTGGAGAACATGGTTTTGAAATTAAAAGTTATACTGTAGACCCATGCCTATAGTTAGTGGGTCATAATCCAAATCATTGATTTGACCTATATTTCCTTCACCTGTCAGGTCAATGCCTGAAAAACTACCGTATCTGATTTCACCATTAAGTGACCAATCATTATTGATGGCATAGGTGACACCACCCATTATTTGAAACCCAGTGTCTCCATCTGCTGTATAAGAAAGCTCTACCCCATCTAATTCAAGGTCGATGTCGATTTCTTGACTGAACATCAATCCTGCACCTATATAGGGTTGCCATTTACTTTGGGTATTAAAATGGTAGTAACCATTTAAAAAGAATACATTAGAGGCATAATTACCTTCTGGATAAAATGTGCCGTCTGCTAATGTGGTTTGGCTGTCATTGCTGCGGTACTCCCATCCAAATTCTGTAGCCCATTGATTACCAAAGTTATAACCAAATGACAGGCCTGGAGTAAAACCTCCATCTAACTCAATTTCTGCAGTGCCATTAACAGAACCCAAGTCAACAGTTTGTCCTTTTTTATCACCCATTTGGCTGATGCCTACAGTTGGTTTTAAGTACCAGAAGGGTTCTGCCAAAACAGTATTGGCTTGGAAAGTTAATAGACCTGTTAGAATATATAGCTTTTTAATTTGCATGGTGTTTTCCTCACAACGTTTAAGTTAAAATCACATTTAATGATAGTCTTCAAAGGTAGTGAGTCCGTGAAAACCAAGCGTAAATGCACCAATGGGCAGTTCTTTGTATGAACGGGCAAATTAAACAAGCTTTTGATTTTGGCAGCATATCACCAATCAAATATTTTTTTTCTGTGGCATTCCTATTGGGGGTTTTATTCGCCTTCATTAGCCAGAGTGACAGCCCAGGTAGGTGGTTTGGGTTTACTTTTATCCAATGGCAATTACAAACTGGTTTGCCTATAGCTTTATTGATCGTTTCTCATATGTTGTTGAATCATTTCACTGGGTTTGATCGGCTTAATTCATGGTTGCAATTGTTTGTTTCAGGTTTGATGGGAGTACTCATATTTACTCCATTGGCATTATTGTTGGATTATTTTTTTGGTCAGAACCAATTTTCACAAGAACAATGGTATGAGCAACTTCTAGATGAGTTGGGAGGTGTTGGGCCTCCAGTTATCATAAGTTGGGTTGCCATGAATGCACCATGGATTTTAGGTTACAGAATTAATCAGCTTGAGCTTAAAGGGGATGATACTGAGAGAAATTCATTGGGAGTTAGTGAAATCAATCAATCAATAGACGAAGGATCTATTAATGAACCCTTGTTTTTTAAATTGTTACCAGTAGCGATAGGCACTGAAATCACTTTCCTCAAAGCAGAACTTCATTATTTAGAAGTTAATACCACCAAGGGTCAGGCATTGATTTTGTATAACTTGAAAGATGCCATTGAGGAATTGTTCTCTCAGTCAGGCATTCAATGTCATCGTTCATATTGGGTCAACCTGAAACACATTCAAAGTTTTAAAAAGCAAGGGCGACAAGGAAAACTTGTATTAAGACAGGATCATGAAATACCTGTAAGTAGAACCAAGCTCAGTCAGGTCATGAAAACCTTACAATCACCGACAAAATTTGAATAATACCTATTTTGCCAGGGGGCATTTCACAAAGAATTTGAAAATTCTTTGACGGAGTTCTCGATTTGTAAATAAAAAAGGAAAAAATTGCAAGTTTTTAGAATGGTAGGATTCTGTGCTGGTTTATAATTAAATTAATTCTAATTTGGGTGTGATTTATGATGAAAACCAAAAATAAAAAACTAAAAAAGTCAGCATTGTGCAGTGCCATTCTGGGAGCCTTCAGTTCAACGCATGCTGCAACCATTTCAGTTGATGATAATTGTTCATTAATTGATGCGATTCAAAGTGCCAATGGCGATGTGGCAGTTGGTTTATGTACTGCAGGTTCTGGTGATGATGTCATTCAAGTGGTTACGCCTAATGATTCAATTGTGATTAACACTGTGTTTGTACCACCGGTACGTTCTGTCAATACACCAGCATTTTTGAATCGTGGAGGTGGAGGTAACCTTGGATTACCTGCCATTAACAGTAATATCACCATCGAAGGTAATGGTCTTACCCTCAGTGCTGATCACTCCACTGAGAATTTTGGTTTGTTTGAGGTTATTGCTGGAGGCGATTTAACTCTACGTGACACCACCGTAACAGGTGCTGATAACGGATCAGGTATAGGCAGTGGACTGCTGTCAATTTATGGACGCGTTAGTATTGAAAACTGTACTTTTGCCTTGAACAATGGAGCTGTGTTGCTTGCATTCAGTGCAGGGAATGAGATCACAAACAGTGTGATACGGCATAATACAAACACTGGACAGTTCGCAGCTGGATTCCAAGCTTATTTTGCTGGTGTTGATATCAATCAAACCAGTTTTATTGATAATGAGCATGCCTCATTTAATGGCGGTGTTGGTGTTGGAAGAGGTGAAGGTGGATTGTCCACCATTGCTGGTGGTGCTGGGTTAATCCAATCTGAAGTGAGCATAACTGAGTCTACATTTAGTGGCAACAAAAGTATTTTTGGGGCAGCTATATTTATCAACTCTTATTCATCCTCATCAGCAAGTCCTGGTAGAGGCGAGATAGAGATTGTTAGCCAATTAACGCTGACCAACAGCACGATCAGCAATAACCAAGCCAATGTCGCAGGTGGTATTCTAAATTATGGAGATTCAACCATCAATATGTCAGGTACTTTGATAGCGGGCAATCATGTGCCTTCTACCTATTCTGTGTATTATGGTGATTCATCAAATATTTACAATGGTGTCAGTTCGACCATAAATATTAATGCCAATAACATCATCGGTGATAATGGAATGACAGGGTCTACCAACCTCACTTTAGGAGCCACTGACCAATCATTCAGCAATGATGCCAAAGATAATTTATACCCACTGAGCTTTAGTCAGGGACAATTGGTCCATCCACTTAAAGCTGGCTCAATTGCCATTGATGGCAATGATTTAACATGCTTTGGATCAACCTCAGACCAGGAAGGCAAAGGGCGTGGTATTGATGGCGATGGGAATGGCAGTTTTATTTGTGATGTGGGTGCTTTTGAACACAGTTTACCTATTTTGGCCAACAGCGCACCTTGTACTTTTGAGAATGCCTTAGAATCTGCTGAAACTGATGCCAGTGTGGGCGGTTGTCAATCTGGTAATGGGCATGACATTATCGTGTTGCCGGAAAACAGCACACAAACCTTTTCCAGTATTAATCCATCTAGCTATTATGCTTTTGGTATAGCTGGCATTGAAACAGCTGTCACCATAGACGCTAATGGGAGTGTGATTGAACGTGACAGTACTGCGGTTGATAATTTTGATTTATTTTTGGTAGAAGCCAACGGTCAATTAAATTTGATCGATGCTACAGTGACTGGCGCCAGTGGTCCGATAGCTGCAATCACTACACTTGCTGGTAATGTGAATGTGGTCGATTCTAAAATTATCAATAACCAAAGTTTGGCGCTTTTTGATTATATTTCAATTAATTCATCGGTGATTAATTCCACAGTGAGTCAAAATACAATGACACCTTCTAGTTTTTTAACTGGCTTCAGTCCGTTAACAACAAATGAAAGCACAGGCTTTGAATTGAAACAATCCACCATCAGTGGTAATTCAGGCTTGACTGGTGGTGGTGTGGATTTTCGTGGAGTTACTCTGGCTTCAATGGATAACTCAACTATATCAGATAATACTGCAGGATATGTGGGTGGTTTAATAGCCAGTACATATACAGGAAGCCAATTTGTGAAGGGAGTTAATATCTCAAACTCTACCATAACTGCTAATTCAGGTACTTATGTTGGTGGAGTTTTCGCCAATTTGAGCCCTTCGTATTTCGGTCCAAGTATGTCACATACGATTGTTTCTGGTAATGAATTGGTGCCGTTACCACCTGTACCTACTTTGAATTCAAATCACATAACCGGTAGGTTCAGTAACTTAGCCTCACTTTCAACGTTGCCATTTAGGGGAGGTAATCGAGGAGGTTTGATTCCGGTAACAGAAATATATTCAGGGACACCCTATTTTAGTTTAAATTCGCAAAATATTATTGGTCAGAGCGCTTCGAGCGGTACTTATGGTGTTACCATCGGAGTATCTGATATTGTTCCAGCCGGTTCAACCGATACGGTCATAGAAAATACATTGGCTGATAATGGGGGGAATACATTAACCCACTTGCCAGTTCAGGGCGGTCCGGCAGTCGATGGCGGCAGCCAAATTTGTGGACAGAACGAAGATCAAATAGGCCGGATCAGACCTTGGGATGGTGATAATGATGGTAGCGATAGATGTGACATTGGTTCGGTTGAACTGGGGTCAGTGTTTGCCAGTGACCTCATTTTTAAAGACGGATTTGATGCCACCATTATTTTGCGAAGGAACGTATTGAATGACTGACATTTAATTACTTCATAGCATCAGATTTTGCTAAAGCCCAAAATAAAAAACCAACCTTTAGTAAAGGTTGGTTTTTTTATTCATGCCAATTTAACTCCGCCCGAATACAAGTTTTTGATGTTTTTAAAATTGTAACCTGAGTCGCAAAACATTAAACTGAATGTTTAAGCTTAAGGATTTAACCATGGATATCAATCAAACCATTATCATCATTGCAGTGACATGTGTGATTACTTATTTGGCATGGCAAAACAGACAGCTGATGGAACGTTTGATTTTTTGGTCTCCAGCAATCAAAGAAGGTCAGGTAGAACGCTTTATCACCCATGGTTTTATTCATGCTGATGGTATGCATTTGTTGTTCAATATGTTTACTTTCTATTTCTTTGGATCATTTTTAGAACCTTTTTATCGACAATATTTTGGTGGTGCAGGTTACATCATTTTTTATTTGGCGGCGATTGTAGTGGCCATGTTACCTTCATACCTTAAGCATAAAAATAACCGAAATTACATGAGTTTGGGAGCTTCAGGTGCTGTGTCAGCAGTTTTATTTGCTTACATACTATTTGCGCCATGGGAGTTGTTATATTTATTCGCCGCCATTCCAGTTCCGGCTATTGTTTTTGCAGTGGCTTATGTGTGGTACAGCATCCATGCCGGTAAAAAGAATAATGACAACATCAACCACAGTGCCCATTTATACGGTGGTTTATTTGGTGTGGTGATGACCGCAATTTTAGAGCCTCGAATTATCAGTCATTTCTTTACTCAGTTATTCAACCCAAGTTGGCTTTGAGGGCAGGGTAATGATCTTTCATGTTATTGGCTAATCATAGCAGTGTTGATCAGAAGTAAGTTTGCAATGATTAAATAACATTGCATCAAAAATGAATGCTACTTACTCTTGAATAAAACGCATTTTTTCTAGTAACTCTTCATCTTGATCTTGCCAATAATCGCCAGCTTTTAATTTAAGCTCTTCCATTAAACTCAATGCTTTGATGTGATTGCCAGCTAGTTTTACTGACAAGGCTTGATATTTTTGTAGGGGGTAAATAAAAGGTTTAAGTTGTCTGGTTGCGTTTAGATTATCTGTTAATTTTTGGGGTTGATATGCTAAGTATAAATCACTTAGGCGGTTACGAATCTGGGTGATTTGATCAAAACGAATATTGGAGTTGGCCTCTAACAAGGCTTCCAAATAATAAACTTCAGCAGCGGTATTATTTCCACGTAAACGGGCCATATCGCCTTGATAAATCGATTTCAAATAATAACTATCCGTGCCCAATTCGGCAAAGTGTAATTCGGCGGTATTGAGGTCTTTTTGATGTATGGCAAAAATTAAAGAGGCTTCAGTTAAAATTTGTTTAAGGTTATCTTTGAGGTGTTTATTAACAAGTTGCTCCAATAAATTAATTTGAAGTTTGGCTTTGGTCAGGTCTTTGTTGGTTAAATGCAGTTGCATTAACCATAAATAAGCTTCAGAGGAATTGCCATGTAATTGTAGTGACTGGGTTAAAGACAATACTTTTTGCCATTGATCGATTGCCAGTCTGAATTGACCAGTTTGTTGATAAATTTTAGCCAGTTTTGTTTGGTTATCACTGATGCCGCGTTGATTGTTGATTTGTTGCTGGTAAAACAAAGATTCTTTAACCAATTGTTCAGCCTGGTCAAAATCATTTCTTAAGCGTAAGATACTGGCAAGGGTGGTTTTGGCTTGCATTTCATATCGTATGTCGTCGGCTTGTTGAAATGCCTTGATGGCCTGTTTGGATTTTTCTATGGCAAGCAATGGCTGATTCATGTCACGTGCCAATTTGGCTTGAGTATTCATGATGGTGCCGAACAGATGGAGCTGACTGCTGGGGTCAACAAGCAGCTCAGCTTGTTCTAATGCGTGTTGGGCTGATTCGTATTGTTTGGTTTTGCGGTAAAAAATTCCTTGGCTGATATAAACAGCAGCTAACCTATTGTTATTTCCTAATCGTTTAGCCATGTCTAGTGCTTGATCATAAGCAATTTTTGCTTGTTCAAATTCTAATAGAACATCTAATGTCTGGGCATTGGTTAATGCCACTTGATACGCCAGAGGAAGGTGGCTGGTTTGGATGGCATTCAAGATACTCAGTGCTTTGCGGGGATCTCCTGTTTTGCGGGTAGCCAGCGCCAACTCATACCAGGCTGTTTTAAATGCAGGGTCAAGATCAACTGCGTTTTGAAAGTGGGGAAGTGCATGCTCACTCATGCCTTTGCGTTGCAGTGCCATGCCCTGAAAGTGACTTTGTAAAGCCTGTTCATCTTCGGTATAAATTTGAGGGTCTATTAAATCCGGTTCATCCGCTACAGCATCATCATAGTAGCTGCTGACCCAAGCTTTAATTTCAGCAAATAATCCGATCAGTAGGTTATTGTTATGAGTGATTTCAGCCTTCAGTTGCTCAGCATCGTGTAATTCAAGGTGAGCTAAATAGTTACCTTCAACAATATCTTGGCTGAGTTTTAACTTGAGTGAATGGTTGTAATTATTGAGTTTAATGATTAATTGTTTAGATTGAGTTAACTCGTCTGTTTCGAATTGGCTAGGCCCAAGTGTTATATTCGGCGATTGGTTTAATAAATGGCGTAAATAATTATGACTGCCGGTAATCAGCCACATGTTTGGGTCATTGTTAGTATCGATTGATTGGTTAGTGGTTTGAGAAATCACATCATTGGCATGGGGTTGGATTTCTATCGGTATTTTTTGTGTTTGACTGAGCCATATAAACATGAAAGCCATGGTCAGAAATAACAACAGCCACATAGGCCAAATTGAGTGTCGAATAATATGACTTGGATGATTTTTAATGGTTTCAAACTTTGTATCTAGTTCTGAGTCTGTGGATAATCTAACTACTGGTAAAAATCTGATTCCCTGACCATAGACTGACTCAATATATTCGCCTGCATGAGTTTGGTTCAAAGCTCTGCGCAGTTTTAAAATGGTTTGATCAATGGTGTTGTGAGTAACCACTCTGCCGTGCCATATATGTTCTATCAATGCTTCCCTGTTGATTAATGCATTAGAATTTTCGAGTAAATATATCAATAATTCATGGCATTTTTTTGGGATTTCAACGGCCTCACCATCATGACTGAGTTGTTTTTTATTTACATCATAAGTAAAAGTGGAAAAATAAAAAATCATTAAAATACAGTAATCAATTGAGTCGAGGAACTAGTAAATAACTATAACATTCATCTCAATGATATGAAAATGAATATTTAATGTGCAACAGAACTTGTAAACAGTTTCTGATCCAGAATTCATGATGAATTAAGGAAAAAGTAAGGATTCATTATCAACAAACAATTTATGATGAAGTGTTTTGTATGTTCGGAGTTTGGATGAAAGGTGTCGCTTGGTTATTTTTGGTATTAGGGGGAATGTTTTTTATGATTGGTATGTGGCTGGTTATTACTGCCAGCATCAGTGCCAGTTGGCCGAAAGTGACAGGTGAAATCGTTGATGTTAAAGTTATTGCTTCGATCCGTTCAGGTTCAAGTCCATTAAATCGTTATGTGGAATACGGCGTGGAAGTTGACTATGAATACGACTGGCAAGGGCAGACTCATAAAAACAATTTGTTTTCTTATGGTTCTGGGACTACTGTAAAAGGTGGTTTTAATGCAAAAGCTGAAGCCAGAGCTTGGTTAAGTAACTCTGAATATCAAACAGGGACTGAAGTCACTGTTTTTGTTAATGTTGATGATGTGTCACAGTCTGTTTTATCACCTGGATTAAACTGGAGCACATTTGTCCCTATGGTGTTAAGTTTGTTGTTTGGTTGCTTGGGCTATTTTTTGTTGCGAAATTCTGCTTCAATGGCTTGAGGATGAGGATAATGTTGGAGTACACATTAATTAATGAGGACTAATCTAGTGTGAGTTTCTGGTCAAAAAGACTTGAAGTTCTTATGCGATTTGAACTTGATGAATAAACTGAGGTTATACCCATTTAACTTGGAGTGGTTTAACATCACTCCCAAGGCTCCAGCTTGGGAACTAGAAGTATATGAACCAGCTGAAATTTGGGTTTTGTTGGGGATTTTTCAAATTTTCACTTACAAATACAGACCGCACAATTCAGGGTTTACTGAGCAAAAAAATTGAAACTAAGGTATTTTAGTATGAGGAAAATGACCAGTCTGACTGTCTGATAATGATATCAAACAGTCAGATTAAGTTTCTGATGAAAAAGTCAAATCATTCAAAACCATTATAAAAGAAGACATCGGTCTCAAAAGCACCGCGGTCCACAGCTGCGCCAATGATTCGATCATTACCATTAATGTCAATGTCTAGTCCAGCCGTCGCGACTTGTACGTCACTGCCACTGTTGATGGCTGGGCTGTCTGATTTCAAACCATCGACTTGTAATAATTCATTGAAACTCAATCGTGGGTCAATGGGCTCGGATAAGGTGCCAATGAGATTGCCATTGTTTTGATTAATTACGCCAATCAAACTAGGACCACCTACTCCAATCAAATTATAGCTACTGTCTTCATCGATGTTTGCGGATATATCATCATCCATGTCAGAATCGCGATCGAGGTTATCTGCAATGATGCTGTTGTGGATCAACAAATTATTGTCAATTGAGGAATAAATGCCACCACCTGCTGATTGATTACCTGAATTGAATAGTTGGAATCTTTGTGAACCGGCATCATTTTTTGATAACGTTGAGTTGTATATCACGTTTGACCGGATGTCTTGACTGTTGGCAAATATGGCACCACCTCTCATCAACGCATCGTTGCTTATGAATAGTGTGTTACTGACGGTGGTAGCACCTTGGCTATCCACATACATGACACCACCGTCCAAGCTGGTAGCGTTGCTTCTAAATGTGCTGCTGATGAGATCAAGGGGCTGATTGGTATAAATTGCCCCGCCATGGGCATCAGCAACATTTAGACTGAATACGCTATTTTTTATGGTTATTTTATGAATGCCAGAATCAGCAAAAATGGCTCCGCCTAACCCCAAGTCAGTAGTTCCTGTATTGTCGTCACTGGCGTCATTAAAAAGGAAAGAGCTGTCCTCAATCAATGCATCAAGGGCACCAGTTTGAAAAGCCAAGGCGCCACCATTAATCGCATCGTTAAAGCTGAAACTGCTGTTTTTTACTTCAAGTTTGGCACCATTATCAACCACTATGGCACCACCACGACCTGAGCTGTTAAAAGCTGTTTCACCATTTTTCAAAGATAAATCATTCAGTCTGAGTCTGCCACCAGGATTGACTTGGAAATGTCGTAAGCTGAGTGCTTCTAGTATGATGTCTGCTTCAGGAGCATCAGGTAAAGTGCCTTGAATGGTAATGGTGCTGTCAATGCCTAAAGCGGAATTGCTGGTTTGGCTCTGAAATTCGAATTGATCACCGATTAAACCCAAAATAATTGTGGTTTGAGCTCCAGGGTTTGTTGTTTCGATATTTTCATCAAAGCGAATGATGTCAGGCCCTGGAAAACTGCTTTCATCATTGGCTTGCTCTACAGCAGATCGGAGGGTTTGAATAGTGAATACGCCTGGACTTATCTGACCTGTTGTGGTGCCACCTGATAAGTCTAAGTCAGTTTGTACTACAAATTCGGCGGCTGTAAGGTTATTACTGAACACCCACGTGAATACCATGCTGGTGATAATGCCGTATTTAATTGTTAATTGGTTCATTTTTTTTCTCCGTTTTTTTGATTTAAATGGGTTGGTTTATTAAGTTTTTTTGCTGAAATTTTATGGATTGGAATCAAAGTTGCTCTCGAAAATGAGGTCACTGGGATCAATGAATCGGACTGTGATGGTTTTGCTGCGATCCATGATCAAGTTGCAGGGGTTGCTGTTTTCTTCGCAGCCACCAAACTCAACTTCCCAGCCATCGAGAATCATGCCAGGATCTGGGGTGGCGACCAAGGCCAGGTCCAAGCCGAGAGGGAAGTTATAATCACACAAGTTGGAACAATTCATGCCTGCGTTACCAGAGAGGGTGCCAGCACCTTCGACCATCACTGACAGTTGTAAATCATTACCGCCTCGTTGATACAAAAAAATTTCATTGAAACGTCCTGGGTGATCAGGGCGTCCTGTTAAGTCACCACCCAAAGATTCAAAGACAACTCCCAGTAATGGCGGGTTGTGTGATAAGTCTTCTGCTACTTTGGGGTGTTGGCTTAGGTTGTTGCTATTGGTGCCACCGATGTATCTAGATATAACCTGGTTAGTTTGGGTGTCCTGGTCAAAAAGTATGATGTCCTTGACTCCATCTGTATCACCAGTAAAATCTGGCATGATAGGGTCAGCATCATCTTCGTATTCATAAACCACATAACGCCCAGAATCAGAGATATCAAAAACCCATATTGAAGGGGTGTGGTCATAAATAGGCAATCCATTGTCATTGATGGTGACTAGCTGGATGGATTGGTTGATGCGATTATAAAGAAACAATTGATCTTCATCTGCCTGACTGTAATCATGAGTAGTTAAGTTGGTGGCCTCTGAATTAAATAAAATGTGGTTTCCATCAGCAGATATCTTAGGTGCAAATGAAGCGCCATTACCTTCTACACCAGCGACTGTGGCTGATGTCCTAATAATTGGGCCGTTGGGCCAGTTTTGAATGAAGACATCAGTTAAATCATTGGTGTCGATGATCACGAGTTCATCACTATCCGATGAAAAAGCCAGCCAAGTATTATGACCGCTACCGCCAATGTCAGGAAAATTACCGCCCACCGCTATATTGCTGATATTTTTGCTGACCAGTGAAATATTTCCTGTGTTTGGAGTGTACAAGTAGACATCAAGTGTTTCATTGAGGTCATTGGCATCCAGCGATTTATGCGTGGCAAAAACCACCAAACCTTGATCATTAACGTTGGCATTGTAACTGCTGCCTTCTTCGATTTGGGTGTAGTTACCTGTAAAATGATCGTATAAAAATAAATAGCGAGCACCCAGATCAACTTCGGCCAGTGGTTGAAAATAGTTAGAGGAAAATAGTGCGTACCTTCCCGAAGGTGATAAGGCTGTGATGTAGGAAGCTAATTTACGACCTATGATTTGATGTTGGTTGGTCTGTCGATTCAGTAAGTATACATTTGTTGCTGTAGGTATAACCACAGGGGTTAAATTACTGGCATCTGAAGAATAAATTACTGTGAGTTGGTCACTGCTGACGCTGGCAAAATTACTGTTGTTATCACTGGTCATTGGGTCAAAGGCTGCTTGACTGAGGTGCTGTAACTGCTGGTTGTTATTGTTAAATATATACAAGGAATCAGCGCTTTGGGAAACAGGTTCGTTGACTAAGTTAGTTGCGCTGGAATTAAACACCACTCTTGAACCATCAGTAGAAATGGAGGTTTGAGTAAAAGTGCCGTTATTGGCGCCAGTACCATCGGTGCCAATGGTTATTTGGTTGATTCGCCTGGTGTTGGTGTCATATTTGAATAAGTCAGAATAATCATCTTCAATGACTGTGGTGGTTAAGCTGATAGACGAATCTCTAAAAAATACAGTTGTACCATCAGCACTGATTGTGGGGAAGCTAGGGCCCGAATCATGTAATTCTAGACCAGTGGGTGATAAATTGATGCGGCTGATGACGCCTTGATCGGATAAAAATATATCGTCTTGATTGTTGTTGTCGTTGTTGACCAGATCGTCTTGTGAGGTAATAAATACGACCTGTTTGGCATTGCTGACGCTCATGAGATTAATCAAATAGTCAGTGTCAGCAGAAGAGTCACCGTTAGGAGTTCGATTGATTAAGACGGTCGTGTTATTTTGGGTGTCTCTGAGATAGATGTTATCACCAATATTATTGAGAATATCTGGGGTTAAATTATCAGCTTGGGATGAAAAGACCACGTAGCGACCATTGTCAGAGACGTCGCCTAATTCGATGGAAAAGTCATTAGCGCCATCAATGCCATTTTCAGCCATTGAGATCAATTCAAAGGTTTGGGTGGGCAGGTGTTTTCGAAAGATCTGTTCATAAAAGTATGAAACATTGGGGTTGATCAACTCAGGATCTTCAGCTATGAAGGTGATTGATTGGCCATCATCTGCTAAATATATCGAGTCATCCACTGTGAAGAAAGAGCCATTGCCTAAGTCACTGTGGTTAATCACGACACCTGTTTGGATGTTTTTTAGATACAAAAACTCGTGTCCAAAACCTTGTCCGCTCGGTAGTTGTTCACTGTATGATGAAAATGCGATCCATTGGCCATCTGAAGTGGGGGCACTGAAATTTATGACCCCATAGTCAGTGATTTGTTGATCTGTTTCTGTTGTATATACCCTAACGATTTGACTGGTTTGAAGGTCTTTCACAAACAAATCTATAAAGCGATTGGTATCATTCAAAACCAAATTCGTGGCATGACTGATGAAACTGATATAGCGACCATTGCTTGAAATTTTGGGTGAAATAATGTCTCCGTTTATCAATGCTCCAGATTCTGATTCAGCTTGTGATAACCAATGTATGACCTCGGCTTGACTGTTATTAAAATAGGTAAACAGTAGTATGATAATCAGTTTTATTTTCATGAATGAGTCTCCGTATTAAATTGCTTTAAGGGTTGCTTTCAAAATCATCTGCAAAAATAACATCACTGACGGCAATCACAGCCGTTAAGGGACCGGTGGTGTCTATACCTCCGTTGGCAGTTCCGCCGTCATCCATCAGAGTGATCTCAACTGCAACAGCGCCAGTGGCGTTTGTTGAGATTTCAAAACTCATGTCGCCATTGACTGGGTCAATACTGGGGATTATGTTAAAAAAACCTGCTGGGACTGCACTGATGTCTACTTGAAAAATTAAGGATTGATTGGCTTCATTGGCTGGGCCTGCTGAGAAAAAAGCAGCCCAGGGAACTGTGGTGTACTCATTGGGAATGCCATTAATGGTATCGGCATGTGCGATTAATTCTGGGTGATCATTAACGGGTAATATGTCCAATTGTAAGGTTGCACTGTCACGATTCAGTCGATCAGTGATGTGGTAATCAGCACTGAATGAACCATAATAATCTGCCAATATGGGTTCATATTTTAATGTTCCATCAGCCAGTAACTCTAAATTACCGACCTCAACGTTGGCATCATCCAACACTGGGATGCTGCCTGCATTGGTCACCCAGAGGTGGTTCTCATCTAAATCGTTACTGAGCAAGCCTTGGCCGGCATCAATAATTACAACTTCATCTTCAAGTACCTGGTAGGTGTCATCAATCGCCATGGGTGCGGGGTTTTCAGCAGTGGAATAGCGTTCAACAGCGCCAATGTCGCAACCGCTCAGGGCATTGGCAAGGTCAGGGTCATCAAAGGTTCGCAGGTTGGTGTCTGGATTCTGATAATGACGTTGGTCAATGTTAAGTACATTGCATTTGCCATTGTCAATGACAAGGCTCTTAGCGGAAGGCATCATGGTAAGTGTTGGGCCGCCATTGTCTGCCAATGCCTCTAATTCAGGATAGATGACCGCAGGTCCTCCGCCTACCCAGTCATCATTACTGTTGGGTAAGCCAAGAGGGAATGCTATATCAATATTGGTGTTGTTACCAATGAGGTTGTAGCCAGCTGATAAAAATACACCAGCCAACTCGGGGGCTGGGTTGGATGAGTTGTCGTTGTTGTGTGCCACAATGCTGTTAAACAGATTAACTGCCGTATTGGAAGAAGAATATATCCCACCGCCGCCACGGTCAGAAGGGGGTTGGTTCTCATTGAAATCAGCTGTGTTACCTACAAAGGTGCTGTGTTTAATGGTGACAATCGAGCGTTCATTAGGGTAGCCAGGTCCACCCATAGCGATGGCGCCACCTACACCATAAGCGCTGTTGTTAGTGAATGTACTGTTTTCAATCAAGATTTCAGAGGTAAAATCAACCCCTGTAGATCGCACCAAAATGGCACCACCTGCACTATCACTTAAGGGTTGGATACCGAAAAAGTTTTGTACAGAGTTATCAGCGAATGTACTGTTTTTGATGGTGATGTTTTGTCTTCCGCCAATAAAAATAGCACCACCACCTACTTCATTTTTATCAATATTGGTGGTCATATTGCCTTGAAAATAACTGTCTTCAATTATGATGTTATTGTCATTATTAGCACTGTTCCAAAATGCCAGTGCACCGCCACCACGCTCAGCTTGATTATTGATAAAGTCAGCACGTTTTATGATGAGTGATCCACCATTGAAAAGGGTCGCTAAAATAGCACCGCCATAAATTTCATTGGCTAAAATGTTGTTGTCTCGAAAAGTTATGTCCGTGACCCTAAAGGTGGTGTCACTCGATATATTAAAGAAGGTGAACACTCGATTAAGTGCTAAACCAGTGAATGTAACCAGCTCTTTGGAAGGGCCATCAATGTGAACCGATTCAGTAAAAGTATATTCATTAAAGGTATAGAAGAATGCGGGTAAAATGGCGTTGTCAAATTGAATCACATCTGTCACTGGATGAAATTCGCCAGCGACACATTCACCGTTGACAGTACCTGATGCTTGATTTGTATTGGCAGCAAGTACTGCTTCAGATAATGTGCATAAACCATCTTGAGAGTCATCTTCAATGATGGCGGTGGTGTTGATGGTTATGGTGCTTGATCGAGCTGAACCATATAAAAATATTGTGCCAGTTAAAATAATGGTTAAGAAACTTAAATAATTGATTTTCATATAAAAAAAACTAAAAAATATTGTCGCAGAGGTTAGCTGAATGACAAAAATGAATCATGAAAAGATCCTTATTTGATTCTTAATTTTTGTTTTATGTTTTTTTTATCTTCTTGAAATTGGTGGATTTGGATGCTCTGGCAATGTGCGAATGTCTTGTGTTGATAAGAGTAGTGAGTTCTCCTAGCAAAAGATGGTTTGCTTTAGATTTAACTGAACTTGAGTCTAGTTTGCTTAAGCTTTTGGGATTCAACTTAAGTTGATTAATTTGCCATGTGTTAATGGCTTGAGGTCAAAGTGATGGGCCAAGGTTTGGCCCATGTCTGCAAAAGAATTTCTGGCGCCTAATTTTTGGGTTTCAATACTGGGCCCAAAAAATAAAACTGGCACGTGTTCCCGTGTGTGATCAGAGCCTGGAAATGTTGGGTCGCACCCGTGATCTGCCGTGATTAAAGCAACATCGTTGGTTTGCATGATAGACTCTAACTCAGGAATGCGGGCGTCAAAATCTTCTAAAGCTTTGGCATAACCAACCACATCACGTCGATGTCCATATTGACTGTCAAAGTCTACAAAATTGACAAACACCAATGTCCTGTCTTCTGCGTGTTTTAACTGTTCTAACATCACATCGAACAATGCCATGTTGTTCTTACCTTTGACACAATGAGTAATGCCTCTATCAGCGAAGATGTCAGCAATCTTACCAACTGATATGACTTGTCCACCAGCTTGGGTTAAATGATCCAATAAAGTTTTATCAATGGGTTCAGTCGTCAAATCTTTGCGATTGCTGGTGCGTTGGAATGATTCGGCATCATCGCCAATAAAAGGCCGTGCAATCACTCGTGTAATATTCAGCTCATTAACCAAATCTTTGGCAATCTTTGAAATGTCTAACAAGCGGTCTAGGCCAAAGTGATCTTCATGAGCTGCAATTTGAAAGACAGAATCTGCTGATGTATAACAAATTGGCTTCCCAGTCCTGATGTGTTCTTCGCCTAATAATTTGATGATTTCTGTGCCTGATGAATGACAATTGCCTAAAATACCTGGCACCCCAGTTTTTTGAATAAAAGATTCGATCAATTCATTTGGAAAACATGGATTGGCCTTTGGAAAAGTACCCCATTTAAAAGGTACAGGTACGCCAGCCATTTCCCAATGACCACTGGGTGTGTCTTTGTCTTTGCTTTGTTCAATGGCATAGCCGTATGCGGCGTCGATTGTTATGTTGTTATCTTCACCCGCAAGTAGATTGCCTGAACTGTCAGTTTGTGCAGCAGCTAGACCAAGTCGAGTTAAGTTAGGGATATTGAGTGAACCCTTACGTACACCTTCTGCATCAGCTAAACCACGTGCACATCTATCAGCAATATGTCCCAGGGTATTCGCACCTTCATCGCCATAAAGGTGGGCATCACTACTGGCTCCAATGCCTAAGGAATCCATGACCAGAATCAGCGCACGTTTCATACTGTTTGGTTACAAAAATTAATAATCATATTTATATTTAACCATAATCGAGTTCGTAACGGAATCGGTAGGTATTTAATTCTGAATTATATTGAGGGTTCTGTAAAATTTACTGTGTCGCTAGATCGTTGGTTTGCCTTGCCGATAAAAGTAAATGATCCTTTGGTCTTCAATCTAAAACTCAGTAGAATGATTCATCCTTTAAGAAGAGTTAACTGCCCAAATGAAAACTAATTACATTTTTACCCTGGCTTCACTTTTGAGCTTGTTGATCTGTCAACAACTATCAGCTGCCACTGTTTATGTTGACCAGCAAAATGGCGATGATCAAAATGATGGGTTGTCACCTGCTATGGCAGTGGCAACGGTAACACAAGGCCTGATAGTAGCCACCCCTGGTGATACACTGGAAATAAGTCAGGGTACCTACAGTACCAGTACAGGTGAAACATTACCTTTGGCTTTTTCTGGTGACATAAATATCATGGGTGCAGGGCCTGAATTGACTGTCTTGGATGGTGAACTTAATTCACAGGTGCTAAGTGTGTCTGGGCAAAATGCTGTTGTCAGCGTTGATGGGGTGGCAGTCATCAATGGCATGGCAATATTGGGTGGTGGTATCAGTGTCAATAGAATTGGTGCGTTTTCCATCACAAATTGTATCGTGAAAGACAATGAGGGCAATATTGGTGGAGGTATGTTTGTAGCTAGTACGGCAGAGTTTGTAATAGACAAATGTGAGTTCAGTGGCAACAACGGCGGCATTGGTGGTGCCATGCAAATAGAGTATGTCAATGACGGAGATGGAAATATGTATGTTACTCAGTCAAACTTTGTCGAGAACTCTGCCAGCGCAGGTTCGTCAATACATTTTCAAGGTCTTGGAAATGGAAACCACACATTGAACATAAATCAAAGTCAGTTTATTAATAATAATGGTGGGAACAACATCAGGTTCCAGGCCAATGAAGGATTAAGTTTTGGCTTGATTGCCAACTCGTTATTTGCAGACAATTCTGGTAATGCACTTAATACACAAGATGCAAGTGTAGATGTGGTTAATGTGACTTTCGTAAATAATGGTGGGGCTTTAACTGGCGCTGCACAACCTAACGTGATTAATTCGATTTTTTGGGATAATTCAACTGAGTTAGGCAATCCTTTTCTTAAAATGGGTGGTAATGTATCTTTCTCAATAGTCCAAGATCTTGAGTTTGGTGATTATGTAGATGGTGGTAATAATATAGATTTAGATCCCATGCTTGGTAGTGATTTTCGAATTAAACCCGGATCACCAGCGATCGACATGGGCAGTAATATGGCTGTGGATGGCTTTGGTTTGACTCAAGATATTGATCTTGAGCAAAGAAAATTCGATTTATTACAGTTAAATCGCCCTGCAGGATTTGTCGATATTGGCGCCAATGAAATTCAAGATTTGATCTTTGAAAATGACTTCCAGTAGTAGCCTACTTTTTATGATATGCCAGAGTTAAATGAAATTCTTATCAATTAAGGCCTGTGAATAATTATCTTGTCTCTCTTAAGTGTATATAAAATTGAGAAAATTATGTTAAAGATTGCATTACCTATTCTATTTTTACTGCTAACAAGTTCGTCTATTGCCAGTCTTACTAATATTGATGTAATCAATGAAAAAGTTCAATCAGTACAAAAACTATACGGTGTTTCAGCCGTCAGTGTTTTGCTGGTCAATAAAGATGAAGTACTGCTGAATTTGCATTCAGGAATCAGGGATTGGGATACCAATGCGCCATTCACAGAACAAGATATGTTTCGTATTGGTTCAATCAGTAAATCATTTGCGGGAATATTGGCCTTAAGGTTACAACAACAAGGCTTAATTGATTTAAATGCCCCGATCAGCGATTATGGTTTAGCACCTTACTTGGACAATACCTTTCCTACTCACACCATTACCTTGGCTCAATTGCTTGAACACACCGCTGGATTGTCTGATTTGGCCAGAACAGAGTGGGATTATAATGACCCAAAACCCATCAGTTTAAAAGAAGCTTTTGATTTGAAATTAGGCAAACACGTCACCCAGTGGGCACCAGGAATGCACAGTTCTTATACCAATGTTGGACCAGGTTTGTTTGGTTTGGCTTTGGAGTTGAAGCTTGGTCAGTCTTATGAAGCATTGATGCAGAAGCATGTTTTTAAACCTCTGAAGATGAATATCAGCAGTTTGTTATTGTCCGATGAAATCGCAAAGCATTTAATCAAAGGGTATGATCGAGATGGTAAAAAACCAATCAAATACTGGCACAATATTTACCGTCCATTCGCGGCCATTAATACCAATAACCATGATATGACCCTTTGGTTACAAATGTTGTTGAACCCAAGTGATACCTTCCTCAATTCAGCTGATAGAAAGCGGTTGGTAGAACCTAAAACCACATTAAGCGGACAGGATGGGCTTGAATACGGTTATGGTCTGGGTGTATATCAATGGCAAACCAATGGTCACAGTTTTTATGGCCATGGTGGTGATGCAGATGGCTATTTAACTCGGTTTGGTTTTAACCATGAAAGTGGTTTGGCCTATTTTGTGATGATCAATGCTTTTAATAAAAGACCATTGAATGAATTGGTGAATTTGATTGAAAGACAAATTGTTTTTGAGTTGTCCAAGCCAACATATCCTTTGCGATTAGAATTATCTGACAAAAACACTGAGGCCTATCAAGGCGAATACATTCAAGTGACTTCCAGATTTCGTAAATTAAATCCTGCTTCGGCAAAGCGATTAACAGTCAAATACCGAAATGGACAACTCATGTATCAGCTTAATCAGGGTCGCGAGGTTGTTATCCACAAAGTTCGAGGCAATCAATTTCGTAACAGTAATCAATCAGTTGCGACAATGGCCTTTATTAACCGCCAAGGTCAATTGTATTTTCAAGGCGACATTGGAAATTTTGTTAAAGTGATTAAATGATAACAGTTTGGAGGTTTTTAAAATCTAACGGTTTATTAATCTTGGTGTTTGTATAATGAATTTTTATGAGGTAATTAATCATGAAGTTTTTTTGGATGCTAACAACAGTTTTTTTTGTGGTTGGGTGTGCAGATGAAAACAGCAAGCAAACTCTCCAGAAAACAAGCCAAGAAGTAGGTCCAAGGCAATTATGTCCAAACAATTCACAACTGAGTTACTTTCGTAAATCTGGACGAAATTTAAATACTTATGCTGCTTGTTTCAATGAGGGTGTTGAGCAACTACTGAAGCAAAATAAAATGAAGGCATATGTTCGTTGGTTGACCATGACTCAACAATTTGAGCGGGCTGAGAATGAATTGTTGAAGGCTGTGAATTTAGCTGCAGACAGTGATTCATGGTACAAAGAACTGGTGAAACTGAATGTCAGACAGCAGCAATGGCAACAGGCTTTGCAATATTTAAAACAAACAGAAATTGATGAAAATGATCATTTAAGGTTGATTGTAGAGGCAAGAACAGGTGAATATTCTGGTGATATTGATTTGAGCAGGGTGCCGGCAATTTTTAAAGAATCGACCTTTTACCCTGGAAAAACAGCAAAACAAGCCATTGTTCGATCTAACCAAAGTTTGGGGTTTGAATTGACTCGAGTTGATGGTGCCGATCCTGGCGTGCTGGCTGGTGAATCATCATTAGTGGTTTCACAAGATGGTCTGAAAGCATGGCTTTTGTGGACTGAAAGCAGTGTTCAAATTGATCCAGTATCAAATTTAATTTTTTGGCACTTGCACAGTGCACAAACAACTGATGGAGGCAACAGTTGGCTGAGTAATGATTTTTCTATCCACCCAGCAGTTGATGAGAAGTTCTATTTTGACCCAATGACTGCATACGATCCTGTTAATGAGGTGATGTATGCAGGTGGATTGACCAACCAATTTATCCCACCTCATGAAACTTCGTATTATTTAAAAAGATGGGACCTAAATACCAATGTTGTGTCTGGACCCTATGAAACCCTTGTAAGCAGCATCGATAAAGATTGGTTGGTAGTGAGCCAAACAGGTGATGTGGTCATGGTTGATGGCATCACTAATCAAAATTTCAGGGTGTCTATGGATCAAGGAGAGACATTTCAAGATATGTTTCATGGCGGGCAATTTTTTTCTCCACAACCTGAATTTGACTTGAACGACTGTTTACATATCATCGGGTTTGCTGATTTTGTCCGTTGTGATGGAAAAGATGGGTTTGAAAGTGTGCAAGCGCCGAATACCAGTCTGCATTTATTTGATATGGATATGTATTTACCAGGTACTTTCAGAGCAATTCCTTTGCGTTTAATTGGTTTTCATCCCAATGGAGATGCATTTATTATTTATCCTGATTTAAAAACGGCACAATCTGATCAAGTTGTATTGTGGATGTCTCGTTCAGCTGATGGCGATAATTGGCAAACGCCTTGGGTCATTTCCCCCGATTTGCCTGGAGATCGATTTTTACCTTGGTTTGAAATTGACTCAGCAGGAGGAATGCACCTTTCTTATGCAGATACCAGAAACCATGTAGTGCCTGATAATGACCTTGATGTGGGGGTTGATATGTATTACAGCTATTCGAATGATCTAGGTCAATCTTGGCAGGAAACTCGAGTGACACCTTCAACTTTGATGCTGCCAGAATTAATTTGGGGCGATTATTTTTTCAGTGATTATTTTGAAATGTCAGTCGGTAACCCTGACGCGGTTTTCATGTCTTTCTCATGGTTTGATGGCACTGGAGATATGGATATGTATGTGGCTAAGAAGATTGTTGATGATTTGATTTTTATGAACGGATTTGAATAATCTATCGTAACTGAGGAATTTTCAATGAGCAATGCTGTGTTGTACTTCAAAAACGGTTAAAATCCTTGGTTCTCAAATTGAATCAGAATTGACAAGGATCATGAATAAACAATACCGAAAAACGCTCGCCGATACTGAGTTAGATTATTTTGACACGCGAGAAGCTGTCGAAAGTATAAAACAGGGTGCTTACAATAAACTGCCATTCACTTCTAAAGTATTGGCTGAAAATTTGGTGCGACGCTGTCCGGCTGATCGATTAGAGGATTCATTGAAACAAATCATTGAACGCAGAAATGATTTAGATTTTCCTTGGTTTCCCGCGCGTGTGGTTTGTCATGACATCTTAGGCCAGACCGCTTTTGTGGATTTGGCTGGTTTACGCGATGCGATTGCAGATAAAGGTGGTGATCCTGCACAGATTAATCCTGTGGTTCCCACTCAATTGATAGTTGATCATTCATTGGCAGTAGAACATGCGGGTTTTGATAAAGATGCCTTTGCCAAAAATAGAGCGATAGAAGATCGCCGCAATGCCGATCGATTCAGGTTCATAAACTGGTGTAAAACTGCATTTAAGAATGTCAATGTGGTGCCACCGGGTAATGGCATCATGCACCAGATTAACTTAGAACGCATGTCACCAGTGATTCAGGCCCGTGATGGCGTTGCTTTTCCAGATACGTTGGTCGGAACTGACAGTCATACACCGATGGTTGATGCCTTGGGGGTTATCGCAGTCGGTGTTGGAGGATTAGAGGCAGAAAGTGTGATGCTGGGTAGGGCTTCTTATATGCGTTTGCCAGATATTATTGGAGTTGAAATGACAGGTCAGCCGCAACCAGGGATTACCAGTACCGATATTGTCTTGGCCATCACTGAATTTTTGCGGCAAGAAAAAGTCGTCTCTTCCTATTTAGAGTTTTATGGTGAGGGTGCAACAGCGCTGACTTTAGGAGATCGAGCAACCATTTCCAACATGACGCCAGAATTTGGTGCCACCGCAGCGATGTTCTATATCGATCAACAGACCATTGATTACTTGACCTTAACAGGGCGAGATGCAGAGCAAGTTAAGCTGGTTGAACAATACGCGAAACAAACAGGGCTTTGGGCAGATCAGATGACAGAAGCTCATTATGAACGTGTTCTTAAATTTGATCTGGCTGCCGTTGGACGGAATATTGCTGGACCATCTAATCCACATGCCAAAGTGGCGGTCACAGATTTGGCCAGTAAAGGCATAACAGGTGAATACCAAGCTAAGGATGGTTTGATGCCAGATGGCGCTTGTATCATTGCCGCCATAACCAGTTGTACCAATACTTCAAATCCTAAAAATATGGTTGCGGCGGGACTCATAGCTCGCAATGCCAATAAGTTGGGTTTAACTCGAAAACCATGGGTTAAAACATCATTGGCCCCTGGTTCGAAAGCTGTTACTTTATATCTTGAGGAATCAAATTTACTGTCGGAATTAGAACAATTGGGATTCGGAGTCGTGGGTTATGCTTGTACTTCTTGTAATGGTATGAGTGGTGCTTTAGATCCTAAAATCAAAGATGAGATCTTGGATCGTGACTTGTATGCCACAGCCGTGTTATCTGGTAACCGTAATTTCGATGGTCGCATTCACCCACATGCCAGTGAAGCCTTTTTGGCCTCGCCGCCTTTGGTGGTGGCTTACGCCATAGCTGGTTCGATACGATTTGATATTGAAAAAGATGTGCTCGGTCAAGATGCTGATGGCAATGACATCAGATTAAAAGACATCTGGCCTGCAGATGAAGAAGTCAATGCGGTCATTCAAGCCAGTGTTAAACCAGAACACTTTACCCAAGTTTATAACCCGATGTTCGACATCAAAGCGGCTTTGGCTGGAAAAACCAATCCTTTATACGACTGGGATACCCGTTCTACATACATACAACGACCGCCTTATTGGGAAGGCGCTTTGGCAGGCAAGCGCACCATGAAAGGTATGCGTCCCTTGGCCGTTTTGGGTGATAACATCACCACCGATCATTTATCGCCTTCTAATGCCATTCAAATGTCCAGTGCTGCTGGCGCTTATTTACACAAAATGGGTGTGCCAGAAGAGGATTTTAATTCGTATGCCACACATCGCGGTGATCATTTAACTGCGCAACGAGCTACTTTTGCTAATCCCAAATTACTTAACGAAATGGTACTCGATGAAAACGGTGAAATTAAACAAGGTTCATTGGCTCGCCTAGAACCTGAAGGTACTGAAATGCGGATGTGGGAAACCATCGAAACTTATATGGAACGTAAACAACCATTGATCATTGTTGCTGGTGCTGACTATGGCCAAGGTTCGTCCAGAGATTGGGCCGCTAAAGGCGTGCGTTTAGCTGGTGTAGAAGTGATTGTGGCTGAAGGATTCGAGCGTATTCACCGCACCAACTTAATTGGTATGGGTGTATTACCGTTAGAATTTACTAACAACGAAACCCGCAAAACCTATGCTATAGACGGCACAGAAACCTACGATGTCAAAGGCGAAGTGAGTCCAGGTGCAGCGATGGCAGTGGTCATGACCCGCAAGAATGGCGAACAAGTCACGATACCTGTTAAAAGCCGTCTAGATACTGCAGAAGAAGTCTTGATTTATGATGCCGGTGGCGTCTTACAGCGTTTTGCGAATGATTTTTTGGCCAGTAATTAATAACATACAATTTAAGTTTTAACCTTGTTTTCGTCATTCACGCTAAGGCGGGAATCTCATTTAAGAATAAAAGGTGTATAAAACTAAGAAAGGAATCTGATAAATGAAAAAAACATGAAAAAATGGAGCCGTCAATGGATGGTTAGTTTGATTGAAGAGGATAATCATGAATGGTTAGATTTATGAGGTCAAATAATTACTTAAGTATGTGCTTGAGTTATAGATAGATTCCCGCCTTCGCGGGAGTGACGATCTTTCCTGTGAAAGGATGATCTGACAGTTGAAATAACGATCTAACTTGGGGCGTGTTATAAAGTTATATAAACGAGATGCCAAACCCGTCATCCCCGCGCAGGCGGGGATGTAAAAGATGAAATGGAAACATGTTGGTTCTATTGATAGGCTTTAGAAATTTGATTTAATTTGAGTTAATAAGGTTTCATTCTCGTTCGACCAGTTATCCCCTGAAACCAGTTTGGCTTGAATGATGTCGTTGTGGGCTTCTTCGAAATTTTGTTTTTTGAATTCCAATTCAGCTTTAGCAATCAGATATAAGTAACTCTCTTTGTAATTATCTGGGACCAATTGCAAATGATGTTCTGCACTGATTAAATCATCAGGGATATACAAATAAAAATATTCAAGTTGGATGCCTTTTATAATGTCTTCATTATTTAATGTTTGTGCAATTTCTAAGGCTTCATTTAATTGATTTTCACTGCTGAGTTTTTGATTGTTATTATTGTATAACTCACCTAAGTAGAGTCTGGCTACAGATTGAAATAGTGTATAGTCAGATTGATCTGCTTGGTCTTTGCATTGGAATAAAAATTCCTCTGCTTTTTCTGGTAATTTGCCATCAATAGCCACTTTTCCCATGTTGCAGAGCATGATTATTTCTCGTCTTTTTAACCCTAGATCTCTTGAGAAAACTAATGCTCTACTGTAATGATCCAAAGATTGTTGTGTTTGACTTTTGGCATTAGAAATTTCACCAAGAATTAGGCTTGCCATCATTTGTGCTCTGGGTTCTTGTGCACTGGCAGCAACTTCCCACATTTGATTAGCGTGGTTAGTGGCTTTTTCTAAATTACCCATTTCTAAAAGTAAATAGGAAAGCTGTAAGTGCGAGCCGGCAATTCCAATGGGGTCACCCAGTCTATTAACTATGGCCTGTCTCCGTGTGGCATATGCTAACGAGGTACTTAGATCACCTTTGGCTTGAAATATAGAGCCCAGTTGACTGAGTACTGCTTCGATGCCATTGAGTTCATCTAAATCTTCATAGATATTTAAAGCTTGGGATAAATGAACTTGTGCTTCATCCAGATTTCCTTGTGCATTATTGATTGAGCCCATGATCTTGTATGATCGAGCCAACAAACCCGGGTGCCTCATGTCTTTAAGTATTACATTCCCTTCATTGGCGTAATTGAACGCCACCAGTAAATCATTTGTTTCTTGGAAGACCTGGGCCAGTTCAATCATTGCATAAGCTTTTATACTGTAATTCTCTGAGTTATTATTTACGACTTTTAGAAAGGCAGTTTCTGACTTATCATATTCTGATGTTCTGAAGTAATTCTTGCCCAAAAGCACCTGTGTTTGTTGAATCAGTTTTTTATTTTTTGCTGTGGTAATAATGGTTTGTAACTGAGCAATCGACTTTTTATACTGTGATAATGAATAGAAACTTTTGGCTACTGCATACCTTGCAATTCTGAAAGTGCTGTCTTCTTGCAAGCAAATATTGAAATAATTAATGGCTTTCTGATGTTGTCCCTTTATTTGTGAATCAATACCTCTGAGGTAATTTTCGAGAATGAATTCATTGTCATTTGTCAGTTCGCTTAGGCTGGATTTACAATCGTTTCCTAAACTCATGATATCTTGACAAACCCATTGACTGACGTTGTTAACAACATCAGATATATTGTTCAGAGGTAGCTTGAAAGATTCATTCTTTGAATTATATAAAAGTGCTAACTCTTGTTTATTGTATGAAGCATAGATTTTGTTTTCTTCATCAGTCGAACTTAATTGGGGTGAGTCTGATGAGGTGTTTAATGCCAATAAAAGATTTGAGTCAGAACTTTCTGAATACGCAATCAATTGATTCATATATACTGTAATGCCTTGAATGAGTTTTTCATCATCTTGCAAATCTGGGTTAGGAATAAACACAAATTTTTGCTTCACAGGGCTGTCGTATTGAAGTTTGTTTTCCTGAGACTCAGGTTGAGTCGTTAATGCATATATGAGTAACGCAATAATGACTAATGGAATGAGTGAGTAAACCCATTTATTCTTAGGGTTTTTAACAGTTTTTATACTGATAACATCAGTTTCATTGTGGTATTCAGGTTTATTTAAAGTGGCAATAAATTGAACTCCAAATCCTCTTACAGTTCTGATAATTTTTTCTTTGCCTTTATGGTCTCTCAGTGAAGCCCTCAGTTTAAAAACTGCATGAGATAAAGTACTGTCTGAAATTACACTGCCTTGCCAAACCTCGTTAATAAGTTCGTCTTTAGAAACGGCCCTGTCGTTATGATCAATTAAATACAGTAAAAGTTCATAAGGTTTATTTTGAATGCTGACTTTTTTATTGTTCCGATAAAGTTCACGTGAGGACTTGTCAATTCTGAAACCTGAAAACTCAATAATTTGATTCATTTATAGCCTTGTAAATTTAATGAATATCTGTCGCTAATTATCTATTATAAAACACTTCACAATAATAATAATACTCTAGTATTGGCCGTCAAACCAAGTAGTTTAAGTTATTTACATGAACTTAATCTTTGTTTTTTATTTGGTGTGAAAGAAAAGCTGATTCATGTATTTTTAAGTGTCTGAACAGAGAATAAACATTAATCATGCTCATAGATTTTACCGATTCATCGCTCAACATAATTAGCTGGTTTCAATAAAACTGCTCATCATTCAATTTTTATCATCACTTTAAGCTTGTTTGAACTCAATTTGATACATCACAAAATGATTTTACTTTTACCGGTGATAAATTGTGTGCCACATGGCTTTTCAATCCATTTGTTTTGATGTTTAAAGTTATTTAAATTGTTGATATATAAGTAATAAATGGCTAATAAAAAATCAAAGATAAAACAATGTTTTGCTCAAGAAGTCTGGTTGAAATAAATTTAAACTGGGTGTCATATTTTTATGAATTATTAGAAAAATAAACCATTTCATTAACTTCGAATTCACGAAAGTCGATTGGTTTTTAGCTAGACATAATTAGAGGAATTTTAATGAAAAAATTTAAATTTAATGCCTTGTGCTTTTTGATCACTTTGATGCTTACATCACAAGTTTTTGCGGAACTAACATACAGTGTTCAACGGCGTGTAGATATTGTATCTAGCAAGCTAGAGCAAGTTGAATTACTTTTACAAAAGGACATTGCTCAAGCGAAAATAACAATGGCAGAAGCGCAGCAAGAATTTGATTATATAGGTCAATACTATAAGGGAAAATTTGATGAGAATAATGATCAAATTGTCAGATTACGATCTGTATTAAATGAATTGAATACTCAGTTCATTAGTTTAAATAAGACAAGTCAGGTTGCACCTAAAAAAGAACAATTAAATTTATCAGGTTCTAATCATAAACTTCATCCTAGAATAAGAAGCCTATTGCAAGTTTTGGACGACTATGATCAGAAGTACTTGGCGCAATATAACCAGCTGCAAAAAGATTTACTTAAATTATCCAGTCAATTACAAACCAATGATTATCAAAAAATTAATGAAGCAACAATTGGTTTGGCTGATAGTTTGAGTCTTTTCAATACAACGTTCTATCCCTTGTCAAAGTTACTTACATCACTGAAAAATAAACAACCTGGTTGGCAAGATTTAATGAATCAAGGAGCAGATGGGACTGAGGTCAGTTTATTGATCAGGAATTTAAGTGCAGAAGTTTCTTCATGGGAGAAACAGCGATCAAAGCTTGTTAATTTGTGGCTAGAAGAGGCTGAGGCAGCCATAACGCATACTGAAATGGTGATGGCTCAAGTTCAACAAATGCCTGTTAATGCTCAAGAGCCAATGGTTAACCAGTTTATTGATTTATTGAAAACACCAAAGTTGTTGGTTTCTGTCGTACCAGCCCTCTTTCCTAAACAGAAGAGTGCCAGCGATATAGCGCATTATCTTACTCGAGTGATTACCTTGAACAAGGGTTTTAATGAAATTGAGGTGAAAGTCAGTGCAATTGCACAATCAGCTCAAAAAGCCATTGCAGATCAAATTATGAACAATCGATTCCCAAGTAACCTCAACAGCGAACATGCTGATAAAGCACTAATACTAAAAGCTTATGAGCAGGCTTATAAATCACCTGAAATTCTGAGGTTTGGGGTCAGTAAGACCTGGTATGAAAAAACAGAAGCCCATTGGAACAACAATGTTTTGGAGGTTGGAACTTACCAATACATTCATGCATGGATTGCTCATGAGACTGAGTCTGGTCAGATCAGGGCCTATAACACCACTTACAGAAGGGTTCTCAATCAGGACGGAAGTTGGAGTGATACATCTTATTGGGGTGTTGGTACCAGTTATGAAGTTCTGAAACAGAACATAAATATTTAAAAATACAGGACTTTATATGAAATTTAATAAATTTATAACCGTTATTTTGTTTTTATGTTGTCAAAATGCCATTACAGCGTCAAACCATTTCGTACCTTCAGCTACAAACAATGCTAACCTAGTTACCAGTACCCAATGGTGGATAAACAATCAAACCGGCTTGAATCAAAATCAAACTAAAAAATATGTTGATTTATCAGCATATGTGGGTGGTCAAAAAAGTGGGTCAAATGTCATAACCATTGGTCCACAAGCATCTTGTGATGCCACATACGACGCATTGTCTGCCATTATAGATGTTGCCCAGACAGGTGATGAATTACACCTCGCTGCGGGAAATTATACCAGTGATTTAGCACACTTTGATATTGTCGATAAGTCGATATCAATTATTGGAGGATACAGTCAAGACTGTCAGACTTTAATGCCGAACCAGAAAACCACTTTGCGGTTGACTAACACTGATGATGAGGTATTTGATATCAGGTCTATCAACAATGAGGTTAACGTATTATTGGTTAATTTAGTGCTTGAAGGTGGTGCTGGATTGGGTGGTGGTATTCATTTGCAAGCTCCTTCAGGTGGTAATGGAACAGGTGTAAATTTAGTCAACTCTGTTGTCAGGAACAACCAAGGATCATTGTCAGGTGGTGTCAGGGTTGAGAATGCGATCTTGTATTTAACGCAGACCACAAGCATTCAATCCAATGATTCAAACAGCCATGGTGGTGGTGTTTCTTGCGTTAATGGCGATATTAGCTTGCAAGATGCGCAAGTTGTTGATAATGAAGCTGCGACGGATGGTGGTGGGGTTTATTTGGATAACTGCGACATGTATATATATGGTTATCCAGGTGAGTTTTCATCTATATCTCTTAACCAAGCCTTAAGCGGTGGAGGAGGTATTTTTGCAACTAATTCAAGCTTGGTTGAAATTGAAGGTCAAAATTCTCAAGTCTCATTCAATAAAGCCAGTAACGATCCTTTTGCAAGAAATTACGGTGGTGGAATTAATGTGGTAAATAACAGCCGTTTGAATCTATATTCAGCAGAGGTTTCATTCAACGAATCATTTGCTGGAGGTGGTTTATGGATTGGAACCAATTCCACGCTGGTTATGGGAAGACGAGATACAGACCAGTGTAATTTACTTAAATGTTCAAGAATTTCAAATAACAGGGCCATCAGCAGTAACTCATCTATCGAATCATTTGCTGGTGGCGTGTATTCAGAATCCACGGCTGTTTCTTCCATATCACAAACTTGGATTACTGGTAATGAGGCAGATTATACCAGTGCTTTGAATATAGCCCAGGGTTATGTGAAGCATTCTATGATTACCAATAATGAGAACAAATCAACAGATGGTAGTGCATTCTTGAAGTCAATTGTTTCAATCAATGGTCCTGTTTTAGATTTTAGGTTCAACACCTTGGCAAAAAATAGTTTTTTAGCCAACAACACCGCAGTGATATCAGTTGTAGCAGGTACAACTGATGTCAACATTGAGGGCAACATCATTCAAGAGAACATATTTTTAACAGGAGCTGAGTCTGTACATGCAGCTGATGCAGGAGCCTCTATAGATTGTACTGATAATTTGCTTGAGGCAGCAACAGCGATATCTTTTTGTGATGATGCCAGTAATTTAGATGCAGGAAATGAGGCCATGTTTGTTGACACTGCCATTAATGACTTTCACATAACGCCACTTTCATTGGCCATAAACCATGCATCAAATGTAGTTATTGATTTAGGAGCAAAAGACATTGATAACGATGTTATTTTAGTTGCTGATGCGGGTGCTGATGAAACGTTGGAACCACGAGTCGGGTTGAATGGTGGTTCATGTGAGTATGTCAATATTACTGATGCATTAAATGTTGCCACCTCCGGCGATGTGCTGTTCCTCAAACCAGCAATTTACAATGAAAGCCTTTTCATTACTGATGACTTGGAGTTGAGAGGTGCCAATGAAGATTGTACAAGCAGTATAGGTGATGGTACTTCCGATACCGTAATTATCGATGGTTCAGGGGTCACTGACAATAATGCGTTAGTAACTGTTCAGGGGAATAAGCAAGTGACATTATCTAACCTAACACTACAAAATTCAGTCAGAGGAGGGCTCTCAAAACTACCCACTGCTCCTGAAGATAGTGCGCCGACTATACTTACAAATGTCAGGGTAAATTCTAACACCAGCCCTGCTAATGGAGCTGGTGTTTTTGTGCCTGATAACTCTAGGTTAGAGTTGTATGGAGATACAGTCATTTCTAATAATTTCAGCTTCGGTGGTAAAGGAGGAGGTGTTTATGTGGGTAACGGGGGGGAACTTAATATGTTTGATAACACCGCAATAGGCGCTATAAATCAGCCAAATCTCGCTGATGAAGGCGGAGGGGTTTATTTAGTAGGCGGTACTTTAACTGCTGCAGGAAACACATCCTTTGTTGCCAACCAAGCAGAAAATGGTGGTGGCTTGTTTGTTGAAGGTGGAGAATCTAAAGTTGATTTAACAGATTGTACTTTTCAATTGAATCATGCGGACAGCAAAGGTGGTGCAGCTTATATCGATGATGCTGAATTTACTTTGAAAGATTGTCTTTTGATGAGTAACCATGCTGACCAATTAGGTGGTGGGATGTATGTCTTTAAAGAGAATGATGAAGCTGTTGATATTTCTCATAACGATTTAATAGAGAACTCAGCAGGAGATGCTGGCGGTGCTATTTATATCAATGAAAGTTCCAGAAATAACATTGGAATTAACTTAGACACCAATACTTTTATCAGTAACACAGCCGAAAACCTCGGAGGAGCAATATATTTAGGGGCAAAGCAGTCTTTAAATATATTAAATAGCTTTAGCTGTGAGCTTCATCAAGGGATTGGGTATGACTATTGCAGTCAATTTTTTCAGAACAGTACAACAGCATCTGACGGTAAAGGTGGTGCTATTTATAGCAATGGTTTTCTCAATATCAACTTCATTGCTTTTAAACAAAATACAGCCGATTTTGGTGCTGCAATCTTTAAAGTAAGCAGCGATGAAATTTCACAAGCTGATATGATTGTTAGAAATGCTTTATTTGCCCAAAATTCTGGTGGCTCAGCAATCATGATTGAAAGTGGTGGAGGTGCTTTTGTAACGCAAAGTACATTTGCCGATAACAATCGTTCTTTTCATATATTACCAACCTTCAGCTCATTCACGTTAAGTGAAAGCATAATTTGGGGAGATGTTTTAGCTGGCATAGCACCCGAGTTGAACCCAAGTTCTTGTACCATAGATGAGTTCGGAATTTTTAGTGATAACACTCAAAACCCTTTGTTTGAAACTGGGTTGAATGGTATTGATTACTTATTATCGGTAAATTCGCCTGCCATTGATCAATGCGCAGGTATGCCGCCAAGTGCAGGATTAGATTTAATTGGTAATACCAGAATTTCAGATGGTAATTACCATGAATCTTCTGATGAAGTAGACATTGGGGCGTTTGAATTTCTTCCAGTGGGAAGTCAAACCCTTACCATCACTAAATCAGGTTCAGGCGATGGCATCATAAACAGTCAGTTTGGAACCGTTAACTGTGACCCTATTTGTTCTGATGAATTTGCAACAGGATTTACAGTTATTTTACAAGCCTCACCAGATGAAGGTTCTGAGTTTATTGGTTGGTCCGGGTCAGGATGTTTTGGAACAGGGGGTTGTGTTGTTACTTTGGAGCAAAGTCTTACACTGTTTGCAGAGTTTGCTAATGGATCTGATCTTATATTTAAGGATGGTTTTGAGTGATGATTGGTGATTTATCGGAGAATACAATGAAAAAAATAATGCTAATAGGGTGGCTGCTTTTAATTCAAAATTGTTTTGCTGGGTCTAAAGCTGTTTTTGATTTAACAACACTTGATGGTACCAACGGCTTTGTTAGCTATGGTGTTGATGACGGTGGCAGAGCAGGGTTTGATGTAGATGGAGTAGGAGATATCAATGCCGATGGAATTGATGACTTTGTTATGAGTGCCTTCAGCACAAATAACTTTACAGGAAAGGTGTATGCAGTCTTCGGTGACATTACTGGTTTTGATGGTGAGTTACAGTTGGCTGATATTGATGGTACCAATGGGTTTGTTATTAATGGCCTGCAACAACAGCATGTACTGGGAAGTTCTGTATCAGGGATTGGTGACATAAATAACGATGGTATTGATGATTTTGCAATTGGTGCCAGAGGTGCCAATAATAATTCTGGTGCTGTTTATTTTATTTTTGGATCTGATTCAGGCTTTACCCTCAATATTAATTTAAATGATTTAGATGGTTCAAATGGATTTGTGTTAAATCCTGAACCTGGTTCGGGAGGCGCATTAGGGAATTCAATCGCTGTAGCAGGTGATTTTAATGACGATGGTATTAATGATGTGATCATTGGAGCCAATAAGTCAAGGATAGATTTTATGGGTAGTCAAGTTGGTGCGGCCTTTATACTTTTCGGGAAAAACACCTTCAATGCCACCATGTCCACAACAGACTTATCAGGTAATGCCGGTAAAGTTATCTATGGATTTATCGAAAACGGACGTTTAGGAGACAGCCTGGCTTCTGCAGGAGATATCAATGGTGATGGCGTAGATGATTTAGTTATGAGTGGGCATTCAGGAAATGGAGCTGAGGAGTATGTTTATGTGGTCTTTGGTGATACTGCTGACTTCCCTGATGAGTTCAATGTTTCAAGTCTAGATGGGTCAAATGGGTTTGCTATAAAAGGCGAATCAGTTGATCACTCTTTTGGACAGTCTATCAGTTCTGGTTTCGATATTAATAATGATGGCTTCTCTGATGTTTTGATTGGTGCGCCTGATTGGACCAGTATAGATATTACACAAGTAGGTTTGGTTTATGTAGTCTATGGGCAATCATCAACATTTTCAGCAGAGCTAGATATCAGTACACTAGATGGTGAAAATGGCTTCATTATTCATGGTGAAATTGATAGCTTTAACGGCAATATAAATTTGGGTAATGCAGTCAGTTCTGTTGGCGATTTCAATAATGACGCTATCGATGATATTGCAGTTTCAACCAGAGGAGCTGGTGATTTCTTCAATGGTTCATGCCATGTGATTTATGGAAATATTGATGGTTTTGGGGGTAGCTTTGATTTGAATTTACTGGATGGTGAGAATGGCTTCACTATTTTTGGTATCAACGTCAGTGATAACATTGGAGAGTCACTCTCTCAAGCAGGAGATGTTAATAACGATGGCACAATGGACTTTATGATTGGTACACCTAGTGAGTCAACTAATGGACTGTCTTCAGGAGCAGTATATACTATTTTTGGGCAGCCTTTGTTGTTTGAACTGTCAGTGATGAAAACTGGCAGTGGAACAGGCATTGTTACGGCTGACACAGGATTGATCGACTGCGGTGATGTTTGTATCGATGGGTACGCTAATAATTCAATCGTAACACTTACAGCTGTTGCTGATGCTGGAATGGAGTTTACAGGTTGGAATGGTGGTGGTTGTTCAGGAACAGCGGATTGTGAAGTATTCATCGATCAAACTGTTACAGTCACGGCAGAGTTTACCAACTTTGATGTGATATTTTCTGATGGATTTGAGTTTTGATACAAGGTGGTTTTAAAGTAAATATAATGAAGTACATATTGTAGAAGCGTTCTGAGATAAGCCAAGAACGCTTCTTATGAACAAAGTAATTAATGAGACAACTGGGCCAATTTTTTTGATGAAACTTTACCGCCAAGTTCGATGGCCTTTTCAAAACTGCTTATGGCTTGAACTCTTTGATTATTAGCAAGGTAAGCATCGCCCAGAGAATCCCAAACATTGCTGTCTTCAATGAATAATTCAGTGTTTATTTTGAATACTTCAATGGCCCAAGGCAATTGTTGCTCTCTCAGTAAATTATAGCCTATGCGATTAAGTATATCAGGGTTTGAAAAATCCTTTAGATACTGAATTTTTATCAAATCCAGTAGTTTCTCTGCTTCATTGTGTTGTTTTTCTTTGACGAAATTAAAAACCAAAAAATATGGATTTTTCTTGATTGGTGCTGTTATAAAATCAGGCTGAAATATAATTTTTTCAATTGTTTTGGCCATTTTTTCTGTAATTGGACTGGCGGCATTGCTTGAGAATAGGATTAAAATGTCCTCCATTGGAAACCAGGTGATGTTGTGTGCAAATGAGCCATTGGAGCCATTATGTGAAATGCGTTTAGTGTGATCCAATGATTGGTTGATGCCCCAGCCATAACCGTAATTAAAACCATCGAAAATTGAGCTGTGTCCTGAGGTTAATAGTTCAAAGTTTTCAGCTGTTAGGATGCTGTTGCTTTTTAAAGCTTCAATCCATAAAAACATGTCTTCTTGAGTTGAGTTGATACCACCATTGCCTTTTAAATGCCAGGTGACAGCGTTATGTTTTTGATAACGTTCAACCATTGAACCTTGATTCATAACGCCTCTGCTATATCCTTTGGCTAGGTTTTGCTGTTGCCAATCAGGGATGATGTAACCGGTATTGAGCATACCAATGGGTAAGAATAAATTTTGATGTAGATAAGATTCATATGATTGACCAGATGTGATCTCAATTATTTTGGCCAACAAGCTGTAGCCAATATTGGAATAAGCATATTTTGAACCTATTGGAAATAACAATTCACTGGCAAAGACCTGATCGAAAAAATCAACTTCTGTAATCACATCAAAATCGCCACCGATAGCTTCTATTAATCCAGATGTATGGATTAAAAGTTGATGAATGGTGATGGCATGTTTGTCTTGTGTGGTGTCTTTGAAAAAAAGCGAAACAGGATCTGTTAAATTCAACTGGCCTTGTTGAACCAACAACAGTATGGCTACTGCAGTGAATTGTTTGGTGTTAGAACCGATATCGAATACAGTCTGGACCTCGTTGGGTTTGTTTTTTTCTTTGTCTGCTAAACCATATCCTTTATTGATGTGCTTAACATTTTTTTCTGAAATCAAAACAGCACCACTGAAGCCATTTTCTATGCTACCAGATAAGTATTGGTCAATTTTATTTACAATGGTTTGATTCAGTTTATATGTTTTTTCGGCGGATGCGATTGTCATACGAGGTTGAATCATGAAAACCATAATGAGTGATATCAGGTTAAGTGTTTTCATTTTTGCCACCTGTGACTGATATAAAAACAGCCTAGACTGCCAAATAAAAACATTAAACCTGGAACCAGAAACCAGTTCATCGTTGATTGTTGAGAAGCGTCTTTGGTGGTTTGTAGTTCATAGAATCTTCGACCGTCAGCTGTTTCTTCTATGTAAGAACTGCCTCTGTATATTAAAGTGGTGATGTCATCTTGAGCAATGCGATTGACCATCTCAATTTGTTTCTTACTCATTTCTAAATCATTGTTATCTACAGTACGATTAGTGATTTTAAAAATCTGTAGAGGCTCTCCTGGAAGAATGATGCCACTTGAACGATAAAAATATTCTTTTTGGCTTGATGAGTATAGGTGGGCGACGGCTAAACATGCGCCGCTTAGCATCAGGAATGCCAAGCCAGCAATGAGCCAGCTTTTAATTACAGTGACTTGGTTTTGTTTTTGCTCAATAATTAACTTGCGCATTTGTTTGATGTCACTGAGTTTTTCATACTCATCAGAATCTATGATCTTATTTAATTCAGTAATTTTAATGTCATAAAGTTTAACCAAGCGATCGAAAATTTCTTCTTGAGGATATGATTTGCTGGTTTCAAGTTTTGATAAGTAAGACTGCTCAATTTGGGCTCTTCTTGCTGCTTCTGGTTGCGTCCAGCCGCGTTCTTCTCGTCTTGCTTTGAGGTAATTACCAAGTTTCATATGTGTACTCCTATCAGCTAATAATGATTTGTAATTCAATAGATTGCAACTACATTCTTTGGAAGTCATAACAGGAATACCAGATGAATATGCTGGAATTTTTAAAGTTGATTGGGCTTTGGAGGTTAGAATTTAATGAACGGTGTCATCCTGAATGCTTGGCTTTATAGGAATTAGTAATGAATTAAGTTTGTGCTTGCGCTATAGACTGATTCCCGCCTTCGCGGGAATGACTACGGCCAGGGAATTATAGGTTGTTTTTCGAGCAACCAGTTTCTTATGACAGATTCCCGCCTTCGTGGGAACGATTATGGCTTGGACGACATGATTATTTCATCATCTCATCACGGGCTTTTTTAAACTCAGTGCCATTATGCCATTTAGGCCAGGCGCCAGAATTGATGATGTCTTGACCGGTGAGGAAATACAGTTGTAAGTCTTCAATTGCACCGTTTAAATCCCATGATGGGTCATACTCATCTGAAACTCTGTGGTAGTGATTATTCAAATATTCTTCAGATTTTTGTATCCCGTACTCAATGCCTTTTTCTCGGTGGTCATAACCCGCATTAGGGTAGGACATGGGCACGCCTAATTTAGACAGTTCAAAATGATCCGAGCGGTAGAAGTAACCTTTTTCGCTTTCAGAGTCTGGTTTTAAAATACGGTCTTGAGCTGCCGCATGGCGTTTTAAAAAGCTGTCAATCTCACTCATGCCCATGCCTATAACAGTGACGTCTTTGGTGCGTCCGAAGTTATTAAGGCCATCCATGTTGATGCCTGCTATGGTTTTCTTCAATGAATAAACTGGGTTGGCAGCGTAGTATGCAGAACCCAGTAAACCTTGTTCTTCTGCGGCCACTGCCAGGAAAAGAACCGTACGTTTGGGTTTAGCTTGTGCATAGGCTTTGGCTAATTCTATAAGCCCAGCTGTGCCTGTTGCATTGTCCAGTGCGCCATTATAAATACCGTCACCTTCTTTATTTGGATCTATGCCCAGGTGATCCCAATGAGCCATATATATAAATACTTCATCAGGTTGTTCATTGCCTTTAACTTCAGCCATGACATTGTGTGTATCAATGTATTTAAATTCGTTATTAATCGCTGCTGATGCCATTAATTTCATCTCAATGGCTTGGAACCCAGGTGTTTTAGCCTGCTCATACATTTGCTTAAGATCAAGACCAGCTTTGCTGAATAATTTTTCAGCATTTTCTTTTGTGATCCAGCCTTCAACAGCAACCAGATCGGCTTCTTTATTCTCTCTGACCATATCAAACTGTGGTCCTGTCCAACTGTTTTCGACTGTAGACCAACCATATGCTGCGGGCTTAGTGTCATGAATGATTAGGGCCGCAGCAGCACCTTGTCTGCCTGCTTCATCAAATTTATAATCCCAACGTCCGTAATAAGTCATGGCATTGCCATTAAATAATTGTTCTTCCTGCGTGGCATAGCCTGGGTCATTGACCAACATGACCACTGTTTTTCCTTTTACATCAACATCAGCATAATCATTCCAATTTCTTTCTGGTGCATTGATGCCGTAGCCAACAAAGACCATTTCACTGGCCTCTACAGCGACTGAATCAATTTGTCGCCTTGACCAAATGACCTGATCATTCGCATAAGATAAATGTATCGGACCTACGTCTTTGGCTCCTGATGTAATAATTAAGTTAGGTTGATTGATGGCTTCTACCGATGCCAAAGGAACTTTTTGGGTAAAACTGTTGCCATGAGCAGGTGTTGCACCTGCTTTTTTAAATTCATTTTCTAAGTAGTTAATGGTGAGCTCTTCGCCTTTACTTGCTGGGCCTCGACCACCGAATTCATCAGAGGATAGCGTGATGATGTGTTGAGTAAAAGATTCAACAGATATGCGGTCAATAGGATTATTTTTTTCTGTAGCAACTGGTTTCACAACTTCTTGTTGTTTAACTGGTTGTGGTTTACTGCTTTGTTCTGCTTCATTGCATGACAGCAGCAAACTTGATAGGGTCAGAATAACTAGAATATTTTTCATGGGATTAATGATTTATTTTTTTGTAGCTCATGATACATTAATTTATTTGAAAAGCCATAATTTAGCTCAAAAGTATTTGCTAATAGATATAATGCTGTACCAATCAATTAAATCAAATACTTGTTCTTTTGCAGTGAATAACCTATGAGTCATAAACCCCAAATTCAAATCCCAGCCACTTACATGCGTGGTGGTACATCTAAAGGTGTGTTTTTTAACTTACCTGATTTACCAGTAGCAGCGCAGATCCCAGGAGCAGTGCGTGATAACCTATTGCTTCGGGTGATTGGTAGCCCAGATCCTTATGGTAAACAAACCGATGGCATGGGTGGGGCCACTTCAAGTACCAGCAAAACCGTGATTCTGTCGAAAAGTTTAGAGCCTGATCATGACGTGGACTATTTATTTGGGCAAGTGGCCATTGACCGGGCTTTTGTTGATTGGAGTGGTAATTGCGGTAACTTAACCGCTGCAGTTGGTTCTTTTGCGATCAGTAATGGTTTAGTAAATTCTTCACGTGTTCCAGATGATGGTGTGGCAGTGGTCAGAATTTGGCAAGCTAACATCAAAAAATCCATTGTTGCGCATGTGCCAATGAGTGACGGAGTAGTTCAAGAAACTGGTGACTTTGAATTAGATGGCGTAACTTTTCCAGCTGCTGAAGTGAAGATTGATTTCATTGATCCTGTGGGGGATGCTGCCATGTTTCCAACAGGAAATTTGGTTGATGAATTGGTGGTGCCAGGAGTGGGTACTTTTAAAGCAACCATGATAGCTGCGGGTATCCCAACCATTTTTCTTAATGCGGCAGATATTGACTTTAAGGGCACTGAGTTACAGGGTGAGATCAACGGTGACGATAAAATATTACAAATGTTTGAAACCATACGTGCACATGGTGCCATCAAGATGGGTTTGATTAAATCAGCTGAAGAGGCAGTAAGCCGGCAACATACGCCCAAAGTGGCTTTTGTCGCAACACCTGCTACTTATACTTCATCAAGTGGTCAATTAATCAATGCCTCAGATATCGATTTGAATGTGAGGGCTTTATCGATGGGTTTATTACATCACGCCATGATGGGTACTGCAGCAGTGGCAATTGCTTCAGCAGCAGCCATTCCTGGAACTTTGGTCAATCTAGCGGCTGGTGGTGGAAGTCGCAGCGAGGTTAGATTTGGACATCCATCGGGTACATTAAAAGTGGGTGCTGAAGTCAGCCAAGTTAATGGTGAATGGAAAGCACAAAAAGTCAGTATGAGCCGCAGTGCTCGGATATTGATGAAAGGTGAAGTTTATGTGCCCATGACTTAATTCATGGTTGATTATTGTGTTTACCCAATATTCCATTGCAAGTTATTAGAGAGAAATAAATATTTGAAATTAGACCTTGGTTATAGCCACAGCTGGCCTTGTGGGCAGTCAAACTGAATTAATCTGATACACAAACCATGTCTCGCCCCATTTTTTTAGCTTGATACAACATTTTGTCGGCACGTTCAAAACATGCCATCAAGGTTTCACCAGATGCCATTTGAGCGACGCCAAAACTGCAAGTCAATGGTTCTTTATGAGGGAATTCGTGTTGTGTCATAGTTTCTTGAATTTTAAAACTCAAGGCTTCAGCGTCTTTACACACACCAGGTTGTTTAAGCACAATAAATTCCTCACCACCCCAGCGACAAATCAAATCACTTTCATCACAACAAGCGCGTAATAACTGACTGAATGATTTCAGTACATCATCCCCAACCACATGGCCATGATTGTCATTGATGTTTTTAAAGTAATCTAAATCGAGGAGAATGAGGCTCAGAGGATTCTCCTTTATATTTTGATAAGTATTACCTGCGATCAAAGTATTGAAATAATGTCTGTTAAATAGCCCTGTTAATGGGTCATGTTGAATGATGTGCTGTAATTCTGAGTTGGTATGTAACAATTTTTGTTGTAGCTCATTTAATTGACGATTTTTGGTGGTGAGTTTTAAGTTATATTTGTGGGTGAAAAAATATCGGATCAATAACAAAGTTAACAGTAACCCTGCGCCAGTGATAACTTGCCATACCAATTTATAATTAGTTTTATCAATGACAGCCACATCATTCCAGCGGTTATAGATATCAAAGTGTTGTTGTCGCGAAATATTTTGCAGTATGTTGTTAATATCAACCAATAAATCCTTTTGTCCTTTTTTGACGCCAAAGCGTAATGAGTCGTTGGTACCTCCCCAGCCAGCTAATTTTAAATTGGATAAGCCTAAAGTATGAATGTGACTGTTAATTGAGTGGACTGAGCCAATAAATAAATCGACATCGCCTTCGGCTACCGCTTTTAAACCTTCAACTTCAGTGAGGTAAACTTGGGTATTGATATTCGGGTGATTCTTCGCAATAAATTCAGTCACTCGGTATCCTTGTGTCACCCCCAAGGTACTGTTGTTAATGCTTTCTAAGCTCTGCAAAAAGGGCTGGTCTAAAGTTGATACCAAAAAGTTGGGTGAAGAAAAATAAGGATCTGAGAAGTCTATGTAGATTGATCTCTCAGGGGTTTGATTCAGCATCGGTAATACCAGGCATTGACCAGTTTTGAGAAAATCTAATGATTGTTGCCAATTTTGAGTCGGTATCAATTTAAATTTAAACTTGGAGTTGGTTTTGATGATTTCCATATAACCTGCAGATAAGCCAATATGCTGATTGTTTTCGATGGCTTCATAGGGTAGCCAGCTGGGGTCAACACAATATGGAATCACTTTGTCGGAGTCCGCATGACTACTTCCGACAAACCAAGTCAGGAGTAAGAACATCATAAAGCTGATGAAATTATGCTGATTCAAATCAGTTACACTTTTTTTACACACAAATTCATTATAGGCCAGACAAATGCGAAGTCACCAGATAATTACCAAGGTTTCATTGGTTTTTATGCATTGGGTCACAAATAAAGCCTGTTAATGAACTTGGCTTAATCCGTTCATATCGTAAAATCAAAATTAGGACATTTATGACAAGTCAAAAAAATCAGAGTTCTTAATTGTATTTATATTGAGTGTTTCCAGGTGAAATCTGTCATGCAAAAGGAAAATATTAAATATATACTGCACATTCTTGTTATCTAGATTTTAAAAGTTCATGGACATATTGTTTATTTCTTTGATTGCATTTTTGGCTTCTCTATTGACTCTGTTCTCTGGATTTGGGCTAGGTACTTTGTTGATGCCGGTGGTGGCATGGTTTTTTCCATTAGAAGTCGCCATAGGTATAACAGCCATTGTTCATTTAGCCAATAATTTATTTAAAGTCGCTCTATTGGGCAAAGACGCTGTTAAGGACGTGCTGATTAAATTTGGTGGCGTAGCTGTAATCGCTGCATTTTTGGGAGCGTGGGTATTGGGACGATTGGCTGAAAGTAACGAACTGATTGCTTTTAACTTATTGAGCTATGCTTTCCAGACGACGCTGCTGAATTTGACAGTGGGGTCATTAATCTTGATTTTCGTGTTGTTGGAATTTTCTAAAACCTTTGCCAAAATTAAATTGGGTCGTAAGTTTTTACCATTGGGTGGCTTGGTCAGTGGGTTTTTTGGAGGATTATCAGGTCATCAAGGGGCCTTTCGCAGCATGTTTCTTCTTAAGGTTGGGTTAACTAAAGAACAATTCATTGCTACAGGTGTAATGGTGGCTGTGTTGGTCGATGTGGCGAGGTTAGTGGTTTATGGTAATGGTTTGATCGCAGCTCAACAAATGATTGATTGGCATGCTGTATTTGCAGCCTCCTTAGCTGCTTTTGTGGGTGCTTATTTGGGGAAAAGACTGTTACAGAAAATCACCATTAAGTTGATCCATTTGCTGGTTTCTTTGTTGTTGGTTTTTGTGGCTTTGGGTTTGATGTTAGGTTTGATTTAACTGAGTCTGATAGATGCCTAAGTATTGTATATAAACAGTAGGCGCTTGTAAACGCGAGGGTCTGATAATAAGTTCATATGGTTTACATCATCTATCAGAATTTGGTGGTCACTTAAAATATTTAAATTCATATCGGCTATTTCATGTTGACCCAAAGCTGATGAGACTGAAACTAAGCCGTCACCAACAACTTCTTGGTGTAATGCATGTGCTTGATCTTGGGTGCTGCCGGCTATGGCATAAGTATTGTTGTGATTTTTTATGGGATTAAAGCCTTGAGTTTGATGAGTGCGGCCATCCCTTAAGTCCTTGATACCTTGGCTGCGAATGCCTGTTAATTTCGTAAAAGGTGCACTGAAAGCACTGATACTCAACACATACTCTAGCAAGTGAGCTGACTTTTCTAATACTGCGCCGTGATGCGGTGTGCCCAAGAATACGGTCTTTCCTAGGCCTTCTATCCAAGTGTCATTTTTTTCAGCTGCTTGCATGGCACTTCTGGCCACCAATCCCCCCATGCTGTGACATAATAAGTGACATGATTTATTGTTAGGCAATGCATCTATCATTAGGCATAGAATTTTTGCCAATTCTTGGCCATTTTTATACACTGCTTTGCCGCTGTTGTAACGCAGATAAATAGGTGTTAATGGCAAGTTTTCTGCCAATTTTAAGCCATGATCATGTTGAGTTTGGTTGTGCGATTGCAGCCATTGTTGATCATTCATACACAAACCATGAATTAACAACAGCGGCTCAGTTTTTTGTTTTTGACAGATGTCAGCCACATCTTGTGCGGTAATGGCTTGACCTTGATAGGTGAGTGTCATGTCTATGGCCAAAGGGTTTTGAGTTGCCTCTAAATGATCACCCAAAATACCATTGAGGATTGACAACCATTGGTGTCGCCATTGATTGTTTTTAGCTTGAGTTAGCCGTGAAGGCAATAGAGGAGTAAAGGTGGCCAGAGCCAGATCAATGCCTTTGAAACCAATCGCTGTGGTTTTACGGATGGTGTTATAAATAAAACCAGTCAGGCCATTGGTTTTATTTGGGTTATTCGAGTTCAGTAATCCACCTAGAGTGTACACGCGTTGTTGTAGAGCTTCTGTCAAGCCCACCACGCCTATGATGCCATCTTGGCTGAGCTGAGCAAGTCCTATGAGGTCGGTTTGAAAGTTTGAAGGAGATTTTGGCATGTAAACATTGTACCTTTAAAACCAAGGAATACTGGTATTAAAAAGGCCGCTGATTGCGGCCTTTATGATTACTTACTTTATGATTACTTACTTTATGATTTATTAATCACAAAGCTTCAATGACCCCAGCCGCACCCATGCCTGTACCGATACACATGGTCACCATACCGTATTTGCCACCCGTTCTGCGTAGGCCATGAATGGCTGTAGCAGCTCGGCAAGCGCCAGTAGCACCCAGTGGGTGACCTAAAGCGATTGCACCACCATTGGGGTTCACTTTTTCTGGGTTCAAGTCCAGTTCACCGATCACAGCCAGAGACTGAGCTGCGAAAGCTTCGTTTAACTCTATCCAATCTAAGTCATCTTGTTTGATGCCAGTGAGACTCAATACTTTTGGAATGGCTTTGATGGGGCCGATGCCCATGATTTCTGGTGGCACACCAGCAACAGAAAATCCATGAAACATGGCAATGGGTGTTAGGTTGTCACGTTTCAACACTTCTTCGTTACACAGCAATAATGCGCCGGCGCCATCTGACATTTGTGATGAATTGGCAGCTGTTACTGAACCACCCATGCGAAAAACAGGGCGTAATTTAGCCAGTGTTTCTGGTGTTGAACCGGGTCTTGGGCCTTCATCTGTATTGACTTCACGGGTGGTGACTGTATTGCCAGCATTGTTGAAATCTGGTTTTTTGCTGGTAATTTCAATGGGTATGATCTCATCATCAAAATAACCTTGTTGGATGGCATTGATGGCGCGACTGTGGCTTTCAACAGCAAACTCATCTTGTTTTTCGCGAGAAACTTGCCACTGATCAGCGACTTTCTCGGCAGTGATGCCCATACCGTAGGCAATCGCAACTTGATCGTCTTCAAAAACTGCTGGATTCATGGCTATCTTGTGACCCATCATTGGCACCATACTCATGCTTTCAGTACCGCCAGCAATGGCCGCATCCATTTGGCCAGTAGCAATTTGTTGCGCGGCAATCGCAACTGCTTGTATCCCTGAAGAACAAAAGCGGTTGATGGTCATGGCTGGGACGCTCTCTGGAAGGCCTGCAAGGAGCGCAGCTATACGCGCTACATTCATGCCTTGTTCGGCTTCAGGCATGGCACAACCAATGACTACATCACCAATGGTCTGCGGGTCAAAATTTGGGTTTCTACCGATGATTTCACTTAAACACCTGGCAAGTAAATCATCTGGACGAGTTTTGTTGAACATGCCTCTGGGCGCTTTACCGATAGGCGTTCTTACAGCTTCTACTATATATACTGGTTTCATTTTCTTAACTCCTATCAATTACGCAAAGGTTTGCCGGTTGTTAATGTGTGCTCAATTCGAGCCAGTGTTTTTGGCATTTGAATTAATTCCATAAAATATTTACGTTCTAAATCAAGTAAATACTGTTCAGTTACTAATGAATCTGCATCTACATAACCACCAGCAATGACGATGGCGATGCGCTTGGCAATTTCATAGTCATGTGCTGAAATCATATTTCCTTCGATCATATTGGCTAAAATCATTTCCATGTTAGCAATCGCAGGTTCACCAGCAACTCTGATGTTCTGCTCGTTGGCTGGTGGTGTATAACCTTTGTCATGTAAATAATTGATTTTGGCTTTTGCGACATGCAGAATTTCTTTGCTATTCATCACCACTTCGGTGTCCGCTTTAAGAAAACCAATTTCTTTCGCTTCAGATGCGCTGCCAGCTACTGCAGCCATGGCAACTTTTTTAAAATAATGCTCTAACATTGGGTACAGGTCTTTACCAAATGACTCAGCAGCTGTTCGCCTGGCAATTTCTTTCAAGCCACCTCCTGCTGGAAGTAACCCAACACCAGCTTCGACTAAGCCGATATAAGTTTCAAAAGCAGCAACCACTGATGTCGCACTCATGGAAAATTCACATCCTCCACCTAAGGCCATACCGCGAGTAGCCATTATGGTGGGCACTGCACTGAAGCGCAATGTTTGTGATGTTTGTTGGAAAAAATCGACTGACTCAGTGACTTGATCAACATGCCCATCAGCAATGGCTTGAGCTGCTGGCGCTAGATTAGCACCAAGAGTAAAAGGTTCTTCTGTTTGCCAAACGATCAAGCCTTTATAGTCTTTTTCAGCAATTTCTACCGCTTTTCTCAAACCTTTTAACACCCCTTCAGCAATGATGTGTTTTTTGGTCTTAAAACTGGCAATGGCTATGTCATCACCTTGGTGCCAAATTCTAATGTCATCATCTTCATGAATAGTTTCACCATAGTGCGCCTGTTCAGAAATTAAAAGATCTGGAAACAGTTGACGTTGATAAACAGCAGCAGTTGATCTTGGCTTGAATGTCCCATCAGCCGACGAGTAAGAGCCATCTGCACCATGCACGCCGTCAATTTTCATGACCCAAGAAGGCATGGGTGAAGCTGCCATGGTTTTGCCTGCATCAATGTCGTCTACAATTAAGGATACCATGCGATTCCAACCTGAGGCCTGCCAAGTCTCAAATGGACCTTGGCCATAGCCAAAACCCCATCGAATAGCAAAATCTATGTCTCTGGCGGAATCAGCAATGTGTTCAAGTTGAGTGGCACAGTAATGGAATAAATCTCTGAAAATTGACCATAAAAATTGAGCTTGAGGTGAATCTTTCAGGGCATGTAATTCACTTAAACGATCTTGAGGCTTACCTTTTTTCATGATCTCAACCACACGCGGGTCAAGTTCAATATTTTGTGCTCGATACTCACCTTTGTCAGTATCTAATACCAAAATGTCTTTTCCTTTTTTCATATAAACCCCGGCACGGGTTTTTTGCCCTAAGGCACCTTTTTCTATCAAGGCTTCCATCCAATTGGGTTGTTTGAAATGCGTATGCCAAGGGTCATCAGGCAAGCCATTTTTCATGGTGTTTATGGTGTGAGCCAAAGTGTCTAAGCCAACCACATCAGCAGTTCTGAATGTGGCAGACTTGGGGCGACCAATTAAAGTGCCAGTTAAGGCATCAATGGTTTCGAACGGGATACCAAATTCAGCGCCGTGGTGCATGGTTGATACAATCGAGAAAACACCAATGCGGTTGGCGATAAAATTAGGTGTGTCTTTGGCAATGATGACACCTTTACCCACTACAGTGGTTAACACGGCCTCTAAATCGCTGACTACTTCAGGGCCAGTGCTTTGTGTTGGAATGATTTCTACTAAATGCATGTATCTGGGCGGGTTAAAGAAGTGAACACCACAGAACTTGGTTTGTAAAGATGCGGGTAATACGGTTGCCAATTCATTGATGCTTAAACCAGATGTGTTGGTTGCGAAAATGGCATCTTCATTGATGTAATCTTCGACCATATCATATACTGATTTTTTAATGTCCATTCGTTCGGCGACAGCTTCAATGATTAAGTCTGCTTGTTTGAGTTTGGCTAAGTCTTCTTGATAATTTGCCGGTTCAATCAAAGCAAGTACATGGCTGTTACCCAATGGAGCTGGTTTAAGTTTTTTGAGCGCTGCTATCGCTTTATTGACAATGCCATTTTTTGGGCCTTCTTTAGCAGCTAAGTCAAAGAGTATGGCTTGAATTCCGGCATTGGCAAAATGGGCAGCAATTTGTGCGCCCATCACACCGGCACCAAGAATGGCCACTTTTCTGATGTTTTTAGTTTTCATTGTTTTTTCCAAAATGGTTAATTAGTTCAAGCTTATGAATGGCATCATAAGCTGCTCTTATTTGTTCGGCTTGCTCGACACTGATGATGCCAGCAGCCAACGTACGGTCAATTAATACTTGATAATTTTTAGTGGTTAAAGCAAACCCTGTTGCATTGGTCACCGCATTTTCAATGTTCTTAACTTGGCTTAGCTGTTCAGAAGCTTGTGCTATTTGTGCCAATACACTGTTATTTTTAGCGATGTCATTGATTGTGTTTGCATCAACCAGTGGTAAATTATTAGGTGTGGCAAAGCTTGCTTGATGAAAAGGTTTGCCTAGTGGGAAAATCATTATTTTTAACAGCAAAGCAGCAAATCTAGAAAATGCGCTGTTAATCGTTTTATTGATCATTTGCTGACTTAAAAAGAAGCTGTCACGGAGGGATTGTTTGAGAATGTATTGCGTGCTGTTTTTCCCTGTGTGTTGTTGGTACTGCCTGAGTACGGCCATTTGGACAATGAGCTGTTGGTTACACTGTGCAAGAAAACCAGTAAATTCCGTATTGTTTTCAACTTTTAAAGACCACTTGATTAATGCAATATCTGCTATAAAAGCATAAGTACTGCTCATTCTTCTTATCAGGTTTTTGTGTTTTGATTTTTTCCAAATTAATCGGCCCAGCCTCGATGTTCTTATCGCATGAACCCATATTTTGGCTAAGTTATGGCCAATAAAAGCAAGGTGTTTAAATAAATAAAAATCTAATTTTTTGGTGTCAATTTCACTTTGATTGAGCGCGTCGACTTCTTTTTTGTACCAAGGGTGAGCTGACAACGCGACTTTTTTCATCAGTGGTAACTGGTTGATTTCATGGCTGTTACCGTCAAGTTCCATACTCAAATGCTTAACTCTAAAGTATTGGTTTAAGTTGTTTTCACTTTTTATTTGATGGGCGTTAGAACCCAATACTGTTCTTAGCCAAGCCAACTGATGTAAGCTGGTATCAAATATGGCATTTTTAAACAAAATGTTGGAATAACTCATGAGCATGTTATTGGCGTTAATTAATGCCATTTGTTGAATATTAAGTAAACGCTGACGGTGACTGAATTGACGGTTCAATTGCTTTTGCACCAGGCGGTAGTCCAGCAATGCCCTGGAGTTTTGTTTTTTGATATGAGCAAAATACCAGGAAATGTATGTTGTGCTGTCATGAATTGTTGCTGAAACAGCAGCAGGCCAAATACTGGCTGCCGATGCTTGCGTTAAATACATTTGTTTGATGCCCTGGTTCAGATTTTTAAAGCCACCTACAATTTGGCTTAAGGGAATAAAAATATCTTTTGCTGAGCAGCTGTAATATCGAAACAATCCTTTGTATGTTTTATTACCGCGTTTAATTTGGATGCGATCTGTGTTGGCATCAAATATGCATAGCGCAGTGCCTAATTTTGTGCGCTTACTGAGTTCATTGGCATAATCTGACAAATTGACTGCCAAATAAAAAATAGATGAATCATCGGTGCCTAACATGATGATGTCGGTAAAACTTAAACGTATACCATGAGTGGTTTGTTTTTGGTGACTTTCGATATCTATGCGTGCTTCAATGGAAGATTTTCCGTTTTCTAATAATTCATAGAGGAATGTGGTGTTCAAGAAAGGTAGTTTTTTACCTGCGGCAAATTCAGGTAAGTACTGTTTCTTTTGGTTGTTGGTGCCATGTTGCTGAATGATGCTGATGACAGATTCAGTGTTGACAATACCTATTAAGGAGGCCATCAAAGGATCTACTTGTGAAACACGCCCTATAATGTATGCGAGCTCTTGTCGATCAAAAGCTTGGCCAGAGTAAGCTGCATCAATGGCCATCCCAGAATAGTGCAGGGGTTGTATGGAATTCCTGAATTCAACAATGTCTTGTTTTTTATTAATCAGTAATTGGTCGGCAAACTTTTTTGAGCGACTGGTTTTGCTCAGTTCAGGCAGGTCGACAAATTTAAAATCCGGCTGGCCATTGTAAATTGATTCTTCAAAATCAGTCACTAACCAACCATCATCTATTTGTTCAAATTGTTGCCAGTTGATGCGATCTTTGCTGTTAAAAATTCTCAGTAATGGAAGGGTTAAAAATATTCTTCTGATGTAGTGAATGTTACCAATAATCATCACGTTTAAGAGTAAAAATAATGTGATGATGCCTTGTGTATTGGTGATGAATTTCAGTTTGTAAAAAATAAAAGGGGTGAAAAACCAAAAAATTGAAAGCAACCAAAAAGGTAGGCGGTAATAAGCATGTAATAATGCCAATAAAAAAAGTGTCAGAAGATAGGTGGTCATCCAATCTTCAAGTGGTTAAGGATGAAACTGCAAATTGAATCAATTCATCAACCGATTGATTGAAATATTCTGCATCGGGCATCTGTTTAGATAGGCTGGAGGCACCAAAATCTCCCATGGTGTAAGTGAGGGCACCTATGATGAAATGGAAACGCCAGAAAATCGTTTGTTTGGGTAATTCAGGACAGGCTAAATGAATGGCTTCAGCGAACTCTTTTATGATAGGCGTATATCTTTTAGCTAAAAGATCATGTAATGAGTCACTTTGTTCTGCATATGCCCGTGCCAATACTTTCATAAATACACGGCCACCTTGGTGTTCATCATTGATCATGTATAGGGCAGGTGCTATAAAGGCATGCAGAATTTGTTCTAAATTACATTTGAGTTTAATGTCACCTTGATTGAGGTCGTGTAACATTTTTTTTCTGACTTCAAAAAGGTTATTCAGGCGTCTTTCCAAAACATGGTTGATCAGTTGTTGTTTGTTACCGAAGTGATAATTGATGGCCGCTAAATTGGTGTGCGCTTTTAAGCTGATTTTTCTGATTGAAAGTTCTGCAAATCCGTTTTCAGCAATTAATCTTTCAGTACTGTTAAGTATTCTTTCCTTGGTTGAGAGGGTAGTCATAAAGCCAATCGGTTTTTTAAGTCACAGCATTGTAATTGATGTGTCTGATCTTATCAATTCAAACGATCGTTTAAAACTGAAAAAAAAGTTGGTTATTATCGCTGCAAATATCATCATTAATTAAAGCAGCTTTTTGGATTTTTTACCTTATTTTAATTTACAAAAGTGATTCTGTGAGCAGATTCTCATTAACAGGTTTCTTAATCGGAGAGGATGTACGCTTGATGAATTAAAAAGTGCAGTACATTTGAGTTTGTTTTGCTCAAAATAAATACGTCAGGGTTACTTATAAATTAAGGATTTGCGGTTTATTCTGACATATAAAGTTGTTACAATGCGCAGGTTTTGAAAAGCGAGGCTTTGACTGATAGAAGAAGGTAACTAGATAGTCTATCGCCTTAAGTTTAATTAATTTTTTTAATTTAGGCTGTAAATACCAGATTTTAAAAGAAAAATCTTGATATTAGAAGCTAATTGGAGTAAAAAATGTCTAAGCAAAGAACTTTATCAATCATTAAGCCTGATGCAGTTGCAAAAAACGTGATTGGTCAGATTTACCAAAGATTTGAAAATGCAGGTCTGAAAATTGTGGCCGCAAAAATGAAGCGTTTAAGTCAGGCGGAAGCAGAGGGCTTTTATGCGGTGCATAAAGACAGACCATTTTTTGGTGATTTAGTCGGATTTATGACATCTGGTCCTGTCATGATTCAAGTACTTGAAGGTGATGAAGCCATCAAGCAAAATCGTGATATTATGGGTGCAACTAACCCCAAAGAAGCTGCAGCAGGAACGATACGAGCAGATTTTGCAGAAAGCATTGATGCCAATGCAGTTCATGGTTCAGATGCTGAAGAAACTGCAGCGGTTGAAATTGCTTACTTTTTTTCAGCCACCGAATTAAGCTGATTTAAAACTAATAAGAAAAGATATATATTTTGAAAAAAACACCCACAAATTTATTAGATTATGATCGCCAAGGTTTAGAAGCTTTGTTCGTCGGTATGGGCGAACAAAGTTTTCGAGCAACTCAAGTGATGAAATGGATTTATGGGGAACAACAGCTTGATATCAATTCTTTCACAAATTTGAGCAAGGCACTTCGTGAGCAGTTGAGCCAGTCTTGTATAGCCGAAGTACCCGAGGTCACCAGCGAACAAGTTTCAACCGATGGAACCATTAAATGGTTGTTGAAAGTAGATGAGTTCAATGCAGTTGAAACCGTCTATATACCTGAAAAAAATAGAGGCACTTTATGTGTGTCATCTCAAGTGGGCTGTACTCTGAACTGTACTTTCTGTGCGACTGGTGCTCAAGGGTTCAATCGCCATTTGACCACTGCTGAGATCATAGCTCAAGTATGGGTGGCGGCCAAACGATTAGGTCACACTTTACGGGATAGAAAAATCACCAATGTCGTTATGATGGGTATGGGCGAACCTTTAGCTAATTACAAAAGGGTATTGCCTGCATTGAATCTTATGCGTGATGACATGGGTTTTGGATTCGCCAACAGACGGGTTACTGTCAGTACTGCAGGTTTGGTGCCCTACATCGATCAGCTCAATCAAGATGCCGATGTTTCATTGGCCATATCATTACATGCGCCATTTGATGAGTTGCGTGACCAATTGGTGCCTTTGAATAAGAAGTACAACATCAAGACGCTTTTGGACTCTTGCAAAGCTTTTGTGCATAACAAGCGCAAAGCCAGAATCACTATAGAATATACACTGATAGATGGCATGAACGATCAACCCGAGCATGCAAGGGCCTTATGCCAATTATTAAAACAAATTCCCAGCAAAATTAATTTAATACCTTTTAATCCATTTGCAGGAACCACGTTTAAACAATCTAAGCCTCAGGCGATAGAAAGGTTTAAAGAAATTTGTATGAAGAATAACGTCATTACCACAGTTCGAAAGACTCGTGGTGACGACATAGCTGCAGCCTGTGGTCAACTTGCTGGAGATTTTATGGACAGAACGCGCCGCTCAGCCGAACTGCGTAAATTACAATTAGAGGTGGTGGCGTGAAAAATATAATAGTTTTGTTGGTAATGAGTTTGTTGTTAGCCTGTGGACAAACTGGTGGTGCCAAGAAAAAATATCAAGAAGCAGATTCACAAGTAGAGCCTGATAATTCACCAGCCATGTTGAATGTTAAAATGGGCGTTGCTTATTTTGAGAGAGGAAGTATTAATTATGATAATTATGAAATTGCTCTTGAAAAGTTTAAACGTGCTTTAGGACATAACCCTAAACTAGCTATAGCTCATTCTGGCATTGCAACAGTTTATTCTGCTATGAATGCTGAAGTTGATGCCGCCAGACATTATAAGCTGTCAGTTAAATATGCGCCTAATGACCCTGTTATATTGAATAATTATGGTACTTTTTTGTGTCAAACGGGTGAGTATTTAAAAGCTGTAGAATATTATAAAAAAACATTGGCTAATCCATTTTATAGAACGCCGGAAACAGTACACGAAAATGCGGGAGTGTGCTTAATGAAAGCAGATCAGCCAAAAAAAGCTGAAAGCCATTTCAGAGAAGCATTGGCAAGTAATCCGAATATGGCAATTTCCTTATATAATATGGTGATAGTTTCCGCCGGTAAAGGTGATAGTATGAGAGCCCGAGCTTTTATACAAAGATTAGAAGGTTTAATGGATTTAGACGAGAGGGTTTTGAAAGTGGCTTATCAAGTAGAAAAGAAGATGGGCAACGATCGAGCAGCCAATCAGTATTTGGCACAATTAAGAAAAATAAAAAAATCATAACAAACACTTAATTAAACAATGAATAATCAAACTAAAAATACAGATACTTTAGAGTTGAATCAACTCAAAAGTCACCGAGAAAATCAACAGCTGAGTGTACAGGCGGTTGCCGACAGCATGAAAGTTAGCAGAGATCTTATAGCCAGAATTGAGTCAGGTGAATTTGATAAGTTGGGCGCTCCCACCTTTGTGCGAGGACACATATCTAACTATTGTAAGGTTGTGGGGTTAGAGCCTAGTTCAATTTTGGCACAAATTCCTGTTCAATATTTAACTCATCAAGAATTACAAACATCAAACGCGATGGGCGGTAGCCCACTATCACATGTTCGACGCCAATCTAATCATTTAGGCCGGTATGCCATTGGTACAGGTTTGTTGGGCATGTTGTGCATGAGCTTTTATTTTGTCTGGGATAAATGGTCACAACCCAATGTCTCACAAATTCAACAAGACATCATCATCAGTCAAGGTGATGAAGAAGTTGATGGTAAAAAGAAAATTACTTATTCATCATTAATTCCTCAGGTTACAGGTCCAAATTTGAATTCGGAACAACCCGTAAATGCTTTGTCTGATAATGATTCAGCTATTGGGGTGCCTACATTAACAACCGATGAAGACATTTCAACTGATTCAGACATTGATGCAGCAGAAACACCTGATGAAGACACAGAAGGTGAGCAAGAAACAGATCAGTTGATGGCCAGTGATACCGAAACCACGACAGATAATTCCGCGGTTACGGATAGGAGCGAATTGATGACTTCAAAATACGCCATCGTCATGGAGTTTGAAGAACAAGCATGGGTTTCAATCAAAACTTTAGATGGAGAATTGGTCATACAAGATTTATTAGGCCCAGGTTTGAAAGAAATTGAAGTGGATGAGCCAGTGCACTTTAGAATTGGTAATGCCACAAAAATGCAACTGTCAATCAACGATGATTCAGTTGAGTTAGCTCCATTAACACGTCAAGATATTGCTGACTTTAACTGGCCTTTAGAGCCCAGTTCTTAATTTAATAGCCAGTCAATTATTACTTTGATGATATGAATAAGATGCTGTATCTGAAAGCTTGGCTCGTATAAAATAAGCCTTTTTTGCAAGAGCTGAATTTTGAGCCAAAAAAGTAATCGCCAAAAAATTAATCGACTGAAAGGCATGTATGATGTCACACCTGATCAAGTTTGGGTCTGGCAAAAGCTAGAAAAAATTGTCTCCTCCGTTTTAATTCAATACGGCTATCAAGAAATTCGTTTTCCCATATTAGAAAAGACTGCACTTTTCCATTCCGCGATTGGTGAAGTTACCGACGTGGTTGAAAAAGAAATGTTTACCTTTGAAACTCGTAAAGGAGACTCAGTCAGTATGCGCCCAGAAGGGACGGCATCTACCGTTCGGATGGTGTTGCAAAATGGGTTGATCTTTAATGACCCCCAAAAGCTTTGGTATAACTGCCCTATGTTTAGGTATGAAAAGCCACAGAAGGGTCGTAATCGCCAGTTTTCTCAAGTGGGTGTGGAGGTATTTGGTTTTGATGGACCTGATGTTGATGCTGAACTGCTGCTGATGACTCACAAAATGTGGCAACGGCTGGGCATTGAAAATGTACGTTTAGAGCTCAATACCTTAGGAACTGCAGCATGTAGGGCTGCTTACCGTGATGTTTTGATTAACTATTTTGAACAGCACAACGATGTGTTAGATGAAGAGGCGAAAAGAAGACTGCACACTAATCCTTTACGTATATTGGACTCCAAAAAACCCAAGATGCAATCAATGATAGTTAATGCACCGTTGATAAAAGATTACTTGAGTGAAGAATCTAATGCACATTTTAAAGGTTTGTGTGACATCCTTGATGCTTGTGGATTAGCTTATGAAATTAATCCAAAGTTAGTTCGAGGTTTGGATTATTATACACACAATGTATTTGAATGGATTACCGATGATTTAGGTGCTCAAGGTACCATATGTGCTGGTGGTAGATATGATCGCCTGGTTGAGATGCAAGGCGGTAAGCCAACACCAGCTACTGGTTTTGCTATGGGTTTAGATCGTTTGGTTGAGTTAATTTTAGATCACAGTTTATGGCAAGCTGAGCCTCAGTCTGAAGTGTATTTGATTGCAGATAAAGCTGTCTCAAAACAGCAAGTGATTCATCTAACTGAAAAGGTGCGAGCCGCCGTTCCTGGGCTGAATATGATGGTCAATATGGGACATGGCTCTTTTAAATCACAATTTAAAAAAGCCGATAAATCAGGAGCTAAGTTCGCTATAATAATAGGTGAGGAAGAGCTGGATAATCAGCTGTACTCAATTAAAGCATTGCAAGACAGGTCATTTGGACAAAAACAAATGTCCTTTGATGAATTAATTACTTTTTTGCATTCAGTGATAACTGTCTAAGACTTCAAATCAAATAATTATCGGATAATCAATGGACCAAGAATTAAAACAACGCTTAATCGGGGCTTCAGTCATTATAGCTTTGGCCATCATTTTTGTGCCCATGTTATTTGATGGTGCTGTTGAGCAAAAAAACAATCAAAACATCAGTATCAACATCCCAGAAGTGGGTGAGAATAATTTAGAAGTTAAAAAGTTCGAATTAGATAAACCGGTTTCAGAAACCAACGACATGCCACCCAGTGAGGCGGAATTGGTGGTAAATAACGAACAGGTTCAGTTGATAGAGAAAGATGCTGCCAATGCACCTACATTACCTATAACTGAAACAACGGTGCCAGGCACAGAAACGGTTGAAGTTGAAGCAGCCAAACCACAAGCTGAAATAACCTCATTGTCAGATGAAAAGGTTGAAACCCAAGTTGAACCTGTTATCCCTGTCGCTGAAGTTGAACCCAAAGAAGTCGTTGAGCCAGTTATTGAAACAGTTAAACCTGAAAGTCTGACTGATTTAAAACAAGTCTATCGTGTTAAGTTAGGCAGTTTTTCACAACAGGGTAATGCAGAAAAAGTGAAAAGCGCATTGTTGCAGAAACAAATCAAGACCATTGTTGAGTATAACCCTGGTTTAAAGCTTTATCGAGTTTGGTCTCAAGAGTTATATCAAGATGAGAGCAATGCCCAAAACTATGTCACAGCAGTAGATAAATTGAAATTAAATATTGGTGTGCCCAAAGTGGTCACTTTAAATGCCTCAGAAGTGTCACAGATGGCCAGCCAAGGCCAAATGGGTTGGGTGGTTCAGTTAGGCAGCTTTTCTGCTAAGAAAAATGCGATTGAGTTACGAAATAAAGTCAAAGCCGCTGGTTTTTCAGGCTTCGTTGATGTGATCACCAATAGTAAAGGGGTTATGTTGTATCGATTGCGGATTGGACCATTGATGGAAAAAATTGATGCTGAAAAAACCAAAGGTGATATTAAACAAAAACTTAAGTTAGATGGTTTGATCAAAAATCATGAATTAGGAACTATTGTTGATTGAATATGAATTGGTTTGATCTAACCATACTGGGGATCTTAACTCTATCGATCATAGTCAGTTTATTCAGAGGGCTGATTCGAGAAGTTTTGTCATTATTAATTTGGGTGGGTGCATTTTGGTTGGCGTGGACCTTTGTTGATAAAGGTGCGAATTGGTTGGAATCATTTATTGAGTTACCATCAGCCAGGCATCTGATAGCCTTTGTTGCCTTGTTTTTAACGGCTTTGATTATTGGTGGCATGATTAATTATTTGGTTGGAAAAATGATCACCAAAACAGGTTTGGGTGCCACCGATCGATTTTTTGGTATGTTCTTTGGTTTAAGTCGTGGTGTGGTTGCTGTAACTGCATTGGTCTTATTTTTACAAGCCACCCCGTTTTCTAAAGACCCATGGTGGACTGAATCTAAACTAACACCCCAGTTTGCAAAACTAGCTGGCTGGGTTAAATCACAAATGCCTGAAGATTTGGCAGCGTATTTTTCTTTCATCGATCCGGAGCAGTTACAAAAAACATTGAATCCGGCACTGCAAGATGAGAACACAACAACTGATGGTGAAGAACCTGCCTCTGATGAACTCGATGAAGAGGGGACAGACAATCAAGCACCCGAACCGGAAACTGAATTGTAATGTGTGGAATAGTTGGAATGATTGGCAACCACGATGTGGCCTCAACCATTTATGAATGTTTAACCATTTTACAACACCGAGGTCAAGATGCTGCTGGTATTGCGACATGTGAAGGCAGGAAGTTAGAACTGGTTAAAAATAATGGCTTGGTCAGTGATGTATTTAGATCTGAAAGTGCACAAAAGCTTAAAGGGCATGCTGGTATTGGTCATGTCAGGTACCCAACTGCAGGATCCAGCGATCTGGAAGAAGCACAACCATTCTATGTGAATTCTCCGTTTGGTATCGCTTTGGCTCACAACGGAAATTTACATAATGCGGATCAATTAAAAAAAGAATTATTTGCTGAAGATCGAAGGCACATCAATACCCAGTCTGATTCTGAAGTTATTTTGAATGTGTTTGCTCATGAGTTACAAAACGCATCAGGGTTGATGATTACACCTGAAGCCATTTTTCATGCAGTATCCAGAGTACACAAGCGTTGTCAAGGTGCATATGCCAATGTGTTGATCATACCTGGTTATGGCATAGTTGCTTTTAGAGACCCTAATGGTATAAGGCCTTTGGTTTATGGCGTCAGAAAATCAGCTGGGTTTAAGGATGAGTTCATGGTGGCGTCGGAAAGTATTGCATTGGACCAACATGATTTTGATTTATTAGGTGATGTGGCACCTGGTGAGGCATTGATCATCACTGATGATCGAAAGCTACACAGAAAGCAGTGTGCAGCGAATACTCAACTGTCACCGTGCGTGTTTGAATATGTATACTTTGCTCGCCCTGATTCGATGATAGATGATGTTTCAGTTTACAAAGCTCGATTACGTATGGGTGAAAAATTAGCAGATCAAATTAAATCTCGTTGGGCAGATGAACAAATAGATGTGGTCATTCCAATTCCAGAGTCTTCACGTACCAGTGCGATTCCACTGGCATACTCTTTAGATGTTAAGTTCAGGGAAGGGTTTATCAAGAACCGTTACATTGGTCGTACTTTTATCATGCCTGGTCAGGATCAAAGGGTTAAATCTGTGCGTCAGAAACTCAACGCCGTTGAATTAGAGTTTCGCAATAAAAACGTTTTGTTGATTGATGATTCAATTGTGCGAGGGACGACATCGAAACAGATTATCCAGATGGCCAGAGAAGCAGGGGCAAAAAAAGTATTTTTTGCATCAGCTGCACCACCTGTTAGATTCCCAAATGTGTATGGTATAGACATGCCTGTTGCTGAAGAATTGGTGGCGCATAACAGAACAGAAAATGAAATTTGTGAAATTTTAGGCGCAGATCGTTTGATTTACCAAACATTAGAAGATTTAGAGTCTGCCTGTCTTGAGGGAAACCCTAAGATAGATCGTTTTGATTCTTCCTGTTTTTCTAATGAGTATGTGACGGATGTAGGTGCTGATTATTTTGAAAAAATTGGCATTCAACGCAATGACTTGGCTAAACAGGATGCCAAGCAGGATAATGCTTGATTCAAAGATAAAGACTGAAGTAGCCATAGTAGGTGGGGGTATGGTTGGTATGGCATTGGCATTATCAATGTCACAGCGCAATATAAATGCTGTGTTGATAGAAGCCATACCAGCAGCTGATGATTTTAATGAACAGTTCGATGATCGTACCCTGGTTATTAACCCTGCATCACAGTTATTTTGGGAAAGTCTAGGTTTGTGGGCTGAAATAGAGCCCCATACTACCCCTATTAATCACGTTCATGTATCCAATCAAGGTCGATTTGGCGTGGTGCAATTTGATAAAGATACATTGAATGTGCCGCAGTTGGGTCATGTGGTGGCAGCCAAAACATTGGCTAAAATATTGTCTGATGCGGTTAAACAACAAAAAAATATCCTTTTTTTACAGCCAGCTCAATTAATCAACTTCGACAGAACTGAGCACCACATAAAACTTTCTATTCAATATGGCAAAACTGAGCATGAAATTTCTGCGCAGTTGATGGTGGGTGCAGATGGAGTGCAATCGCCTATCAGAACCAAGTTGAAGTTAGCAACTGAGGTCAAGTCATATCAACGAAGTGCCATAGTTTGTAACATCACAACCTCACAAAAACATCAGTACAGGGCATTTGAGCGTTTAACTTCAAACGGTCCAATGGCATTGTTGCCTTTCACCAATGGATCTGGACAATCTCGTTTTGGTTTTGTGTGGTCCATGCCGACCGCAGAAGCAGAAGAGCTGTTAGCCACAGATGATCAGTTTTTTATTGCACGAGCCCAACAACAATTTGGTTATAGAGTTGGTGAGTTTCAGCAAATCGGCAGACGCAGTAGTTATCCCATATATCAAATAAAAGTGCCGGTACAACATGCACATCGCAGTATTTTGATGGGCAATGCAGCCCATGCAGTCAGTCCAGTGTCAGCCCAAGGTTTGAACTTAGCAGTACGTGGCATAGCTCGACTCAGTGAACAGTTGCATTTGGCCAAACAACAAGGTCAGGATTTAGGCCAAGACTCAGTGCTTACCGCCTATCAACAGGCCTCAGAACAAGACCAGCAAAGAACCTTGGACTACACAGATGATTTAATGACTTGGTTTAAAATTGACGAGCCCTTGGTTAATACATGCCGTTCGATTGGCTTGGTAGCGATTAACGCCAACTTGAGTTTGAAGAAGATGTTATTTAATACGGCCGGAGGCTTGAGATAGTGGAACAAAAAGACGTTATCATCAATGGAGCAGGCATGGTAGGGGCGATTTCTGCCTTGTTACTGGCTGAAAAAGGGTTTACTGTGGCATTGATAGAATCACAACAACAAACTCAGTACAGCCGGAAAGATGTGCGCCAACTCAGGGTTTCTGCCATTTCTAAACATAATCTTGCGATGTTTGAACGTTTGGGTTTAATGAACTGTATGCAAAGCAGCAGAATCGGTTTTTATGATCAAATGTGTGTGTGGGATAACCACTCTACCGGAGAAATTGAGTTTAACAGTGAGGGCCATCAAGTTCTTGGCGCAATGATTGAAAATAACCAAATCATCGCAGCGGCCCAACAGCTGGCCAATGAACACAGCCAAATCGATGTCTATTATGAAACCTCTGTGACAGAATTCACCGATGAACAGAGGAAAGTCAGGGTTTATCTAGATAACCAGCATAAATTGAGTGGCCACTTATTACTGGGGATTGATGGGCCACGTTCACAGGTGAGAAATCAATTAGGTATTGAAATTCAGCAGAAATCTTATCAACAGATGGGTTTGGTTTGCTATTTACATATCAAAGATGCGCCGACTAAAACAGCTTTACAAGCCTTCAATTCAGGAGGGCCAGTTGGGTTGTTGCCTATGAATGATGGTTTGTTTTCAATGGTTTGGAGCTTACCAGAAGATCAAGTTGCACATTGGCTAGCAGCCGATGAGAGTTACTTTGTTAATGGCCTTAAAACCCACATCAATCGAGATTTTGGTGACATTGAATTGCGCAGTGAACGCAAAGCTTTTCCTTTAAAACAAACTTATGCCAAAGCCTTTTATCAAGGTCGGGTGGCCTTACTGGGCGATGCCGCTCACACCGTCCACCCTTTGGCTGGACAAGGCGTTAATCTGGGCTTTGGTGATGCCGAATGTTTGGTTGATAAATTAGCTCAGGTTACGCTCAAAAATAATGATGAACTGGCCAATGCATTGAAAAAATACCAAAGGGTACGAATGGCAGAAGTCCATAAAACATCTGAAACCATGCATGCACTACACCACCTATTCGCTAATTCAAGCGCCCCAGCTAAAATGCTGCGCGCTTTTGGTCTGAATCAACTCAATAAAATCAAACCCATCAAGCAATGGCTCTTGGGACAGGCTGGAAGTTGATTTAATCTTATTTTTCATAAACTTAACAGCGTAAAAGTTAATAACAGATAAACCGTCATTGCGAGGGATGCACGACCACGGCAATCTAAAACCGTCCACGAAATTTTAACCACTCCTAGATAGTTGATTTTAGAAGGTTTACAAGAGTGACTTGGTTTTGTCTAAATTTATCAGGCTTGAAAAAGGCTTCGGCAAGCTCAGCCACCTGATATCTATTTATTTTTAGTAAAAAAGTACTTATTAGCATATAATAAATATTTTATAAAAAATGATCTTTAATGGATAAAAGCAAATCAGTAGTCAATATAAATGACATCCATAATGCAATAAATGCAGCTGAAAAGTTTCAAGAATTGATGGATGGATTATTGCCGACCTTATTAATAGGTGTTGAATCATTTATTAAGCAGAGTCGTAACCCGAAAATTTCAGTCATAAAAAATGAATCCCATCATGTTTTGAATGGAGCATTAGTAGTTCATTTGTTTTCAATGTGGGATACTTATTTTGACAAAACTTATATTAATAAATATTTTAGGCCGGAGGAAAAGGTTCGTTTTTTAGCTTTTAAGCATCTTCGAATTGTTGCTGCACACAATCTAGATGGTAGCAGGAAAAGTAATCAAAAAGATAAAAAAGGTAAACCACTCGACAGAATGAGGCACGCTGAAGAATTAGATGAAATTATGAGTTCTTCCCAACCTATTAAGGGCCTTGTAATTAAAAAGTATAAAATTAATCTTAGTCAATCTGATGCTGCACTTGAATGTAGGCAGTTTATGCAAGACATGGCAGTGAAATTAGCAGCTGGGCGTATCAGTGTAGGAGGCCCATATGGAAAAGTTAGGTGTACTGGAGGGGGGACAACTGAAGTGATGTAAAATTTTCCTTGTTCCCAAGCTGGAGCTTGGGAACAAGAAGAAATTCATTATCAGGTGTGTTAGTGAAAGAGCGCGCTATGTAAGAAAAAATGAAGTTCACTGAGCCTGTCGAAGTGCGGTTGTTAATGTGAAAATATATCAGGCTTGAAAGAGGCTTCGACAGGCTCAGCCACCTGAATCCAAATTCGTCATGTATTTCCCGCAGGCTAAGTCAGCATACTATTGTTTAATGACTTCACCATCATTTCGCGCAACCAAAACCACATCGGCCTTGCGTTGAGCAAATAGGCCATTTGTGACCACGCCTGGAATTTGATTGATTTTATTTTCCAATTCGACAGGGTCTAGAATTTTTAAATTGTGAATATCGATGATTTGGTTGCCATTGTCCGTCACAAAACCATCTCGATAGATGGGTTGTCCGCCGAGCTTCACTGTTTGACGGGCCACAAAACTGCGGGCCATAGGTAAAACTTCAATCGGCAATGGGTATTTGCCAAGGACGTCAACTTGTTTACTTTCATCAATGATACAGATGAACTGTTGACTGGCTGCTGCAATGATTTTTTCACGGGTCAGTGCGCCACCACCACCTTTGGTCAGGCGGTTATGTGCATCAGCTTCATCAGCGCCATCAATATACAATGACAGGTCTCCAGTCTGATTCAATTCTTTCACTTTGAAGCCAAGTGCTTCGAGACGTTTGGTTGATTCTTCAGAACTTGAAACCACGGCTTCAATGCGGTTTTTAACTTGTGGCAACAGGTCAATCAATTGATTGACGGTAGAGCCAGTGCCTATACCAATGACCATATCGAAATCGTTGATGTAGGCGAGTGCAGCCTCGGCTACTTGCTTTTTAAGTTGTTCTGAATTCATATTTTGAAGTATCCGAGTTCGGTGTAAAGGTGATTGATTCTAACATCCCAGCTTTGGGTCGGCAATTGTTGTTGCTTTTGAAATTCGTAACCGATACCAGCAAGCTGAGTTGAGCACTTGCTGCCGTCATCGTTGTTTAAATATTCAAAGTATCGGTCGTAAAATCCGCCGCCCATGCCCAAGCGATTACCACTCATATCAAAACCAACTAAGGGCATTAAACATAAGTCAAGCGGTGCCATTTCAAGTGTTTCTCTGAATGTTGGTTGTTTGATACCATATTGATGCTGTTCAAGCTGCATGTCAGCGGTATGTAATTGAAATTGCATTTGTTGATCTTTGATACTGGGTAAATAATGTTGCTTATGGCTGATTTTAAGTAAAGCGCTGAGATCTACTTCACCATTAAAAGGCAGATAAATGGCAATGTGTTTGGCTTGTTGATATAAGCTGGATCTGGTTATGTTATTAACGATATCTTTACTTAAGGAAATGATTTGATCAGGATTAAGTTTTTTTCTTTGCCTTAATAATTCCGACCGGATGTAGTTTTTATTCATTTCAATTTCTTACAGGAAATCTGAGTTGTTCATCGCAGGATGGAGATGTTAACCACATGTGCCGTTGTACACTGGCGTCCTTGGTACCAAAGGTACAAGGCGGAAACTCAACAACTGGCTAAGGCTTCTCACTACAAGGTGAGCATGCACACTGACAGTTGTAAAAATTCCCTGTTAAATATAATTAGGGCCAAGGCATATGCGTATACCTCGAACAC
>CAZVZJ010000002.1:128442-142549 GCA_964631055.1 uncultured Marinicella sp.
AAAATTCCCTGTTAAATATAATTAGGGCCAAGGCATATGCGTATACCTCGAACACCGCAGTTAACATTCCCTAGGAATAATTTTAGTCCTTTGCCATGGCTTGTTCAAGTTTATCATTGAGTTTTTTAACAGTTGATAAAACTTCTACATCGTAGTGTTGATTGATGGATTGAGATTTGATTAACTCATGAGAAATATTCAATGCTGCCATTAAGGTGATTTTGTCACTGGACATGGTGCCGTTATTATTTTTAATTTCGGTCATGGTTTTATCTAAGTGATCTGCAGCAGATAACAATGATGAGCGTTCTTCTTCGTCACAAGCAAATTGGTATTCTTTATTGAGGATTCGTACCGAAATTTTGGTTTGACTCATGCGGTTTGCTCCAAAGTTTTTAAACGTGAGATCATGGATTCCAAACGAGTTTTGGCTTGATCATTTTTTTGCATCAATTGTGACTTTTCTTGAGTCAATTCTTCTAGTTTATTTTGTAATGCTTTATTTTCAGCTTTTATCTTAGTTAACAGATCGATCATTTGATCTGTTGTTCGTTCTAAAAGTTTTATATCGTCCATCGTCAATGCCAGGTTGGATTTAAGTGATTATCGTAGTTAAAAACATTGCACAACTACTCAGAGATGTGAAATACCCAAATAAATATAGTTTGTTAAACTCTAAAGGTCAACAAGGATATAAGAAAATTAACACAAGTTAATGAAAAATATCATAAAATACGTCTCATTTTCACGGTAAACTAACAAAATGATTCCATACCAGCCCTTTGCTGACCATTTAAAGTCAATTGGCGTATTGGCTTCGCCATCGGAGTTACATGCACAGGCATCAGCTATTTTATGTGTTAATAGATCTGCTGTTTTCGAACATTGGTTAAACCAGATGATCAATGAATATTGTGTTGAAAACCCTCAAGACGCTAATTTTAAGATGGTGATGTCAGCGGTATTTGATTATGCCAAAGAACAATTGGAAAAAGATGATTACTCATATCAGTTATTACTGCCGCAAGATAACAGCAGTTTAGCAGATCGAGTGGCTGTCTTGTCAGAGTGGACTGCGACCTTTCTATCAGCATTAGGAACGGCAGGAATGGTTGAAACTCATCTTTCCAAGGAAGGTGTGGAATTCATGACAGATATGGAGCAGGTGGCTCGAATAGAGAATGATTCTGATGAGGTTACTGGAGAGGAATTGGATTTTATTGAAATCACAGAATATGTCCGCACTGGTGTGATGATGCTGTTTGTTGAATTAAATGCCAGTGGGCTTCATTCTCAAAGCATAAATTAATCAATAAAATACTTGCAACCAAACACTTAATTAAGTACCATTCCCGCTCTTTGTGAATGGCATGGACTGTAGGCACATTTCAGCCGTAAAATTTACAGATCAAGCCCAATAAAAATAGAATAGAATTATATGAAAACATTTAGCGCAAAAGCAGAAGAAATTAATCGAGAATGGTTTTTGGTTGATGCCGAAGGTAAAACTTTAGGACGTATGGCATCTGAAATTGCTTTAAGGCTCCGTGGCAAGCACAAACCGGAATTTACTCCACATGTCGACACAGGTGATTACATTGTAGTTGTGAATGCTGATAAGGTAGCCGTAACTGGTAATAAATTGAATGATAAAATGTACCACCATCACACTGGTTATGTTGGAAACTTAAAGTCTATCAATTTAAAAGATATGATGGCTAAGCATCCTGAAAGAGTGATTGAGAAAGCAGTCAAGGGCATGTTGCCTAAAAACACTTTGGGACGTCAGATGTACCGTAAACTTAAAGTTTATGCAGGACCTGCACATCCACATGAAGCCCAAGAACCTAAAGCCCTAGAAATATAAGATACGAGGTATAAGAATATTATGGCAACACAACAATATTATGGAACAGGCAGAAGAAAGTCTTCATCTGCACGTGTATTCTTAACACCAGGTTCCGGCAAAATTATCGTTAATGATAAAGACATCAATGAATACTTCAGTCGAGAAACTGGAGTCATGATCGCTACACAGCCTTTAGAAAAATTAGGGTTGGTTGATCAATTTGACATCAAAGCAACTGTAATTGGTGGTGGAACCACCGGTCAAGCAGGCGCCATTCGCTTGGGGTTATCCAGAGCGTTACTGGAATCAGATGACACTTTACGTCCGCAATTAAAAGAGTATTCTTTCCTTACGCGAGATGCACGTAAAGTTGAGAGAAAGAAAGTCGGCCTACGCAAAGCACGTCGTTCGGTTCAATTCTCGAAACGTTAATTTAACGTTAAATTTGTACCCAAAGGCCGATATATTTCGATATATCGGCCTTTTTTATTGGTAAATCAGTAATTTGTGAAGTCTTTCACTGCGTCCATCAATGTTTGTATGATATGCTCATTGCGTGTTATGTGTGTAAAGTGTGTAATTTGTGAAGATGACTTCAATGGTTAGAAATAAAAATACCTTGTTATCTATATTGGGGTATGTGGGTGTGTACCTGGGTATTACGATAACTATTCTGTTGGTTTTTTCCTTTAATGTGCCTATCAAAACTGATGTGGATTGGATATTGGTCAGCCTATACATTTTACTGACTGCGATGGCTTTTACCTATTTTTATATCAATGACCATATGGCCAAACGGTTTCAAGGCCGTTTTATGGCATTGGGTTTCTTGTTGTTTTACCTGGGTTGGTTGAGCTTGATCAATAGTTTGGTCTTTGCTGTACCACAGACATTGATGCTGTATGCAGCGGGCATGTTTTTTATCAGTGGCTATGTAGTTGGAGCCTTGGGAATCATGCGTTGGTCTAAAAGTTTCTATCGTGACCGCAACAAATTAAAACGACAAACCAGAACAGATGAATTGACCACATTAAATAATCGCAGGGCTTTGGCACATGATGTTGGGAAAGAACAAAGTTTTGCTCAACAATCTAACAGTCATTTGTCATTACTTATAGTCGATTTAGATGATTTTAAAGACATCAACGATACTTTAGGCCATGAAGTGGGTGATCAAGTCTTGGTGCAATTAAGCGCGTTGCTATTAAAATACATCAGGAGCACAGATAAAGCCTATCGTTGGGGAGGTGAAGAGTTTGTTATTTTATTGCCTGTTACAGCTTTATTTGAAGCGCATAAGGTTGCCAATAAAATAATTAAAAAAATTGCTGAATATGGTTTCAATGTGGGGAAAACTGAACCAGTAAGAGTGACTGCGAGTATTGGTGTTGCGCAATGGTCAGGGGATGAAAGTTTTTTAAAAGAGACTTTTAAACGTGCTGATCAAGCTTTGTATCAAGCCAAGAGAGAAGGTAAAAACTCAGCAGTGGCAGCTGATTTTAAAAATATTCGATTATCAAATTAATGCCAGCCAGTAAATCCAGCTGGCACCGAAATTGAAACACTCCATCTTAATCAATAAAGGCTTGCCCTTTCTTAGCATGTTGAGTCAACATAGCAGCGGGTGCAAAGCGTTTGCCATGGGTCTCTTCAAGTTCTTTTAATAAGCCCAAAACCTGGTCCGCACCTTCACTGTCAATATAACTGAATGGTCCACCAGTAAAAGGTGGAAAGCCCAGACCTAGGATGGCAGCTAAATCGCCATCTTTGGCTGAAAATAAGATGCCTTCCTCTAAACATAATATGCATTCATTAACGAAGATTAAGCCAATCCTGTGTTGAATATCGGCTTTGGCGATGTCTTTGCGTTCTTCACCACCGAAATATTTGTAGATGGCAGTATTGACTTTTTTACGGCCTTTTTTAGGGTATTCATAAAAGCCTTTGCCTACTTTTCTACCATATAATTTGGCTTCTGCCAATTTTTGTACGGTCTCATCTTGTTCTATGCCTCGTTTGACAAACATATCGCCCAATGCGCCACGAGCGATGTGGGCACCCACATCTATGCCAACCTCGTCCATTAATGCCAATGGTCCGACCGGGAAACCCCAGTCTTTCATGGCAGCATCAATGTCTTCAATTCTTGCGCCGTCATGTAAGACCTGGATGGCTTCGTGCGTTAAAGCAGACAGTACACGGGTGGTGTAAAAACCTGGACCGTCTTTGACCACTACCACTGTTTTGCCTTGTTTAATGCCCACATTGGTGGCCAGTTGTTGTGCCCGTTTAGAGGTCTTGTCAGTAACAATTAACTCTAAAAGAGGCATTTTGGGCACGGGTGAAAAGTAGTGCATTCCGACCACGTTCTGTGGATTGGTCGCTTTGGCGGCAATATCGGCTAAGGGTAAGGAAGACGTATTGGATGCAAAAACGGTGGCTTTTTTACAGCGTTTTTCTATATCTGCCAAAATACGTTGTTTTAAATCAATGTCTTCAAATACCGCTTCAATCACCAAGTCTGAAGCATTTAAGTCGTCGTCATTTGTGGTGGTTTTTACTTTTGCCATCAAGCGATCTCTTTCTACCGCGCCCATGGCTTTTTTCTTAACCATTTTGCTGAAATCTGACCAGATGGTTTTTAGAGCGCTGGCCAGACCTTCATTGGACAGGTCCTTGAGGATGACATCATAACCATTTTTAATGGATACTTCAGTGATGCCAGCTCCCATAAAGCCAGCTCCAATCATAGATAAGGAGTCGATTTGGGTTGTTTTGGTGTTGGTTTTGAGTTTTTTATTCTCCTGCATGGCCAGAAATAAGCCAATGAGGTTTTTTGAGGCTGAACTGGCGTGTAACTCACCAAAACCAATCGCTTCAGCTTCTAAACCTGCTGCTAAACCATGTTCTAAACCAGTCTCGACACAATCCAAGATTTTTAATGGAGCAGGGTAATTGCCACGGGTTTTACGAGTCACAGTTTCACGCGCTTTTTTCAAAACATAATTTCGGCCGGCTTTGGTGTTCAAGGCTTTATCAACCAAACTAACTTTTTTAGGTTTACGTTTTATGGGGTTGGCTGCTACTTGCAATGCCGCTTGGTATAAACCTTCTTTGTGCACCAAAGAATCGATCAAACCTGCTTTCTTGGCACTGAAAGGGTAAATGTTTTTTCCTGTCAACAGCGCATCAAGTGCATAGCGCAAGTTAGTTAGTTTAACCAATCGTTGTGTGCCGCCGCCACCTGGTAGCAAGCCCAATTTCATCTCAGGTAAGCCAAAAACGGTTTTTTTGTCAGTTGAAGCAATGCGGTAATGACAGGCCATGGCCACCTCAAGTCCGCCTCCTAAGCAGGCGCCATTTATGGCAGCAATGACTGGTTTTTTAAGTTGAGATAAGCGCAACAAAATCTGATTACCATCGCGAGACAGTTGTTCTACTTCCGCAGAGTCTTCAATGGCCATCAGGTCTTTGATGTCCGCACCAGCAATAAAACAATTGTCTTTTTTGGAAATCAATACAGCTGCTTTGATTTCGTTATCTTGTTCGATTTTATCCAACAATGCACTGAAGTCATCTAACATTTTGACTGATAGGGTGTTGACCTCTGAACCGGGTTGGTCCATCCATATGGTGGCAATCTCGTTTTCTTTAGTTAATTTATAGTAAGCCATATTATCCAACCCTCTTTAACAATATTGATGAGCCCAGTCCGCCTGCTGCACAAGCACTGATCAGGGCATACTTTCCTTTGCTTTCAATCAACCGACGTGTCGCCGCAGTGAGTAAACGAGAGCCAGTGGCACCAAATGGATGACCTAATGACAAAGAACCTCCTTGGGTGTTGACCTTGTCCATGGGGATTTCGCCAAATTTGCCTTTTAAGCCCAGGCTGTTTTTACAAAAATCCTGATCTTGTAAAGCGGCTAAATTAGCCAATACTTGCCCAGCAAAAGCTTCATGAATTTCGAATACATCAATATCTGTAATTTTCAAGCCTGCTTCATTAAGTAGTTTGGGCATGGTATAGGCAGGGCCTAATAATAATTCACCGTGTGGATTTTGTCCTGAATACGCATAGCCTTCAATCACCACTTTGGGTTTGAGCTTGCGGGCCTTGGCTTCATCAAGATCCATTAACAAACTGACCGCAGCCCCATCTGTTATGGGTGATGCATTGCCAGCAGTAATGGTGCCATGTGGTCTTACAAAAGCAGGCCTTAATGATTTAAGCTTGTCCATAGAGGAATTGGCATAAAAAGTGTCATCTTGAGTAACGACGTTAAATTTGGGAGGAATGGGTAGTGCACATACTTCTTCTTTAAATGCACCTGCTTCCCAGGCAGCTGCCGCATTTTGGTGAGAACGCAATGCAAATTCATCTTGTTGCTCACGTGACACGCCAAATTTAGCGGCCAGTTGATCCGCATCAGCTCCCATGGTTAAGCCAGTCGAAAATTCAGCTATCGCTGGTGCTTCAGGGGCTAATGAATTGAATTTAAAATCTTTGAAAACTTGCCAAAATCCTTTCAAGCCTTTGGCTTTTTGCGCTTGTAATAAGGTTTTCTTCAGTTTATGGGTGATTCTAACGGGTGCGTCTGATGATGATTCAACGCCACCGGCAATGGCTATTTTAGCAGCCCCAGATTGAATCGCATTGGCTGTGTTGGTAATGGCGAGATTGGCAGAGATACAAGCCATGGTAACAGAATGAGCAGGGGTGTTCAGATTAAGCCCTGCACCAATCATTGCCTCTCGAGCAATGTTAGATGTTGAGGCGTTTTGAATAACGCTGCCCATGGTGACCAAGTCACAGTCATCTTTAACAAATGGATGGCGATGTTTCAGGCTGTTAATGGCCTCACGTGCCAGATCGTAAGCTTTCAGGTCTTGCGCCTGACCAGTTGGCGCTTTCATGAATGGCGTTCTCAGACCATCAATCACCGCAACTTTAGAATCTTTGAAAATCATATATGTGCTGTAAAAAAAGTGTTTAAATATTTTGGCATACGCATGCGTATTGTCAAGTGAAATACTGTTACAACTTATACATGTAGCCACAAATGAGTTATTTCAATGTGTGAATTCATATTTGTAAAAGTTGGAAGTAACATGATAAACCATTTATTTATGTAAGTTTAAAAAACGAATGAATTTGTTTGATGTACATCTGAAGACGGATTTAAACCTGGTGATGACAACAATCAATTGACTGCATGGTGACACATCCATACAATGTATTTAACATAAAATTAATATAATCAGGGGTTTTGTATGAATAACGTTTGGGTAGATTTATTGGCACGCTGGGGTCATGGTTTGTTTGGTATCACTTGGATTGGTTTGTTGTATTATTTCAACTTTGTGCAAGGTGAATATTTCAAAGAAGCATCGAAAGAAGCTTTACCAGATGTGAAAGCCAAACTGGCCACGCGGGCTTTGTGGTGGTTCCGTTGGGGAGCTATGATGACCTTCATCACTGGCGTGGTATTACTGGGTGTTTTGGGCGCAAGTTTATCAGGCTGGATTTTACTGGGTGCGCTGATGGGTACTTTTATGATGCTTAATGTATGGTTGATTATTTGGCCCAATCAGAAGGTGGTACTTGGCTTGGCTTCTGGTGATGTTGCTTCAAGTGCAGGTAAAGCGGCTTTGGCTTCAAGAACCAATGTCTTGTTTTCAGCACCCATGTTGTTCTGTATGTTTGCGGCCAAACATGGTGCAGCTGTGGCCGCAGGCATGATACCAATTGCCAGCACCATATCCACAGGTTTGTGGGCGGCCATTGGTTTGGCAGTGATAATTGAATTGAATGCGCTTTTTGGCAAAATGGGTCCTATGGCCAGTGTCAAAGGAGTGATTCATTTATCATTGGTTTTGACGGCTGTGATGGTGGGTTTGGTTGGTTACCTTTGAAGCCGTATTCAGTGGTTACCCAACAAACAAGATAAGTTGACCAATGAACGTCGGTGTTTCCATGTTTAATGGGTGCCGGCGTTTTATCTTGAATTTCAAAAAAAAAGTCCAATATCTGACGAATTCCTTAACCTCAGAGCGCTTTTATAGTATGATGCGCGCTCTTTATGGTCTATAAAGAAATATAAGAGACTTTTGTCTAATGTGTTGATTTGAATCTATCATATATTTAAGGATTCTAATCAATAACTTAGCCAAAGGTCTTTTTATCGTAATTAGACCGGTTTTTTTAACTTTACCCTTTGGGTAAATGACGCAAGTGTAATGACATGACAGAATTAGCTAAATACAGAAACATTGGTATCTTCGCACATGTGGACGCGGGTAAAACCACTACCACAGAACGAATTCTAAAACTAACCGGTAAAATTCATAAACTGGGTGAAGTTCATGATGGTGAATCTACTATGGATTTCATGGATCAAGAAGCTGAGCGTGGTATCACCATTCAATCAGCTGCAACCACATGTTTTTGGAAAGATCACCGTTTTAACATCATCGATACTCCGGGCCACGTTGACTTTACTGTCGAAGTATACCGTTCTTTGAAAGTGTTGGATGGTGGTGTGGGTGTATTCTGTGGATCTGGTGGTGTAGAGCCACAATCAGAAACCAACTGGCGTTATGCCAATGAGTCAGGTGTTGCTCGTTTGATCTTCGTTAATAAATTAGACCGCATGGGTGCAGATTTTTACCGAGTGGTTGGTCAAGTTGAAGATGTATTGGGTGCGAACCCATTGGTGATGACTTTACCTATTGGTATCGAAGATGATTTTGTTGGCGTGGTTGATATTTTGTCTAAGAAAGCCTATGTATGGGATGACACCATGCAACCTGAAAATTTTGAAGTTCAAGATGTGCCAGCTGACATGGTTGAAAAGGTAGAAAAATACCATGAGCAACTGATTGAAACTGCTGTCGAGCAAGATGATGACTTGATGATGGCTTATATGGAAGGTGAAGACATCTCTATGGATGACATCAAGAAATGTATCCGTAAAGGCACCAATGAATTGGCTTTCTTCCCAACTTACTGTGGTTCAGCCTTCAAAAACAAAGGCATGCAACTTATTTTGGATGCGGTCGTTGATTACTTACCAAGTCCTGTAGAAGTGATTCCACAACCATTGACTGATGAAGAGACCGGTGAGCCAACTGGTGAAGTGGCTACTGTTTCAGTTGATGAGCCATTCCGTGCATTGGCATTCAAAATCATGGATGATCGTTTTGGTGCATTGACATTTATCAGAATCTACTCTGGTAAAATTAATAAAGGTGACACCATTTTGAACTCAGCTACAGGTAAAACTGAGCGTGTAGGTCGTATGGTTGAAATGCATGCTGATGACAGGAACGAATTAGATGCCGCTCAAGCTGGAGATATTTTAGCTGTGGTTGGTATGAAGAACGTACAAACAGGTCATACCTTGTGTGATCAGAAAAACCCATGTACTTTAGAGCCGATGATTTTCCCTGATCCAGTGATCTCGATTGCGGTAGCACCTAAAGACAAAGGTGGTTCAGAAAAAATGGGTAATGCATTAGGTAAAATGGTTGCTGAAGATCCATCGTTCCAAGTTGAAACTGATGAAGATTCTGGTGAAACCATTTTGAAAGGTATGGGTGAGCTTCACTTAGATATTAAAGTAGATATTTTATCGCGTACTTTCGGTGTTGAGTTAGAAGTGGGTCAACCACAAGTGGCTTACCGTGAGTCTATCACCAGCTCAGTAGAAGATTCTTATACCCATAAGAAACAATCAGGTGGTTCAGGTCAGTTTGGTAAAATTGATTACACCATTGAGCCAGGTGAAATAGGTTCTGGCTATGAATTTGAGTCTACCGTTACTGGTGGTAACGTACCTAAAGAATATTGGTCAGCAATTGAAAAAGGCTTTCTAAGCTTAATGGAAGAAGGTCCTTTGGCTGGATATCCTTTACAAGACCTTAAGTTCACTTTACAAGATGGTGCCTACCATGCAGTGGATTCGTCAACCATGGCGTTCGAAGCAGCAGCTAAAGGCGCATACAGACAATCTGTGAAGAAGTGTTCGCCACAAATCATGGAACCTATCATGAAAGTTGACGTGTTCACGCCAGATGATCATGTGGGTGATGTGATTGGTGATTTGAACAGAAGACGTGGCATGATCAAGTCTCAAGATCCGACAGCTACAGCTGTCAGAATTAAAGCAGACGTACCACTGTCTGAAATGTTTGGTTACATTGGTTCTTTGCGTACCATGACATCTGGTCGTGGTCAGTTCTCTATGGAGTTCTCGCACTACAACCCATGTCCAAACAACATTTCTGAAGAAGTGATTGAGGCTGCTAAAGCCAGAAAAGAAGCTAAGGCAAAATAAGCTTTAACTACTTTTCAAAGTACAGTAAAAAGGCTGCCTAATGGGTGGCCTTTTTTTTGCATTCTATAAATTGATTTAAGAGTGATCAATTTTTAAGTAAAAAGGATTTATGTTACTGCGAGGAGCCCCGCGACGTGGCTATCTCATGAATCTTACAAAGCGCAGTTTTTTTCTAGTTCCTCAGCTCTAGCTTAGGAATTCATAGAGGTTTCAATTAAAGGAAATGAATAGTGCTGGTAAGAACTATGGCTTTTGTTTAATGATTTGGTAAGTGTAATATATCTTTTCCTGAGGCTATCTATATGTTACCAAGCAGGAGCTTGGGAACGAGGTGAAAACTGATGTCATTGCGAGGAGCAATGCGATACCCAAACAAATTGAGTGCAGGCTGTGGCAATCTCATAAGTCTTAAATGTTGTTTGGTTTATGTGGTAAACACATTAAAATAGCCTGATGGAATCCAAGCAAAAAATTAACTTCAAAACCAAGCTCATTGTCACACGCCCTTATGACAAGAGTGAACAAGTGAATAAAGGTCCTAAGCAGATAGAGTATGCTTTGGAATCAGATCGAGGGCGTATCATCAATTCGGCATCTGTCAGGCGATTACAACAAAAAACCCAAGTATTTCCATTAGAGCGAAATGCAGCTGTTCGTTCACGTTTGACTCATTCTATGGAAGTGCAACAGAATGGTCGCTATATTGTAAAAACCATCTTTGCAAAACTTTCAGAAAGTGGCAATGAACAACTTAATAAACTGGGACTGTTGGATTTACAGCCAGCCGTTGAATCCTTGGTTGAAATGGCCTGTTTGATGCATGATATCGGTAATCCGCCGTTTGGCCATTTTGGTGAAATGGCGATTTCTGAGTGGTTTGAGTCACATTTAGATGAGTTTTCAATTTTTAAACTTGCTGATAACCAGATTTTATCAGACAAGATAAAGAATGATTTACAACAATTTGAGGGTAATGCTCAAGCGATTCGACTGACCTTTTCATTACAACAAATGAACCTGACATATGTACAGTCGGCGAGTATCTTGAAATACACCCGGGCAGCTTATGAAGCTAAGCCTGGAAATAATGATCCACTGCGTTATTTGAAAAAGAAACCAGGCTTTTATCTCTCAGAACAGAGTTTTGTTGAAAAGATGCTTAAGCAATTAAAGATTATGCCTGGACACCGTCATCCATTCAGTTATGTGATGGAGGCGGCTGATGACATTGCTTATTGTTTGGCAGATTTAGAGGATGCTGTTGAAAAAGGTATATTAGGATTGGATGAATTAACACGTCTTTTAAAGCTCACCTATGTTGAAAATGTCGGAGATTTGAATGCGGAAAATATTTTGTCTTTTCGCCGCAAATTTAACAGTTTCAACACAGTATTAGAGATGGCATCAGAAGCGGGTCAGCGTGACACCATTAATCACAATCATGAGTACTTTGTTAAGTTACGAATCAACTTGATTCATCACTTGGTTGACCACGCTGCTAAACGTTTTATAGAACATGTTGATGCGGTTTATCATGGCTCTCTGAACCAGGCATTGTTAGAAGATGGCAGTGTGGCTAACCAAATCGTCAAAACATTCAAAGATGTAGGTTACCGTCATGTATTTAACCATCAAGAAGTGCAAAACCTGGAATTACAAGGCCACCGAATCATCATTGGATTATTAGACATATATCAAAGGTTATTAGCGCTTCCAGTCAATCAATTCAAAGAACTGGTTCAGGGTAAGACTGATGGTATGAGTTATGAAGCTTTGTTATTGAATCGGGTGGATAATAAGATCATTAAGTCATACAGTTTTAGTTTGAAACAATATAAGTCAGATCATGATTTATGGGAGTTTTATTACCGCTGCCGATTGATTCAAGACCACATCAGTGCCATGACTGATCACAGTGCTTTGGATGAATATAAACTACTGACTGTCGCTGATTAAGATATTAACGCCTAACTGAGTAATCTATAGATTTTTAGTACAGTTTTGTCGGCTTTTTAAATTTTTCTTGTTTATATAGGTATGAACTGAATTTTTCAGTATACATATTGCAATATAAAGGAGAGAAACATGAAATTTACAATAACTGTTATGCTATTGATGAATTTTACGCAGACACTTGCTACAGATTATTTAATCACAACCGGTGTAGATGGAGCGGTAGATGATGGTAATTGTACTTTGCGCGAGGCCTTATTGGCTGCAGACACACAAAGTGCAGTGGATCAATGCCCTGCAGGAACATCGGATAACACCATCACCTTGGATGCCACTTCGGGAACATTCTTTTTTAACCAAGGTGAAATGGTTATCACCAATCCACAAAATTTAACCATAAATTCTGTAGGTGAGCCATTTGTAAATTTGGATTCGAACAATCGTTTTATTGCAGCTCAGTTGGCAGGCTTTACTCTCACCATAGAAAATATTGAGTTTAATGCTGGTCGAGATATGTCTGGTCAAGGTGGTGGTGTTCTTTGGGTAGATTCAGGCATTGGTATTTCAAATCTTTTTGTCAATAATGTAGGTTTTTATAACAGTGAGTCTGTTGCAGCAGATGGTGGTGCTGTTCACTACAGCGGCGCAGGAGAAGTTAATATAAAAAATACTATATTTTTAAATAATATTGCAGATGCGGGAGCAGGGTTGGCTTTGATTCTTAGAGAGGGCGGTTTAATTTCTGCTGTTGATGATGTGGCGTTTGCTAATCATGATTCAAGCAATGGACGTGGGGCTTTGCATGTGGTTGTAGAGGGTGGATATTTTGTTGGTAGAGAGATTTACATGGCTGCAAATGTGGCATCTGGTGGCGATGGAGTTGCAGGTATTTATATAGATACTGTTGATAAGCCCAGTGATAACAGGGTGCTTTTATTTCAATCTGTTATTGAAGACAATGAAGGAACCGGTTTATTTATCAATAATGAAAAAGGTGAAGTTGATGTAACAAGGGTGATATTAAGAGATAATTTCAAAGTCAATGCATCTGGCGATCAAGAGTTATACCAACTTAGGGTTAATTCTTCTGCTGTCATTGGTCATACAATATTAAGTAATTTGTTGGTGTACAGAATCAACGCATTGCAACAAGGTGGTGGCATGTTACTGGGTGTGAATGATGATGACAGTATTGTTAGCGTAATTCATTCGACTATTTATAATCATGCTGTTGGTGTGGAGGGTAATTCTACTGCGCCAGACCCCCAATCTTTAGACATGAGGAATTCTATTGTTTTTGGTCACATCACTGATCTGTTAAATTTTGATTTTGATGTCGATTCCCTGATTGGGGTGGATCCTATGTTCACGGATTCTGCCAATGGTGATTTTACACTAGCGACAAACAGTCCGGCTGTTGATTCAGTGCCTGTGTCATCTGCAATTGACTTTTTAGAATTTGATCTTAATTTTAATCCGCGGATATATAACGAGCAGCCAGATGCAGGTGCCTATGAGCGACAAGGTCTTATCAATGTCAATATAACTTTCTTAGGTACAGGTTCTGGCTCAGTAGATTATGAATCAAGTGGCGGTTCGACTGGCTTATGTACCACAGACTGCTCATTTATCATACCAAGTACAGAATGGCATTTTTTAGAGGCGATTGCAGATGCAGGCTCGGTGCAAGTTATCTGGAGTGAAAATTGCAACTTTATAGGTGGTAGTTTGAATTGTTTTTTAGCCCCATCAGGAGCGGACATCAATGTCAGTGTACAGTTTATTGATGAAAGCGAAATTATTTTTAATAATGGTTTTGAAGAGCTCATACCGTGACTCCTTAATGCATGAGTTAAGCGAATTGGCAGGTATGTAAGGGAAAGTGATTATTTGGGGGATCCTAACTCGTTTAAAGCAAAGACATTTGAATTAATTATCTATTCAAAGTGAGGTTTAAGGTCTTGTC
>CAZVZJ010000003.1:0-102461 GCA_964631055.1 uncultured Marinicella sp.
GAACGACCAGATTATTATGGGCATGACTGACTGCTGCGCAAATTTTTTGAAAAAGATCTAGCCTGGCTTTTAAATTTAGTTGCTTGGTTTGACAGTATTGATCAATGGCTATTCCATCAATATATTCCATCACATAGTAAGCTCGATTGGCTTCAGTTCCTGCATCGATCAATCTGGCAATATTAGGGTGTTCTAAACTGGCTAGAATCCTCCGCTCAATGTCAAACCTAAGCTGTGACTGTTCATCCATGGCACCTTGATTCAATACTTTGATCGCCACTTCTTGGATCACTTCGTCATTCCTTTGCGCCAAATAGACTTGTCCCATGCCCCCGGTACCAATTGACTTGACTATGGTGTACTTGCCAAACAAATCACTTGGTTTCAGCATAGTATGGTTTACGATAATACTTGCGGCTGATTGCAGGGGTGTAATCGTTTCATCAGCAGAAGATTGATACACTGATAGCATTTGCAAGACAGCAGGTTTGATATGAGTCGCTGTTTTACACAGTAGATCTACTTGAATAGCTGCTTGATCAAAACTGAGGTCACTCAATTGGTTAAAAACTGACTTAACCTGTTGCCAGTCTTCAATAGAAAGGTTATGAGTTTTATTATCAGGTACAGTCATTTCAAATGACACAATAACCAAGTTTTAGCAAACTTCCAATCCCTGATAACTGTTTGTTCAGAAACTGACATGGCAGCAGCCATTTCAGGAATAGTCATGCCACCAAAAACTTTGAACTCCACAACTTGAGTAGCTCTGGAATCAACATGGCTCAAAGCATTGAGTAAATCATCCAACTCCAACCAGTCAATTTGTCCTTGATCAATCTGTGCTAAAAAACTACTGGCACTGTCAAGGGTTATGTGTTCTTCTGCTCCTCCACGTTTCTGGCTGGAATCTACACGGAATTGATCAATTATAACCCTTCGAATTACTTTAGCAGCGATTGCAAGGAAATGGTTTTTATTCTTCCATTCCACTGTTTTTTGGGCTTTGAGCTTGATAAAAGCTTCGTTGACTAACTCTGTTGTTTGCAAAGCCCGGGCAGATTGTGACTTAATTTGAAAATGAGCTATTTTATGGATTTCTGGATACAGCAGGTCTATCAATTGGTTTTCTACCGAGATGTTACCAATCGACCACTCGTTGAGTAGTTCTTCTATGTTCAATGAAGCTAATGGTTTTGTCATGAAAAATTTATTTCCTGTAATTCCTCACCATTTTTTTCAAATTGATTGTGCCAAAAAATTTGATCATCGAAGTGTATGCTGATTTAGCCTATATGTTATTATCCATAAATTCAATCATTAATCTAAATTATCGTTTCTAGCTATTGCCTAGTCAAATGGTAACATAAACTACTTATGTTTAAGATAATACTTCAAAGCTAAAGAATTCGGTTGGTTTATGGTTTTAAGAGTTTCTTTAAGGCCAGTTTACGCTTCAAGATGGATAAGTGGTCGAGAAAAACAATGCCTTTTAAATGATCAAGTTCATGTTGAATACAAACCGCTAATAAACCATCCGCAGGCAATTCTTGGTAAACACCTTCAAGGTCTTGGTACTTAACCACCACTTGATCAGCTCTTTTGACTTTGGCATATATGCCAGGGACAGATAAACAACCTTCTTCGTGGGTTTGCAGACCAGCTTGTTCAATGATTTCTGGGTTGATCAATACCAGTGGTTGGTTTTTATCTTCTGAAACATCAATCACCACCAATTGAATGTGATGGTCTACTTGAGTAGCAGCCAGGCCCACACCAGGCGCCGCGTACATGGTCTCTAACATATCGGCAGCCAGTTGTTTGATGTCATCATTGATTTCATTGATGGGTTGGGCGACAGTTTTTAATCTTGAATCGGGTAAGGTCAAGATGTTGAGTAGACTCATTTTTTCGTTGATATTCTGTTGTTTAAATGTTGAGGTCACATCTTATAGTTTTGCTTGGCTTGATGCCAATATTTATGTGGTAAATTTCATCCAATTTATCGTTTTTTTGGCAAATTAAAGTAAATCTATAAAGGTTAAATTGTTTTAAAACCCAATAAAATCAACTTTTTTTCAGCATTTTGCAGTTTGATTCACATTTTTTGTTTAATTTTATTCTTAAAATGGATAAACTAAAGTTTTAGGAAAATCAAGGGTTTGCCGACGATGTTTAAAAAACAACATTTAATTATAGCGTTACTTATTGGATTTATTTTCTCAGCGTACGCTCAAGAAGTGGAGCTTAATCCAAGCCATCCAGATACCTACGTGGTTCAAAAAGGAGACACTTTGTGGGATATCTCTGCCGTGTTTTTAAAGTCACCTTGGTTGTGGCCCGAGATTTGGCACGCCAATCCACAAATAAACAACCCTCATCTTATATACCCTGGAGACCAAATTAATTTAGTTTATATAGATGGTAAACCAGCACTGACCCTCAATCGCAGCCACCCGACGGTCAAATTAGGCCCTAAGGTTCGAGACATTGATCACAATGATGCCATTCAAACCATCCCTTTGAAAGATATAGAACCGTTTTTAAGAAAGTTACGTATCCTCAGTGAAGAAGACATTGATTTAGCACCCTATGTAGTGGCAGCAGAAGAAGATCGAAACGTTGCTGTGACGGGGCATTTACTTTACGTCAGAAATTTGAAGAATGCCCGACAGGGTGATCGTCTGGCGATTGTGCGTCCAACCGTAATCTATCGCCAAATTCCAACTAACTATCCTTGGGAAACATCCGACAACCATGAGGTGGAGTCAATTGAGTGGCAAAAATCATCTGCTTATACCACCACTGCGGTGATGTCGAGGTTTTGGAAAAAGTATATCGACAGAACTTATTGGGAAAACGTTAAAATTTTAGGTTACGAAGTCGCTGACACTGGCGTCGCAGAGGTGGTCAGAGTCGGTGCTGATGATGAAGTCACTACCCTTAAAATTGTTGAAGTGGATACAGAAGTAAAACAGGGAGACTTGATTTTACCCATAGACTCATTCAGTTTTGATCCGTACTTTCAACCACAAGCAGCGGAAGTTGATGATGAAAATATCCGCATTGTGGCGTTGAATAATGCATTATTTGGTAGTGGGCGCAGACAGGTTGTTGCGATCAGTAATGGCTCTGATCAAGGCGTCAAAGTCGGTGATGTTTTCTCAGTATTCAGCCCCGAGCGCGTTATCAGAGATGAAGTGATGCACCCAAAAGAAGATTTAAAAACTTTGTTCAGACCGTCCAAAGCAAAAGTCACGTTACCGATGGAGCTTAATGGCCATATTATGGTGTTCAAAACTTTTGACAACATCAGTTATGCCATCATCAGAGGTGGTAACCGACCTGTTAAGTTATACGATTACGTGAAATTGCCATAAATCACAGACCCTGAATTAAGGACCAAAGAACACAGGACGTGTCTAAACTAGCTAACAAATCATCCTGGTTGCATTTACTCAATGCACCAGGACTTGGTTTCACCAGAATTTCTCTTTTATTGGAGCACTTTGGTGATGCCAATGAAATCATCAAACAAAATAAGTTTTCACCTGAATTTAAAATACCTCAGAAAGCGATTAACTATTTGTCAAAAGCCTCTGATGACCTGATCAAGTCTGAACTTGATTGGTTATTGAAACCTGACAATCATATTTTGACCCTGGATGACCCCCTTTATCCTCCCCAACTTAAACAAATCAGCGACCCGCCTATTCTGCTGTTTGTTAAAGGTGACCCAAACACCTTGTTGCTCCCGCAGCTGGCTGTGGTCGGAAGCCGCCATGCCAGCCAAAGTGGACTTAACAATGCCCAAGCTTTTTGTTTTGATCTGGCTCAACGCGGTCTGGTGATTACCAGCGGATTGGCCGCCGGTATCGACACCCAGGCACACCAAGGCGCTATTGATGCCCAGGGCCAAACCGTTGCTGTAATGGGTACAGGTATAAACGCTATATACCCAAAAAAGAACCAAACTTTAGCCAAAACAATCCCTTATCATGGTGCAGTAGTTTCTGAGTTTCCGTTTAACACACCACCCAATGCACATAATTTTCCTCGGAGAAATCGAGTGATTGCAGGTTTAGCCATGGGTACCTTGGTGGTGGAGGCTGCGCAAAAAAGCGGCACTTTGATTACAGCAAGGTTATCGATTGAAAATAACCGACCGGTCATGGCAATTCCTGGTAGTATTCATAATCCATTAGCCAAAGGGTGTCATCAACTGATTAAACAAGGTGCCCAATTGGTTGAGTCAGCCCAAGATATTTTGCATGAGATAGCTGCTGGTATTTCGATGTTAACTGACCAGTTAAAAACATCTATCAATGATATTGAAGACGAAGTTCTTGATAACCAATCTCTTAAGCCCAATATAGAGCTTTCCGATTCACAAAAAGACATTTACAAGCATTTAGACTTTAATCCCATCGCATTTGATGATATCGTGTTGTTAACTGATTTATCCAGTAATGATGTGGCATCAGATTTGCTGATCATGGAATTATCGGGATTGGTTGAAAAGTTACCAGGTGCAAAATATCAAAAAATATGAATGAAAACATCATTGACGTGTTGGTTTATTTGTTTGAAAATTATTTATCCGAACAAACCAACCTAAAAGAACAGTACACCAAAAACAACATTTATAGTGGCCTTGAACAAGCTGGTTTTGAAAAACCAACCATAGATCATGCCATAGATTGGTTACTCAATATTAACGACAAAGAACACCATATAGTTGATCAATCAGTTGACGGAATCAGATGTTACACCTCATTTGAAATTGAACTTTTAGGTCAAGACGGTGTTGACTTTATCTGCTACCTAGAGTCTACCCAAATCCTCACTCCTACAACGCGTGAATTATTACTGAATGGTTTGCTTAATCTAAATACTGACAATATTGACGTGGATGATTTACAATGGCTTGCTTTGATTATTTTATTTTCACAACCGGATCAGGAACAAGCCTTTGCATCAATGGAAAGTCTGATGTTTGATCCTCCGGTCGATCATGAACATTAAACCATGGCTGAAAACTTACTGATTGTAGAATCACCTGCAAAAGCAAAAACCATTGAAAAATACCTCGGCAAAGGTCATAAAGTACTGGCTTCTTACGGTCATGTCCGTGACCTATTAGCCAAAACTGGTGCCGTCATTCCAGAAAATGATTTTGAATTAAAATATGTTGATGTTGAAAAAAACAAAAAACATATTGAGGCCATAGTTAAAGCAGCCAAAAAAGCTAACACCATTTATCTGGCGACGGATTTGGACAGAGAAGGAGAAGCCATTTCATGGCATGTGGTCGAAATCCTTAAAAACCGAAAACTGCTTAAAGACAAACACATCAAACGTGTGGTTTTTTCTGAAATCACCAAATCAGCCATTCAAGATGCTGTGGCCAACCCAAGAGAAATTTCAATTGAAATGGTTGATGCACAACAAGCCAGACGTGCACTAGACTATCTAGTCGGCTTTAATTTATCACCTTTGCTTTGGAAAAAAGTTCGCAGGGGTTTATCTGCTGGACGTGTCCAGTCTCCAGCCTTACGATTAATCGTACAAAGAGAAGATGAAATTGGCGCATTCATTAAAGAGGAATATTGGACCATTCATGGACAAATGGCATTGGGAAAAGAAGCTTTTGAATCAAATTTAAATATCTATGCTGGTAATAAACTGAAAAAATTTGATATCAATAATCAAGAGTTGGCTGATCAAGCCTTGGCACAATTACGCAGCCAAGCTGGTAAACAATTGACTGTTACTGAATTAACCCAAAGAGAACGCAAAAGAAAGCCTGCCGCTCCATTCATCACCTCAACATTACAACAAGAAGCAGCTCGGAAATTAGGTTTTACCGCCAGAAAAACCATGCAAATAGCCCAACAGCTTTATGAGGGTATGGAAATTAATGGTCAGTCGCAGGGTTTAATTACTTACATGCGAACTGACTCACTTAATTTAGCCAATGATGCGATCAATGAAATAAGAAGCGTTATTAAAAATAAATTTGGTGCTAAACAAGTACCTGATGAACCCAATTTTTACAAAAGTAAATCTAAAAACGCACAAGAGGCTCATGAAGCAGTCAGGGCAGTCTCTGCACAATTGATTCCAACCGAGATCAAAAAATATTTAGACACTGATCAGTTTCGTTTATACGATTTAATATGGAAACGGACCTTAGCCAGTCAAATGATCAATGCCACAATAGGAACAGTATCAGCTGACTTTACTTTTGGTGACGGGCACAACCTTCGTGCTTCTGGCTCAACCATTCTGATTAAAGGATTTTTGGCTGTATATGAAGAAGGGCTTGATGATACTAAAAAGGACAAGAACAAAGAAAAGCACCTACCTAATTTGAAAAAAGGCGATGTGGTAAATATCAGTGAAATCAACGGTGTCCAACATTTTACCGAGCCACCACCCAGGTATACAGAAGCCTCTTTGGTGAAAGCACTTGAAGAATTTGGTATTGGCAGACCGTCCACATATGCCAGCATCATTTCAACTTTACTCAACCGAGATTACGTAGAACTGGAAAGCAAACGCTTTACCCCAACTGACGTCGGAAAAGTGGTTGCTCGATTTTTAGAGGCTCATTTTAAAGACTATGTTGATTATGAGTTCACTGCTCGTCTTGAAGACTCTTTAGATGCGGTCTCTCGTGGTGAAAAGTCTTGGAAACCTTTGATGAAAGAGTTCTGGGAACCTTTTATATCATTAGTCGAAGAAAAAGAAGAATCTGTCTCGCGTGATGAAGCCCAATACAAGCGTGAATTGGGCACCGACCCAAAAACAGGCAAGCCCATGTCAGTTCGCATTGGGAAATACGGGACGTTCGTACAAATAGGTACACGTGATGATGAAGAAAAACCTCAATTTGCTGGCTTATTACCTGGACAAAAACTCGATACCATCACTTATGAAGAAGCATTGGCATTGTTTGACCTACCTCGTGACTTAGGCGAAACTTCAGATGGTGAAAAAGTCTCTGCCAACATTGGGCGTTTTGGCCCTTATGTAAGGTACGGAAATAAATTCGTTAGTATCAAGAAAGACCAAGGGGATCCGTACACCATAACCTTTGAAGAAGCTTTGGTGCTGATTACTGAGAAAAAAATTGCTGATGCCAACCGCATCATTCAAACTTTTGATGACGGTATTCAAGTATTGAATGGTCGTTGGGGACCTTATGTTACTGATGGTAATAAGAACGGTAAAATACTCAAGGACCAAGACCCCAAAGCACTTACTCATGAAGAGTGTATTGAGATCCTGGCCAAGGCACCTGAAAAGAAACGCCGAGGCAAAAAGAAAGTAGCGAAGAAAAAGGTCGCTAAAAAGAAAACTGCAAAGAAGAAAACGACCAAGAAAAAAACCACTAAAAAGAAAGTCACTAAGAAAACGGTGAAGAAAAAAACGGCTAAAAAATAAAACATGTCAGAATTGGGTCAATCCATCGAAGCTGCTGTTGCGACCGTTCAATCAGGTGGTGTTTTAATCTACCCCACCGAAGGCGTTTTTGGCATAGGCTGCGATTTTAATCAACAAAAAGCGGTCATGAAACTGTTAAACCTGAAACAACGCTCGGTTGACCAAGGACTGGTCCTGATTGCCTCGCACATTGAACAAATTCTACCCTTGATTAAACCCACAGAGAAATCTCATTTAGCTCGCGCTTTAAAGACTTGGCCAGGGCATCATACTTGGGTATTTCCCAACTCAACACTGACGCCTGAATGGATAACTGGGAGCCACTCATCGGTAGCAGTGCGAGTGAGCGCAAATTCAACAGTTAAGTCTCTTTGTGACCATTTAGGCCATGCCCTGGTTTCAACCAGTGCAAATTTAACGGGGCAAATTACACCGAACAACTGCAGAGACATCCAAAACATTTGGGGTGGGCAAATTGATTATTACTTGGACTTGCCTCTGGGTAACGCTAAACAACCTTCAACCATTAGACTGGCTTCCACTGGTCAACAACTGCGATGAAGTTGGAACTCAGATCACGGATTTACTCACTGGTGACTACCATTCTGACACCTTTGGTGTTAATCAGGTTGGCCACCAGAGGCATTAAAACCAAAGCTTATTTACAGCGTTGGCATGAACGCTTTGGTTGGTTTAAATCACCCAAGTTTGAAAAACCGTCCATTTGGGTACATGCCGTATCTGTGGGTGAAGTGAACGCAGCCATACCTTTGATCAAAGCCTTGATGGAAAAGTATCAAGGTCATTGTTTTGTATTAACCACAATCACCCCAACTGGCTCTGACCGGGTACAACAAATCTTTGGCGAGCAAGTTTTCCATGTTTATTTACCTTACGATTTACCAGGAGCTGTGAAACGATTTCTGCGTAAAACCAAGCCTGATTTAGCTGTGATCATGGAAACAGAAATCTGGCCAAACTTATTCAGGTTTTGCAAAAAGAAAGACATTCCCATAGTGGTTGCTAATGCCCGACTGTCTGAAGTTTCAATGAAAGGCTATCATTGGGTAGAATCTCTTGCTGCCAAGGCTTTTAACGACACCGCTTATGTGGCAGCACAAACTGTTACCGATGCAAAACGGATGATTCAGTTAGGTTGTTATCCAGAAAAAATATTCGTTGTAGGCAGTCTTAAATTTGACATCATCATTGAAGATCACATCATCGAAAAAGGTCAGGAAATCCGCGAACACTATCAAAACAGTCGCTTGGTTTGGATTGCCGCAAGCACCCACCAAGATGATGAAAACGAAGTACTTGAAGCCTATGTGGTCTTAAAACAGCGACACCCAAGACTGATGTTGGTTATAGTGCCTCGACACCCAGAACGTTTTCAAAGCACCACCCAAGCTTGCAGAAACAAAGGTTTTAATACCCAGTTACGCAGTGAAATAGGTGTGTGTGACATTGATGGAGACGTCTTTGTGGTTGATACCATGGGTGAAATGCTGGAGTTTTACGCCTCGTCTGACATTGCCTTTGTTGGCGGATCAATTGCTAACATTGGTGGCCATAATGTGCTTGAAGCAGCGGTCTTTTCATTACCTGTTTTGGTTGGTCCCAACACCCACAACTTCACAGAAATCACTCAATTACTCAATGACTGTGGTGGTTCTCAAACCGTGCATGATGCCAATGATATAATTCGTAGCATGGAATACTTAATTGAAAATCAGATCGCTCGCATTGAAATGGGTAAAGCAGCACGCAAGCTGGTTGAAAGAAACCGCGGCGCTGTGAATTTGACCATGAACTTGATTGAGTCAGCCATGGAACACAAGGCGCTTACCACAGAGTTAACAGCCAAACATTTTCCGAGGATAATCCAATGAAAAAATTCACATTAATGATGGTGATTATTACCTTAATAACCGCTTGCAGCTCAAACCATGATCACAGTGATATGGCAGACTTTTATAAGCCAGTTAGAGGTGACTATTGGGCGACTCGCTACAGTTACCCCACTTTTCAATTTCAACAGGCTTGGTTAGTAGATGCTAAGAAAAAGCACCTTAAAAACCGAATTAAATCACCTTCTAGAAAAAACACAAACCCTTATTTATTTAAAGGCTTGAACCCGGATAGTTTTGTATCCATGGGGCCTAAGCCATTGAACACTTTTTCTGGTGATGCTTTTTCTGGCCGAATCAATGTCATTGTGAGCCATCCCACTGATGCTTCTACTGCATATATGGGTGTAGATGGAGGTGGCATTTGGAAGACAGTAGATTGCTGTGATACCAATACAACCTGGCAAAACATCACTGACAACACTTCAATCAATGGTGGAGCAATCGGCGATTTACACCTTGACCCCAATGATGCCGACATCATTTATGCAGGAACAGGTGATTTACGTTATGGCTCCTATTCCTTTGGCAGTGCTGGTTTATTGCGATCAAAGGATGCTGGTGTAACATGGGAAGTGCTTGGCGAAGCTGAATTTGCACCCTATCGTGATCAGCCAATCGGTGAATTTCCTCAGTATCAAGCCATTGGAAGGGTCAGGACCAACCCATTAAACTCAACTCACATTGTAGTTGGTACCAAAACAGGACTGTTCTTTTCTTACAATGATGGCCTGGATTGGACTCAAGCCTGTCAAACCAACGCATTTGACACCCAAAGACAAGACATAACCGGTATGGAAGTGAGTACCACAGGAGATATATATGCAGCTATAGGTACGCGCGGACACAATACCGCTGTACAGCCAGACCTTAACCTAAATGGCGCTAACGGAATATATAAAACCACTTTTCCTACATCTGGCTGCCCAACATGGACACTAATTACAACTGAAAATAATGGCTGGCCAACAGACACTGGCGAAGGCATTCCTTACCCAAATAATGACTTAGGTCGCATAGACTTAGCGATGGCCCCTTCAGATAACGATGTCCTTTATGCTCAAGTCGCTGATATCAACACTTTTTCAGTCAAAGGTGTCTGGAAAACAACTGATGGCGGTACCAATTGGACCCAAACAGCAACCACCAATGACTTCATAGGCTGTGACAACAGTGGAAACCAAGCTTGGTATGACATGGGCATGAGTATTTCACCAAATGATCCTGATGAATTATTTCTCTCCGCAATTGACTTATTTAAATCCACCAACGGCGGTAACACCTTCACTAACAGTACTTGTGGACGCACAGGAGGTCCTGACAATGGTGACTTTGTTCACGTCGATCACCACGCCAGAGCTTATGTAGCTGGCGATCCAACCCAGTTATTAGTAGGGAGTGATGGTGGTGCTTATTACACCGATAATGCTGAAGCTGTTAATGCACGTGACATCGTTTACACCCAATTAAATGACACCATCAACACCATTGAGTTTTATTCTGGTGATATCAGTGCTGATTTCATTAATAGCACCCAACGTGTAGCTGTAGGTGGTGCTCAAGACAATGGTTCTTCGGTTGCCTTATGGAACACCAACACAGAGCCATTTGAAGCCAAAGCCTGGACTCGAGTTAATGGCGGCGACGGTATATATGCCACAATCGAACCCTTAAATGGCCAACGTGTATATGTTGAATCTCAATTTGGAAACATGCGCATCAGTACCAACGGCCCTTTTGGACCATATAACAATTTCGTCAACCCTTGGTCTGGTGATTCACGAGTTCCTTTTATTTTTCCATTCCATTTAAACAAACACGATTGTTTGGGAAATACATGCAGCCAATTAATGGCTGGAACATTTCGCATTTGGGAAACCGCCACTGGCGGCCTTTCTAATGGAGCTTGGTATATCAACAGCCCCGATTTAACCAAAAACGTCTTGGGAAATCGTTCCATCATCAATCAAATGCATTACGGCATTTCTGATGGCACAGTGGCCATTGTCGGTACCAATGATGGCAATGTTTACTATGGTTTTAACATGGGACAAGGCAGTGCCAACTCAGCTACCTGGGTTGATGTAACCGATGGCAACAACGTGTTACCTAACCGTCCTATATTAGATGTAGTTACTCATGGTACAAACGCCACCACCGGCTATGCGGCCGTCGGAGGGTTTGATCAAAACACACCCAGCACGCCAGGTCATCTGTTTGAGGTAACTTGTGACAGCGATTGCACTAATTTTACTTGGTTAAATAAATCTGGGAACCTACCCAATATTCCTGTCGACAGTGTCATGGTAAATCCCAACATCTCCGGTATGGTTTTTGCAGGCACCGATTGGGGCTTATACTATACCGAAGACATCAGTGTTGCTGAACCCGTTTGGTTCAGATTTGACCAAGGATTGCCTTCTGTAATGATTTGGGACATGACTATTGACAGAGGAGCAACCACATTAGCAGTTTTCACGCGTTCTCGAGGTGCTTATGTTTGGCCTTTGCCACTTGAATTGGATGACGATTTGATATTTAAGAATGGCTTTGAATAAACCAGCATTTAAGCTACAAAGCTTTCATGAACTCAACAACCATGATTTATACCAGATTCTACAATTACGCAGTGCTGTTTTTGTGCTTGAACAAAACTGTGCTTATCAAGATTTAGACGGCCTGGACCAACAGGCCCTTCATCTTTACATGAAAGTTGATCACGAAGAAATCATCGCTTATGCTCGCATCCTCTCACCCAATCAACATGATGAAATCCACAGCAGCATTGGTAGGGTAGTGGTTAAACAACAACAACGACAACACCAGTTTGGACATGCTCTGATGCAAGCTGCCATTCAAGCCTCGTTAAAACACTTTCCTAAGCACCCCATTAAAATTTCAGCCCAGACTTACCTTACCCATTTTTACCAAAACTTAGGGTTCTCCAATACAGGTAACTTTTATTTAGAGGACCAAATTCCTCACCAAGAAATGATATACCAAACCAGTTAAATAAAATGCCAACAGGTTAACAATTGATAACTGTCTCGATATTCAATTCAGCCTTGGGTATAATCATTGTGTTTATTCCAAGCCAGATTTTATGACACATTACATCAGCACCGAACTCAACGAAAGTAGTATTCCTGTTGTACCTATTATTCTCAATACATATAAAACATGGATAGCTGCTCAAAACGAATACTTAACAGCCGTTTGTGAACAACACAAGCTGGGTAGCAAGGCAGGAAATTTTGTCCTTGATCGCAAAGCCGATGGCAGCCTTGCAAAAGTCTATTTAGCGGTTAGTGATGAACTCAACCCGTATACTTTTTGTCATGCTTTTAAAAATTTCCCCGTGGCCAATTACCACATCGAAACTGACACCAGCGAAGTCATGTCTGCAATTATTTTGGCCTGGGGATTTGGTAGTTATCGATTTGACCGATATTTAGGTGCTAAAGAAGCTGCCGTATTAAATATTAATGCCCAAGCTCATGCATCAGAGTTAGCCATGATTGAGGCCACCAGCTTGGTGCGAGACCTGATCAACACGCCAGCTGATGACATGGGTCCCACCGAAATGTCTGATTTTGCAGAAAAGTTTGCCGAAAAAAACCAAACCACTTTTACAGAAATTATTGGCGATGCCCTATTAACCGAAAACTTTCCGTCCATCCATATTGTTGGCCGTGCCAGTCATAAAGCGCCTCGTTTAATTGAACTGAATTGGGGTGATGAAAAACACCCGAAAATCTCATTGGTAGGAAAAGGGGTGTGCTTTGATACTGGTGGTAATAACATGAAACCTTCATCCTCTATGCGTTGGATGAAAAAAGACATGGGTGGCGGTGCACATGTCTTGGGGTTGGCCCAATTAATTATTGATCATCAATTGCCTATTTGCTTACAGGTGCTCATTCCTTGTGTTGAAAATGCCGTTGCCGGTAATGCTTATCGCCAAGGTGATGTAGCTCAAACTCGTTCAGGACTGACCATCGAAATTGGCCACACCGATGCCGAAGGCAGGGTTATTTTGGCAGATGCCCTCACATATGCCTGTGAGTCTCACCCCGAATTAATTATAGATTATGCCACTTTAACAGGAGCCGCCAGAGTGGCCATGGGGCCAACCGTGACTCCAGTTTTCAGTAATCGCAAAGAAATCAGTGATGCCATTTTTAATTATGGACAACTGACTCATGATGAAACTTGGCCCTTACCCTTACAACAAAGCTATAATAAATACATCAAATCCAGTATCGCCGACCTAACCAATTCAGCCACATTACCACAAGCTGGCTGTATAACAGCGGCCTTATTTTTAGAACACTTCGTTACCGCAGAGACGCCCTGGGTACACATTGATACTTATGGTTGGAATTTTGGCGACCGCACTGGTGGCACGGAGGGTGGAGAAGCTTTGGGAATGTTGGCCGTCTTCAATTGGCTGAAAGATAAATATCCAGCAAAATAAAACCTTCAGAGATTAAATATATGACCGCAAACAATCAACACTTACACTTTGGACAAGGACAAGGCGAAGATCGTAAACCCGCACAAATTCTTGGGCATTTTGCCAATCGCCATGGTTTAATTACTGGTGCAACAGGGACGGGAAAAACCGTCACTTTACAGGTTTTAGCGGAAAATTTTTCTGATTTAGGAGTTCCTGTTTTTATCACCGATATCAAAGGTGATGTTTCTGGCTTATCTCAAGCAGGCAAACAAAAAGAGTTTTTAGACAATCGAGCCAAAGAACTTAACATTACAAATTATCGTTATGAAGGCTCCCCCACCATTTTTTGGGATATTTTCAAACAACATGGTCATCCAGTAAGAACCACCATTCAAGAAATTGGACCCATGTATCTGAGCAAACTGCTGGAATTAACCGACGTCCAAGAAGGTGTGATTGCGGTTGCATTCAAATACGCTGAAGTCAATGACATGGCTTTACTGGATTTAAAAGACTTAAAATCTCTGTTGCAATTTTTAGCTGACAACCACAAAACCATCTCCAGTGAGTATGGCAGAATCACCAACGCCTCAGTTGGTGCGATCCAAAGACGCTTACTTAATCTCGAATCACAAAGTGCTGATAAATTGTTTGGTGAACCAGCGCTTGAACTGGCAGATTTAATGCGCCAGGACATGTCTGGAAAAGGCATCATCAGTATTATGGAATCTAGAGATTTAATGATGAAACCACAGTTATATGCATCTTTTTTATTGTGGTTAATGACTGAACTGTTTGAAACTTTACCTGAAGTTGGCGACCAACCACTGCCTAAATTAATATTGTTTTTTGACGAGGCGCATTTGATCTTTGAAGACTCACCTAAAGAAGTTCTTAAACGAATAGAACAAGTGGCCAGACTGATTCGCTCTAAAGGTGTAGGCGTTTATTTTTGTACCCAATCTCCTGGTGATATTCCTGAGGATATACTGGGTCAGTTGGGTAATAAAGTTCAACACGCTTTGCGTGCTTACACACCCAAGGATAAGAAAGTCATCCGTGCAGTAGCCGATTCTTTCAGAACCAACCCAGATTTCAATACTGCTGATGTGATTACCGAATTAGGTGTTGGTGAAGCTTTAGTCTCTACTTTAGAAGAAAAAGGTGCACCCACCATTGTTGAACGGGTCAAAATCGCTCCACCAAGATGCCGCATGGGGCCTGCCACTGATAAAGAGCGTAAATTAGTGATGCAAAGATCACCAGTTGGTGGCAAGTATGACCAAGACTTAGATCGAGAATCAGCTCATGAAAAATTGAACCAACGAAAAACTGAATTAGCAGAACAAAAAGCCCAGGAACAAGCTCGTTTAGACTCTGAAGCCCAAAAAATAAAGGCTGAAAAAGCCACCACAGCCAAAAGAAAATCAGGTAGAAAAACCGATTCTTTCGCCACCAAAATGGGTAAATCATTGCAACGCAGATTAACCACCAAAGCCGTCAATGCCATTTGGAAAGCATTATTTGGACGTAAACGATAAACTTGGAATTTCTGGGCATAACTTATGCCAGCATTATAGTGTTGGCAACACTGGGCTTAGTGGTTGGTTTTTTAGCTGGGCTGTTAGGTATTGGCGGTGGCGCCATTATGGTACCTGCTTTGACAGCCTATTTTTTATGGCAAGGAACTCACCCTGACACAGTGGTTCATTTGGCGTTGGCTACGTCGATGTCATGCATCATTTTCACCGCCATATTAAGTATTCGTACCCATCAAAAACACCAGGCCATTATTTGGCCAATTACAGCAATAATATGCCCTGCTGTTTTATTAGGAAGTGCTTTGGCAAGCCTTTGGGTCATTCAAATCTCCTCCAAAACCATCGCCTTAATATTCATGTTATTGATGTTTATGATTGCATTACAAATGTTTCTCAGCATGAAACCTTCAAGCTACTCAGCCGATAAAATTAAAACAACAGAACTCATTCCCGTTGGTTTTATCATTGGCTTCATTTCTGCCATCATTGCCATAGGTGGAGGCTCTTTAACTGTACCTTACCTGAGCTGGCATCAAGTCAATATAAAAAAAGCCATTGCTACAGCAGCCAGCCTTGGTTTGCCAATTGCTTTAGCCGGATGTTTTGTGTATATCACTCAAAATACAAGCCAAATAGACTTGCCCAATCAAACCATTGGCTACATTTATTGGCCAGCTACTCTTTGCATCACAACAGGCAGTTTACTAACCACAGCTATTGGTGCCAACCTAACACATCGTTTGCCAACCCAAATACTTAAAAAGCTTTTTGCAGTTTTAATCATGTTATTGGCAATCAGAATGTTTTTAAGTTTTCACTGAATTCTATGTCATTGTCTCCTCATTGAAATAACTAACAAGACTTATCCACAAAAGCTGTGGATAACTTTGTTTATAACTTTCAATTAATAAGCTTTGTTTCCCAAAGGCGTTAAATGACAGTTAATTTGGTTAAAAACTAACCAACACATATAAACGTTTAAAATCAATTGTTTACAAAGACTTCAGAATGCAAAATGCCAACTGACAAAGCTAAATTCTTGTTTTATGACAGAACTATGATCACTTGTGTATAAAAACATCTTGTCAACATAAAATTTGAGTTTTTTTATGACTCAATAAACTTTCAAAGACTCATTAATGATAGCAAACCATTGTTAAAGAAATTCAAAAAACATTAACCATAAGCTCTTGTCGAGCCCGCCAGCCAATGGGACAACTCATCAAAGCCTCTGTAGAAGCTTCGGATTTTTGCCAACAACAATCAAAACGACAAGGATACTTTACCTATTATTTGCAACACGGCTTTAAATTATGAATACCTTATGGCAAAAAGAAGTGGTTTCGCAAGAAACACAACTCATGTTGACCCTTGGCGAGCCCACGAGTCAATCAGGGCAACTCATCAAAGGCTGCGAAAGGGTTGCGGTTTTTTGCTCCTTTCAACTGTCACATAAAAAGAAAAAACTTTATTGAGCAAAAAGAAGCGGCCCTGTAGCAAACTTAATTAATGGGCCTCATCCCAGTTCATCCCAACCCCGTAATCAACAATCAAAGGTACATCAAGCTTAACCACCTGTTCCATCACCGTTTTAATTTTTTCTGCCCACTGGCTTGCCACATCTTTTTTTACTTCAAAAACCAGTTCATCATGGACTTGCATGATGACCTTGATGTCATCAGCTTGACTTATTTCATCATGCACTGCCAACATGGCTTTTTTGATGATGTCTGCAGCACTGCCTTGCATAGGCGCATTGATTGCTGCTCGCTCAGCGCCTGCCCGAACCCGCGCATTGCGGTTATTAATTTCAGGGAAATAAAGGCGGCGCCCAAATAAGGTATCTAAATACGCTTGTTCAGAAGCTTGTTCTTTGACCGAATCAATAAAGCCTTTCACTTTAGGGTATTGAGCAAAATATTGCTTCATATACGTCGATGCTTCTTTACGTGAAATGTGCAATTGTTTACTTAAACCAAAAGCACTCATACCATACATCAAACCAAAATTAATCGCTTTAGCCGCACGCCTTTGTTCACTACTTACTTCATCTAGTGGCGTTTCAAAAACTTGTGACGCCGTTTGACTGTGTACATCCACACCCTCATTAAAAGCGTTCAACAAATTTTCATCTTGTGATAAATGCGCCATGATACGAAGTTCTATCTGTGAGTAATCAGCTGCCATCAATTGCCAGCCATCTGGCGCAATGAAAGCTTTACGTACCTTCCTGCCTTCTGCGGTTCGAATTGGAATGTTTTGTAAATTAGGTTTAGATGAAGAAAGTCTTCCAGTTATGGCAACTGCTTGGTGGTAAGAAGTATGGACCCGGCCCGTCTTTTCACTAATTTCTAAAGGCAGTTTATCGGTGTATGTACTTTTCAACTTACTTAATGAGCGGTATTCAAGAATAACAGCTGGTAATTCATACTCAGCTGATAAATCTTGTAAAACATCTTCTGCTGTTGATGCTTGACCAGTGGCTGTTTTTTTCAAGACCGGCAATTCCAAGTCTTCAAACAAGATCACTTGTAGTTGTTTAGGCGACCCTAAGTTAAACTCTTTACCTGCCAACTCATAAGCCTTAAGCTGTAGTTTATTGATACTTAATTCAAGGTCTTTACTTTGCTTGGCCAGTTCAGTTCGGTCAATTAAGACACCTGTTTGTTCCATCCCTGCCAATACTTGAACCAACGGCATTTCTAACTCTGTAAATACCTTCACTTGATCAGCTTTAGCTAACTGACTCCAAAGTTCATGATGTAGCTGTAGGGTTATATCCGCATCTTCTGCTGCGTAATGTGTGGCATCTTCGATAGATACTTGCGCAAAAGGAATTTGTTTGGCACCTTTGCCACAAATTTCTTCATATTTAGTTGTCTTTTTACCCAGATATAAAGCAGCCAGAGAATCCATATCATGTCTTGAGGCTGATGCGTTGAGCACATAAGATTCCAACATGGTATCGAACTTTTGACTGCTGATATCCACGCTGTAATTCGACAAGACATTTAAATCATATTTGAAATGTTGACCAATGACATCAACCGACTGTAAAACGGGAACAACTTTTTGTAATACCGCTTTGAGTTCCAGTTGATCTGACGTAGTCTCATGCCCAATAGGTACATAAGCAGCCTGCTCTGGTTGGTGAGCAAATGACATACCAATGATATTTGCTCCAATTGGGTTCAACGAATCTGTTTCCAAATCAAAAGCCACCAGGCCTGCCTGTTTGATTTTTTCTAGCCAATGATCCAAAGTCGCCATATCTTGAATGCAGGTATATTCAATTTTTTCTTGTGGCGTATCGTTTTCAACCTCCGCCTCATCCAACTCAGCAAACCGCTTCATGTTGAATTTAAGCCCTATTTCATTCAATGCCGAGACATCTTTGGCATTTAATTCAAAATCACCGGCTTGATAAGTGACATCACAGTCTTTTTTAATCACCACCAGTTCACGAGATAGTTTCAACTGATCAATCCCTTCACGCAAATATTCGCCAACCTTACCTTTAAAGTCATCAGCATGAGCTATGATGTTATCAACGGTTTCATATTCTTGTAGCCACTTAACCGCCGTCTTTGGCCCCACTTTATTCACCCCTGGAATGTTATCTGAAGAATCACCAATCAATGCCAAATAATCAATAATCTGATCTGGCCTCACACCAAATTTTTCTATGACACCTGGAATATCCATCACGTAATCAGACATGGTGTTCACCAATGTCACATGCTCTGACACCAACTGCGCTAAATCCTTGTCACTGGTTGAAACCAAGGTTTCGATGCCCAGTTTTTCAGCCTTTTTTACCAAGGTACCGATCACATCGTCTGCTTCAACATGCGGTATTTCTAACATCGGAATACCCATGGCTTTGACCAGGTCCTTGGTTGGCTGTAGTTGCATTCGAAGTTCATCAGGCATAGGTGGCCTGTTGGCTTTGTATTCAGCATACATGTCATGTCTGAAGGTTTTGCCCTTCGCATCAAAAACCACCACCATATAAGTTGGGTCGTATTCATCCAACATGCGCTGTAACATATTGGTCACACCGTACATCACCCCAGTTGGGTGACCTTCTTTATTTTTCAGTCTGTTTAACCCCGGTGAGAAAAAAGCCCTGAACAGATAGGACGAACCATCGACTAAATATAAAGTTTTGTTTGGCATGTTTTGACCACAAGCTGAATTAAATTAAAGCTTAGATTGTATCCGTTTTACAGCTTCAATATAAGCAACAGATATATTTTGAACCAAAGATCATTAAACGGTAACCTTTTAATTGATCCGCTGGCTAAGAAATGGCCACTAAATAATGACAAAAAACTGATAATTAGGTATCATGAAAAACGTGTGAATTAAAGATAGATTTTATGCAAAGGGGGTTAAATCAGTGTTATCAAGAATTTCAAAATCGTTTTAACTGCTCTTGGACCCACTCCAAAATAGCTAAATTTTCTCAGTTTGTGCACTTTTATGTCTTGTGCTTGAATTTATCTGGATAAATCGAATACTCAATCAATCATATTTAAGGGGATCAAAAATGAATAAAAAAACTTTAATGACCGCATTATCGTTGGCACTCTCACCTAACTTATGGGCTCAAACAGAAGCCCAGGTGTTAGCTAATGAACTTGAAATATCAGGTCTTGATGACAGCCAAAAATACCAACTAAAACTACAATTACCTAACAAGCAGGTCAAAAAATTAATTTTAGAAGCTGCTTCGGCAACCAGTTTTACTCCAGAAGACTTTGCTATAAAAGAGTTCACCGACGGTCAATATAAGTATGAAATGACACCAGTTTCAAAAACCATAAAAACACGCAATGAAGCTTCAATTAAATCATCAAGTAAGAACAACAAAGTACTCAGTGGCTTCTTTACAGTTTTAAATGGTCGGACATTTAATGAGCAACATGAGGATGAATATGATCGTAAAGGTGATGACTTTGGCCTAAAAGCTGCGCCTATATCTGGTGACCAGACGATTCGAAGTTCACTTTGCGTGGGTTTTGACTGTGTTGATACAGAGAACTATGGTTCTGATACCATCAGGCTGAAAGAAAATAATCTGCGAATTAAATTCGACGACACCAGTGCCACGGCCAGTTTCGCAGCCAATGACTGGGAACTGACAGCCAACTCTCCCGATAATGGTGGACTTAATTTTTTTGGCATTACTGATGTCACTGCAGGAAATGTACCATTTACCGTTGAAGCTGGTGCTGGTTCCAATGCCTTGTACATTGATGATGCTGGTAGGCTGGGTCTGGGTACATCCACACCTGTAGTTGATGCTCACATTGTAGGTGGAAATACACCAGCTATTAGACTAGAACAAGATCCAAGCAGCGGTTTCGGACCACAAACATGGGATATGGCTGGAAATGAAACCAACTTTTTTATCAGAGATGTAACCAGTAGCAGTAATTTGCCCTTTAGAATCAGGCCTGGTGCCCCTACCAGCTCAATAGACATTGCTGGCGATGGCGATGTGGGTATTGGTACAGACACCCCAACAAGGCGCTTACATTTGAGAACAGCTACTGGCAGCGTTGGATTTCAATTAGAAAAGGGAGAAACCAATGAATCATGGAAATTTGTAACGCGTGGCGATGATTTTCAAATCTCTAAAGTAGGTTCAGGTTCTGCTGAGTTAGAAGTTACTGATTCAGGTGAGTTTTTAATCTCTGACAATTTAGTCATGGACAGCAATGGCAATGTCACCATTCAAGGCGCTTTAACCCAAAACTCTGATGTTAACTCTAAAGAAAATATACGACTGGTTAATACAGCTGAAATTCTGAATAAAGTCATGAATTTACCTGTTTCAATTTGGAATTATAAGTTTGACCAAGATTCAGTCAGGCATTTAGGACCCATGGCCCAAGACTTCTTCAAAGAATTCAATTTGGGTTCAACAGAAGATAAAATATCATCGATTGACACTTCTGGTGTCGCATTAGCTTCGATTAAAGAACTTGGCAAACAATTAGCCAACAAAGATTCTGAAATCAAATCACTTAAAACTGAGAATCAAAAACTAAAATCACGATTGGATAAAATTGAAGCAACTTTAGAGCATTTGAAATAACTAATAATCACAACCAATGCAAGCACGGTCAAAACCCGTGCTTGGTTAACATTTGAAAGGACCTTTGATTTCAGGTAACAATGGTAAATATGCTTGTAACCATTGATATTTGCTGGTTTTTTTTTCATTTTCTGATGTTATGTGAGCTAAAAAACCAGGATGCTGAAACCACTTATGGTAATGGACATGAACCAAATCTTCAAATGGATCTTGAGTTCTACTTTTTTTCAAAAAAGGTCTAAAAGGTATTGGGTAATTGATGTTTTTTGGAAAATACCTGACTTGCCCAGGATATCTAGATGCTGTGATAGAAAGCACCAATTGTTCAAAAAAACCATAGTTGGTCCCATCTCGACCAATAAATCCAGGTTTTATATTTGATAACATCAGTTCATCAAAATCTGTATACCACTGGGTGAATAAACCAGGTAAATTATTAGCCAAAACAAATCCTGAATTATGATAGGGTCTGATAGTTTCGGTTCGTACGGTTGTATCAATAGAGGGTAATGGTAAAGGCAAATTAAAATGTTTAAACATGTCTTGCCAAAAAGGATCATTTGCATCACCATCACCGGTTGAACCCACCCCTTTATTATCTGCTGGCGATACAAACAAAGTTTCTTTTTCAAAAACAAGTTCTGGTAAACAATTAAGAAACACTGTATCAGTATCTGTTAATAGCACATGATCATAGCCACTGTAATTTTTTTCGAAGAATTTACTCGCACACAAACCATTAGCTAAGGGAAAATAATCATAGTCTTGATTTAAATCTTCATTGTGGTGGTGTTTGACATATTGTTGTAGAAACGCCAAAGTTTCAGAAGATGGTTTTCTGTCTTTACGTGGTGAAAAGGTGAATATCTCAACAGCATGTTCAGGCACTAAAAATCGGTGTATTGAATCAATCAGTAATTTTGCTTGAGCTTCCAATAAACCAGGCTCAATGATAATCAAAACAGCAAGCTTTTTCATTTTTCATGCACTCCTAATAAATGATCCAAAGTCGCTGACAACCCAGTATCCAGATCAATGGTAGCTCGCCATTTTAAATCATTTACAGTTTCCTGGTTGTTCATTTTAAATGTTGGGTTAAATTTTGTTTCTTGAAAACTGATGACCTGCTTTTGATCAATGACATTTTTCAGCAGCATTAAATGTTGAAGCTTATCAACAATGGTTTCAACAGATGCGTCAAATTCAGAGCATAAATGATACTTTCGCTGAGCCCCATTTAAAACCACCCTCAATAACCCTTCGCAAGTATCTTGCACATGAGTCCATGTTCGAGTGCTGCTGCCATCTCCATAAAGGTTAATAGGCTGATTATTTATGATGTTATCAACAACGGCTGGAATCAATTTTTCTTGACTTTGCCAAGCACCATAATTATTAGAACATACCGCATTAATCAAAAGGGCATTGGAGCCATTAATAGCCTCAATAACTTGATGAGTCTCAGCTTTAGAACGGGCATATTCAGTTAATGGATTTAAAGCAGCACTCATACCATGACCATCAAGACTTTCACACTGACCATATATTTCATAAGTTGAAAGGTTAATCAGCTTTTTAACACCTGAAGACTGATTACCCTCAGCATAGCTTAAAAACTCTTCAACTAAACGCATACTGACTTGATGGTTAAATTGATGAAAGTCAATTTGACTTTGAGGAACACTAACAGCTGGGTTAATCGCTGCGGCATGTATCAGGCAATCAGGTTTGTAACTATCTAACTCTGCTTGAATACCCTCTTGCTTGAGGTTTTTTTGGACAGCGATTAACTGAGGATGTTTAACTCGCAGTAAATGACTTTGATAAATGGCAATAACCGTTAACCCTTTTGACAAAAGCAATTGAGCTAAATGGGAGCCAATAAATCCTGATGCACCTGTAATAAGGACTTTCATCTCTTATACCATGTGGGGATTTCGTCGAAAAAAACGCCCATCACCAATTCGCTCTGGGATTTGATAATAATTAAACTGTTTTTTCCAACAAACATAATTAAAACTTAGTTGGTCTCGACGACTGTGTTGGTAGATCTCTTGCCACCATGCATCCATGAGATCAATGACTTTAGGGTTGTGGTGCTGTCTTACCAAAACGCCACTGGCTACCAGTCCATGATTTTCCGGAAACCCTTCTTCTCGGTATTTTTGAGTTTGTTCATTGATGATAATAGGGTCGTCTTTATTTTTATCTATACAATTCATTGCTGCTTGATATAAACAATCGCGCTTAGCATGCCTGTATACCCCAAAGCAATTTTGATTTTTAACTTCTTCCAAGAGCAAGCTGAGATCTGCAGTCATGAGCAAGCTGCCATCAACCCAAATACTCCAATCATGTTCGGGAAACAACTTGTGTGGGTGTAATTTGTGATAGCGAGCGGTTCTAACAGAGTCATAACAGTTCGTATTTATGGGTTCGGTTTTCCAACTGGGGCTAGCAACGGCTTTATCATCTGTGAAACACACCATAGGCATTTGTTGAGCAACTTTAGGTTGCTTAAGGTTGTCATAACCTTGAGTGATCGTTGTATAGATGACACAAGAACTCATGATGACTTAACTAAATCCCAAATCTGACGACATGACTCATCCTCGTCAACACCATTAACAATTGCAACCAACTCATTCTCAAGCCTGGTCACAGTTGTAGTAATTCGGTGATCACTTGCCTGTAATATTGGTTTGGGACCTTTGGAAATTAAGTACTTGAGAAAACAAAAAAAATACTTTCCATACAACCTTTTCAACGATTTTTCATAATCATTTCTTAACTGGAATTGATCTACTCGAGTAGACTCATGTTCAGGCAACTCGTCTTCAGTAATTTCAATCGTTTCCTTACTCAAGTCTAGTTGTTGTAAATATCGTCCACTCATGCCTCCAATGTGGACCATTCCATCCAACTCGCGATAGGTTTTTTTGTAACCCAACTCATACAAAAGAACACTGGTTAATTTGCCTGTATCAAACATATCAAACTCCAATGACATTTTTTCAACCACATCTAATGCAGGTGTTGGTATTTGACTTTCCAAACGATATTGCTCAAAACCCACGCCGTATTTTGATAAAACTTTTTCAAGTGGTTCTCTTCTGTATATACAAAAAAAACTGGTTGCTAAATCAATGAGCCCATCTGGGCTTATTGTGGTTGCCCCTCCTTTGAACCCAGCATACACCACATCATCCTGATTCTCTATCCTGCCACCAGATGAAAGCACTGACGCATCAGCTATTGCTGTAGATAATGTTTCTTGTGTCAATTGTTCAAACAAGAACAAATCAGAGTCACAAAAACAAAACGTCTCATCTGTCTCAGATAAAAATAGAAGGTCTAATAAAGTTCCATGAGGAATGATGCCACTCGATTCAAAGTTAACAAACTCCAAACGATCTGATGTCTGTGAAATTTGATCCAACAATGCTGCCTCATTATCGTTTAAACTGTTACCAACCAACCTGAAATTTAAATCAGAATTCAATAACAATGAGATCAGCGCAATGGCTTGATAGTCAACTGTATCTGGGATGAATATGACATTAAAATGTGGTAGATTTTTATAATGCATCAAAAAAATTTATTTTTATTAATTGCTAACCAAAATGATTTGTCCAATAAAATCGGCTGGGCTGATTCTTTGGTCAAATCTTATCAAAATTCAAATGCCATAATCAGACTCATTTCTAATATGCCTGATTTTTCTGCTAGTATTGGTAACTATTCTCAACACATTCAAATCATCCATCATCCGAGCAATCGACCCATTGAGCCTCATATATTAATAATTCAACAAAGCAAACTGGAACCAGTTGATCAATTTTATTTCATTAATCAACCTTCAAATGGTCAGATAAAAACAGCCCAAGAAAGCGACTTAGCTGGCATTAACCCAGTCTATAACAGAGATAATAAAATTGGCTTTAAAGTGAATTCAGCCGCATTAAACAAACAACTTAAAACTCAAAAACAAACCATTAACCTATTGAGAAATATAATCCTTAGCCAATAATTTAATTTGTTGATTTAATTCATTCAATTCATTATCTTGCATTATTTGATGAATGATTGACTGTTGTGAATCTGATAAACTAGAAACTCTATTCAGTACTTGCATCAAATGATTCTGTCCGCTATTTACAACTCCATCAAAAGAGCTCCCACCACCTTCTTTAGAAACCATAGTAAAACCTTGATCGTTGAAGTTCAAACCTAAACTTTTGCTGATTGTTTTTCTGTAAGCCCGATCTTCAAACCAAGCATTAAAGTAAATGTTGGTTTTATTAGGTAAATGGTTACTTATACCCAAAAACTCGCGCGCATGACTTTTCCATGTGTTGATCAAACGTGTCATTAAAAAACCATGTTTTGGTGGATAAGCAGGGTGGTCTATTTTATTGGCTCGCTTCAGCCGACTCGCCAGCATGTTTTCAACATCACGCAATATCAATATCGACTGCTGCTTTTCTTTGATAACAAACGGTTTTAACATAACATCTTGGTCTTCCAAGCTTAATATGACATTGAAACGATCTAAATCTAACAACTCGACTTTGGTACCGGCTATTTGAGGCCGAATCAGTGAAAAATCATCACCTCTAACTCGGTCAATATAGCGTTGATTAAGCCATGGATTAAATTCAACAGGTTCAGGAAAGACTTTTTTATTCTTTAAAATAGGTGCAATGGGAACGATGTTATTACAAAACAGAAAATCACCTTGTGTTTTTAGCCAATTAATAATGCCATGATTTCCAGATCTTTTCATGCCATATATAAGCCTAATTTTTCTCATTATACTTGTGTTGAATCACCATAAATATTCTCTCAACAGTATACCTTATATAGTGCCTTTGTCAGACTTACCTGGATATACTTTGAAAAACTAAGTTTCATTTCTTACCTGTCATTGATATGATAAAATCCAAAATCTTGATCAATAAACTTTTCCCTTTTGAAGCCCATGAACATTAATAGTTTTCTGGTATCATTTTGCAACAATAAACTTAACGATGGCCGTCAAGGTTTAATTGGAAGGGTTAATTACAACTCTGATAACCAAGCACTTACTTACACGCCCATTGATTTGTTACTACCCAAAGAACTTAAACCTAAAGGAGTCACTGGGTTATGTAAACACAATGGTCAATATGTCGCTTTGCTACAAAACAAAGTTCCACATTTACTCTTTTTTAACTCTGCGTTCGAACTCATCAACAAGTGGCCTTTGGAACACATGAAGGGTGTTCACTCCATTCTATCTAAAAACAATGAAATTTATTTTGCGGTCACTGGTCATGACAACATTCAGAAAACAGCAGATGGCGTCAATTTTGATGTGGTTTGGGAAACTGGCAAAAAACAAGACACCATACATTTAAATAGTATCTGTAATCACCAAGGAAAAATTTACTTTACCGCATTCGGAGAAAAATCTGACCAAAGCTTGTGGAGCAGTGCAAAATCAGGTGTGGCTTGTGCTGTTGATACTGACAAGCCTCTCAAACAAAATATCTGGCATCCCCACTCGTTATTTAGCCACCATGGCGAACTCTATTTTTGTCATTCAAGTTTACAAAAAATTGAATCATGCAAATACGTCATTGCCCAAGACCTACCAGGTTATTCACGGGGGTTATACGTATCAGACGAGCTGGTGGTTTGTGGCACCTCTAAAGGCCGCCTAACTTCACACTCAACGGGCGTACAAATCAGCAACATCAGTGATAAGGGTGTTATGGCAGGTACTTGTGGAATTTGGGTTTATGATCGGCTCAATAAAAATAAGCATTTTTTAAATCTTGATCAATACGCAACAGAAGTATTTGATGTTATAAAGCTTAATACCTGAAAACCAGCCTTAATTTTATAAACTTTTGAGTTTTTGACCCAGTAAATAACTTTGTTGTAATATGCCCAAGTTGGCCATATGCGTTCTATTTTGCATGTCGATAACCCAACCATCAGGCAGAGACAAGTTTAAATTTATTGCTGGCACCTTACCTTGCATAGATGCTTCTAAATTGATTAATTTTTTATATATCCCTTTGTCATGAGTCAATGGAAAGACCATTACAAAGCTTAAACCAGTTTCATCTATTTCACTTAAAAATGCATCAAGGTGATTTTTGTAGACGGGCTTACCAGATATGTTTTTAAAGGGGCCTGACAGCTTATTTGGGTTTTCTTTAAGAATTAAAACATGGTTTTTTTCGATAAAGAACCGTTTTTCATTATTCTTTTGTTTGTTTCGTCTATTCAACTTTTGTTTGTTTGTTTTTGGTGCAACAATGGGTTCAATATAAGGTTCATAGAAATCTAACTTTGGTAAAGAAAAGTACTCAGAAACTTTATTTTGATTAAAAAAAGTTTGCTTAGCTTTTTCGTATTGAAGAAAGCTGCTTTTACAAAACAAACAAGTCTTAAAAGTATGCTCTGAAATTATTTTTTCTAACGCTGAACTATTTTGTGGTTGATTATAGCCTTTAAGCCAAAAATCCGGGTCAAACATCATTATAACAACCCCTTTTTCTGAGAGCTTTTCTTTAGACACCCTACGAATAAAGTCGATTAATTTATCACTTACTCCAAGTGCAGGATAGGAAAAAAACCCTATTTTTTTGTTTGAAACCTGTTTCAAAACTGAAGGAGAAACTCCATATGATACAGAGCTGTCACCGAAGATTATTACATCATATACGTCCTTTTTTGGTCTCAACAAATTGATCTCACTAGGTAGGTATTCCCATCCAGGAGTTAACTTTTCACAGAAACTAACATCTACACCTACCGATTTGCCCCATTTTAAAAATTCCTTATTTAATGGATTGTTTATACGAATATCTTGTGTTGTTTTAGCTATCGGCAACATCAAACCAACTGATACAACAGTGATCAGCCAGCTTAAAAAAATGTAATCTAATCGTTTCACCTAAAACTCAAAATAAATAAATGGTACGGGTTCACCATGAAAAAAAACTGCCAATACAAACATAAAACTTAGGTATAAATATGTCTTATTTTTTGACCTTTTTTTGAATACCTCCAATTGACCAGCACCATTGACTGAATAGTATTTAAACTTATGATCGATAAAAACCAGTATTAAAAAACCAACAATAGGTAGTGTGTAATAGGCTGAGTCTAATTGAAATCTTAGCCAATCATTGATGTTAAATAGCTTATGAGTCAACAAGGTTGCCTCTTGATAGTTAAAGCGGAAAAACACCCATGCCCAGTTTACGGCGAAAAAAGTGATCAACCAACTCAGTGTTTTATTTATGGGGTTAAACTTTAAGGCATAAAGCCTACTAACTATTAAATACAAACCATGTAAACCACCCCAAATAACGAAACTAACTGCAGCACCATGCCATAACCCTGAAATCAAAAATACAACAAGGACTACTAATGACCCTTTGATTAAATTTTGAGTTCTTCCACCTAGTGGAATATATACAAAGTCTCTGAACCAGGTAGATAAACTGATATGCCACCGACGCCAGAACTCAGTGATGTTAAACGCTGAATATGGGTAATTAAAATTGGCAGGAAGCCGAAAACCAATAAGTAAAGCAAACCCTATAGCCATCTCAGAATAACCGCTAAAATCAGCATAAATTTGGCCTCCAAATCCAAATACAGTTAACAGTGCTGTAATCGCATCCATTTCCTGTAGACCAATGGAAACATTTTGATTTACATATGACCCTAAATTATCTGCTATTAGCAGTTTTTTTGCAGCACCTCCAATGACCATTACTATACCCATCATTATGACAGGGCCATCAACTATTGCGAATCTGTGCTTGTTGCTCTTAAATAAACTGGCCCTCAAAATGGGCCCTGCTGCCAAATGTGGCCAAAAGGAAATCAATAACGATAGTTTCTTTAATGAAAGGTGTTTATTTTCCTGTTCACGATAAACACCCACTAAATAGCCAACAGCTGTAAACACGTAAAACGAAATGCCTAGTGGCAATAAAAGGGCTATATTGTAAACACCTTCTGAACCCCACAGGCTAGCGAAAAAACCCGTGTATTTAAAGTACAACAGAGGAACTAAAGTTAGTAATACTGCAAGCCACAATAGACCAGTATGTTTTTTCTTTAACAACATACCAGCAAAAATATAAGCAACACCAATTACATACAGTAATATAATTGTGGCCGGCGGATACCATAAGGTATAAATTGAAAAAGATGCCATCAAAACCCACGAATCAACACCTTTTTCAGACAGGTTGCAAATTCTTTTCAGAAAAGCTAAGACCAGATAAAAGATAATTATTAATATAATGAAGAAATTGCTGGTGAAATCCATTACTATTAACTTTTTTTATATTTGGATAAGATGATGAATCGTCGCAACTTTTTATCTTCGGTAGGGATTACCATAGGCAGTATTAAATCTAATTTAGAAGTTGGCATAAAAACATCTAACGAATCTGATGATGGTAGTATAAAAGGTTTTATTGTATCTGATGCCCACATTGGATGGAACCATAAAGATCAGCCTACTGTTGAAGAACAAAAGTTAGCCTGTCAAAATATCAACGCTCAGTTTCCTGATTTAGACTTGGTATTCGATACCGGTGATGCTCATCATGGCTCATTAAATGAGCCAAAACGGGTTGTAGCCAGAACCCATTGGCAGGAAAATATTGCCAACCAATTTCCAACCACACCATTTCACTATGTTCCTGGAAACCACGAACTAGGCAAAGGAGTAGGAGACCCTGAATTGACAGCCTGTAGATTAGGCAGCATGCCTTTTCGCCCGTATTACAGCTTTGATTATAAAGGCATACACTTTATTTCACTACCTCAACTTTTTCACACCATTTACATCACTCAGGAAACCATCAATTGGTTGCAACTAGATTTGTTAATTAACCAAAACAAATCAACCTTAATCTTTTCACATAACAGCCTCAAAGGAACCACATTTAATAATGGTGAAACTGGTTATAGGTGCTTAGCTAATTCTGAACAAATCATGAAAGTGATTGACAAAAACCCACAAATAATGGGGTGGTTTCACGGACACAACCACCAGTATGAAGTAGTTAATAAAAACAACAAACTATTTGTTTCTAATGGTCGTATAGGTGGTTTTGTCCCACCTGAAAATTGGGGGCCATTTGGCCAAGGCCATTTGGGCGGTATTTATTTCGAAGTCAATAAAAAGCAGCTTGAAGTTAGGGCATACAGCTCAACCCAATCAAAATTTCTAGATGAACTTGGCATGCCTAACCTTTCAAATAAAGTTGAGCAAAAAACAAGTTTTAACTCTGCCAGCCCATTTAATTACTATTTTGGTCATGGCGCCAGTTCCGCAGGAATCAATTACAAATATTTCAACCATTATCATTCTGACTTAAGCCACCAAGTCACATATTCCATGGTAGATAATAATATCAATGAGCACCCTTCTTTGGATATGCCCACTCACTATGTATTTAGCAATAAACAACAAATTAAAATGATTGGCTATAAATTCAGTGATAATTCCATTAAATATAATAATGAAGCTACCAATCTACGTGTGATCAACAAGTCAAAAAAGAAATCTTTCAGTTTAACATTTCCTCACCACTACAACCCCAGAAACAAACTCTACAAAAGAGGTGGTTACTATCGTTGTGCTACTGAACAAAATTACATGTTAGAGGTACTGTTAGGAGGTGTTGAAATTAACAAAAACCAAACCAAGCTCAAAGTTATTTATTTAAATAATTTTTATGAGCCTGTTTTTGAAACAAACCCATTGGCTGGTAAAAATACTGCCAGTGGATCTTCTGTTTTCAGCATCAAAGCATTAATAAAAACTAAGTTACCTGTTAAATATTTTAGATTTGAATTGCTCTTTAATAACTTTCCAGAATCTTTTTTAATTAAAACACTTACATTAAGGCCGGCAAATAATCTTTTGAATGAGCCCAGTTTGGTTTATCTGAATAAAAAACTACCTTTGAATCATGAACTTAGTCATGTGGCACAAAAAACACACACCCCAAATCACCACAGTTCTGATATTTACTTATCGGGAACTGGCAATCATTTGCTGAGTTGGGTAGCTAAAATTCCCAACGTTCAATGGCAGGCCAGAAATGCACAAATCAAGAAATCCAATGACTACATAGTGTTAACTTCTGACAGTGCTGGCATAAGTACATCAACCCAAAGTATTGTTACCCCAACCACTGAACTAAACTTCTACCCAAATGTTTTCAATCAAGTTAAGTCCTATCGATTCAAAATAGTCGCTAACACCCTAACAGTGCGATTAGATAAATTAGAGTCAAACACTTTTTTCACAGTGGTTTCAACAACAGGGAAAGTGGTTTGCGAAGATGCTGCGGTCGAAATCATCAGTCAAAACCAATACAAAATAACACCTAAGTCGAATTTCATCCGGGTAATACATGTTTCAAAAATATGACTTATTAGGATGGACGACCCTGGTAGTTAGTTTCCTGCTAATCAATGTTTATTGCCTCAACATAAACCTCAATGCTGATTCTAGCTTTCCACTTCGTTATATCTCGGCACTTTTTGATTCTGCACCCCATTTAATTTCCGTACAACCTGGTAGCCGCATATTTCCCGAATGGTTCTATTCTGCCATAGTTTCCATATTCACAAGCCATCCTTTACAGTGGTTAAGAGGGGTTATATTAATCAATATCACCGTATTGTTATTAAGCCTGTATTATTTTTGTCGAACACTTCAATACACGGCCACTAACGCCAAACTCATATGTTCATTGATTCTCAGCCTCATTCCAGCTTTAAACATTTTTCATCATAATGTGCTGGTTTATTTTGTTTTTTCCCCTGGGATTCATGGTTTTTACATCGCATACATCATTTTTAGCTTCGCTTTAACCTACCAGATATTAACGGCTAAACAGACAACCTTTCAAATGCTTTTCTATTTTCTAATAGTGTCTTTATGTGCTTTCAGTAACGTGGCATTTTTGCTGGCTGTTTTACCCTCTTGTGTCTTGCTGATTATATGGCTTAAAGCCAAAAGCCAAATACACTGGAAACCAATCCTTTCATGGTCAGTCATAACTGTCATCGCTATAGTGGCATCCAATATTTTGATATCAGCCGTTGACCAACTGGATTCAATCATTCTAATGAGCCAGTCTCAACCTATGTTTGAAGTAGGCATTAAACCATGGTTATTTGAAAATAATCGTTTGTATCATCAGTTGAATGATCGAACGGTTTCAGGCTACTCATTTGAAATATTGCTTTTCAGCGTTATCACCTCTTTAATAATATTGATTAAATCATTATTCAGGAAAGCCATCACTAACTCTGTTGTTGTCAACTTATTGTTTATTCCGTGGCTCTTTGTTTTTCTACTGGCCATGTGGTCAATCAATAAAGGCAATGTTCGATGGATCCCTTTTCTGTTGCTTTTTTCACCCTTTATATTACTATCCAACCTTAATTACCTCATCCATTGGATTAAATTTAGATATTTATCCACGCTGTGTTGGGTTTTCATCACCGCTGGGGTAATATCATTTATTCTATTTAAAAAACCCAATACACCTTACATACGTTACCACCAAATCATTCCAATTCTAGAGTCATTACGTTCACAAAATAAAATCAATCAATTTGGTCTAGCTGATTATTGGGTGGGTAACATGGCTCATGATTCCGATTTTGAGCTAGCTCCTATCAGTTCAAGTGGTCGTCCACGCTTCTTTGCCACTAATTTATTCAAAGCCTGGAGTTGGGATGGTCAAAAACTACAAAGGAAAAAGATGACATTCCTCGTTAATGTTTGTGGTGAAAACATGAAGTGTGCTTTTGATGAAGAAAAACTATCAAAAACATTGGGGCCTTTTGACGAAAAAATCAATAAACCTGTCGGTAATAAAGCTTACTTGATATACATATACAAGGAAGGGATCAACCTAAGTGCATATTATGATTATGCTGAAAGCATAATCAAACAACAAGCCCCAACTTTATATTCAAACTATTTAACCCAATAGAACACATGGAAAAACATACCTACAACGACATGTCTAAACTTGAAGACCAACATTGGTGGTTCGTAGCTCGTCGGCAAATTGTTAAAAAGTTAATCAGCTCATACAGCCAACAAAAACCTCTTAAGATTTTAGAGGTTGGTTCTGGTACTGGTGGTAACTCAAAAATGTTGAAATCATTTGGCTCTTTAGACAGTTTAGAAAAAAGCTCATATGCGATTAATTTGGCCCAAAAAAAAAATCCAGATGTCAATTATCAAATATGTGACGTACCCGAAGAACTGGACATAGTTGAGGCAAAGAAATACGACCTCATTGTTATCTTAGATGTGCTTGAACACATCGAGGATGATTATTTGGCACTGAAAAAATTAAAGGGAAAGTTGTCAGCCGATGGTTTAATGGTCATCAGCACACCTGCACACCCCTTTATGTGGAGTCAACATGATGTCATTCATCACCATTTCAGACGTTATAAAAAAAAGCAATTGCTCAAGCTAGTGACTGAAGCAGGCATGGAAACCAAATTCCACTCTTATATTAACTGTCTGTTATCGCCACTGATACTTACAGTGCGAGGATTCAATAACCTTTTCAAACGTGGAAACCAAGGTGACGAGAGAGAGCATTCTCGGATTATCAATAAAATTTTACAGCACATCTTTGCTTTTGAGGGTAAACTGATCCCTCGAATCAGGTTGTTTTTTGGTATTTCACATTTAATTGTAATTAAAGTGACCGAAAAATAAATTGATCTCGTTTAATACCGAAATAGAAACAAATTTTACGGAGTAATTAAAATGAAAAAAATGAAATTAGCATTGGCAATAGCCAGTTTAACTTCAGCCTCAATGGCAATGGCTGGTGGCTCATGTGGGCCTGCAAATTTGGCAGCATGGGACGATGTTCGTGATGATTCAGGCAGTCAAGTACAAGTAGTTGATGGTGGATTGGGTGGTACTACATGTAGCGCAACATTCGAATCAACAGCTGACAATTCTGATCGTGGACGTCTTCAAGACCGAAACTCAATGTGCGAAACAAGTTACCGAGCTCGTTTTCTATTAGATGTTGACGCATTGGGCACTCTGGCAAGTAACGAAAGAACCAAGCTTAATAATGTTCAATGTGTTACTGCTGATACTGGCGGAACTCTTACATGTGACGGAATTGGTATGGCTCAATTCAGATTACAAGGTAATGATGATGGTACTGGCAACATTCTAAGAAGTTTTGTCGCTGATGCTAATCAAGCCGATTTACGTAATCGATTTGATGTTCCATTAGTTGCTGGTGAGAATGCTGTTGAATATCAATGGATACAGGCTTCAGCTGCTGGTGTCTCTGATGGTATCATGCGGGTTTGGTTTCCTGGAAATACCGACGAAGCCTCTCCTGACGTAGAACTGACTGATCTAAACAATGGCGGATATTGTGTGACTCAAATCAACCTTGGTTTGATTCAAGCCACTAATGCATGGACCACCAGATTAGCTGGGACTGCATTCACCATAGATGAATTTGAGTCAAGAAGACAAACTGGCATTGGTGTTAACTAATAATAGTTTTACAAGTTCTATATAAAAAGGATGGTAATAACCATCCTTTTTTTGTGCCTGATTTTCTTTAATTAACAGCGCAACATTTCATCATTAGTTATAATTAATCAAAGCTTTTAAATTATCATTAATCTCGATGGATTCGCTCTTTCCTTTGATGTCACTTTTGACCACAGACACCCAGTCTTGTATTTGGGTAATCAAAGCTCCTGTAGAAACGCCTATAAAATCATAAGCACTCATCAGTTGATTATAAGGCTCATTGACAAAGGCGTTTTGCTTGATCGTCAACCACTGTTTAGCTGGTGTTTTTAATTGAATGGCTTCAACCACCGCTTTGTTTTCATTGTATCGATTGACATGAAAAAGGGACGGTTCTTGTTGCATATAATAGGAGTAAGCCGCAACGACATCCAATGGATTACGTTCAACATATATAACCCTCAATCGATCACCGTACAGCTTTAAGATGTCATCATAGACTTCAGGGTGGTTAAAAATGATGCGGGTAGAGCCACCTGCTTTTTTATCACCCAATACCTCAGGCTTATCTGACATACCTTGAAAGCCACCTTTTAAATTGTATTTGTAGGCTGAATTTTTCCAACCTATTTGGTTGGATGCATAGGCATGGAATAATACTTTCTCTATTTGTTCCTTATTCAATTGATACTGCTGAATTAATTTAACCACATTAACTTCGTTGGTTAAACACACATCAGGGTGTGCATCAAGCAGGGCTCCAATCAATGAATGTCCACTGTGTGCATGCCCAACAAATAACAGCAATCGACCTTTAGCGTCAAAATCAAACTCAGAGGCAACACAAATGTTTTCTATTTCACAATGAGTATAATTGATTGTCATGGGTTAGTTATTAAACAACCAACAGTCGGCCAATATATCCTCATCAGAATGCAAGTTTAATAAGTCTTTTCTATTGGCGTCCAGATCTTCATATGACCAGGCATTGATTATTTCATTGTCATAATCAATGGTGTTTTTATATTTATCCTGATTTTTAAATAATGGCTGTTTACAGATTAAGCCAATCCCACTGTCATGATCAATTACAAACATGTCATAATGAGAAAATTCAGATCTCAGTTTGGGCATGATTTTCCAAACATCGCCACTCCACATACCGTTAAAGCCCTTTGGCTTTATTTTTTTCACTTCATCAATAGATGTGGCAGGATAAGCAGCTGCGGCTGACTTAGGGCTGACATCATGGACAATAATAATTCCATTATCCGCCATGTATGGCATGGTGTTCACCACATCTATATAGGTTTGTTCTGCCGTATGCAAACCATCAATAAATGCCAAATCTAAACTACCCGCTGCGATGACATTTTTAGCATGATTTTTATAGAAATCATCACTGGTACATTCGAATAATTTAGCAAAAAAGTTAGGCCAATACCGAAAAGACTGAGATCTTTTGTAATCGTCTTTGATTCTGAACTCGGGGTCGACAGCTATTTTTTTTCTGACCTTTACTGGATAAAAGGTCTTGCCCCCTCTCACACCAATTTCCAAATAGCTCTTGGCTTTGGTTTTTTTAGCAATATAGGGTATCAGTTTTCTTCTGTGTGTTAGAAAATCTTGCATTAATGAGTATTATTGGCTTATAAACAATGCCATTATAATCTGCTTGTCAAATTTAAGCACCTTTTCCATGTACCATGACACTGTCTCCATATATTAAACAAGTCTTTGCGGTCAAGTTTTTTAATTTCAGTGTCAGAATCTATCACTTTTGATAGATTAAAATCACCACCCATGTTTTTATATTCTCGATTTTTAGAAAGTAAACGACTCCCTGTCTTATATTCATCGTTCATATCAGGAAATGCACTGATATTAATTTTTTCTTGAATACCATAACAAGCCAATATTTTTTCTATCAGAGAACCTGGTTTTTCACACACTGCTTGGTAATCAACCAGTAAATCAATCAAGTGCCGATGATCAATTAATTGATGATTGACTGCCCTCCATTGTTTGGCCGACTGAACGACTTTATCACGACTTAACATTTTCTCCCATTGGTCAGGCTTGACGCCCCACCATCCGTTTTCTGGGCCTAAACCTCTTTTTTCATGAGGGATATACTTTTTTAGCAACGAAAAAACATTGGCTTGTGGCTTTCTGATAACAGCCACAATCACACAATCAGGGAAGTTTTTTTTCAACCACGGAATCCTGACACTGTTATAAGGGTTTTTATTAATCCATATAGGCGCTTTGTTAAAGTCAAGTAAATCAATTTCCAAGTCCATTTTAATTTTGTCAGCAGACACGAAGTCAGCAGCATCTAGCATATGGCCATTCAACCCTTTTTTCTCTTGATATATTCGACCACAGGGCGATTGTACTGGTGAGAACGGTGGCTCATCACCCCAAAAGAATCGACCTTCTAAATTAAAGGGTGAAAAAAAATAGTCGCTGGTTTGGCTCAACATCCGGTTTACCAATGAAGTGCCTGATTTTTGAAGGCCGACAATAAATACCGGTGATTGTGGATTAGGTTTTATGGCCAAAACAATAAAGAAGTGTCAATCAAAAGAGCTTTTCATTATAAGGTCTTTAAAGATCAATTTAACAGAGTTATCTACTGATGAAGCCGCAAAATAAAAATCTTTTGAGCTTGTTTTACTCACTGCACGCATCGAAAACTGACTTTCAAGCAACCATTCTTCGATCTGGATTGAATCAACCAAATCTACGATTTGAATTGCGCCTGAGTCCAATGACCCAACGAATCTAAGTTCATTGGCATTATCACCTCCTTTAAATACATAGGTAATCAAATCGGCGACCAATACCAGCGCATCAACCAAATCAAAAGTCACACCGTCGTTGTTGATTAAGTTAACCAAACTGTCATTACTTTCAAAACTGACATCGGGTAATTCATTGCCTGCGAAATCTATACTCTGAATGGTGTTACTGCGCATGGCTGAATCAAACAAAACCGTTAGATCAAAACCACCTGTTTGGTTTTGGGTATATAAATTAACATTACTGTCTCTGAGTCCGGTCGCCAGTACATCCAGTAAACCATCTTGATTGATGTCCAACAATTCAATATCAAAAGCACCGGTCAAATCATCGTCAATTATTTCTTGTTCAAAGACTCCTTCATTTTGGATTAATAATCTGAGTGTATTATCTAAACTTGAAGTCACTACAATATCTGCAATTAAATCCCCATTCATATCACCAATGCTGGCCCGTGCAGGGTTATTAGGCCCATCCAATAGCACCGCAGTTGAAAAGTTCCCCGAACCATCATTGTAATGAATCCAGAAGCGATCATCAAAAGCACCAGCCGTTACCAAGTCTAAATCGCCATCAGCATCTAAATCACCGGCCACTACACTCTGTGGTGCTTCAATACTGTTGGTGATGCCATGGAAAATAAATTTTTGTTGTATTCTTTCCAACCAAAACAAACGATTGTCTGACAAACTAGTCACCACCGCATCATCATCACCATCACCATCTATATCTGCGCTGGTTACATAGTAAGCGCCATCTGGAAAATCCTCCCACACCACAACCTCCTGGTTATTTTGATGAGGCAAATACAGTAAATTTCTGTGCTCAAAAAATGATTGAGTCAAAATCTCAACGGCACCATCGCCATCAAAATCGGCCGCATTCACCTCAACATAACCATCTCTGTTGTTGGCTATTAAGGTTTTCGCAAAAGCGCCAGTGGTTTCATAAAGGTATATTTCACTGTTTGCTGAAGAAATGGCAACTAATTCATTTTGTTGGTCCCCATCAATATCTTGGCAATGTAAGGCGTTGGCCCCAAACAGAGCGTCATCCATTGAAACTTGATTGAACATCAAATCGCCTTGGTTGTTGAATAACAACAATTGATCATCTTCTGCAGCCGAAACAACAAAATCTATCAAATTATTTTGATCAACATCACAGGCCACAACATAGCGAACACCATTAAGCTGGTCACTGATTAATTGTTCACTAAACTCAGAAGACCCATCGTTAACAAATATACGTACTGAATTATCATCTGATGATGCCACTAAAATATCCAAATCGTCATCATTATCTAAATCTTCTAACTCGATTTTTCTTGGCCTTATGACTTGATCAGAAATTAAGCTGGTTAAAAATGATCCATCTGGTTGTTGTAAATGCAAAAAAACCGAATTATCTTCAAAAGATATACTGATTACATCAAGCAACTGGTCTTGATTAAAATAGCCGGCCTGAGCATCAGTTGGTAACAGGACAGCCGAAGCCACCAAACTTTTTATGTATTGACCATTTTGTGAGATTAAAACTAAAACTTCATTCGTTTCAATAGAAGTCAGCAAAAAATCTGTTTGTTCGTCAGCATTTATATCTACTGCTGAAAACCGGAATACTCCAGGAACATCTTTATTGATAATGACTTCTTCAAACACTGACCCGCCTTGGTTCAGATAAGCCCGAAGTTGCCCATCTTCAATCGATGCCGAAACCACATCCATATCTCCATCCTGATCAATATCTATAGGAATGCTCTGTACTATTCCAACTTGTGAAGGCCCATAAATATTTTGAATGATCCAATCTTCAGCTGGACTTGCACCTTTGTTCCCAAAAGCACTTGTTGAAATGAAAAAAAGCGCATAAAAATAAATCTTATATAATGAAGCTACTTTCAAAATGTATTCTATTGATATAGTTAAACTAAGATAACACTAATCAGATTAGGTTTTCGTGAAATTTATTGCATTTATTTAAAATTACCTTGCTTGGCTTATATATCACTCAAAAAATCCAAAGCATCTTGTTTTTCGTGAGATACGCTCATATCTGGCAATGATTTTAAAAAGGTCTTCCCGTAACCTTTGCTGGTGAGGCGGCGGTCACAGATAACCAGCACACCACGATCTTTTTCACCACGTATCAACCGGCCAGCACCTTGTTTCAGGGCAATGATGGCTTTGGGGATTTGTAAATCAAAAAAGGCTTTGCCACCATTTTTATTGATGTGTTCAATTTTGGCTTTTAGCACTGGTTCACTGGGGTGAGCAAAGGGTAATTTATCAATAATCACACAGCTTAAACTGGTGCCAGAGACATCGACCCCTTCCCAAAAACTGGCTGCGCCTAATAACAAACCATTCCCCGCTTGACGAAAGTCTTCTAACATTTGATTCCGATCGCCTTGACCTTGTACGAATAGCGGCTTATCAATCTTATCTTTAAAATAATAAGCCGCCATCTGTAGGGATCGGTGTGACGTGAATAAGAAAAACACCCCGCCTTTGGCTTGTTCAATCAATGGCAATACATATTCAAACATGGCTGGATTGAATTCAAAATCATTGGGCTCAGGTAACGTTTTTGGCAGTAACATCAAAGCCTGTTTTTGATACTCAAACGGACTGTCAAGCAACAAAGTTTCTGCTTCATCAAACCCTGTTTGTTTTTGAAAATGTGCAAAACTGTTATCAACGGTTAATGTGGCAGAGGTTAATACCCAACTGGTTTCAAAAGCAGCCCTGAATTCACGCAGTGGGTCTGCGATTTCAAGTGGCGATTTATGCAAAGCAAAATACTTATCTCTGGCTTCGAACCAATAAATAAAGTTATGTTCACCTTGTTGCATCATGTCTTGTAACAAATCTCCCATGGCCACCAAACGTAAATAACAGTTTTGTAAGCCGGTGCTTTGAACCACCAAAGGCTCTAAAGCCTCAGTCAACAACCCCATTTGATGCAATAACAAGTCAAAAACTTCTATGATGACAGGCGTTTGAAACAATCGTTTGGTACTTTCACGTTCCGGCATTTGACTCATTGATAACAAAGTATCACGAAGCGCTCGTTTTAACTGTTCATGTGGTTCACTGATAACCGCAAAAGCGGCATCCACCTCACCGGCTTCGGCCAATAAATCATTGAGTATCTCCGTACACTGGCGTGAGCTGAAAAGGTGGCTGAAAAAACGACTGGCTATTTCTGGGATCTGATGAGATTCATCCAATACGATTACATCAGATTTGGGTAATAATTCACCAAAACCACCTTGTTTAATCGCCATATCAGCGAATAACAAGTGATGATTAATGACCAACAAATCAGCATCCAGTGCTTTCTTTCTGGCTTTATAAACAAAACAATCATTGTAATGATCACAATCTGAGCCCAAACAATTTTCTGGTGTTGAAGTGATGTTGAACAACAACATCCGATTTTCGATGTACTCTGAAAGCTCTGCAGTTTCTCCACTTTGGGTTTGGTGAATCCAGCTTTTTAAATATTTAAAAAGTGGTTTGTTCTCCGGATATCGACTCACAGGCATCAACGCCGATTTATGATAACGATCCAGACACAAGTAATTATTTCGACCTTTAAGTAATCGTACTTTAGGCTTAATCGATAAGATATCCAACAACAATGGGATGTCCTTAATGAACAATTGATCTTGTAAGGTTTTGGTGCCAGTTGACACAATTATTTTTTTGCCAGAGACTAAAGCCGGTAATAAATACGCGAATGTTTTTCCTGTCCCTGTGCCAGCTTCAGCAATCAAAACAGCTTGATCTTCAATCACCGTTGCGATCTGCTCAGCCATTTCAATTTGTTGGGCCCTGGGTTTAAAAGACGAGATTTTTTTTGCAAACAACCCGTCTGCTCCCAACAATTCCTCTATTGAATGCATCAGTACCTTTCAGGCTGTGTGGTTGAACAGCTTTCAATTGATTCTAAAGCTCGAGCTTGAACATCAACTTGATTTAACAATTCTGCTGCCAATGCCTGAGTCCTTCTTGATCTTTCACACAACGAACCTTGATCCGGGCCCTGGTTGACAACCAAAGTAGACCAGTACATCGCCTCTTTATAATCACCTTCTGTTAAGTAGGCCTCAGCCAAATTTTGTTGCACCAACGCCGAGCTTGGGCTGATTGATAAAGCCCTTTTCAAAGTTAAGATTGCTGCAGCCACACCGCCATCACTGAGTTGTTGATTGGCTTGTTGAATCAAAGTCATAACTGCCGCTGGTACCAAGGGTGTGACCTGAATCAATGATTCATTATCAGCAGCAGGGTTACGTACGATTTCCTCTACATCAACTTCTTCAACATGGGCTTTTCGGTGACTGCAATGGCTCAGCAACAGTGCCATTAGAATCACAAAACTGACGCGAATAAATACATCAGACTGTCCCTGTGTGACGTAAAACTGTTTTGGCAGATCTTGGTTATTTTGCATAGCGCTTAATCATAGCTTTTGTTGTTAAATTATCAAGTGATAAGCTGATTAAAATTGGAGAAACTATGGCGAATAAATACTCGCCATCAAAGGTTCTTAAAAAGATGTCCCCATAAAATTAGGGCGCCACTACTACCCGAGTAGTCGGTGGGTTTGTTGTCATCCTGACCCACCCAGACTGTGGCCAGATAATCATGATTAAAACCTACATACCAACTGTCTCGTCCTTGGTTAGTGGTTCCTGTTTTGCCAAAGAGCGGGCTGGGTAACCCAAAGTTCAAGGTCAATTTTTTGGCAGTCCCTCTTGTTGTAACTTGGTTCATTGCAGCGTTAATCTCATCAATATATCGAACAGACAACGAATGACCCATGACTTGTTTTGAACGACCCAATATTTGATTATCTTTATCAGTCACATATCTGATGGCATTGATGTATTGGTTTGCGCCCCGGGATGAAAAAATGCCAAACAAATGCTGTACTTCAAATGGGGTTAATTCTATGGCCCCTAAAAACAAGGCTGGGTGTGTATTGCGCTGAACCTGCAAGCCCATTTGACGCAAAAACCGAATGAATTTAGGCAGTGTTATTTTTTGTCCCAGATCTACAGTGGCTTGGTTACGTGAGTATACCAACGCATCTTCGGCGCTGATTGAGCCCATACTTTTGTTATCCCAGTTGCCAGGTCGCCAGTTTTTTTTATCAGCTGTTTTTAAGGTTATAGGCTTGTCTTCTATGGTGCTACTCAAATTAAAACCAGGTAACAACTCCAAACCTGCCAAATACACCATAGGCTTGATTAATGAACCAATTTGTCGCTTAGCCAATAAAGCGCGATTGTAATGAGAGTTGGCACTTTTAGAACCTGAGACTGCCAGCAATTCACCATTTTTGGCACCACTGACCAAGATTGCACTCTCCGTTTTTATATCCAGCCAATCACTGGTTTTTCTGGCTGTTTGAGTGGTTTTGAATTGAATGTATGGATCCATCGAAGTAAAGATTTGTAAGCCATTACTATTTAAATCAGGCAGAGAAAATTGTTGCTTAATTTGTGTTTTGACCACATCCATATAATCATCAAAATCTGTTTTTAACTGCCTACTTTTGGACAGTCCTAATGAGGCGCTTTTAGCCGTTTGGTGCTGCTTTTTATTGATAACACCTGTTTCTAACCAACTGTTTAAAACCACATCTCGACGCAAAAGTGCACGTTTGGTTTGACGATACGGGTTATACCATGAGGGACCTTTCACAACCCCTATCAACAATGCCTGTTCAGCAATTGACAAACGAGCAACAGGTTTAGAAAAATAATACTGCGCCGCTTCTACGACCCCATGAACAGCCACTTTTCCATCTTGTCCCCAGTACACTTCATTAAAGTAGGATTCTAAAATCTCGGCTTTACTCAGCTTTGACTCCAACAAGGTAGCAGCCAATGCTTCATGTAATTTACGTAATAAGCTGTTGTGGTTATAGTGTAGCTTGTTTTTAACCAGTTGTTGTGTGATGGTACTGCCTCCCTGAACAACTTCACCTGCCATCAGATTTTTAATGGCAGCCCTTAAAATTCCAAACCAAGAAACACCATGGTGATTTTTAAAATCACGATCTTCTACTGCCTGCAAGCCTTTGACCATGGTCTCTGGGATCTCAATTAATTTGATGGGCCGGCGGTTTTCAAAATTACTGGTAAAAAACCGTCCAATGATCGGCGGTTCTAACCTTGCCAGCTGTGGCGACATAGCAGTAATTTGTTGTTGTTCCAGTGACAAACTGATGGACTGTGGTTGGGTTGGGCTATCAGGAAAGTTAAAGCCTTTAGTTGCTATCAAGAATGTACCGTCTTGGTATTTATACTGACCTATTTTGGGCTTGAGTGAGGTGGCTTGGTAGCCTAATAAGTCTAGCTCAAAACTCAAAGCCTCTGGAGACAAATTTTGTCCTTCATACAACTCTAAAGCTCGCGCATAGACAATCGACGGAATTTCCCACTGGTCTTGAACTATGGTATCGGTGACATAATTGATATAGAAATACCAAGGTGTCAACAATCCAACAAAAAACCCAGCCACAAAAATCAATGACTTGAGCAAGAGTTTTTTCAATCGTTTGGGTGGTTTCTTCTTCTTTGCCACTTGAGTACTTGCCGCCTGGGTATTTGACCGAGTTCACAAAAATAGTTATCGCATGTTAACATGAGATTAAACCTTTGTGCTTACAATGGTGCTTTTTCAAATTAATCAAGAGGACTCATCATGAAACTCAAACAACTTATCATAACTTCAGCCTTGGCCACAGCCATATTCAGTGGTGTGGTGTGTGCTGATACTACATTGACATATAACAATGCCAATGGCCAAGAAAACAGTAAAATGTATTTAAGTGATGGCTTAGCTAAAGTAACCAACAGTGGTGATGTCAACACTGCACTCATTTTTAATGCCCAACAAAACTCTTTTACTGTGGTAAACCATGAAGACCAAAGTTATATGGTTTTTGGGGAAAAAGAAATTGCAGCTTTGGGTGATGTTTCAGCCATGATGGACCGCATGTTAGAAGAACAACTGGCGCAAATGCCTGCTGGCCAACGTGAACAGATGCGAGGTATGATGAAATCTATGATAGAAAAACAAATGCCTAAACAAGCTGCCTTACCTACTTATGAAAAAACCGGCCAATCATCAAGCTACAATGGGTTCAACTGTGAAGAAGTCATACAATCTGTTGATGGCAAAAAACAAGGTGATTTCTGTGTTGCTGACCACCAAGCTTTGGGGGTGGATTCAGCTGATTACAGAGCCATTGGAGAGTTCATGAAAATTGCAGAGAAAATGGCCTCACAATTTGGTCAGTCTCAAGGCGTTAACTTTGCTGCTGTCGGAGAGGTTTTGCCTGTTTACTATGAAATGGGACAAGAAAAAGCTTATTTAACTGCTGTCAATAATGACAATATAAACACATCAACATTCAATGTTCCCAACAGTTATAAGCAGCAGTCTTTACCCAAAGAAATGTTCCAATAACAACACTTGTGTGCCCGTTTGTAAACCCTGTTGAATCAACAGGGTTTTTTGCGTCACACCTGCCGCATAAAACTCACTTGAGTTAACTATTTTTGGTAGAATGCGCACATGTTTAAGAATGTGCACATCGTTTATTACAACAGCGCTGAAAATCGACAGTCAAGTTTCGAGCTACACAGCAGCGAGCCTGAATTCAGTCCAAAATTAATCGAACACATACAACAAAGCATACAAGATAATAAGCCCGTTGTCGTTGTCAACGCTCAAGCACATTTACCTCCTTTTTGGAAAACCCGTTTGATACAAGGCATGTTTGAAAACAGTGCCATCAATCAAACCTGCGCCTTGGACACCCAACAACATGATTTGTCACCTATATCGGCTCATTTTAATGGCACAATCGCGCTACTTGATCAAACAACTTATTTACTACAAACCCCTCATTATTTTCTCACCGAAAAACACAACATAAACTGTTTTGCAGTCAGGTCTGTAACACATTTAACCACCGATGGTCCTTCTTACGCGGTCAACAATTTGGTGGTTGATTTAAGGCATCCAGATCTTCAATCTATTGATCCGGCTACAGCACCTCAAATTGGTGACCAACACCCACTTCCAGCACACCCATTGGCTGAATTACAATTAAAACTCAAAGACATTAAGCCAAATTCCATCAATGATGGTTACCCAGGCTTGGACAAAAAACCTGTAATTTTGCACACCATTATGGATTGGGGCGGTGGTGTACACCAATGGCTCAACGATTTCATTGAAACTCATGATGAAATGCATCACTTGGTACTCAGCAGCCAAGGAGAGTTCTATAGACAACAACAAGGAGAACGTTTTCAATTAACTTGGCAAGGGACAACAGGTTTGTTGCTTAAGGAGTTTCACCTCACCCGACCAATCAAAGCCACCGCAACACAACACCCTGAATATCAATTGATGCTTGAAGCAATCATTGAACAATGGGATGTTAAACAGTTGGTTGTCTCATCACTGATTGGCCATGCCATGGACTGTTTAAAGACGGGTTTACCAACGCTGCGAGTCTTACATGATTATTTTCCTCATTGGCCAAGTTTAAACGCACAACTGGATGCCGAAACCATTCATCAAAATCATGTGGAACAAGCCATCAAAGACACTGAAAATGAACCTTTCGGTACCATATTAACAACCGAGTTAACCCAATGGCAAAAATTTAGTAATGATCTGCTTGGACAAGACAACATCACAATCATCGCACCTGATGAATCTGTTAAAACCAACTTACTCAAACTGCCTCATTCGTCTTGTTTTAAGAAAACCAAAATTATTCCACATGCTTTAACAGCATTGTCACCAATTGAGTACCACGCAGAAAAAACACCTTTTAAAGTGCTGGTCCTAGGCCGTGTAAGCCACCCAAAAGGGCAAGAGCTGCTTCATCAATGTGTGCAAAAATTAGCTGATAACCCAACCATTGAATTTGTTTTATTAGGAACTGGCAAGCAGGGAAAAACATTTGAAAACTATAACAACACCCATGTCATTGTTGATTATATCCAAACTGATTTAACCCAAATATTCAAGCAAATTTCTCCACAACTGGCCCTGCTAGCTTCCATCACAGCAGAAACATTCAGCTACACTTTAAGTGAACTTCAAATGTCTGGCATACCTGTATTGGCCACTGCAGTTGGCGCTTTAAAAAACAGAATAGAAGTAGGCTTTAATGGCGAGCTTGTAAGTACAGAAGCTGAAAAAATATGCGAACACATTTTAAGTTTGAAAAAACAGCCTGATAAATTGATAAAACTGCATCAGGGTGCACTCCAAACAACCCACTTAACTCCAGCACAATATAAAACTGCTTTTGCAGAAATACTTGTGCCAAGCCCAACTCAAGTCAGACCCTACCAAACATATGGATTGTTAACCACCAAACCACTGGCACAAAAATTAAAAAACAGCCAAGAGTTGGTTGTAAATTTGACCAAAAGTTTAAGCGACGCTGAAACTGATTTGTTAGAAAAAATCAATTGGGCCAAACAGCTCAACGAACAAAACCTACACTTGTCAGAGAATATTGACTTGGGTCGAAAAGAAATAAAAAACCTCACTGCCAATATAGAACAACTCGCTCAGACACACACTGCTGAAACTGACCAACTAAAGCAACAAATAAAACATATCAGCTCACATTTAGATCAAGTCAATATGGAGTTATCCGAAACCATTCAAGTTCGCGATGATTTAACACACGATAAAGCCCAACTGGCTCAATCCTTACATGATGTTCAAACAACCTTGAATCAGTCACAACAGACCATAGAACAAATAAAAGCCAGTCGTTCTTGGCGGCTTACTAAGCCATTGAGGGCATTCACCACCTATGCTCGACACAAAAGAAACGCCATTAAATTCCGATTCACACAACTCAAAGGACTGCCCAAACGCTTCATTCGCAGCCTTAAAACACGCGGCTTGAAACAAACTGCATTAATCACCAGAAATAAACTTAAAAGACCCAAAGCAAAGCCAACCTCAACTGCACAAGTAATTACGGAAAACTATCAACCCTTGGTTATTCAAAAGAGCAACAAACCTTTGGTAAGTATTGTTATTCCTGTTTATAACCAATTCAAACACACCTACCATTGTCTAGAGTCTTTGGCAGATTTAACGGAGAAAAACAGCTTTGAGGTCATTGTCATCGATGATTGTTCTCACGATGAAACACAGACTGCCATCGAAAATATCGATGGAATTACTTACCATCGGCAGCCACAAAATGGTGGTTTCATAGAGTCATGTAATACGGGTGCTCAACTGGCCCAAGGAAAATACCTGTTGTTTTTAAATAACGACACTGAAGTGTTGGCTGGGTGGCTGGATGAGCTGGTGCTGACTTTTGAAAACCAACCTCAGGCAGGCCTGGTCGGAAGTCAGCTGCTATATCCAGATGGTAGACTTCAAGAGGCCGGTGGTATCGTTTTCAGTGATGCTTCAGGCTGGAATTATGGCAGGCTAGACTCACCTGATGCACCAGAATACCAACACTTACGGGAAGCAACCTACATCAGTGGCGCTAGCATCATGATAACAGCCGACTTGTTCAAACAGTTAGGTTGTTTTGACCAACGTTACAAACCAGCTTATTACGAAGACACAGATTTGGCTTTTGCGGTGAGAAAAGCAGGCTATAAAGTTTTTTATCAACCGCACAGCCGTGTCATTCATTTTGAAGGTGTTTCATCAGGTACAGACTTAACTTCTGGAACAAAAAAATACCAAGTCATCAACCAAGAAAAATTCGCTGAGAAGTGGCATGCTGAACTCAAAAATCAACCTGCTCCCGAATCGGATATTGAATCAGCCAGGTTTCAAAACAAATCACCCAGGGTGCTGATTTTTGATGCCTGTACACCCACTCCTGACCAAGATTCAGGGTCTTTGCGAATGATGAACTTGATAAAAATTTTCAAACAACTAGGCCATCAGGTCAGTTTTGTGCCTGAAAATATGGCTCATTTTGAAAACTACACCCAAGACTTACAGCGCCTTGGGGTTGAGTGTGTATTCGCCCCCAAGTACACCACACCCCTACAGTACCTAAAAGCCAAAGGACATTATTTCCAAACCATCATTCTCAGTCGTTACTATGTCGCCGAACCTTTGATGCCAATGATCAGGTCTTACTGTCCTGATGCTAAAATCTGGTTTGATACGGTTGATTTACATTATCTGCGCGAAGCCAGAATGGCCGAGCTTGAACACGACAGCTCTGCTGCGAAAGCGGCGAAACAAACCAAAGACAAAGAAATGGCTGTTGCCCAAAACTGTGACTTAACGTTGGTAGTAAGTCCTTATGAACAAACCGTATTAACTCAAGAAAACCCTGATTTGAAAGTCGCAGTATTATCGAATATTCATGAAATACACGGTGGTCACCAAGGCTATACTGACAGCCAAGACATCATGTTCATTGGTGGGTATCAACACACACCCAATGTTGATGGAATTTTGTGGTTTGTTGATGAAGTTTTTCCACAAATACTGGCTGAAATCCCAGAGTTAAAACTTCACATCATAGGCTCTAAGGCCCCAGCAAAAGTGAGCGATTTAGGCCAGCACCCCAACATAGTATTCCATGGATTTGTTGAAGATATTGAACCATTAATGCGAAGCATCCGCATAGCAGTGGCCCCGCTGAGATTTGGTGCTGGCGTCAAAGGTAAAGTCAACATGAGCATGAGCTATGGACAACCTGTTGTAGGAACCACTGTTGCTGTTGAAGGCATGTATACACAACATGGTCAAGATGTCTTGATGGCTGATGATCCCGGTGATTTTGCTGCAGCAGTCATTGGCTTATACCAAGAACCCACCTTATGGGAACAAATATCAACAAATGGGTTGGAAAATGTCCAAAAATGGTTTTCTTTTGCAGCAGCACAAACAACCATCGCCGAACTATTAAAAAAGTTTTAAAACCTTCAACATCTAACAATACCACTGTTAGATGAGATTTTTTGTTAAAAGCCATTAAAAAAACTATCGAAACAATTGATATTTAGCTACAATTATAGTGATATGGGTTCGCAATAAGTTAAAAATATGCGACATCAATTAAGAGAGTTTCATGATTAATGAAGACAAACTAGGGAGTATGTTGGGATGGCTCATTTAAAAAACAAACAGCTGTTGCTGTGTATTCTTTCAGCACTTATGTTGCTGTTGGGATCTGTTGAAACAAATGGTTTTCAATGGGCCTTGTTATTATTCAGCCTGACATTAACCTTGGGATGGGCTTTCACTTTACCCTTGGTAAAAAATCGTTTTGATGATTTATTTGCTCATAAAGTTCACTGGATGATTCCAGCAGCTGCCAGTACTTTTTTGGCTTTAAATTTTTGGTTATTTGAACCCGTTCATGCGGCACTTCTCATGACTTTATTGCTGTGTTGGTTAGCAGGGTTGTTACTGTTCTCTGAACTTAGTTTAGAAAAAACCATTTTTGGAATGGCATTACCCACCTTGAGTTTGGTGATATTATTGGCAATCCAACCAGCCAGCCAATTAGGCCTGATTAATCCATTACTTTTTGCGTTAATCAGTTTTTTAATTGTCGGTTTTATAGTGGCCAGTACAAAGGTATTCTTATTAGCAGAAATTAAACAAAAAAAGACAAACAAACCACTTGACTCAAGTCTCGCCAAACAAATTCAAAAAGCAGATGAAGCTAAACATGAAGCTTCGTTGTTGAAAGAGGAAATTAAAGGCTTAAAGGTCGATTTATCAGCAGCTGAAATGGCAAAAATGGAATTTTTAGCTACCATGAGCCATGAAATCCGTACACCGCTCAATGGGATTGTGCCATTGATAGACATAGTGATGGATACCGAGCTGAATGCTTTTCAAAAAGATTACCTGACCACTGCTCATACTTCAGCAACACAAATGCAAAAGCTGATTGATGATCTGCTGGATTATTCTAAAGTTGAAGCTGGCAAATTGACCACTGAAGTTACCGGCCTGAAAGTAAGAAAAGTGGTCAACGAAGTGATGGACAGTCTGAACTCTTCTGCTGAACGCAAAGGCTTAGAAATTTCAACTCATATTGATGAACAAATCAACCCGTTATTACGTGGCGACCCAATAAGAGTCAGACAAGTCCTGACCAATATTATTTCTAATGCCATTAAATTTTCTGACCACGGCAAGATAGTGGTTGATGTTAAAAAAGTTAAAAACTTCTCAACCAAAGAGTTGATTCGTTTCACCATTAAGGACCAAGGCATTGGTATCTCACCAGATCAAACTGAAAAATTATTTAATGCCTTTACCCAGGGCGATAATTCATCTACCAGAAAATTTGGTGGTACTGGCTTAGGCTTGGCCATCAGTAAAAAAATTGTAGAACTTTTGAAAGGCCAAATGGGAGTGGAGTCTAAACCAGGCGTTGGAAGTACTTTCTGGTTTGAAATTCCTTTTGGCAAAGCTGCAGGTGACTCCATTCATGGTGGAACAGAAATTCACCAACACCAAGCCATTTTATTAAACACCAACCCCATTCTGTTTAAAAGATTACAAGCTGATTTAGAACATGCATCTTTACCCGTTCAAACCTCGCTAAACTACCAACATGCCATCTCTAGGATCCAAGCGGCAAGAGGCATCCAAGATGGTAAAACTTCTCTGTTATTCATAGATTTCGATACCAATGCCAAAATATTCAGGCAATTACTTCTACTGGTTGAAAAGGGCGAACTGGAAGATGTTTGGATTTGCGCCATCACCACAGGTGGTCACATAGCCGGAGTCAAACAATATAAAAATATTCAAATCATGCATCCAGAAAAAGATGTTGAATTGATCATTGGGGAATTTGAAAGGCGTTATTTCCCTGAAGAAGTTCTGGAGCTGGACGAAGAACATCCAGATCAAGAAGACACTTATCAAGTTCAAAGTGAAAGTGAACAAAAACCCGAAGGCGAAGAAGCTCAGCCGCTCAACCTAGACGATATCTCTGATACTATTTTATTGGTAGAAGACAATGAAGTTAATCTTAAAGTTGCTCAAAAGCTGATTGACTACATAGGCTTTCCATTTGATGTGGCAGAAAATGGAATGATCGCTTTAACCAAAGCAAAAAACACCCGCTACAGACTGATTCTTATGGACTGTCAAATGCCGGTAATGGATGGTTATTTTTGTACCAAAAGAATCCGTAATTATGAAAAAACCAATAAACTCAACCATACTCCAATTATCGCAATGACCGCCAATGCGATGTTGGGCGATAAGGAAAAGTGTTTAGATGCAGGTATGGATGACTACATGTCTAAACCATTGAATCGATATATATTAGAAAAGACGCTCAAAAAATGGGACCCTTTTAGCACTCAAAAAAAAACGACAACCCCCACCAGCCAGGATCAACTGAACCTTGATAGTTCTGAAGAAATCAACACCAAGTGGTTGAACACCAAAGCATTGAATGAGATCAAAACATTTATGGGTGATGAAACCAATTCTTTGTTGGATTTGTTTCAACAAGAGTCTCCTGATATGCTCAACCAGCTCAATACCTTTAGTAGTACCCTTGATTTTACTGAAGCCAGACAAATTGCGCACACACTTAAATCAACTGCAGCCAATATTGGCGCTTCTGGGTTCAGTCATTACTGTAAAAAAGTTGAAGCCGCTGCCATCGAAAAGAAAAAGCCAGAAGTCACAGAAAATATTCTCAACGCCCGCAAGGCTTATGTGCTTACAGTCAAAGAAATAAAAAAATACCAAGCCACTGCGATTTAATGCCAGAAATTCAAATTAATCTTCACAATAAGCGGCTTAATATTCAGCTTAGATTCAGAAAGCTCGGGAGAGTTTAAAGAGTATTAAGACATTACTCTTGTGGGGTTGATTCCTTGGTAAAGCCATAGTAAATTACTCGGCCTTTGACAAAAAAGTGACCCATGAAACGTTACGTATTTACACCCATATTATGGCTGTCTCTGGCCACCGCTTCACATGCACAGGAAACCACCAACCCTGATGTAGAGGTTAATGATGATGTCGAATCACTTGCGCCATTACAAGTCACAGCCAGCAAAACGGCCACTTCAACCAATGACAGTGCCTCAGCTGTTTCTGTGGTGACACGAGAGGACATTAAAAACAAACCCAATACCTTGTTACCTGATTTATTGCGTCAGGAATCTGGCGTCTACATCCAACAAACCACTCCAGGACAGGCCATTCCTATTATTCGCGGTCTGAAAGGTTCTCAAAATGTTCATTTGGTTGATGGCATGCGTTTAAACACTGCTTTTTTTCGCAATGCACCTAACCAATATTTAGCCTTAGTTGATTCATTCATGACTTCACAAATTGAAGTGGTCAGAGGGCCTGCATCAGTATTGTACGGCGGTGATGCATTGGGCGGTGTAGTTAATGTATTAACCCACACCCCTGAGTTCTTTACTTCAGAATGGGATTTAAACGGTCAAGTTTATACTTCATGGGACAGTGCTGACGAGAAATGGATCAGCCATGCTGGTATTGATTTTGGAAATAACAAAATTGCCTCGACTCTAGGTATCAGTTACCAAGACATTGGCCAAAGAACCACCGGCTCTGGTCAAACCATACCATTCACTGCTTATACGTCAAGATCCATTAATAATAAGTGGGTATTCAATACATCAGACAGCTCTAATTGGATTTTTGATATCCAATACACACACCAACCATCAACGCCAAGAGTTGATAACTTGGTAGCCGGTTTTGGTGAGACAGAACCAGAATCTTCTGTCTTTGAGTTTAGACCTAATGAACGTTTGTTTTCCCATTTAAAATACACCACGGCCAACCCAACAAAATGGTATGACATGGCTAATTTTCATATGGCTTACCAAAAAATCACTGACAACCGCTTCAGCCAACCCTTGTCAGGCGAACGAACTGATACGGAACAAAACAACAGTGAATTACTCAGCATCCAAGCCGATTGGAACAAAGCAGTTTTTGACAACAGTTTATTGGTATATGGTTTTGACACTTATCTTGATACCATATCCAGTGCCAGGCAACGGGTTTTGGCTGATGGTACCAATGTACCTCGAGAAACTCGCTACCCCGATCAATCTAAAATGCAACAAATTGCCATTTATGCTGATTGGCACCAGTATGTAAATGACCATGAATTTACCATCGGTGGCCGATTCAGTGATTATGATATTGATCTCAACAGCCCGCAAATTGCAGATGATCAACTCAATTTAAATGATTTAACGTGGCATGTCAGCTGGTTATATAAAATCAATGAAGCTGACCGTGTTTTTGCTAATATAGGCAGGGGCTTTAGACCACCTAATATTTTTGACTTAGGACAAGTTGGTGAACGACCAAGCAATCGATTCAATGTCATTAACCCCAGCTTGGAACCAGAAACAGTGTTGTCATTCGACCTGGGATACAAACACGCCGGCAACGGCTGGCAAGCTGAAATAGTTGCTTTCGTTTCGACTTACCAGGATGTGATTGCTTCAGTCGAAACAGGAGAATTCACCGATGATGGTTTAAGTATTGTTCAATCTCAAAACATTAACGAAGTTGATATTTATGGTATTGAATCTGAATTAAATTATTATTTTGATAACGGCGGACATTTATTTGCCAACTTAACCTACACCCGTGGAACTGAAGAGACAGATGAAGGTGATGGCGCTGCTGACCGAATTCCTCCCGCCTTTGGTGTGATTGGTTATCAACAGGACCTCAACACCCAATGGAATATCCGTTCACAGGTACGGTTTGCAAGCACCCAAGATAGGTTAAGCGCTCGTGATTTGACTGATGCACGTATTAATCCCTTTGGCACCGGTGGCTTTGTAGTATATGATACCCATTTCACATGGCGCTCGGGAGTTAGCAGCCAAGTGAGACTGGGAGTAGAAAATATTTTTAACAAAAAATACCGAGAACATGCTTCTGGCTTAGATGCGCCTGGTAGAAACTATCATGTTTCTTTGTATTACGATTTTTAAACTGAACAACGTATCAGTTATTTAGGGTTTGAACTATGTTGATTTTTGATAAATCCATGCCTGGCAGAACAGCCACCGCGCAGTCTCCAAATGAAGTTGACGTCAGTCATTTAATACCCAATGACTATCAAAGGGGCACTAGACTTGGCATGCCTCAAGCCAGCGAGTTGGATGTGGTTAGGCATTTTACCCAACTCAGCCAAAAGAATTTTGCCATCGATACCAATTTTTACCCATTGGGCTCATGTACCATGAAATACAACCCCAGGGCTTGTAACTCCTTGGCCATGAAAGATGAGTTTTTAGCCAGGCATCCATTGGCCCATGAAAGCCTCTCACAAGGTTATCTGGCTTGTATGTATCATTTGCAACAAATCCTCCAAGCAGTAACTAACATGAAAGGTGTGTCGCTGACACCAATGGCCGGCGCCCAAGGTGAATTTTCTGGTGTGGCGATGATCAAAGCTTACCATGATGATCGGCAAGACTTTGCTCGCCGAGAAATTATAGTTCCTGATGCTGCTCATGGAACCAACCCTGCTACAGCCATCATGTGTGGTTATAAGGTCAAAGAAATCCGCACCGACGAAGATGGCAATGTTGACATGGACGCCTTAGATGCGGCTTTAGGCCCACATACTGCCGGTATCATGTTGACCAACCCTTCTACTTTAGGTGTGTTTGAAAGTAGCATCAAAGAAATTGCTGATAAAGTCCACGCTGCTGGCGGTTTACTGTATTATGACGGCGCCAATTTAAATGCCATTTTAGGTAAAACCAACCCTGGTATCATGGGTTTTGATGTGATTCATATGAACCTGCATAAAACCTTTTCAACGCCTCATGGCGGCGGCGGTCCTGGTTCAGGTGCTATTGGCGTTAGTGAACGTTTATTGCCATTCATGCCAGTACCCTATGTGGGTAAAACAGACGGAAACTATCATTTCATTACCAAAAAAGAAGCACCAAAAACCATAGGCCAACTGTCTACTTTCGCAGGCAATGCCGGCGTTAACTTACGCGCCTACGTGTACGCTCTTTTGAATGGTAAACAAGGGATGCAAAGAATTTCAGAATTCGCAACCTTAAATGCTAATTACTTGATGAAAAGACTTGAAGCTGTTGGCTTTGATTTGGCCTTTAAAAACCGAAGAGCCAGCCATGAATTTATTGTCACCTTGAAAAAACAAGCCAAAGAACTGGGATTAACTGCCAGCCACCTCGCTAAGGCTTTGCTTGATGAAGACATGCATGCACCAACAGTTTACTTCCCGTTGTTAGTCGCAGAGTGTCTATTAATTGAGCCCACTGAAACCGAATCTAAGCAATCTATCGATGCATTCGTTGAGGCCATGGCCAAAGTCCTTAAAATGGCAAAGACCGATATTGAAAAATTAAAACTGGCTCCTTACACCACACCTATTCGGCGCTTAGATGAGGTCAAAGCGGTTAAAGAGCCCAATGTGGCCTACAAAATCCAGAGCTAGTTTAATATATGCCGGCATCCGGGTTCAGAGGTCCAAAACAAATTCTGCAAGCCTTCAAGTGGTCGCTTAAAGGCTTGCAAGCCACATATCGAGAGGAAGCTTCTTTTAGGCTCGAAATTTATCTCTGTGTGGTATTGATACCCCTGTCATTCATACTAGCAAACAACCACATTGATTTAATTCTATTGATTGGTTCTTGTGTTTTGGTGTTGTTGGTAGAAGTCATCAATTCAGCCATAGAGGCAGCGGTTGATTTGGTCTGTGGTGAGGAACGTCATGAATTAGCCGGTCGTGCCAAAGACATGGGGTCGGCTGCTGTATTTTTAGCACAAATGTTAGTCTTATTAAGCTGGGGGTTAATTTTTTACCACAACATCATTGCTTGAATAGTCCATTATTTATCTCACCAGCTCGCTTTATTATTCACCGAAAGCCATGACTCCTGTAGAGGTATAGCTTGACCTTTTTTGTAGGGTGCATACTAATATCATCTTCCGCATATTGCACCTTTCAGAGTATCCTTATCCGCTTTCTGGTGTATGAAAACCAGAGTAAGCAGACCCTCTTCTAGATCACATAAATGTATTCAAACAACTTCAATCTATTGAAGCTGATCGAGGTGGGTAAATATTTCAAAACTGGTCTTTGGTTTCAACAAATCTTAAAGTTACAAAGACAAATTATTTAAAAACTCAAAGGTATTTGATAGCTGATCGTCAAAGACTCTGTTCCAGGGTTTCTAGAAGACAATCTGCTGTTAGAGTAGTGATAAACAGACAAGCCTACTCTGCTCTTATTTTTGAACTCATACGTGGCCTCAGCTCCTGACCGAAACTCGATAACGTGACCCAAGTCTATATCACCAGAGTTGTCATACAAACCTATCCCAGACCTGACTCCTATAATCCATTGATCTTTGATTCTGTATTCATATTTAAGATCTGTAAATAAATACTTGAATCCATTATGGCTCCACATAAAACCATAGGAAGACAACAGCTTTAGCGGTGTTATTGGTTTTAATGAAGTCAATTCTAAATTATATAAAGTGTCGTCAAACTCAGAATTAAACAGGTTAACTTGCCCTACACCAAAAACAATATAGTGTGATGGTGTATCAGATAAGCTTGTTTTATCTGCAGAAGAAACTGTTGGTAAAAACAATAAAAAAACCCACATTATCATGGTCGATTTTTTTACATAAGGGAGTAAGGGTACCATTTTTTATTACTTTAATAAGCTGCATACAGTCAAACAGGTGAGATTATATGAGTGCTTGTATACAAAAACAACATCTTGCTTTTGCAAATCATAATAATGAATTTGTGGGTGATGCTTATAGTTTGACGAACTTATTAATGTAGACACAATGACATGTAGATGAGGAATGTCATGAATGAGACTGCCGTGCTAAAGACATGAGTTCTACTGCGATATCCTTAGCGCAAATACTGGCCTGATTATTCTGGGGGCTTAATTTTTTTCCACATCATCATTGCTTAACTTTCTGTTATTAATTTCACCAGCTGCCTATATTTTCCATCGACAACCAAGGTTCCTGCAGAGGTAATGTTTCACCTTTTTGTAATAATTCAATTGAAATATTATCAGGGGTACGAATAAAAGCCATGCGACCATCTCTGGGAGGACGATTAATCACTACACCTTGATCCATCAAGTTCTGACAATACGCATATATATCATCCACCTGATAAGCCAAATGTCCAAAATTTCGCCCTTCAGAATAACCACACTCATCCCAGTTATGCGTTAATTCAATCATGGCTGATTCATCACCTGGCGCATGCAAAAAAACCAGTGTGAACCTGCCTGCTTCTACATCTCGCCGACTGTATTCAACCAAACCCATTTTATTGACAAAAAAATCAATCGATTCATCCAAATCACCCACCCGAATCATGGTATGTAAATATTTCATAGTTGGTTCAATAATTAAGTCCTTCAATTATCAATGTTATCTTGGTCAAATGTAAAGAAAGCCCACACCAATATACAAATAACTTTATTAATAAGTTACCATATCAAAAATATAAATAAATCAGGTGATCAACATGAAGTTGTCAGTTATATTAGTTTTTGCCATGATGGCAACATCCGTGAACAGTCAATACATCAATCAAATTATAGATGAAGAAAAAGAAGGTGTTTATTATTCAACTTCATACCTAACTGAAACCCATTTATATTATCAAACTCAAAAAAATACTGACATCTCCCTTTGGTCAATGGATCTGACAACCAAGAAAAAAGAAAAACTGGTTGATTCTCTTTATGACACTGAAGGCGATGATGACACTCAAGCCATTGATTACATCAAAACCTACCGTGATCAAATTTATTTTTCTCATATCAACGAGTCGTATGACAGATACCTCTGGTTAACAGATGGCACCAAAACCGGAACTCAACGGGTAAACAACACCCGATTAAACTCTGGCGGTAAATTTGGCGTTTTTAAGGAAGAGTTGTTTGCTGAAAACATTGACATGTATTTAATACAACTCAGAAATAATGTGTTTATTACTCATGATATCAAACATCCCTCACTGGATCACATTTGTGTCTTTTCTGAAGATGATTTCATCATTCAGTCCCGAAATGCAGCGGCTGATACTTTTACTCTGAATAGAATCAAAGGATCAACAAAAACTGCATTTTATACATACTCTTCTACTTATGATGATGACGCCGGATTCGAAACTTACAACGACAGTTGCCTATTTACTCACACTGCAAATGGCATGAGAAAAGTGATGAATGTACCTGAAAATGGTGACCCAAACTTTATTTCAGAGCTTGAAAACGTGTCATCCATTAAACGATTGATAAACCATTTAGGACGAATTTACATATCAAGCCTCAACACTGATTCAAGCATACAGGCTATTCATCGCTTGTCTGAAGACTTAATTGAAATCGATGCCAGTATTGAAATCAATGATGTTTTCTCAATACAATCAATCAGTTCAGAAAATCATTTACTGAATGCTGTGATCGAATACAAAAACTCAGGTGGTCTAATGGCCCATACATTTTTTGATAAAGAACTCAATGGAATTAACACCCCCTTCAAGCTCTATAACAACCTTAATCAATCAACATACAGCTCTGATTTAAATGTGACCAACATCTTCAATGACGACAGAGATGACGCCGTTATTCAAACAATAAATAGTCAAAACAACATTTCATTACTGTCAATAAAAAACCACTACATCACTGAAGTAATCACAAACTCAAATTCTACAGCAATTTACTTGGTTTTATATGACAGAAATTTAGGTGCAAAAAATATATATTCACTCAACGACCAACCTCCAATTAACAACTCAATCAATGGAACTTGGCACGAATATGACATCATCAACCAAGGACTGGTCATACAAAAAGGAAAACGCCACGATAGCAGTGACTATATTTTTGTCACTTTGTTTGTTTTTGATCAAGGACAGCCGTTATGGTTGGCTGGAGTCAGTGAGTTAGCTTTGGATCAAAAAACCATCAACATTGATCTGTATAAATACGATGGAATTCAAATGTTTGAATATGATACTGCCCCGACTCAAGAACTGTATGCTCAAATTTCTATGAATTTAGCAAACTGCAACACATTAAACCTGACTTTCAGTAGTGAAACATATAACCAGTCGCTACCCCTGTACCGCATTGACGATACTTCTTATAGACATTTGTGTCCTGAGGTTAAAGCTATTAATCCAGACAACTACACCAGTAACAGTATATTTAAGGGGCAGATCAATGAATAAATTATGCATTCTGCTTTTGATAATGGGTTCGTATTGCGTTCATAGCAAATCTTGGAACGAAGTTTTTTCAGAAAGTAATAATCTGCAATTTGATCAACAAGCTCCTGTGTTAATTAACAATAAAATCATCTTCAAAACCAACACTGCTAATGTACCAGGCCTGTTTTCATATGACTTAGAAACCAACCAAAAAAGTAATTTAATACCTCCTGATGTTGATTATGAATTAAATGATGTGATCCAACTTGGAGATGCCGTATACTTTCTGATTAAAAGGTTTACTGCACAACCTTACTTTCAATTGTGGAAAACCGATGGTGACTTATACAACACCAGAAAAGTTTCTGACCTTGAATTTCGCACAGGAAACTTCAGCCCATCATTAGTGGTATATGGCAATACATTATTCGCACAAGGGGATAATGGGGCCATATTAGAAATCCAAAACGACCAAATCTTCAGCCATCAAGTTCAAATGTATGACCCTTATTTGTCACATATGTGTGTATTTAAGGAACAAGATTTTATTTTATTTGATGTCTACAATAGTAACAAAGTGGTTCGGATCTCTCGAGGTGTTGTTACTGATATGACTGACAGTTTCCCCGCCGGCTTTTTTCTGAGATCAGCTGTTAAAATAAACGATGATTGCTATTTTAACTACACCGTTGATGAAAACAGATTACAATCAAAAAATATACTTAAAATTTCTGAGGCTGGACAAATAACTTCGTTTCGTGAATCGAATATTTTAAACAAGTATTACTCTATCTTAGAACATAATAATAAAAAATATGCCTTTAGGGATGACACTGTAGATGATGCCAGCTTTATTGTCCAGTTGGCGGAGGATGACTTGAGTGAACTGAATGAATTTAAACTCACCGGCACCTCACCCACCAATACCATATCAACCAAAGGCTTAATTTTTCTCCAAGACTACGTTTACCAAACATCTCGCAGCACCCAATATCTACTCAACGGACAATTGAATTTAATTGAAAAAACCACTGTACCTTGGGAAACGGAAAAACCTCAAGTTCAACGTCTTATGAACTCCGACAATTTAGTTTATAGCTTTGAATATTCGTTAAATAAGTTCAGCCTTAAAGAAATTTCAAATGGAGATAGCTATTCTGAACTTTATTCTCAGGGTTTTGAGTTCATTAATGCCGTATCATCTGATACAAGTGATCAACCTTATTTTGTATTAAAGAACCGAGAAACAGGAATTAAAAGTGTATTTACTTTGGATAATGAACCGCAAATTGGCACACCTTTAAATGGTATTTGGCACGACCCCGAATTAATTAACCAGGGTTTATTTATCAAGCAAGGCATTCGACAAAATTCAACGTCATATATTTCCATCACCATGTACACCTATCAAAATGGTCAGCCATTTTGGTTGGCTGGAAATCGCGACTTTTCTCCAGGACAAACATCCTTAGAAATCGACTTATTTGATTATCGTGGTACTGAGTTTTTAGAGCTGGTAGAAGAGCCGGAGAGAAATGCTTTTGGATCCATCGAAATAACACCTTTAAGTTGTGACAAAATTCATTTACAACTCACACATGAGGGGGCTGTCACTGAATTTGACTTCTCTAGAATCAACAACACCTCATATGACAAGTATTGTTTAGAAACCAATGATCAATCCGTAACTAAGTAGTTTATTTGATTGTCTTTTCTTGACTCCTTGACCATCTCACGGACTTCTTTGAGCATGGTTGGCGCATGGTAAGGAATGCCACCTTTAATGGTCCATTCAATTCCACCAGTGCTTGCATCACCGGTCATCGGTTTGATGTTTCTCGGCCATAGCACAGATAAATCTTCCATCGGATTACCGTTAACAATGACCAGGTCTGCGGTGTACCCAATGCGAACTTGCCCCAAATGATCACCCTGACCCAGGACATTCGCGGAGTTTACTGTGGCGTGTTTCAATACCTCTAGAGGGTGAAAGCCCGCTTCTTGGTGGAGCTGTAGCTCGCGTAGGTAACCAAATCCATACAGCTGATAGATGTAACCGCCATCTTCTCCCGTAGTAATGATGCCACCTTTATCAGCAAAATCTCTGAGTGCCTTAAACCAAATCTGATAATTATTTTTCCAAAACACTTCATCCGTACTGGTCCAGCCCCAAAAAAATGAACCATGCGAATCGGCGTTGGGTTGAAAAAATTTCTCTAAACCAGGATGCAAATAATCTTTGAACCACGGCGATGAAATGGCCCTTTGTAAGTCTCGAGAAGCTTCATAAATCACCAAAGTAGGGTCCCATGCCACACCGGCCTCAACCAATCCATCAAGAACCTTATCGAGCTTACCTAAGTCTGCTTCACGCCATAAACGACCCGCATACCTGAAGCGATGTAATTCATTAGAGTAGTTCATATCTGGTGGGAAATTCTGCACACCATTAAGTGCTGCATCTGGAACGCCATACCAATGTTCAATGGTGGTGGTACCTGCTTCTATGTTATCCCAGGCATTCATGTCCTCGACACCCACATGGTTAGCTACTGGAAGATTATATTTTTTGGCCAACTTTGATGCCGTTAAAAAAGTTTGTTTATCCATCATGCCAAACTTCAGTCCATCTGCGCCTTGTTTCTTGAAATCCACAATCTTTTTTTGCAAGTCCTCAGAACTGTGATTACCCCAAATACCTGGATAAACAAATATCCGTGGCGCAATGATTGCACCATCGGCACTTTGCTTTTTTTCTTTTAAAGTCACTTCAGTGTGGCTGCCAAGGTCTCTAACAGTGGTGATGCCACTGGCCAACCAAAGGTAATGTTGATAAGGTTGTGCCATGTCAATACCAGCTCGGGTGTACATGGTGTGTGCGTGCATATTAATAAAACCAGGTAAGACATAAGATCCTGTAGCATCTAATTGCTGAAGACCTTTATTACGTATTTCTGCATCATCTTTTGAACCTGACATGGCATGTATCTTGCCATCCTTGATATGAATGTCATATGGGCCCTCAGCTGGTGTTCCTACACCGACAACAACCATGGCATTGGTCACCAGTAATTCATCGTGTTTTTGATTGTGTAGGTTGATTTGTGCACTTAAACAAGTGGTTAAAAATAACAAGAAACAAGCAAACTTTTTCATGGTTAATTTCATCTGTTTTAATAAATTTTAAGATTGTATCAACCTCCTTAAAAATTAACCACCTAATAACCAACACCACTCAAAACTCTTTTATAAAAGGTTTAATTTAGACTAACGAACCTATTCTGGTTCAGTTATTATTCAGTCAAAACCCGTAAATTAGTAGGTACAACAATAACAACAGGAGATTCAAAAATGAAATCTTTAAAAACTTATCTTACCCTCACAGCACTGATATTCAGTCTATCAGCAACAGCACAACGAAACCATGACCGCAGTCATCACAACTCCGGTAATAAACAAGTGCACGCTCAAAAACACTACAATGATTACATCCAACCAGTCCGGTACAATAGACACGGCAACTATGGCCACAGCTATAGATATGGTAAGAGTTATTACGGTGGTTATGGACGTGGTTACAATCACTATGGCTATTACAACAAATACAATCGTTACAAGCGGAGTAACCGAAGTTACAAGCGCAACCATTACAAATCAAAAAGATATTATAGGAACAAGCACCGTCGCTATAATCGCTACCATTACTGAATAATGCACAGTTTCACCTTTGTGTGAAGCACCATTAAATAACATACCAAGGGCTCAGAAGAGCCCTTTTTAATGCCCCCACTTTTCGTCATACTCAAAATTTATTGTGTTGATCAAATGACACATTTACCCTCCTTGCTTTCTAAACGTACATATGAAACTTAACCATTTCTGAATGGATTTTTATTATTCAGTTTTAATTCAGTCATTACCCGTAAATTGGGATTTACAGTAATAACAGGAGATTCAATTATGAAATCTTTTAAAACATATTTAACATTAATCGCGATGACATTCAGCATCACTGCATTGGCTGATCGAAGTAGAGACAGCGGTTACCATAACAATGATAAAAACCATCGCCACAGCCAAAAAAACAACGGTAAAAAACACACACACAACAACCGCAGCTTCAAAGGCCAACACAATGCACGACAACAAGTTCGTGGCAGCAAGCACAGTTACAACAGTCGGGCATACAGTGGTAACAGAAACAACCACAATAATCACCGTCATGGCCAAACTTATAATGAGCGTGCATACAAACAAAAAGACAACAAACATAACCACCGAAATGGACAACGTGGTTTCAATGGCGACTACCGCTCTAACCGCCACTTTGATAACAGTAACCGTCGCTACAATAACAACCGTGGCTATAATAACCACAACACCAGACGTGGACAGCATAACAGGTACAATCATGGCTATATAAGCCACAACTACTACAAGCCAAAAAAATACTATAAAAAATGGCAAGCCTGGAACAAGAGCAACCGCAGATACTGGAAAAATAAGTACCGTCACTTTAATAACTACCAAGTATATCGTGATGATTACTACAGGTATCGCCCCATTCGCGGCTTAGGTCACTACTTTGATCGCCCAGGTTACGGTTATGGGCATTGGCATGAAGGTGACTGGTGTATCAGCTACCATGACGAGACTTATTACCGTGATTACTACAGCTACTATCCATACCAAGATGGTTGGAGACATGGTGATGGAGATTTCGGTATCTGGTTCAGTTTTAATCTATAAAGTCAAAAAACGCTCACCCAAAGGGCTCATCCAGAGCCCTTTTTTGTGCCTTTCTTTTAGCAACCCATTATAAATCTAGCTCACAAACTGAAGTCTTATCCATACATTCAAAATATATGCTGTGTGACTCTGGTTTATAACCCATCGGTTTGAGCGTATATGGGTTGGTGAATTTCGATTGAGCAATAACCTGCTCGACTGGTTTATTTGGATTCAAAGCAATTTCAATTTGCAGCTTCAGTAAATGTATCATTCCGTTGAGGTCATGGACTCGCCCAAAATAGTCCTTATAAGCTGGCATAATATAACTGATTATTTTTTTTCCAGAGGGGTTGTATAGCGTATTAAGTGACCACTTAAAAGGTTGATTGAAATCCTTTTGTAGCTTATTGCTACTAACGTATTGATAAAATTTTCTTGAATCATATCGAGCGACTTTTTTCATATGTTTAGTTGTTAGAAAATATCTGGTGTTGTTTGTGGCTTGTGGTTGAAATAATAAATTTTCAATGAAACCACCAAACATATTATTAGAAGTATAATCAGCAACACTTAATCCGTACTTGAACTCATAATTAAAAACTTGGCTTAAATCAGTTTCAGCTAGATTCAGAGGTTTCAAATTGGGTTGCAAACGCTCTAGTTGAATATCGCTTAACCCATGGTTTATGGCTGTTGAAATACTTTGAACACTATCATTCAACGACGCCACTGAAACCATGTTGGTGATCAACAAATGGCTTTTTCTGAGTATCATTCGCCAAAACTTCATATCTTTTATGGCTAATTCTGAATAGATATCTTCAGAGTAGTTAACCAATTTATCGGCCAAAAAGATTTGTTTGATTTTCATTAATGGACCATAAGGACCCATTGGCGTATCTACATCAATTTGTGTCATCTCTTTATAATGGTTGAATTCGATTAGATCTGTATATCGTTCGAGCTGCTCTATTAACCTAGGATCAGAAACTGGCTTGGCTCTTAGTTCATCATTTAATTTCTGCGTACAGTTTTTATCAGATCTTGACTTACATGAAGAATAGCTATTTAACCAACTCTCATCATGGTCTTTTCCTATTAGTGTTTCAAACTCTGCTGCATTTAAATAATCTAAGCCAGTATCAGCAATTTTATGATTTAAAATGCTTCTGACTGCCTCGCTCTCTTCTTTTAAGCTTTTACCGGAAGTGCCATTGATCGCTATCAATGCTGGATAAGCATTGTTCTCGCTGTAAGGTTCTGCTTGGATGTTTTTAATGGCCACCACTTCTGGCAACAATTCTTCATCAAAGACAGGTAAGTTGATCACCACTGTGACCATCAAAAGCAAAGCGATTAAGCCCAGTAAATACAACAGTGTTTTCTTTATTTTTTTCATATTTTCTTATCTGTATGTTGAATGACCTGCTCTATTGTGAAAGTTAGCCACGAGAATGGCCTGAGTAAAACCTGAGGATTGACTGAGTAAGCATCAATTATTAACAGTCAGCTGCTAAACTGTGCACCATGAGTAAGGAACACCCACATCATACCAGCTCTGCTGGTCTAACCATAAATACCCAGACCGGTGAAGTGATCAGTGACGCCGCAAAACTTCGATTGAGCCCAGTAAATACTCGGGTGCTCAAAGTGTTGTTACAACAAGCACCGAACACCGTCTCTCGGCAACTTTTGTTTGATGACGTCTGGCCCAATCAAGAAGTCAGTGACGATGCCTTAACACGCTGCATTTCTGATTTGCGCGCTCAGCTCAAAAGTTTAACCACAACCACACCATTGATTGAAACCATTCCTAAAGTTGGTTATCGCTGGCAACCTACCATTAATTCGAAAAACACACAAGTCGAAAAGACAGACCATAAAAAGCCCGCTTTCTGGTCTCAAAACTTAAAACCTGTACTGATGGCTGTAACTATTTTTTTGCTGTTACTTTGGGGCTTGCTAGGTTGGTTATACACTTGGTCTAAACCCAATGCGACATCAGTTGTGGTTTTACCTACTGATCACAACTCACCTAACCCCAGCACATATTCAGATGTTGCCACATGTATAAAGCAAGCCATTTTGTCGCAGGATGATATGCAATATTTATCAACCATTGCCTTAGACGCGCACTCTGGCAACCCTTTTCCATATTACCATCATGAATATGGTGTCAGATGGATTGTGGCCAGCCAACTCAAAACAACCAATGAAAAACAATCAATTACTTTTAACTTGGTGGATGCCAAAACCGCATTGGTTACATACAGCGAACAACACGCATTTGAAAGTTCAGATGAGCTTAAGTTCTTGTGTCTAAGTTTTGTCGCCTTTGTAGCAACCCTCTGAATAAATCATTCAATATCCTTGATGACAGACAGCCTTAGGCCAAGTAATATATGGCCTATGAGTCCCAATAAATTTAATGTACACCCGCAGTTGGTTGCAGACAGTCACGAGCTATTTATGTGGAAATCATGCCACCTCAGACTAAATAAAAATGCCACACTGCCCTGGCTGATAATTATTCCCCAAACAACAGAAATAGAGTTTCATGATTTGCCCAATGAACTCCAGTCCGAGATCACTCAGGTTAGTCGAGTTGTCGGTGATTATTTCAAAAAAGCGCTTGTAGCAGAAAAAATCAACTTTGCTGCCATCGGTAATGTGGTTCAGCAACTGCACATTCACGTGATTGGAAGAAACCGCCAAGACCCCTTATGGCCAGAAGTGGTTTGGGGTCAAGAGTTACCTGAGAAAATTTATGATAATGAACAACTTAAAATTCTGGTAGACACTTTAAAAACTTGTTTAACCAGTCTTAACAAAGCGAATTGAGTTCAACTTGAGCCAAATAAAACTATATTTTTTAGTGCTTTATGTGGTTTATTTGATATTTTTTGTGATTTTTCACGTCGCCTCAGTTCTACTATTTACTTAACATGAATATTTAAGATGGGTCTGAGGAAAAAATTTAACTTGCTGTTGGCCATTTGCCTGGTGCTGAGTTTTGTAGTCATTTATTGGTTTCACCGGGAAGCCGTGTTGTTAAAAACTGAAATAAATCTAACTCAACAAGCTGAGATTGCCTTCGAAATCACAGAATCAATACGCACCTACAATGAAAATGAAGTTCGGCCTTTAATAAGCAACGCAAATTCTGGATTCTTGCCTCAGTCCGTCAGTTCATATGCAGCCACACAGGTTATGAATTCTGTGACAAAAATGGTGCCTTCATTACATTATAAAGTGGCGATTGATGAAAGCGACATAGATATGTACAAACCCAATATCTGGCAAAAAAACATCATTGAACAGTTCAAAAACGACTCAACTTTACCCGTTATCAATGACAAGGTTGCTGATGAACAAGGGCGTTTTTTGGTTTATGCCAAACCCATTTTTAGCAATGGAGAAGTCATCGGCACTAAAATCGTTCGCATCAATGAAATTGACTTTTACAAGTCCGTTAATAAAGACGTTTTGTTATTTTCTGGCGTCATTTTTGGATTGATGCTTGTGGTCTTTGTCGTGCTAAACTTGGTGTTGAATGCAACCATTTTCAAGCCGCTAAATACCATGCTAAAACAAACCAATTTAATCAGCCAGGGCCATGCTAATATTGAAGAAATTGAGGCCAGTGGAACAGATGAAATAAGTCAGATAGCTGCTTCATTTAATCGCATGCAAAGAAGTCTTAAGGCCGCCATGGGTATGCTCAGTTAAATATGAGCACAACACCTAAACAAATCAGCAAATATGCCATCAAAAAAACTTTGGGGCAAGGGGCTATGGGCGTTGTTTATTTGGGTTTTGACCAACAAATTGAACGTTATGTAGCCATCAAGACAGTGGCATTTGATCCAATAAACCAACAAAAATCAGACCAAGGCTTTGCTGAAAGGTTTATACAAGAAGCTAAGCTGTTAGCAAAATGTACCCACCCTAATATTGTCACCATTTTAGAGTTTGGCCATGAAAACAATATGGCATTCATGGTTATGGAGTACATCAAAGGGCCCAGCCTTAAAGATGTGTTGAAAAAAAATAAACCCATACCTTTGATGTTGGTCATGACTTGGTTTGTGCAACTACTTAAAGCGCTGAAGGAAGCCCACTCCCATGAAATCATTCACCGCGACTTAAAACCTGAAAATATATTATTGGTTAACAGTAAAACAACCAAATTAACAGATTTTGGAATCGCAAAAAGCGATGAGAATGAAACCAAAACACAAATCGGTATAACCGTAGGCACACCTAAATATATGTCTCCGGAGCAAATGTTTGGTTCAGCTGAGCTGGGACCGTATACAGATATCTATAGTTTATTTGTCATCTTATACGAATTGTTAGGGCATGTTCCACACATCAATAAGTACCAGGGAGAGCCTTTGAAAGGTTTGTCTATGTTGGCTAAACATAACAATTTTAAGCAGGACACACTGGTACCAATTCAAATGCAAGATTTCATTCGAAAAGGCTTGAGTTTATCTCATAAGGATCGATTTGAAACTGTTGCCGAAGTTATCAAAGACTTGAAACCTTTGATCAATAACATACGGACAATGTCTGATAATCAAACCACAACAGACACTGAAGAAGATGATACCACTGGTTTTTTCACTACCGGTACGGTCATAACCCAAAACACCCAAGGCTGGATCGTAGAAGAAAGCGATTTTGATGCCATGCGAGACCACCTTTCTGAACTTATGGGCCCTATGTCCGATTTCATCTTAACCAATGCACTTAAAAACGCTCATTCACAAGACCAATTCATCATGCAAATAGCTGAAAAAATAGACAACCATAAAATAAGAGAAGCTTTTGTTGATCAATGGCGAACCCTATAAAGGAGAAAGCAAAAATGAAATTCGGCTTAAATAAAAAAATGATTACCGTTGGGGCCTTGGTTATATTGGTTTCATTTGTGGTCTTGTTATTAAGTAATCGTGCCATTACACAACTATCAGAAGACATAGAGTTGTCCAAAAAAACCAGTCAGCTAGAGCAGTTATTTAAATTGATCAATGAACAGTCTATTCAGTATGGAGAAAACGCGCCTCGTGACTATGAGTCATACAACAGAGACTTAAAAGTTTATTACACCCAACTCCAAGAAAATTTAAATACAGCATCACAACTTATCAATGAAACTTCTCACAGTTATTTTAATCGTAACCGAAGCACTAATTTTTTAATTGATGGCATGTTAATTGAAAACAATAACAAAGCCTTCAAACAAATGTTGCAACGTCATCAAGAGTTTGAAAGTGGCTTCAATGAGGAAATTGGTGATGACAAAGAAAACCCTCGGCTTGAATGGGGAAATAATTACATTGTCTCCGACCAATCTGGGTTATTTTCGCAAGTTTCAACCACCCACATGGTTTTTGAAGACTTGGTGGCTGCAGAACAAGACGCCACCGTTAGATTTAATTGGCTGACAATTGGTGTCATTGCTGTCATGATTTTGTTGATGTTTATATGGTTCAATCAAACCATCGTTAAAAGAATCATTAAGGTTGCTGCCGCTTGTAGGGAAGTAACGCTTGGTAATTACGGACTTAAGGTCAAAGACAAAAGCCAAGATGAAATCGGACAGTTGGTGGAAGACTTTAATCAACTTTCAAGTCGCTCAAAAAGTATTTTAGTTATTTTAGATCAATTGCAAACAGCCCCTACCAAACAACATGCGCTGGATGTTATTCGTACCGAAACTCAATCAATCGTCAATACTTCCAACGCTTATTTTCTGTCACCACAAAAAGACACTTTCATGGTTACGTTGGTTTCTTCCAATCAACCTCAGAAAGGGCTTATTAATAAAGCACTGGTTTCAAATGATTCAACCATTGACCATATATCAAACTTGTCACATATATCTATTTCAGATGTGCTCTCACACACCATAACCAATAAAAATGCGCACTTTGCAAAATACTTATTGAATCAAGTAAACGCCAACTCAATACTCGTTCTAAAATTGACCATGGCGGGAAATACCGGGCTGTTGTTGTTAACCAAAAACAGTAAAACAGAATTCAGTGATGAACAAATTGCAACACTTGAGAGTCTTTCATCTTTATTTGCAGATGCTTTGCTGGATCAATCTTGATTTTATATTTGCCAATTACCCATTACTAATATATAGGTAATGTTCATTTCTTATTGATTGTATTACAATCTTTTAATGAACGAAGAAGCAAGCCTACAAATCACTTGGCGCTCCGCATTAATGTTGGCTGTTTGTGTGCCTGTTTTGATGTCTGTTCTGGTGCTGCTGTGGCAAAAAACTGAACGTAAAGCAGCAATTTATTTAGCTTTATTCATGACCGCTGCTGTGATTAAAGTCATTCCACAGATTATTGGGTTCGCTGGGTTTTATGCGGTTTGGCCAGGGTTAACCTTTGCTCCTTTCAATGTTGAACTGATGTTTGGGCCCTTGTTGCTTTTCCATGCCCATCAACTGATGAACCAACAGCCTTTAGGGCGTCTTAAGTGGTTGCTTATTCCAGGAATCTTGCAAATCATTTATTACACTTGGGCTTTTTTATTTTTGGGCGATTACAAAAACAAGTGGGCCTATAACAACAGCTTTCATGAACCCTACATCATTCCAATTGAGACTGTAGTCGCTGTGCTGATGTTTGTTTTTTGTTGGATCAAACTTTACCAACTCTCTCGTCACTATGAAAGGTTTTTAGAGCACAGCCAATCTGCTGCACTCGATTTTAAACCGGTTTGGTTGCACCGTCTTTTGGTTGCTTCATTGGTGTTATTGGTACTTTTCATCATCACGCAAATCGTACCTGTGTTTATCACTGATATGTCTTATATCGAGCAGTTTCCACTGGTAGTGATCATGATGTTGATACTCTCTTGGGTTGGTTTTGAAGCCATAAGGAAACTGAATCAAGCCTTTCCCAAGGTAACGGCTTGTAAAGCAAAAATAGACGATGACCTTCCATCAACTCGGTCATGGAAAGATGAAGCCAGACTATTAGAGTCTCAAATGAAACAGGAAAAATGGTTTCTTGAACCCAGATTATCACTTTATGATTTGGCTGCGGCTTTAGGTTCAAATGAAACTTACGTATCTCGAACCATCAATCAAGGCTTGGGCATGTCATTCAACCAATACATCAATCAATGGCGCATCGAATTTTCACAACAACTCCTACAACAACCCAGCTCTTCGGTTCTGAATTCAGCACTACAGTCAGGCTTTAATTCTAAAGCCACATTCAACCGAGTCTTTAAAAAACAACTGGGTATGACACCAAGCCAATATAAAAAATCGTTTCAAACGTCTCAAATTAAGTAAAAATCGTCTCAAATCAAGGCTTAAGACGCCATCAACTGCTCTTATCAGTAAATTAAAACCTTTCTAATTAAATGAGGTACTCGTCATGAAAGTTTTATTCTTTATCACTTTATTTTTTACTCAATCTCTTTGGGCTAATCACCCCAGAGACCAATGGTTGAGCCTTGAACAAGTTCACCAAGACACCAACTTAGCAAAATCTGCTTACCAACGCATACACCCAGGGTATGATCGTTATACTGATAATGAGGAATTAAATCAGGCTTGGCAAAATATCATGCTCAATGCAGAGAAAAACCAAGGTATGCGGTTGGCTGATTTTTACTTGCAGCTCAGTGAAACGCTGGCTCTTATCCGCTGTGATCATACCAAGGCAGAACTGCCAAAAAAAATGGCTGATGCACGAGAAACCACCCCTGTGTATTTACCATTTCAGTGGCAAATGATTGAAGATCAAATGGTGGTGCTCAATGCCACTGTTCAGTCTGGCTTAAAGCCAGGCAATGTCATCTCGCAGATCAATGGTACACCCGTAAAACAGCGCATCAAACAACTCTACAAATATGTACCCACTGATGGCTTCAACGATCACAGCAAGATCAATGCCATTGCGGCCTCATCCGAACATCGAGGCGGCGCTATGGATCACTTTGGCGCCTTACTGTGGGATACTCAACCGCAGGTTAACATCACCTATCTAGATTTATTGGGAAAAAGCCAAACGAAAACCATACAAAGGATAGTCTATAAAGACTGGAAAAACCTCAGTAAAAACAAAACCAGGAACTTTATTGACGCCGTTAATTATCAACAGCTGAACAACAGTACTGGCTACCTAAAAATCGATACCTTTGTCAATTACCGAAACCCGATTAAACCGGACAAACTTTATGACCCCATCTTCAAACAACTGCAAAACAATACAACTGCTAATTTGATTTTAGATTTACGTCAAAATGGTGGTGGTTCTAATGAACCATATCATCGTTTATTAGCTCATTTGATGAACAAACCATTCAGGCCTGCTAAAGATGTGAGGATTAATACCCTGAACCTTGAGGGCTTTAAAAAACATATATTCACCTGGGAAAAAAGAGCACTGAACCCAAAAGCGTCTCGTTTCAACCAAAACAACGACGGCAGCTATAGTTTCAAAGCCAATGTTTTAGATGATACAAAGTGGATCAAACCGGATAAAACAGCATTCAATGGTCGTTTAATCGTTTTAACCAGTCGCAACAACTCTTCAGGAAGTATCAACTTAATGAGCACACTTAAATCAAGGCCAAATACAACATTCGTTGGTGAAAAAACTGGCGGTTCTGTCGAAGGCCCAACTGCTGGGGTACTCTTTTTTCTTAAATTACCTGAAAGTGGAATTACCACACGAATACCTGTGTTTCGTTACTACAACGACGTTGAATCTTTTGAGCATGGGGCCGGTATCACACCTGATATTTTAGTTAAGCAGAGTAAAAATGATTTAATTAGCGGCACGGACACCAGTCTACAAGCAGCATTAAAACTAACAAAATGAACAAATTTTTTCCGACGGGTGTAATCACACCCGTTGGCCATTGTGTGAGACTTTTTTAATGGGTAACTTCTAGCTCTTTAATACTCTTGACTAGTTTATTTGATGGTTTAACTTTTTTTCCACTTTTATAATCAACCATAACTATACGGCCCGTACCCAGTGTAGTGATGGTTTTTTGTTGTTGACTGTAAATGCCATATTGCATCATAAAGCCATATTCAAGGACTTCTGATACATGAGCACCCACAATGACTTGATCGGGAAAGACCAAAGCCCGTTTAAATTGCGCATTGGTTTCAGCCAGGATCGGTCCCAGCTGATCATCACGCATATCCTGCATCACGCCAACCGCGTTAAAATAGGCCAAACGTGCAGTTTCAAAATATTTAAAGTAAACGGTATTATTGACATGTCCAAAAGCATCCATTTCACCCCACTGAACTGGCAAATTAACTTGAACAGGAAATCTATGATTAAATTCTTCGAGTGTTCTCATTGGGCTTAATGCGTTGGTTTTGAGTAATTTGGCGTTTAGAACCATTGAAGTTTTTATACAGTGATAAATGAGCCTGATAAGAAAATTCATTAGTTCGCTCTGTATATTCAGCCATCCACTCTAGAAGCATCGGTAAATGAGCATCTTGTTCATCTTTGCTGTTGTATTTATGTTTTTCCCATGGCCTTTTCATCGCATTTTCCTGACACATTGAAACGGGTAAATTCATAAATATCGCTTCTTCAGCTTGATCAAAAACCAACTGCAATAGATCTGCATAGCAACCTTCTATCACCCAACTCTCATTCTCAACACAAAACTGATCAATGGCTTTTTTTGATTCAAACACGGGTTTTCTGGTTGGTGGATCAGTGGCTTGCCAGGCCAGTATATCCAAGTCTAAGTGTGCCAGCTGATGGTCTTTAACCAAGCTTTTAGCCAAGGTAGATTTTCCAGAGCCTGAATTACCAAAAATTATGATCTTTTTCATATAAGGTTATAAATTTTGAATTATAAAGGTTTTAGTTGTTGTTCAATGTCTTTGGTTAAATCAGCTTTCACTTCACCGGTGTGTGCGGTCGTTTTCTTCTCAAACAATAATAACGTACATTCATCCTCAGCTACTGGATTATGCATCATCCCTTTAGGAACCACGTAAATTTCACCTTGATTGAGCTTAACCGACTCTTGTTTGTCATCGATTTTTATTTGTATGGTCAGGCTACCATCAATGACCATAAAAAACTCATCTTCTGCATGATCATGCCAGGTAAACTCACCTTTTACTTTGGCAATTTTGACATAACTGTCATCAACCGAGGCAATGACTCTGGGTGACCAATGGTTTTTGATTAATTCGGCTTTTTCTTTAAGGTTAATGGCTCTTTCTGTCATATGTGTATTTTTCTTATTACGGTCAACAAACAACACTCAAACCAAAGGTTTAAGCTTTGATCTCTATTGCTGACTTATTCTTTTTCGTTTCTCTTTATTCAGGGCTTGATCTGCTTGTTGAACCCAATCAAGGCAAGAGTCCATACTTGTTGAATAAGCCGCTATACCAATACTGCAAGCGGAATGGAACTTTTTTTCACCGTACAAGACTTGTGTACCTTCAAGTGTTCTGCGCACCTCTTCAGCAATTTTATTTGCTGGCTCTGCTGTGGTATCGCGTAACAAGACCCAAAAAGTGTCTTCGGAGAATCGACCACACAAGTCTGTGTTTCTGACCCGGTCTTGAATCAAGTTGGCTGCGGTTTTTGCCACCAAATCTCCTGCTGATTGTCCATGATCTTTTACCAATGATTGAAACCCATGTAAACCCACCATCATGAGCACACTGTTAGATGACTTATTCCTGATGTGTCTTTCAAATATATGATAAAGCCTTTTTTCGAAATACCTGCGATTAAACAACTGTGTTAAGTCATCAGTACGGCTCAAGTATTTAAGCTCATTACGCAGTGTATTTAGTACCTTAGCATTATTTCTGACCTTAAAAACCAACAGAACTATCACAACAGTTAACAACAAAAGTAACAAATACTGTGGCTTAAATATAGACGTCGATTCGTCATTTATAGCGAACACCAAGTTACTTTGAAGCACCCATGTAGTCACAAGGATTGACTTAAAATTACTCTTTACTTTGTGATTCATGATCACACCCTCTTATTTATTGAACCCCTCTGCTAATAATTATAAGATGATTTGATCCGTTTAATAAAGAATTTATTTATTCACACCACCTTGCAAACCCCCTGTGTGAACAATCAAAGGTCGATCTGCTGCTGAAACCATGCCGGTTTGAATTAAGTAAGCCAAAGCATAAAAAGACTTGCTGTTATATATCCGATCTAATTTAATCTGGTGCTTTTGTTCAAATGTGACACAAAATCGACTTAATTCTTCGGTCTTTTTAGCATAGCCACCAGCATGGTAGTTTTCTAACAGCTCAAACCTTGCTTCTGTCTCAAAACCTTTTAACCACTGATTTAATTCATTTTTTACACCCTGTAAACCTTTCAGCACACCAACGCCAAATATCTGGCAGTCCCATTGGTGTTCGACCACGCCTTTAACTAAGCCAGCAAATGTACCTCCTGTTCCAACAGGACAAAACAAATGGGTGGGAGGGTAGATAACTTGCTGCTTAAGTTCTGCGATCAGTTCAGTTACACCTTTTAGCGCCAAGTCGTTGCTACCACCTTCTGGTAACAGATAACTGTTTGGCACACTTTCAAGCAGCTTTTTGCAGGGCTCGCTGTTGGCTTTCAAGCGATAATCAGACCTTGATACGAACACCAGTTGCATACCAAACTCTTGACAGTTAAAAAGTGTTTCAGACCATACAGCCGCATTATCAGCTAACTCCTGGCCTCGGACCACACCGACTGATTTAAACCCACAAGCTTTGGCAGCAAAGGCTGTGGCCAACAAATGATTAGAGTATGCGCCGCCAAAAGTAACCAACGTATCCGCAGATTTTTGTTGCGCTTCTATGAGGTTGTATTTAAGTTTTCGCAGCTTGTTGCCCTGAACAAATTCATGGTTTAGATCATCGCGTTTTACCACCACTTCAACCCCACCTATATTGATGGTTTCACAGGGTGTGATGGGCTGGCTAAGCCAGAAGTCATTGATGTCCTTAATCATTTTTGACACCTCTGGTTAGTCTCACAAATGTCTTTTCTGGCGCGCATTGGCTTGATTGGCTTTTTGCCTGGGTAAACGATTCAGAATATTATCTAAACGACCCTTTTGTTTTGAGCGAGCAAAGTCCAGCTGTAAAGCATCCATGACTGTTGTCTGTGAATAATTAAATAAATGTGGCAAGAGTTGAAACATCAACTCAAACTGCCGCTTCAATGAAATTTTCCAAGTGCTTTGTTCTGTCGCAAAGAGACCATCTGAAAAACACATGAACCGATTGAATGCATCACTTGATCCACCCTGACTGTCATCTCCCATGATCAATGGCAGTGTGAACTTAAAACGACCTTGGTTACCAAACAGGTCCCAGTAACGAGCAAAACGACCAACCCGTTGTAATTCCTCAAAAGCAATGTCCTTGGTTTTTAATACTGTATATGGCGGCGCTGGACTGTAAACCATTTCATAGTCTTTGGTGTGGCGGTTGATGGGAGCACCGCGCAAGCGTTTCAGAATACCCAATTGAATTTCTTGGGGCTTAAGCGCATACAATTGATCAAAGCTTTTAGCAAAACCAACCAGCGTATCACCAGGTAAGCCAAAAATTAAATCAGCATGAATGTGGGCTTGCGTATGTTCGCGCAACCAAAGTAAATTTTCTTTGGTTTTATCATTGTTTTGTCGACGACTGATCAGGGCCTGTATTTCTGGGTCAAAGGTTTGAACACCCACCTCAAACTGTAAACTATTGGCCGGAAATTGAACCAACAGATCTTTCAAAGCATCAGGTAAACGGTCTGGAATCACCTCAAAATGAACCATCAATCTCTCATCTAAACGATCTAAAAAAAACTGTAAGATAGTCGTTGAATGGGCCACCTTTAAGTTAAAGGTACGATCAATGAATTTAAAATTTCTGGCTCCTTTTTTATACAAACGATCCATTTCTGCTAAAAACCGATCTAAGGTGAATGTTTTGGATGTTTTATCTAAAGAGGACAAACAAAATTCACACTTAAACGGACAACCTCGCGAGGCTTCAACATAGATGATTCGATTTTGTAAGTCTTCATCATCATAATACTCATAAGGCATATTCAGTTCTTCCAATGCCTGAGGAATGCCTTGTATGATTTTTTCTTGTGGCTTATCGCCTAAGATCAACCGTTCACACAGTGCTTTAAAGCTGCTTTCTCCAGCACCTTTGATCACATAATCTGCCATTTCAACGATTTCGGGTTGGTCGGGGATGTGGCTGACTTCTGGGCCACCCAACACGATTACCAAACTCGGCTCAATGGTTTTTAACAACTTAACCACAGCCGTTGTTTCTACCACATTCCAAATATACACACTGAAAGCCACCACTTTCGGTCTCATAGCCAACAACTTCTCAGCCATATCTATGGCCCGATCATGAATGGTGAACTCTTTAATGGTCGTTCTTTGCTGTGTTTCACCTAAATTGGCATAGAGATATCGAAGACTGAAAGATGAATGGATGTATCTGCTGTTTAAAGTCGAAAGCACAATGGCTTTTTCAGCACTGGTTGGCTCAACTTTCATGATGGCACATGCTGTTGAATGAATGGCATCATCGCCTCTACCACGGCATCAGGGTTTTCTAAGGGTAACAAATGACCATTATCAGGAAAGCCAACACACTGATGGTTGGCGTTGTTTTGCCAGCTTGACCAAAACTCAGCTGAAACGGTGTCCGAATAAGCACCGCGCATCGCCAAAATGGGTAACCTTGATTGTAACAACTGGTTTCTGAAATAAGTCACCGTGCTATATATCTGTGCCTCCCACTCTCTTGGATAAACCAAACGATAAACACCATCCCTGTCTTGGGACACTGCTGCTTTAATATAATGCCAAAGATTTTCATCAGAAACTCGTTTAAAAACCCGAGGCTTCCTGTGAAAATCAAAAGCAGCTTGAAGCGATTCAAACTCGTTCGGTCGATTCAGTGCTTTATCAACAATCTTGACCCGCCTTTTGACCAACCAAGGAAAAAACTTAACCACCCAACAGTAAAACCACGGCAGTGTTACAGGCTCGATCATCACCATGGCTTTGATCAAATCAGGTCTTTTTTGTGCTGCCAAAAAAGCCGTTACAGAGCCCAATGAATGACCTACGGCCACCACATTTTTCATGTTGTTTTGTTCAAAAAACTGAATCACATCATCGGCCAATTGTTGCCATGTTTTTAAATCATTGGCACTGGGTGCCGGCTTCCACAGGGGTCGTTGCGGGTATGAAACCACTTGGCGATGCCCTGCCAAAGCATCGATAATTGGCCGGTATGTTTCTGGCGGAAAACCGTTGGCATGCGCGAAATAAATGGGCTGTTTTTCAGAGGCTTCTCCCCATGTATGTACGGGCAATGTTTTCATGAGTTGGTTAAAACAGTTGTGTATATCATATCTTCACTTATTTGGTGACCGCTACTAAAGCTGAAATCTTAAAGTGGCTCTATTTTAACCTCTATTAGAAACCACCTGGCCATGTTTGATATCGCCTTCAAAAGGAATGCTGGCTGAGCTTGTCGAATCTCCCTCGATTTAAGTAATATTTGAGATAATAAAACGCACATTCACGTTCTTATTATTGATGAAACTAAACCCCTTCTGGATACTTCTCGGCCATGTGGGCTAAATCAGCCGTGATGATCTCCTCTAACACATCTAATTTGATGTCTTTGAGGTGGTTAACATACAAACAAGATTTTCCAATTTTATGCTTACCTAGTTTCTTAAGTAGGTGCTGGTGTTCATCAAACCCTGAAACAATATACAAAGAGTGCTTGGCCTTCCTCGGCGAAAAACCAATGCGCATCATGTCACCTTCGCGCCCAGAGTCATATTTATAGTGGTATTGACCAAAACCTATGATGCTGGCCCCCCACATTTTTGCATTGTAGCCACTCAAACGTTCCATCATTTCCAGCAGTTTAAAGGCGTCTTGTCTTTTAGACTCTGGCTCAACAGCAGTGATGAACTTAATCACACTTTCATCGGTGGGTTGGGTTTTGTTCTGTGCCATATGGGTTCTTTTTGTGTTGCTCCTTAACATTATGGCACAACTGGTGTTTTAATAGGTGTGTCGTTTTTTATTAAAAAACCAAAATTTCAATTTTTTTGTTAGTTTCCTTTATGCTGTATCAACACCTTTTCTGAACGATCGCCTTTATACAAAATATGATTGACCGCCTCAAACTGCAAATTAAACTTAATTGATTCTTGTGTTGATGTTGTCCCATCTTTCCAGCTTAAAGACAAAATGCATTGATCATCCCACTTCAAGGGTTGTCTCGGGTATCCTGGAATAAGCCCCTCTGGAATCTGACCTTTTGAGCCATAAATATAAAAGCCGTAATTACAAGGGTCAATACCATTCTCGGACTCAACTTTAATGTTAATAATTCCTCGATAATCACAAGACCCTGTTACAACCACTGAACTGTCCACCATTCGTCTTGGCGCAACACCTCGCTTGATATCAAGGACACTGAACCTAAACTCTGGAATCAAATAACTGTCTTCATTCACCTGATCAAAGCTTGGTTTAAACCTCTCTACGACAATGGAACATGCATGTAAGTCTTGTTGTAAAAAAAATAACAGTAGGATGGTGGTTCTAAACATTGCTCTCTCTGTATACGGTTTTCACCCAACACCTTACCATAAATTAAACATTGATTTATGAACACTCCCTTTGTGTTGTTTATAACAACAATGCAAATGAAAGTGATTCTTGTTACTTTTCAAGTTATTGATTTATAAGGTTTTTTTGACTTGTTGTTCAATTTAACATATAATCCAATTTAATCTCACGAAAACTGCCGTAATGAATTTAAAAACCAACACCCATCAACAACTCAACCAGGTACTTACCAGTAAGCTAACCTCTATCAACCAGTTTTTTTTGCACGCAAGAATGACCAAAGACTGGGGGCTTAACCTGTTGGATTCAGCCTTCTATAAAAAGTCCATCAAAGACATGAAACATGCCGATGCCCTGATTGAGCGTATTTTATTGCTGGGCGGTCTGCCCAATTTACAAAAACTAGATCATTTGAACATTGGCGAAAACACCGAAGAGGTTCTCAGCTGCAATGAAACCTTTCTTAATAAACAACATGCGGTCATTCAAGATGCCATCACTGTTTGTGAGGCAAGTCAGGATTATGTCAGCAGAGATTTATTGAGTGGGATTTTAGAATATGAGGAGGAGGCGATTGATTGGAATGAAACCCAGCTGTCTTTGCTTAAAGACCTCGGTATACAAAACTACCTGCAAGCGCAAATAGGAGACAACAAATGAAAGGTCACACTGAAATCATCAACGCACTCAACGAACTACTGGTCTATGAACTCACTGCCATGGACCAATATTTTGTTCATTCACGCATGTATGATGACATGGGCTTATCTAAGTTATTCGAACGAATAGATCATGAGTTTGATGATGAAAAGGGCCATGCCGCTGTTTTAATTGAGCGCATTTTATTCCTCGAAGGCACACCCGACTTAACGAAACGAGATGGTTTAAATATCGGGAAAACTGTTCCTGAAATGTTACAAAGTGATTTGGATATAGAGTACGGTGTACAAGCAGCGCTTAAGAAGGTCATGGCTTTGTGTGAGGAGAAAAAGGACTATGTCACCCGAGACCAGTTATTGGTGCTATTAGATGACACCGAAACAGATCATGCCTATTGGCTAGAAAAACAGTTGAGACTGATTAAGCTCACAGGCTTACCAAACTATTTACAATCACAAATGTAAAACCAAACACCTGGTTCAAAAAAAGCCTGCTTAAGTATCTCTTTACAGCGGGTTTTTTTGTATTCAATAAAACTAATCAAGCCATGTAATGACAATCGACCTATAGGAAAAGTATAATAGGTCCTGTAATAATCTGACAAGATCAAACCCGAACCATATAATTTCTTCAGCACCAAACTCTAACTATTATGGCTAAACATTCGCATAAGGATCCATCAAATGATGAGCCTGAAAACAGCAAAGCATCCTTGAATCATTTGCGGTTGATTAAGCCGTTGGTTACTCCCTATAAAAAACATATTTTGTTGGCGCTTTTATTGCTGGTTCTGGGTGCCGCTGCTAACCTGGCCATACCGGTGGCATTTAAACAGATGATCGATTTGGGTTTTGCTGCAGAAAACCAGGACACCTTGTCTTATTATTTTTTGTTGGTGTTTGTGGTCTCCTCTTTAATGATCTTGTTCACCTCTTTGCGGTATTATTGGGTGTCTTGGATCGGCCAAAAAGTTGTTACTGACTTGCGAAAGCAGGTTTATGGCAAAGTCATGACCCAGTCGCAGGAGTTCTTTGAAAAAACCAAAACTGGCGAAATTTTATCTCGCATTAATACTGATACCACATTAGTTGAAACAGTTGTAGGTAGCACTTTTTCGATTGCTTTACGCAGTGCCGTGACCTTTATCGGCGCCGCTTTTATGATGATAGTAACGACCCCAAAGCTGTCGATGTATATCGCCTTTTTAATTCCTTTGGTGGTGCTGCCCATTGTAGTGACTGGCCGTAAAATTCAAAAACTGTCCAAAGCCGAACAAGACCGCATTGCTGATTCGTCGGCACTGGCAACCGAAACCATCAATGCCATGCACACGGTTCAATCTTATGCCCAAGAACAAGCTGAAAATAATAAATTTATCTCTGCCATAAACAACGCTTTTAAAGCCGCTGTGGCGTCCATTCGCATGACCACCATCATGTCTTTATTGGTGGGTTTTGTGATTTTTGGTGGCATTGTTTTTGTGTTATGGTTAGGGGCTCAAGATGTCATCACCGGTGTGATGACCGCAGGCACTTTGAGTCAGTTTGTGATGTATGCCATCATGGCCGCCACCTCGGTGGGTGCGCTTTCTACCGTGTGGAGTGAGCTTAAAAAAGCAGCCGGTGCTTTGGAACGCATTATCGAGCTGATGAACACAGAGTCAACCATCAAGGATCCCGCTGAACCCATTAAGCTTGCCAAAACCGTTCTGGGCAATGTTCACCTTGAAAATGTTCATTTCGCCTACCCAAGTCGACCTGATTTAAATGTGCTACAAGACATTTCTTTTTCTGTGGTGCCTGGACAAACAGTGGCCCTGGTTGGACCTTCCGGTTCCGGAAAATCGACTTTATTTCAACTCTTGATGCGTTTTTATGAACCACAATCTGGCGTTATTAAATTAGATGGAGAAACAATAGAGTCGCTGGGTTTAAATGATTTACGCTCCCAGTTTTCTTTGGTCGCTCAAGATGTAACCATTTTTTCAACCACAGCCAAAGAAAACATCGCTTATGGTCGGCCAGATGCCACTGATGAAGAAATCAAGGCGGCTGCAAAACTAGCCCATGCCGATGAATTCATTGAACAGTTAGAAAATGGCTATGATACTTATTTAGGTGAACGCGGGGTGCGTTTATCCGGTGGCCAGGCCCAACGTTTATCAATTGCCAGAGCCGTTATCACCAACCCTCCAGTATTACTTTTAGATGAGGCCACCAGTGCGCTAGATGCTGGCAGCGAAAAACTCGTGCAAGAGGCCTTAAACACTATCATGCAAGGTCGTACCACATTAGTCATAGCACATCGCCTGGCCACCATCCGCAAAGCTGACCAAATCATTGTTATTGATCAGGGTCAAATAGTCTCCATTGGTAAGCATGAACAACTGATCAGAGACAGTCAACTATACGCTGAACTTGCAAAACTTCAATTTACTGACGATACTCAGTAAGAATGGATTTTAAAGACAGTCATGATTACGCCGATTTATAGGTATCGTTTTTAATCGATAAGAGACTGATTGATTGTGTTAGTCAATGACTCAAAACCGTTTTTAAATATGATATCCAGGTTAGATCCTACCAAAATCTGCGCTCTTGGATCTACCATTCCTTCCGCCAAAGGCATAACTTCGCTCAGCCAAACTTGAACAGCAGGCTTACTGAGGTCTGGGCGTGAGGCCAGGTGGTTATTAATAAATATCCCAAACTCTACATTGCCAACATCAATATCATCTGCACTTGAGTTAACCAAATAATTAAAAGAGAAGTTAGCCCATGCCATATTTCCTGGTACAAAAAAAGGGTCGTCAGATTGTTCGTATATTTTTGCTGTTTTTGATGAACCCAGCTCAAAACGAGTCCCCTCAACACGACCATTACTCAAAAAAGAGACACCCTCTTGATCAGCACGAAAGTAACAACTGATCACATCAGCAACATTTTGGACTGAAGGGGCGCCGCCATTATTGATTAATCGACTGTTAATCAGTTGCAAGTCATTGTTATTTCTCCCGATGATCGCTCCTGAAACATTGTTTTCAAAGCGGCTGTTAATGATACTGTTTAAATTATTAGCGCGAGAGGCAGTAAGGTCCATACCAATATCATTTCCAACAAATTGATTGTTGTAGAACATAACCTTATCAATATAGCCGCTGTTTAGGCCTCCTGGTGGAGCATCAGGATCAGCATATTGTTTAAAACCCGTTGCCGAATCTATAAAATCAACATGATAGAAAAGCCCATTATCTAAACCAAATATTTGATCTGTAAAAAATCCAGCATGGGAAAAATCACGAAAAACCAGATGTGAGAATAAAAACACCGAGTACTGTCCCCCTTCTTCTCCGGGCTCTCCAAACAAATGAATACCATTGGCACCACCTTGTAGAGTCAGATCAGCAATCTGAATACGGTTTCGACTCCTTGCTGTCTCAGAGGGATCGTGAACAATCATATCAATATTGGGTGTTTTAGCTACAATCGCTGTAACATGAGCGCCACTGCCGATTATTTTAGTGCCTCCTGTAATTTTCAACGGGCTAGAAATGTAGTAAACACCTGGGTCAAGCAGGACAACACCTTCTGTGTCTATGCGGTGCTGTATCATCTCCGTAGAATCTGGTTGAGAAGCAAGGTCAACAGCCCAGTTTGGGCCTGTGGGGTCAGGAATGGGGTCAAAAATAGGGCGTTCCCAAGGTTCTCCTATTTCGGTGTTATACATCGCAGCAAAGGTGTTTGCCGAAGCAATAGGTAAAGGGTCTGTGGTCAGTTTTCCTTGACTCTCAAACGAAGACCCTGAGTTATTATTAACGCTGCGGATACCGTTTAATCGCAAGCCTGCAGGATTGTTATCTACAACTAACTGACTGTTAAAAGTAAAGGCACGTTCTACTGCTGAGCTGAATAAAATTGGTGTAGTTGTATCACCCCCCATGGTCACGTTTGACAGTTGGACTTCTGTAGCATCAATGTCAAACAACGCCTGATTGGTGGTAGGGCTTCTTCCACCCATAGTCCAGAGCCTTAACTTATCAATATCCTGAAAGCGGTAAATTGGATCTGTAGTTGGGTCAGCATAGGCCTCATCATCCCAGCCCAAAAAGTTTACATCTCTTTGTCCTGATACTGAAACCATACCGTTTGGCTGGGTGAGTTGGTTGCCCCACACAAATACGTTTCCATAAGATTTATGCTCACTGTCACCTGTCATGATTAATAACGGATCAAGGTTTTGAGCTCGAACCCGAATGAATCGATTGTTACGTAACCACCCTCCTGAGCTGGTATCTATACTGATATTACCATTCTCTAAACCAAGTATGGTATTCTCTTCCAAGGTTGCACCGTTGACAAAAATTTTACCGCCGACCTCGAAAAACAAGTTGTGCCTTGTCACCTCGTCGGAAGCTGGGAAAACCAACCCATCTCGAAAACGCACGTTTGCCAAAACAGCTCCTGTGGTTCCTGGCTCAACTGTAACCTCTGGCAGTATAGTCGACGCACTTGAGCTGAAACCTAAACCATAAATTCGCTGGTTACTTCTTAAGGTTATAGGCGGCGACAGGCTGTAGTCTCCTATTTGAAGACGAATCACACCGAAGGTATCAAGCATTTGTTGCAGGTTTGCTGCTTGCATAACTGTCACAAGCTGAGCACCCTGAGGATAAGCTTGAGTCAATCGAGGAAAACCAGCTGCCCGTGAGAAGTCACCAATAAAAAAATTGGCAATGGCCAAAACTATAACTAAAAAGTTATTGTTAACTTTCATCATAAACAAGCCTATTTCGAGCTCTTAAACACAATCAGAATCATACAATAACTAGATTCTTATTAGTATGAAACACTTCTCAAAAAAGACATGATTAAAACGCTTTGTTTATAAACTAACTCCGTATGAGACATCCACTTCTTTACTGTTATGGTTCGCTTAGTTAATACGGATTGTTGATGTTTCCTTCCTTCAACCCTCTTCTGGTAACTCATAAGTATGAGTTATGCTAACCACTCCTTGCAACATGTGTGAAACCGAACAGTACTTTTCAGCAGATAGTTTGATTGCTCGCGCCACTTGTTTTTCAGACAGCTCTGTACCGGTGATTATGAAATGTAAATTGATGTCGGTGTAAATTCTGGGTATTTCCTCCCGCCTATCAGCCGTCACTTTCACCTGAATGTCACTGAAGGTTTGTTTGGCTTTGCTGAGTATCAGTTTCACATCAATACCAGCACAAGCACTTAAACCCATTAGGATCATTTCCATCGGGGAAGGGCCTATTTTTTCACCTTCCTTTGAGGTGGGTGAATCCATGACTACACTTTGGTTGTCTTCATTGGTGCTGATGAATGTGTAGTTATCAACCCATTGTGTGTTCAGTTCGTTATTGCTCATAATTATTTTGTATATTTTGGCTTTTAATCAATGATTTTTTACTGTTGGTGTTACCAACGACCTTCTATGGTTGTTATCAGGTTTTCGATGGTTTGTTCTGTGGTGGCTGTGGTCATGATGGTTATTCGCAGGTAGCGTTTTCCGTTGAAAGATGTTGAGGTTAAATGAAAAACACCTTCTTTCAATAAGGACTCACGAATTTCTACCTGTAACTCATCACCGTTTTTGTACCTAAAACACAGGATATTACTTTCGGGAACATAGGGACAAGTAAAGTTTTTCCTTGAGTGGATCATATCATAAGCTTTGCCTGCCATTGCTACCCTATTTTCAATGTATTGCGCAATGGCCTGTTCTCCTTTCCAGGCCAAGGTTAAGAACAGCTTTGTACCCAGTGCCGTTTTGGTACACTCTACTGTTCTGTGCAAATAATCTATACCCATAGAGGGGCTGCCATAAAATAAATAGCTGGCTTGTTGTTTAAATGCATTTTGTAAATGCACCGCCTGTTTTACTAAAACCGCTGTACACAAACCAGATACCCGCATCATTTTATGCGCATCCCAAACAAAAGAGTCGGCCTGTTCAGCACCATCTAACAAATGCTTGAGTTTGTTTGAAACCAGAAAAGATGCCCCATGACAAGCGTCAACGTGTAACCATACTTGCTGTTTTTGACAGACTTTTGCTATTTCGTTTATTGGGTCAAACAAACCACTGCCTGTGGCACAGGCATTGGCAACCACAGCCATCACACGGTGGCCGTCTGCATGAGTTTGTTTTATGGCCTGATGTAAAGCCGATGGAACCATTCTTTCATTCTCATCAACTTTTACAGAAATTAAAGATCGACTACCTAAGCCCATAATGGATAAAGACCTTTCAACAGAATAGTGACTGTTCGCTGGAGCCAACACTTTCAGGTCAACAGGGTTGCCAAGCTCCCAAGCCTCCGGTGCAATGTGGGACCTGGCAGCCAGTAAAGCCACTAGGTTCGCAAGGGACCCACCATTCATTAAAGCACCTGCACCATGGCTTTCAGCCGATACATTCAAAGGCTCTGGTTTCCAATTCAGTTTTTTCAACATCCAGTTCAAAACCACATGTTCTAAGCTGGCTGCGGTTGAGCCCATTTCATATATCGCACCAGGGTTATTAATCGACCCGTGAATTAACTCTGCCACGGCAGATGGAATCGCCGGAGAAGCGACCTGGTGAGCCATATAGTTAGGGTGGTGAAGTTGGGTGCTGTGTCTTAAATAGGTGTTTAAAAAAGCACTGAAGCCTGAATTTGCCAAAGCACCCGATTCCATCAACTTCTGAGCTTCCAGCTCAAGCTGATTTTCCTGCATCGGCCGCAAATTGGCCACTGGAACACTGCCCACCTGGGCGACATATTCAGTTAAATAAGCCGCTGTTTTATCAATCGCTTGAACAAATTGATCATTGTTCCAGTCCAGTTGTTCTTGCCTTTTGCTTTTTGTCAAAGCAACACTCCTATAGAATAAGCTGCTGTTTACTTCAACAACGGCGACCAACTCGGTTCACGAACATGGCCACTGGATAACACCAAATCATTAGATGTTTGACCATCTGTTGATACCGCTTTTAATAAACCTTTGCCCGCCGGTGTTTTTGTGGCATATAAAACCATGGCGCCATTTGGAGCAAAACTCGGGGTTTCATCTAAATTGCCATTACTGATTAGTTGCAGCGTATTTGATGGTCGGTGTAACAAAGCAATTTGGTAGCGGTTGTTGTTGCCATGAACCATCGCTATATACTTACCATCAGGAGACAAACTGGGACGGGCATTGTAGTCTCCCTCAAATGTTACTCGCTTGGCTTTTTTACTGATGATATTAGATTGATATATTTGTGGCTTACCACCTCGGTCTGAAGTGAAAAAGATTGACTGTCCATCCGGCGACCACTCTGGCTCTGTATCTATGCCCCAGTGATTGGTAATTTGTGTCAGTTGTTTATCAAAAATGTTGATGGTATAAATTTCTGGGTTTCCGGACTTAGATAACGCAACGGCTAAACGTTGACCATTGGGCGAAAACTTAGGCGCACCATTTATACCCTTGAAGTTTGAAATCAATGTTCTGGCACCTGAACTGAGGTCTTGAACATAAATCGCAGAATTTCCTTGCTCAAATGAAACATAAGCCAATTTTTTTCCATCAGGCGACCATGAAGGTGACAACAAAGGCTCCTTAGAAGTCACCAATGATTGGGGGCCGTAACCATCGGAATCTGCGACAATCAATTGGTACTTAAAATCTTGACCTGTTTTGATGGCTGTTACATAAGCCAACTTAGTCGAAAACACCCCAGGAATGCCCATTATTTCTTCATAAATTCTATCTGCTATATAATGTGCACCCGCTCTGGCTTGGGCTTGGTTCAATGGCAAGGTCAATGCCAACAGCTGTTTCTGTTCCGCCACAGAAGACAATCTGAAACGAACTTCCATGCGCCCACCATCTAAATAAGTGATGTCACCATAAGATAAATAGTCCGCACCTAACAGGCGCCAAGTTCCAAAATTAATATCAGCATCAGAACCAGGCTGGTCAACCATCAACTCTTTGTTCAGAGGCCTAAATTGTCCTGATCGGGCCAAATCATTGCGTATGACTTCCGCCATATCTGTGGCTAAAGCATCATTTGGATTAACAAAGTCAACCACCGCAATGGGCAGTGCCGAAGCATTACCGCCATCAATGGTAATATTAAGTTGGGCTTGGGCATTCAGGGTGAACAGCGTTAAGAACAGAAAAGCTATGCGTTTCATGTGTCAGTCTCCTTGGTATTGGAAAATAAAATTAAGGCGGCGATCAAACACTTGTTCGAAGCCGGTATAAGGTAACGGGTCGGCTTTTTTAACCGCATTGATAATTGAATTTCGAACCACTGCACTGGCATTACAAGGGGTGCCTATTGAAACATCTATCACGCCTCCTCCAGGAATTTGTTTCACTTTGATTTGACACTTCAATCCCGCAGGGGTGCCACTGGGTCTTGACCATTCTTTATCCACTGCTGACTGAATAGCAGCAGAGTACAAAGTCAATAAGGTTCGTTCAGCCTTTTGATCACCATTTTCAGCACCAACTGGCGGTGTCGTCTGGGTATTGGGGTCCGTTGTATCAGTGGTTGGCTCACTCGTCGGTTCAGCAGTTGGTGGTTTTTTGGCCTGTTCCTCTGCTTCTTGTCTTTTACGCCTGATTTCTTCCAGCTTTTTTTGTCTTTCTGTTTTTTCTTGCCGTTTCACCGGGTCTACTTCTGGTTTGATAACTGGCTTGGGCTCAACTTTCGGTTCGATTTTGGGTTCAGGTTTTGGTTCGACCTTAGGCTCAGGTTTAGGGGGTTCAACTTTAGGTTCAGGCTTGGGTTGCTCGACTTTAGGTTCAGGTTTAACCGGGGTTTTTGGTGGCGTTTTTTGGCTTTTCAAGAACTGATCCAAATCCATAATTTCAGCCTGAATGGCTATGCCTTTTGGTGGAATAATGCTGGGGCCTTGTTGGGTAGAAAAAACCAACAACAAAACAATGGCCAAATGCAAACCAACTGAGTAAATCAGTCCTTGTCTTTTTTCTGGCTCTAAGCTCAATACCGACATGTGTTAGGCCATCACTGTCCTGGCTTAATCGGATCGCTGATTAAGCCCACTTTTTTAGCACCCGCCTGCTGTGCTATCGCCATGGCTTGATAAACCTGTCCATAACTGACGGACTTATCAGCACCAATCATGATCGGTATCTCGTCATTAACTTGGACAAAAGCGGCCAGTTTTTTCGTTAATGACTCACCATCTATGAGTTCGTATTCACCACCGATGCTCAAGTATAAATCACCATTTGCTGTGACGTTAATAACCGCTGGTTCAGTCTCAATGGTGATGGTGTTGGCGTTCGATTCCGGTAGGTTAACATCCACGCCTAAGTTCATTAATGGCGTAGTGATCATAAAAATAATCAACAACACCAAGGTTACATCGATATAAGGCACAACGTTGATCTCTGCTTTTACTTTTCGGGGTCGCCTCATGTGATTAACCTATTTGACGATGCAAAATAGTAGAAAACTCTTCTTTAAACGCATCATATTGGGCATAAATTCTTTCCACTTTATCACTGAATTTATTGTAAAAAATAACCGCAGGTATGGCTGCAAATAAACCCATTGCAGTAGCAATCAAAGCCTCCGAAATACCTGGTGCTACCAGCGCTATGGTGGCCTGTGTTACATCTGACAAGGCATGAAAAGCCAGCATGATGCCCACCACTGTGCCAAATAACCCAATGTAGGGACTGGTTGAGCCTATGGTTGCCAAAGTCGGTAAGTTGCTTTCCATGTCTTCGATTTCTCGATTCAAAGCCACTCGCATGGCACGATCTGACCCCTCTACTGATAAGATAGAACCATTATTGACTGTTTTTTTGCGTTGAAACTCCTTAAAACCAGCTTCGAAAATTTTTGCCAAACCTGTGTTTTTTTTGCTGGACAAAGAGTTATAAAGCTTATTGAGATCTACCCCAGACCAAAAATGTTCCTCAAACTTTCTTGCTTTGTTTTGTGCACTGGCCAACATGCGACCTTTGGAAAAGATTATCAACCAAGACCACACCGAAGCCAAAATTAATATCACCATTACCGCCTTCACCGGAAATGACGCACTCATTATAATTTCGTAATAAAATTGTCCGCTGTCGTTCAAAACAATAACTCCTCTAAATATTGGGTTGGAAAGCGCATCGGTTTGAACTTTTCAGCGTTCAAACTGACTATTTGTACCTGTGCTTTTGCAACTAAGGTATTTTTAACATGCATTTCTTGAGAAACTTGCATGGTAATTTTACTGTGACTGACTACTTCAGTACTTACAGTTAATAAATCATCTAACCGAGCAGGCAATATAAAATCAATGTTCATATTGCGGATCGCTAATATGACATTGGCTTGTTCTCGCATCACGCTTTGTTGTAAACCTTTAGAACGTAACCATTCTGTCCGCGTGCGTTCGAAAAAGTTCAAATAATTGGCATGATACACCACACCACCAGCATCTGTGTCTTCGTAATAAACCCTGAATTGGTGGGTGTATTTACTCATTAGCATCGTTCCTAGTTGCATTTAGTATCGATAAAAGCATTAGTAAGCTCATTCAAATATATCCTGATTAAATTTATCTTTGGGCGGTCTGATGCCCATGGTTTGCCATGTTTTAGCTGTAGCCACGCGACCTCGAGCCGTCCGAGCAATCAAACCTTGTTGAATCAAATAAGGCTCAATCACGTCTTCAACCGTACCTCTTTCTTCCGATAAAGCTGCAGCCAAAGAGTTAATACCAACCGGCCCACCTTCAAATTGTTGAATTATTATTTCCAGTAATTTTCGATCCATTTCATCCAAACCTTTTTGATCAACCTGTAACATGTTCATCGCAGCTGAAGCGATGGGCTCTGTGATCACACCCTCACCTTTAACCTCAGCAAAATCTCTGACCCGTCGCAACAACCTGTTGGCAATCCGAGGTGTGCCTCTTGAGCGCTTGGCGACTTCAACACAACCAGCATGTTCTGAAGGTATATTCAAAATATTCGCTGATCTTTCAACAATTTGAGTTAAGTCTTCCGTGTTATAGAATTTAAGCCTCTGCACGATCCCAAAACGATCCCGCAAAGGAGACGTGAGTAAGCCTGCTCTAGTGGTGGCACCAACCAATGTAAAAGGGGGTAAGTCTAACTTGATTGAACGTGCTGCCGGCCCTTCACCAATCATGATATCGATTTGAAAGTCTTCCATGGCTGGGTATAAAACCTCTTCAACCACAGGCGATAAGCGATGAATTTCATCAATAAACAGCACATCATGTGGTTGTAAATTAGTCAGTAAAGCAGCTAAATCACCTGCTTTTTCTAATACTGGTCCAGAGGTTTGTCGCATTTGCACACCCATTTCATTGGCGATCACATGCGCCATGGTGGTTTTCCCCAAACCAGGAGGCCCAAATATCAACACATGATCAAGCGATTCATGGCGGTTTTTGGCCGCCTGAATGAATAAGGCCATTTGATCTTTAACTTCTTGTTGTCCTAAATAGTCTTGTAAAACCTTTGGGCGGATACTGGCTTCAATCATTTTTTCTTGAGCACTTTCTGGCAAACCACCCATCAAACGATCTTCTTCAAAACCCATTACCCCGCTCCTTTGAGTTGTAAACAAATGCGGATGATGTCTTCTACAGCCATATCATCTTGAGCCACTTTTTTGACCATTTGAGCAGCTTCCATCGGCTTAAAGCCAAGGGCTTGTAATGCACTTTCAGCCTCAGCCTGGATCCCAAATCGGCTGGCCTGTGGCTGATTAGGGTCGCCGCTATCCATGGTGGTGACATCCACTTTATCTTTCATTTCTATGATCAATCGCTGTGCAGTTTTCTTACCAATACCGGGCACTTTAACTATGGCTGTGACGTTTTGTTCTTGTATCACTTGCGCAAACTCCGCCGAACTCATGGTTGATAAAATAGCCAGGGCCGATTTGGCGCCGATTCCATTAACCTTTAACAAGGTGCGAAATAAATCTCTTTGTGCAAAACTACGAAAACCATAAAGGATAGAAGCATCTTCCCTAACCAAATGATGAATCACTAAGGTGATCGATTGCTTTAATTCAGGTAATTCAAAAAATACACTGGTGGGCGCTTCTATTTCGTAACCCACACCGTTCACATCCACTATTAAGTGAGACGGTGGTTCCGTGTGTACCAGTTGTCCCTTCAGCCTACCTATCATGGTACTCACTTATCATTTAAAATTTCTCCAGTTGCTGGTATTGTTATTGACCAAACGTTGTTGTGCCCATCGATTATTGGCATGACAAATCGCCACAGCCAAACCATCAGCTGCATCATTTTGTACTTTCATCGTCATATTCAATAATAACTTGACCATATATTGTACCTGTGTTTTTTCAGCGCCACCTTTGCCAACTACCGCTTGTTTAATGGCCTTGGGTGCATATTCGTGCACAACTATGTCATTAACCACTGTCGCACAAATAGCTGCGCCACGGGCTTGGCCTAGTTTAATGGCAGCATTGGCGTTTTTCGACATAAACACAGTTTCAATCGCCATTTCATGCGGTTGATACTGTTGAATTAAGTCATTCACCCCAACAAAAATAGTTTTCAATCGCTCTGGAAAATCACCGTCTCCACACTTGATCGTCGCATGGTGGACATGTTGTATGGATTGGTTTTGAGTATCAATGATCCCAATGCCAGTGAAGCGCGAACCAGGATCAATACCAATGATGCGTTGCATTGAATACGTATAAATTTATTGACTGATCACTATTTTAAGTGATTGGTTATTTGGTTTGTTATGTTTTATTAACCTTTATAGATCTTTACACGTTTAGTTTGTTAAAATTAATTTTTTACTTCAATCCCATCATGAAAATTGCTTCTTGGAATGTCAACTCTTTGAATGTTCGCTTAGAACATGTATTACAGTGGCTTGATTCTGCTCAACCTGATGTGTTGGCTTTACAAGAAACGAAAATGACCGATGAGGTTTTTCCACAAGCTGCCATAGAGGCGGCTGGTTACCATGTCGTTTTTTCAGGGCAAAAAACATATAACGGTGTAGCCATTATTGCCAAATCAAAACCTGAAGATGTGATTACTGACATTCCAGATTTAGATGATCCACAACGCCGTATCTTAACAGCAACTGTAGATGATGTTCGTATCATTGATTTATATGTGGTCAATGGTTCGGCCCCAGGCACAGAAAAATTTACCTATAAACTTAACTGGTTAGATAAAGTAACGCGTTTTATTGAACAACAAATGGCCGAATACGATGATGTGGTGGTATTAGGAGATTTTAACATCGCCCCAGATGACCGCGATGTCCATGATCCTGAAAAATGGCATGAAAAAATCTTATGTACCACTGAAGAGCGTAAAGCGTTGAATGATATTCTAGATTTGGGTTTACAAGACAGCTTTCGCTTATTACATGACGATGGCGGATTGTTCAGTTGGTGGGATTATCGCATGAATGGTTTTGTTCGTGGCTTAGGGCTTCGTATTGATTTGGTGTTATGTACTGATGAAATGTCAGAAGCCATCACCGCAGCTTATATTGATGTGGAGCCCAGAACTTGGGAACGACCCTCTGATCACACACCAGTTATAGCTGAGTTTGATTGGTGATTAAAAAACACCCACTGACCACACGTTTACTGCATTGGCTCTGCGCTATTTTAGTTTTGGCTTTGTTTGTATCTGGTTGGTATATGGTTGAGCTTGATTATTACAGTACTTGGTACCAAACACTGCCAGAGTTGCATATTTTAGGTGGTGTACTTTTGATGTTATTTTGGGTTTGGGTTTTGGTTCGATTATTTACTGCAAAAAGAATCGATTTTAACCAACCTCATAAACCGTTAGAACAGATGACTGCCAAATGGATTAAAAGGTTGTTTTATCTATTGGTTTTATTGATGGTTAGCACAGGGTATTTAATTGCCACTGGACAGGGTGAAGCGTTGATTATATTTGAACAACTCAAACTGCCAGCCATTTCACACTTTACTTCCGCCCAAATCGATACCATGGGCTTAATACACGAATACGCGTCTTATTTATTAATGGTGTTGGTGTTCTTTCATACCCTTGGGGCTTTGAAACATCACTTGATTGATAAAGACGATACTTTAAAACGCATGTTATAGGAAAATTACTATGAAATACTTACTGATGATTTTAGTTCTAGGCACCACAGTGGCCAATGCTGATAAATACACCATTGATACCAAAGGTGCTCACGCTTTTGTCCAATTTAAAATTAAACACTTAGGTTACAGTTGGCTGTATGGTCGTTTTGATACTTTTTCAGGAGAGTTTGAGTTTGATGAGGCCAACCCTGAAAAAGCACAGATTGAAATGACGGTCGATACCACCAGTATCAACTCTAACCACACAGCTCGAGACAAACATTTACGCAATGAAGATTTTTTAAATGTCGCAGCTCATCCAACTGCCACCTTTAAAAGCAGTTCTTTTACCCCAACAGAAAATGGTCATGGAAAAATGGTTGGTGATTTAACACTGAATGGCGTTACCAATGAAATAACTTTTGACGTTGAATTCATCGGCAGTGGCAAAGATCCTTGGGGCGGTTTTCGTCGGGGTTATGAAGCCACTTCAACAATTACCTTAGCAGATTTTAAAATCAAGAAAAACTTAGGCCCTGCATCAGAAACTTTAGAACTTACTGTTTCGGTTGAGGGAATTAAACAATAACCTCTGTTTTCATTTTTAATCTAGATAACGCTTTTATTGAGAGATCGATGAAGGCGTTTTTTTTGCGCTGGAGCTTGCTTGAAATTTGGTTTTTTAAGCTGATGGGCTAATTGTTTTATAAATACCCATATATTACATAACCTAATAACAGGATAACATATTGAATATGAAAGATATTTTTGGTTTTTATGGGTTTCTTTTTACTGGTGTGTTTTTGGGCACTATTTAACCACTTACTGGCAGGTTGAATTTTATTAAAAGTCATTCATGCATTGATATCAAATCGAAATTCATTTTGGTCAATATGGTGTTTTAAATAGAAAAATTGAATGGTGGGTCGTATAGGATTTGAACCTATGACCAATGGATTAAAAGTCCACTGCTCTACCAGCTGAGCTAACGACCCATTTGAATCTTGTTAATACAATTGGGAATTGAAACAAGCTTGTTTCGAGGTGCGCAATAATAAAATATATCAATGAATTAGGCAAGTATTTTTAAGGCTTATTTAAACTTTTTTCCTTTCAGCTCTATCCAGCCTCCAACACGTCTATTTTGTGGGTCATGATGCGTCCAATGAACAACACCTCCTTTATCATTCCATTCATATTCCCCACGGATATTTATCACATCCCCTTTTTTAACAGGTACTCTGGGCGCTAAGTCAATATTATGTGCAACCAATATGGTATTATTATTGAATTTAACTATAAATTTTTGATGCCTCGATCCTTTGTTGTCATCTGCCAATAATTTAATAATTTCAGCTTCAAACTCCACAACAACATCACTTCGTTGTTCTATTATTGCCTCTTCTAACTCATGGTTAGATTTTGGTTGTTGTTGAAACAACCAGGATAAAATCATCACTACAATTAAAAAAGCGCCTTGAACAAGACGCTTTACTAGAGGTTGTTTTTTTGAGTTTCTATTCACTCCAGGCATTGTATCCACCGGTTAAATTAAATACCTTGGTGTATCCTTTTTTGCGAAAAAACTCAGCTGCTGACATAGATGATTGGCCCACCTGACAAACAAAAACTAAGGGAGTGTCTTTGTCCATAGCTTCAATAGATTCAATCGCACCTTTATCTAATCGAATGGCATTATCTACAGTACCTTCAGCAATTTTATCAGCAGATCTGACATCAAAAACATGTGGGTCTTTAACCTCTGTAGCCATCCAATCTTGTAGTTCTGCCACTGATAAATTCTGTACCGCAGGGGGTTCATTGGGGTTAATGATACGTAACCCAGAACCTTGCAACTCATCTATCCAGCTGATTTCAACACCATCTGAACGTTTAGCGGTCCCTATATCCATATAGACTTTTAAATCGCCTATATCTGCTATAACTTCGTAGCCTTTCGGCATTTCCAGGCTGAAACGGGTATTAAATTCATCATCTACAGATAAAAATAACTGATGATCTCCCATGTCTTTCAAACCCTCTTTGATGTGGTTTAAAGCATCATCTGTGATGGTGATTTTTGGTGGTGTTCGGTCTGGCTGACTTAAATTGAATAACTCATGTAACTCTCCTGTATTAAACATTTCAGAAATGATGTCATTACCACCTATCAGCTCTTTATTTACATACAGTTGTGGTATGGTGGGCCATTGTCCGTACGTTTTAATACCTTCTCTGATTTCTGGATCTTCTAAGACATTGAATGAGCCAAAACCATCACCAATCAAATCTTTAAGGATTTTCACTGTATTACTAGAAAAACCACACATTGGGGTTTGTGGGTTACCTTTCATAAACAAGAAGACTGGATTTTCTTCCAGCATTTGCTCTATTCTTTGGGTTGTTTGATCACTCATTATGATTACTCTCAGTTATACATCCAAGTTACTGGCATTCAGCGCATTTTCTTCTATAAATTGACGTCTTGGTTCAACCACATCACCCATCAGTGTAGAAAACACTGTGTCGGAAGAGACCGCATCTTCAATGGTTACTTGTAATAAACGGCGCGACTCAGGGTTCATGGTGGTTTCCCATAATTGATCAGGGTTCATCTCACCTAATCCTTTGAATCGACTGATGGTCAAACCTTTCTTTGCAACACTTAATAGATATTCTAAAATATCACTTATACTATTGATTTCAATGGTTTTTTCACCTTTAACCAAAACTGAATCACCTTGTAAAAGATCTTGATTCTGTTCTGCAATTTCCATCATTTGTTGGTAGTCTTTAGATTTAAAAAACAAGTGACTTAATGTAGTCTTTTCAACCAGTCCATTACCGTCTTTTTCAAACACCAACGACTCAATATCTGCTTGATAGTAGACCTTCCAAGTCACACCCAACCGGTTATCAATATTCATGATCTTTTCAGCCTCTTTAATCCAATCAGGGCTAACCGCTTTGTCATCAGGATTTATTTTATCTAATGACAGTAATTGATCAATCACCTTGCGATCATAAATTAAGCTCAGTTTTTCAATGACACTTTTTACATGCACTTGTTGTTTAATCAGCCTATACAAAACATCACCTGTCATGGGTGGTAAATCATCTTGATATTTCAGTTCTACATCATCCAAAGCACGATTCAATAAATACTCATTCATTTCATCGTCATCTTTAAGATACGTTTCTTGTTTCCCTTTCTTTACTTTGTATAAAGGTGGTTGACCAATGTAAATATGACCTCTGTCAATCAACTCTGGCATTTGGCGATATAAAAAAGTCAACAGCAAAGTACGAATGTGTGATCCGTCAACATCCGCATCTGTCATGATAATTACTTTATGGTATCTTAGTTTATCAGGGTCAAAATCATGTTGTCCTATACCACAGCCCAATGCAGTGATTAATGTACCCACCTCTGCTGATTGCAACATTTTATCAAAGCGAGCTTTTTCTACATTTAATATTTTTCCTTTCAAAGGTAATATGGCTTGGTTTTTACGGTTTCTGCCCTGTTTCGCCGAACCTCCTGCTGAATCACCCTCCACCAAGAAAATTTCAGATAACACTGGGTCCTTTTCTTGGCAGTCAGCTAATTTACCAGGTAGACCAGCTATATCCAACGCATCTTTACGGCGAGTCATTTCACGGGCTTTTCTGGCCGCTTCTCTGGCTCTTGAAGCATCCATAACTTTTTCAGTCAGAATCTTAGCTTCTTGAGGGTTCTCAAGCAAAAAGTCAGATAAATGTTCACCAACTGTACTTTCTACAATCCCTTTTATTTCAGATGATACCAGTTTGTCTTTGGTTTGAGATGAAAATTTTGGATCAGGTGACTTAACAGAAACCACTGCTATCAGACCTTCACGACAGTCATCTCCGGTCATTGCCGCTTTTTTCTTGGCGTTCTGATTGATGAAGTTATTGATTGTTCTGGTTAAGGCGCCTCTGAATCCAGCCAGATGCGTTCCTCCATCTTTCTGAGGGATGTTGTTGGTGAAACAAAATACCGACTCACGATATGAATCAGTCCATTGCATGGCTACTTCTACAGCAGTACCATCATCACTTTCATTTTTAAAGTGCACCACAGATTCATGTAAAGGTGTTTTTCGCTCTGCCAAATAGTTAACAAAAGAAGCAATTCCACCTTCGTATTCAAACTTTTTCTCTTCTCCTGTGCGCTCATCTTTTAAGTCAATCCGAACACCTGAGTTTAAAAAAGACAACTCTCGAAGTCTTTTAGCCAACACATCAAAGTGATACTCAACATCTGTAAAAATTTCTGGTGAAGGTAAGAACCTGACTTGCGTGCCTGTTTTGTCTGTAGTGCCAACTATTTTCAAGTCTTCTTGTGGCACACCCATTTTGTAGGACTGTTGATATACATTACCATTGCGATGTATTTCTAAGTCCAATTCTATACTCAGGGCATTTACCACAGAAACACCAACACCATGCAACCCTCCAGAAACCTTGTACGAGTTGTCATCAAATTTACCACCAGCATGCAATACAGTCATAATGACTTCTGCTGCTGATTTACCTTCTTCATGTTGGTCTGTAGGAATGCCTCGACCATTATCATTAACCGTAATACTGCCATCTGCATTGATGGCAACACTGATGGTATCACAATGACCAGCTAGGGCCTCATCAATAGAGTTATCGACAACCTCAAAAACCATGTGATGTAAACCAGTGCCATCATCTGTGTCACCAATATACATACCAGGTCTTTTTCTGACTGCGTCAAGGCCTTTTAAAACCTTGATATTCGACGAATCGTAATTTTCACTCATGAGAGCTTTTCATTCCAAAATAAAACCAGTTATTATAACAGTTTTTTACAAGCAAAAAAACGATGATTAGTTAATGCATAACTAGGTGACTGTCCAAATTTTTTAGTATTAAACTCTACTTACTTGGTTATGTTCCACGTGAAACAAACATGTGTGTTTTAATACCTTCATTAATTTCTCAGGTTCAACCGTACTGATAAAAACTTGGTTTTCACAGCTTTGGATAAAATCACATAAAACTTGAGTTTTTTGGCTGTCTAATTCTGCATCCATATCATCCAAGCACAAAATTGGATTGGTTTTTAACTGCGAAGAAAGTAACTCTATATAGCTTAGATAATAAATAATAGAAACCAATTTTTTTTGCCCTCTTGATAAATTTTCGTGGGCAATTTTTTGATTTATGGTGTTTTTGATATCCATTTTATGCACACCATGGGTTAAATTTCCATACAACACATTTTTTGTTCTGTCTTTTTGTATTTGCTCAGTTAAATTATTTTCTTTACTCCAACCTTGATAAAAAGACAGTTCAAATGCGCTGAGTTCAGGAATGATTTCTTTTATTTTTTTATTAATAAGCTCCTGTAGATCTACAAAAACACCTAACCTCATTTCTGTTAATTGTTCAGCGTATGTAACATACAACTGTTCCCATTCTTTAAGTTCACTTTGTCTATTTTCTTTATATAAAACATTCAATTGTTTTTGACATCTGGACACCCTGGACCAAACTGTTAAGTATTTTGGTTTCACGTGAAACACCAGCCAATCCAAGAATGAACGACGGTATTGAGGCGGCTTATCCAAAAACAGATATGAATCAGGATCAATTGAAACCACTGGAAGTGCATGAGCAATTTCTGATTGAGTTTTTACAACAGTAGAGTTGAGCTTGCTTGTTTTTTTTAATGCTTTGTTTAAGTTAATTCCAATTTTGTGGCTGTTTTTATCTATATCCTCATAAACAGAAAATACAGTTAACTCATCAAAAAGGTGGTTAATTAAGTTTTTATTACGTTTTGATCGAAAAGATTTTCCCGTAGATAGGAAATAAATGGCTTCCAAAACAGATGTTTTTCCAGCACCATTGGCACCGGAAAAAACATTGATGCGTTGATCAAAAGCAAGTTCTATACTTTCGTAACAACGAAAACCATTAATTTTGATTTGTTTGAGTTGCACCTATATGCGCAATGGCATAACCACCAATCTACAATCAAGTTGTTCAGGGTGTTTAATTAAACAGCTAGACAGTGCTTCTTTAAAACTGAACTGTATTTCTTTTTCAGTAATGGCTTGTGTGGCATCTAAAATGTAATTCACATTGAAAGCTGTTTCAATGTCTTGAATCTCTGTTTGAACAGTAATTACATCTTCAGCTTGTTCTTGGTCTGGGTTGTGTCCAATGATTTCCAGTTTGTTTTGTGTTATTTTAAATTTAACACCTTTGTATTGTTCATTAGATAAAATGGCCACACGGTGTAATGCATTACGAAGTTCTTCTCTGTCAGCAATAAAGTTATTTTCCATGTTTAATGGAATAACTGATTCGTAATCTGGAAATTTACCATCAATTAATTTTGAGGTCATACTGATACTTTCAATCTCTACCTTGATGTGATTAACACCCATATTAATGGTGATTTGTTGGTCCAAATCGCGAATCATTTTTTGCAACTCTAAAACACCTTTTCGCGGAATCAAAACTTGTTTGGTTAAACCATCATCATTAACATAGTCACATTCAGCCAAAGCCAAACGATGACCATCAGCCGATACACACCTTAATTTATTATTCAATACTTCAAACAACAAGCCATTAAGGAAATATCTTACATCCTGAACAGCCATGCAAAAAACTGTTTGTTTCAACATCCTTTGTAAATCTACACTATTCATATTAATAGGTTGATATGACTCCATGTCATCTATAAGAGGAAATTCTTGAGCTGCTAATGTACTTAAACTAAAACGAGAGTCTCCTGATGTTATTAAACATTTACCTGAGTCAAAAGAAAAAGTAATTATGGATCCATCCGGCAAAGCTTTACATATATCTAAAAACTTATGTGCTGGAACGGTAACTTCACCAGAAGCTTGTGCATCAACTGTACACTCAGAACGCATTTCAACATCTAAATCACTGGTGGTTAACAATAAGGTGTTTCCATCAAGTGTCAGTAAAACATTACTTAAAACTGGCAGTGTTCCTTTTTTTTCAACCACTCCACAGATTTGATTCAATGGAGCTAATAAACTTTCTCGTTGGATGTTAAATAACATAGTATTATATAT
>CAZVZJ010000004.1:0-64005 GCA_964631055.1 uncultured Marinicella sp.
GACCTCAACACTGCCAGTGTTGCGCTCTCCCAGCTGAGCTATAGCCCCATTAAGAGGATGCGTATTATCAACATTTATGACAATTTAGTCAAATATTTTTATCACCAATTTTAGATATCTTTGCTTAGTGATTACTCTCCCTTATATATGCAACCTGAAGTACATGTTTCACAAACCTCTATTTCAGAGAGTTGCGGTAATTTTGGCTTCAATGCATTCCATATCCAAATCACCAAATTTTCACTTGTTGGGTTTTCCAAACCTTCTACATGATTCAAACAAGCATGATCTAATTGGTCATAGATCGGTTTAAAAGCAGCTTTAATATCCGAAAAGTCAATAATCCAACCCATTTGGTCATTGGGTTCACCAGATACCTTAACGATAACTTTGAAAGAATGCCCGTGCAAATGACCACATTTATGTCCTTCAGGCACATTGGGTAACCAGTGAGCTGATTCCAAATAAAACTCTTTGTAGATATCCATTTATTGCTTTTTGACGTATAAAACCAACTTATGGTCGATCAGATCATAGCCATATTTCTCAGCAATTTTAACTTGTAAATCTTCCAACTCAGAATCAAAGAACTCAACAACTTTACCGGTATCAACTTCAACCATGTGATCATGGTGCTCTCCAGTATCTAACTCATAAACAGCTTGTGTATTCTCAAATTGATTTTTACTCACTAACCCAGCAGTTTCGAATTGATTTAATACCCGGTATATTGTAGCGAGACCTATGTCATGATCTGCTGTTTTCATTTCGTCGTATAAATCTTCCGCTGTAAAGTGTTTCCCTTTGTTATTGGTTAAAAACTCAAGGATTTGTAATCTGGGTAATGTGACTTTTAAGCCCGCTTCTTTTATTTCTTTTTTGCTCATCTCAAAGATTTAACTGATATTTAATGGATTTTATTGTATCATTCTCGCTTGATTTTGAATAACTTATTAAAATGAAAATTGCTTTTTTTGCTGTATTGCTTGCTTTAACCGGATTGACCGCTTGTTACAAGACACCTATTCAACAAGGGAACATCCTTAAACAACAAGACATTGATGAAGTTAAACCTGGCATGAGTAAGCAGCAGGTTGCTATTGTATTAGGCACCCCCACAGTTGCAGATCCTTTTAATCAAGACCGTTGGGACTATATCAATACACATAAACATAAAGGTAATTTCAAAAAAATAAAGAAACTCAGTTTATTTTTTGAAAACAACCAATTAATCAGAACAGAAGGTAATTACTACCCTAACAAAGACGAAGTTACCACAGACATTGACAGTACTGATTCAGTGGAATAAATCAATTTATTTGTGTAATTAAGTTGTTAAGGTCCTTATTGATTACTTTTTCGCTTCTTCAGCTTTTTTCCTTCTGACCACCTTAGGGTCTGCTATCAAAGGTCTATAAATCTCAATTCTGTTCCCCTCACTGACTAGGTGGCTTAAAGTTTTAACTTGGCTAAATATACCAACTTTCATCACAGATAAATCAATCTCAGGGAATTGTGCTAACAAGCCTGATTGTACAATACAATCTTCAATGGTTGATTTTTCTGCAACATCCAATGTCATCAACTCTTGAGATTCAATAGTTGCATATATGATTTCAACTTTAGGCATATATCTCCCCTGCCCTGGTAACAAAATCATTAACAAGATGACCCGCTATTTGATCAAAACCTTTGGCAAACATGCGACCTAATAATTGAGATTTAATTTCATACTGCAGTTGTAACTCTACTTTTGAACCCAATTCTGGAAATTGCTGAAAACGCCATTGCCCTGTCATTTTCTTAAACGGCCCACTGACCAAAGCCATATGCATATATATGGTTTTGCCATTTTGTACCATGGTATTTTGTGTGGCAAATTCGACTTGAATACCTTTTACACTGATAACCAACCCAGCCACGTAGCTGTCATTTGTTTTTTCATTGATATAGCCTCGTTTACACCACTTTAAGAATGCTGGGTAATTTTCAATGTCATTCACCAGCTTTAACATAAGATCACTGTCATATGGCACAATCGCGGATTTTATAATTTCTGACATCGCTATATATTACCAGCAACAATAACTTGAGAACATGATGCAATTTGTATCAAAATTAAATAAAATCTATCATCCATTAAAAAACACCCACAAATGGCAAAAGTTAAAAAAAGTGATAATACCATTATCGTCAATAAAAAAGCATCTCATGAATTTCATTTTATTGAAGATTTCGAAGCCGGCTTAGAGTTACAAGGCTGGGAGGTTAAATCTATGCGTGCCGGAAAAGTTAATTTGGCGGAATCTTACGTGTTTATCAAAGAAGGTGAAGTGTTTTTAACTAATTGTCATGTAACACCTTTAAATACTGCATCAACACACATAACAGCTGAACCCAATCGTTTAAAGAAACTATTATTACATCGCCATCAAATCAACCATTTAATTGGCTCTGTTGAGCGCAAAGGACTGACTTTAGTGGCCAGAAGTTTGTATTGGATCAAGGGTAAAGTTAAGCTGAAAGTGATCCTGGCACAAGGTAAAAAGCTGCACGATAAACGCGCAGCTTCTAAAGAACGTGATTGGAACCGCCAAAAACAACGTGTTCTTAAAGGCGGCAATCTTGATTAAAGTCTATCGACGCAAATCAATCATTCCAACATTCTGAATTTATAGGACCTTTTCTACCAAGATTGTCAAACCAAATTCTGGGGCATGCAGTATCATCAGCCAACTGACCTGCCCTGGCGTTTGCTTGAACTCGCCATTCTGCTATCCCAGAAGCACCAGCTATTACTACTTCATAATCTTCCCATTCTAAAAAATCAGCAGTTAATGACAATGCAGCACCGCCGCCGGTTAACCCGGTTGGATAGGCGTTGGTATTGGCATAAAATTTTTCAAATAAGCCTGCTACTTCCATCACCCTAGAGTGTGCTTCAGCTCGCTTACTTTGCACCACATACTGACGATAGTTTGGAATGGCATAAGCAGCTAATAAGGCAATAATTGCAATAACCACCAATAATTCAATCAAAGTAAATCCTTTGTTTTTCATCGCCTACTCCGTTTCCATTGGGTTATTTTCAAATATGGCAATAATTTGATTAAATTCATTGCTACTCTTCCTAAAGTTACTTTCTTCTTTGTATAACAAAAAGTAATACTGCTGATCCAGTTCCACATCTTTAAATTGAACAATTTTCGCGCTATCTGTAAACATAAAAGCTAACTCTGCTTTATCTTTACCAGCCAATCTCATCTCTTTGCCATTTAGAATCAATCTTTTTTGTATGTTATCAATCTTATCAACATTCATTGATTTTATAGCCATAGTTCTTTGACCATTTGATAACGAATTAAAGCTAAATACCAATAATAATATCAGCAATAAAAGTTTAATATTTCTCATGTTTTCTCTCATATTATTCTGTTAACAAATTTGTAAAGTTTCTTCGACGCCACGTAAACTGTTCTAATGTAATGGTTTGCGTCGATTCAGCACCTTCAACCACAATAGACACATCACCGCCCCCTAAACTTTCTAAAATGGGTGGTTTACCAATAATTAAATCTGAAATGGCAATAGCATCACCTTCTAAAACTGTAGTTGTTGGGTTTCCAGAAGCGTCCAGTTCAAAAACTTCAAACAACCCATCTGAATCAACTTCTAATGTACCACCTGTCTCGGGGTTAATTGCAATCAACCAGCTCTGACCTCCAGCTTCACAAGGGTCATCACCAGCTGTGATGGTTGAAGTTGCCAATAAAACATCATTACCAATTAAACTTAATGGGTTTGCAACCCTTTCACCCTCGGCAGGAAGTTCTAATTTCCATCCTTTTTCAACAACCGGATCAAAATCTACATTTGATACCCTTCTGATATTTGCACCACCAGCAGAAGTAAAAGATTGCTCTATTAAATCACCATTATTGAGACTAAGGTCTTCAGAATCAGTGCTGCTTGGCCCATCATAAATAGCAAATAAAAATTGATCGTTAGGTAAGTTAATAGAACGATCTGGAATTTCTATGTATTTTCCTGTGGCAGCCATCACGATTACATCATGACTTGCATTGGGAGTTGAGGTTGACAATATTTTAGGTTGAACAGTGATGGGTTGCTCCATAATACCATCAGCTTCCAGTACACGTCTAATATTGGTCGAATTTTGCCAGTCAGAATAATTAGGACTGGTAAAATCAAAACGCCATAAATTTCCATACAAATCCCCTGCGTAAACGAAGTCTGTACCAATATCAATATTTGAATTAGCCAAATTAGCTGCTGATGGAGCAATATACTGGCTATCTACACCTACTGGGGTGGCTAACCCATTTGGTGTTGCTGCACTACCAACGCCCGTATCTATTTTAGCCAATAATTGGCCATCACTTAACCGAACCACATACAAAACTGCTGTACCAGTCGAACTGACTCTATTCCTTGGATCGGCCGGATCGGTAAAATCTGGTTCAGAATTATTATAACCATTTGGAATCAACGCCACCCATTCTTTGGTGCTGGTGATTCTAACAATTTGGGCTTGACCATATGAATACCCCATATCTACATCATTCTCATCTGTGAACTCCCATAACACATCTGGCTCTGTTGCATTTGCGTTGGTAACATCAATAGCAAAAAACGCTTGTCCTCCATAACGCATACCTGAAACAAGGATACTGCGCCATGATCCATTAATAAAAGCATCTGTTACAACTGGCGTATTATCTACAAATGATTTATGTTCATAGGCTGGGTTTAATAATTCATGCAAATTTCTCATTGCTCGTGAAGGAATATATGACCACAACTCCCTTCCAGACTCTGCACCATTTCCTTCAGCGCTGACCGCATGTAACATGCCGCTATTACCACCCACATAAACCATGTTTTTTCGATCAATCTCATCTTCCTTAAAAGATAAATAACCATCTGGGTTGCCATCAGCATCAAATGATGCTGCATGTTCTGGTGTATCTGTTGGCCAGAAACTGTCTAAATAATTAGCACTGGGTCCACGCACTACAACTGGACTGGCATGAACGATATCAGCCAAAACAGTGGTACGATCTCTTAATAACCCAGTTCGTGAAACTTCATTATCTTGAACACCTTTGATGTAATCAACAGCTTCCGTTAAAGAAACTGTTGTGCCATGGTCTACAGCCACATTGGCTGCAAATTCTGTCATAGCTTGTCCAGGAGAGCCAGCTGCAAATGCCACTTTGGTATCAGAGCCGGAATCATATGTATACACATTTCTTTGACTTGGGTTTTGGTATGGTTCAATGTTTCCTGTAGCTGGGCATGTGCCAATGTCCGTTAAAGTACAACTCAAATCAAAAAGAGGCGTTCCGAAAGATCTATCAGCCCTTACTCTTCTGGCAATCAAACTGCCTGACCAATTTGAAGAGTCAAATGCTGGTGAATAAGCAGTGGTTGAATCAGTAACCACCCCTGAAGAAACAGTTGAAGCACTACCTCGAGAAAGCCGTTCTAATATGTTATTAACAACAGCATTAAGTGCTGCAACCAATTCATCTGGATCATTGGCACTTAAGAAATCACCACGGCTGTTTATAGAGGAATGCCAAACATCATCGACCCTACTACCATCAGGCCATTCACATGAACCATTGCGCAATGATAACAATACTGACTCTCTTGAATCAGCTATACCATTATCCGGACAATTGGGGGCTGTGAAGTTACCACTTTGATGATTTTCTACTAATGATGCTTCCAATCCCAAACCCACATTATAGGTAACCATATGTTGCCAATAGGCTGGATCATTACTGGGGTTCCATTGGAAAGCAGGCTCAACCCATTCTTGGTTTGTGGTATATGTGATCGTATTACCACTTGCATCTGTATAGTCATTCTTATAACGCTTAACATTATTTTCTAAATTGACCAAATCTCTTGCCCAATAAGAAAAAGTAATGTCGGAAAGTGATGTCAAATTATCTTCTTCTGGATAGATCTCTTGCTCACCTGCACCAGGATTATAAGCAGTCAGAAGACCATCAGAGTCCCCAGGTATCGTTGTTGAATTTTCATCATGTAAATTAGGTGCTGCCCAGTTAGCCTCGTTGTTAAAATTACCATCACCATTCCACTCACCATCTGAAATAGCGATGTGGAAATTTTGTTGACAACTTATGGTTTGATTAAAATCTGTTGAAAAATAATTATCTACATCAGTGAACTCTTCACCTGCTCTTTCAAACGCACTTCTTAATGGAGTACCTCCGCTGGTAGGAATGTCAAATAACCAATCATAAAAATCATTTCTATGACCTAGTTCAAATTTATTTAAAGCAGAGAAAAAATTAAAACTATTAATCTCTTGCCACCCTAATTTAAAATTGGGGCCAAATGTAGAAAAGGCTCGACTCACTGCGGTCCTCGCCAACTTCATCCTGGAGTTGTAATACGCATACCAGTTAGCAAAATTCTGTTGCTGGGACGCGGGTATCGTATTGGTGGTATAACCACCTGCTCCATCAGGAGTTAAATAAAACGCAGGAACCCCCCAGTCATTAGCAACTATCGTTGCCGTAGGGTATGGGTCATAAAAGAAATCATCTATATCTGCATCATCAATACCTGGCATACCACTGAACCTTCTGAAGGCAAACCAAGTGTTATTACGATCAGTTCTGTAGGAAATTTGACTGAGAGGGATATAATCCTGACTTAAATTAACTGTACCTTCGCCTTGGTTAAAACCATCTACCCATGCAGCAGTAAAGCTAGCATCTGGCATTTCTGATCCATCCGCTCGTAATGGCGGTGCATATATAATGCTTGGATTATAGTAAAGCCTGTTTTGAGTAGGGTCAGCAAATTCAGGGTCTCCATTTGGCCCCATCCAAGCCCATGCCATACTACCAGAATCATCGAATGTCACTGCAATGGCAGGTGGAACTGATTGTGTTAAAAACAATGGATCATGTGTTAATTGTAACAATGAAGCTTTTGACTCATTGATTCCAGAAAGTGCAATCAATGTTGTTGTCATTAAGAATATGTTGAATTTTTTTGTAATCATGGTATGTAGCCTTCGCTTATTGAGATGTACTGCTTGTAACAGCTGTATATAAAGATTGAACCAAAGAAGTTGATTTACCATCACCACTGGTACTCCAACCAGTAACTAAGTAAGATTTTTGCGTATTAGCACCGCCACCTGTAGCACCAGTGTTGCCGAACTGCCCTGAGACCCCACTAGACTCAGATGCCAATAATTCCTGAATAAAATATTGTGGTTGCTGTGCCAAATCTGCATTTTGACTGCTGGTGGTGGTCAAATTAAAATCTGTACTGAAGTCTGTTCCACCTACCCCTCCTTCAATGAAAGTTGTATAAGCATCAATCATGCCACTCTCAGGGTCATTGATTACTGGGTAGCGTGAAAAAATATTTCTTAACCTTCCTGTTGGTGTTCCTTCAATATTAACGCCATTGGTGTCTCTAACTAGGTTATACAAGTATGATTCACCGCCACGCAGGGCCGAATTTGCACCGTTATTAGACAATGCCTTATTATGCAAACCTATGGCCATTTTTTCTTGTAGGATGGTACCTTTCATCCCAGCATAGCCCATCAAAGTAATGATGAGTAGTAAAATCAAACCTATGGCCAAAGCAGCGCCTTGTTGTTTATTTTTCATGTTTTTCATAATGTGTAGCTCCTAACTGGAACAATGGCTGAGAATTCGCGACGATACATCCTACCTGCGTCTAAACCAGAAGGTAAACCTGCAGTTGGATTTTGTGGCGTTAGACCATCTGGTGAATATATATATCTGTCATCATCAACTGTTGAACTATTGTCCACTGTATTCAATAACATATGAATTTCTATTGCATACACAGAACGCCACAAACAACCTTGATCGTTGGATATATCTTGCCCTGTAAATGTGTTTAAATTAGTTCTCGGAGGGATAATACATCCATCAATTCCATCAACTGTTCCATTGTTATCACCGTCACCGCCCCCTTGAACAGCATTAATCGCGTCAGCTGTCATCCTTACGACATGTCCAGTTTGAGTCTGAGCCAAGTAGAAAACATCAAAACGCTCAACACCTTCGACCATTTGTTGCTCAACACCATTTTCTGAACGATACAACGAACTGATTAAACGTCCTGCTTGATTGGGGTCAGTATCCAATTTCAAATAATAACTAACTGTTCTCAAGTCTTGATCTAAATCAAATAATCGAGTATCTGAATTTACATCAAATGAAGGCATTGCAGATACATTGACAGTGTTACCATTGATATTGTAAACATGATTTTTAAAACAATCAGAAATTAAACCAATCCCATTAACTCCAGCACCAGTAACTCCAGGTGCATCAAGGTCTAACTGGTAACTTGTTGGGTTTGTTGGTGCATTAGGCGTTATTCCAAAAACTTGTTGCCCACCACTTTCAGTCAAATAACGCATGGTTAATATATCAGAAGAGGCTGGTCTGTCACCATCTGCTGTGCCCATGCCACCCAAAGGAGCATTTAAATCGCTTCCTAAATCAGTGGTAGCTGGAGTACACGATGATGCGGAACATTCATGTCCGCGAATGAAATAACTTGGATCTATAGGAAAATCATCGGTACCAGCTAAAGCTGTATCACCCAACTGATCGTTATCAGTTTCACTGTCCATAATAACATCACTGTTATTTGGAAAACCATTGGAGAATGTTACGTCATTATTTGCTGTCCAACTGGTCATTTCATAACCTTGGTTCCAATCAGTTGTTAACGATGATGGCATGGCAACTGTTGCACAATGTTTTCTACCAGCCATTTCAATGTCGCGTTTTAATCGGGAAATGGCATACCGTCCATTTTCTTGCAGCACGGACAAACCAGATTGTGCTCGATTCAGTGCACTAGAGGAAGTGAACAATGAAACCAACCCCAGTAATATAATTAAACCAATAACCATAGCGACCATCAGTTCAATCAATGAAAAGCCTTTAGCTTTAACCATATTTAATTTCGACCTATTATAAATGAGAGAATTCATGGTTGTACCACCAGCACAACTTGTTGTGCATCTGTTGCTGAAGTTCTGTTAGATTCATTCCAATTAACAGTAACAGTACAAACACCTTCATAAGGCGGGACCGGAGACCATATAGAAGGGCCATCTGCCACGGCTAAAGTACCAGGTAAAGTTCCGTTGTTAACACAGACAATGTTTCCAGTACCATTGGGCAGCGCTCTAGCCAATGAGTTGGCCCACTCTTGCATGTCATAAGTGGCTAAGTCTGTAAATGTGCATGGATTAGTTAAATCACAAGTAGCAGCTCCAGTTGCAGCTGTTCCAACGTAAGCATCAGCCCACAAAGCAACCGGGTTAGCTCGCATTCGATCAACCATATTCTCAGCCATAAAATTAGCTTGAGATCTGAGGTAACCATTGTGATTACTTTTGACTGAAATGGTCATCATGCCTGCAATACCCAACAAGCCAAATGAAAACACCAAAACAGCAACCAAAACCTCTAACAAGGTAAAACCTTGTTGATTTACTTTTATAATTTTGATCATGGCCTCACCACCTTGATAGAACCAGAAGGAAGTACTTGAATCACACGATAGGCGTTAGAAACAGTGGTGTTTTCCACTCTGAGTTCTGTTGATGACCCATTGGCAAGCCCGCCCAGCGTGTCAAAATTGATATCAGCAACAAAAGCTCCGCCCTGAGTCACCTCAATACCATCAGGCATAGCACCCAAGTCAGCTAACCTCTCATTAGCAGCAGCAACATTTATAAGTAATGTGTTCGCACCAGTCTCCCAATTCCTGGCAGCTCCTTTGGCCCTAACCCTGACTGTTTGTCCACGTCTGATCGCTTCAGCACGGGCAAAATTAAGTGTATAGACCAGCTCATTGGTGCTGTCTGTTACCGTCTTACGAACTTTAAAATCACGATAATTAGGCACACCCCACGCCAACAGAATGGACCCTATTAATAGTACGACAATCAACTCTATCAATGAAAAACCCGCTGGTTTTCTGATCGACTTATGCTTTATTAATTTATTCACAAACACATTAAAATATTTTAACCAATTTTAATGATAGGTTATTAAGACATGCGAATCAAGGCAGATAAGTCTTGATCTGATTGACGGCATTAATTGATTGATAAACGGTTATTTTTGTACCAATCGCAACTCTTTTGGCAGTGCAAAAACCATGTTTTCTGGCTCACCTTCTAATTCAACCACTTCGATTTGACCACTGATGTTTTCAATGGCAGCGATCACATCTCTGACTAATTTTTCTGGTGCTGAAGCACCTGCGGTAAGGCCGACTGATTGAACACCTTCAAACCATGTGTTTTTAATATCGGCAGCACCATCAATCAAATAAGAATCCACACCTTGCCTTTCGGCCAACTCTCTGAGTCGATTGGAATTTGAACTATTAACACTACCAACCACCAAAACAAGCTCAGTCTGGGCTGCCAAATCTCGAACCGCCAATTGACGGTTTTGTGTGGCGTAACAAATATCATCATGTTTTGGCCCTTCAATCATAGGAAACCTATTACGCAGTTCATTGATGATATCTCGGGTGTCATCCATTGACAGTGTTGTTTGTGTGACATAAGCGACTTGATTGGGTTGATCGACTTGAATGGCATTCGCCTCAGTAACAGAGTCCACTAAATAAATGGCACCAGTTGCGTTAAGCTTATCCCACTGACCTAGCGTACCTTCAACTTCAGGGTGACCATGGTGACCTATTAAGATCAAGTCAAAACCTTGTTTACAATACCTAAATACTTCTATATGGACCTTAGTTACCAAGGGACATGTAGCATCAAACACTTTAAGCTGACGCCTTTCAGCCTCATAACGAACGGCTTTAGCAACACCATGTGCTGAAAAAATAACAATTTGCTCGTCTGGAATCTCATCTAGTTCATCCACAAAAACCGCACCACGATCACGCAATTTATTCACCACATATTGATTGTGCACCACCTCATGGCGAACATAGATTGGAGCACCAAATGCGTCCAAAGCGCGGTTGACAATATCAATGGCACGATCCACTCCTGCACAAAAACCGCGCGGGTTAGCCAATAAAATTTTCATGATTGTGCTTCTTTTGTTGTTTGTTCTTTATTTTTAAATGCATCAATGATCAGTAAAACTGCACCAACACAAATGGCTGAATCAGCCACATTAAAGGCTGGCCAATAATAACCTGCATAATGTAATTCAATGAAATCAACCACATAACCCAAAAAAATTCGATCCCAAATATTACCCAAAGCACCGCCAATAACCAACACCAATGCGGTATTTTGTAACTTCATAGAACGACTATTTTGGGACAACCAGTACAACAACCAAATAACAATTGCAGATGCCACAACTGCAATAAAGTAACGTTGCCAACCTGATTGATCGGCCAAAATACTGAAGGCCACACCTTCATTGTGCATCAACGTCAGGTTAAAATATTCCATTATTTTATTTGGCACATACAACTCAAGTTGGCTACTGGCCAAATATTTGGTCCATTGATCCAGAAAAAAAACCAAAACGCTTATCCACAAAAGTCGCCAACCCGAACGTTTTACTTTTTCAATGAATCCCATTAAGCGTAACTCCTTTTTTCGCCAGCGCCTTCAACGTTTTCAACACAACGACCACAAATACTTGGGTGCGCTTTATTGACACCCACATCGGTTCTGATGTGCCAACAACGTTCGCATTTTTCTCCACTTGCTTTAGACACTGCCAACGAAATGGAATGACCTGATGCCAACTCAATTTCAGAGGCATTAACATCTGTAGCTTGCCCTTTTTCATTCCAAGATTTCAGTTTAACTTCAGAGGTGATTAATACAAAACGCATTTCATCGTTAAGGTCTGCAAGCTTGTTATACAGTTCATCCTGTAAGAACAACACAACCTCTGCATCCAATGACGAACCAATCTGACCCGCCACCCGCAAATGCTCTAACTGTTTAGCCACGGCTTGCCTGATTTCAGCAACCAACAACCACCGTTGTTCCTTTTCACTGAAATCCAAAGCTGGCAAGTCGAACCAACTTGAAAATAAAACATGCTGTTCCCCATTACGAGCAAGACGAATTTCATCTGCCGTAAATGTCAAAATAGGTGCAATCAATTGTTGTAATGAATTTAACACATAATACATGGCTGTTTGTGCTGATTTTCTGGCTTTACTGTCTTTATGACAGGTGTACAAACGATCCTTAATCACATCCAAATAAAAGGCCCCCATATCCTGAGAGCAAAAGTGATGAATTTTTTGATAAACCAAATGTAGCTGATAGGCTTCATAATGAGCTATCACATCATTTTGCAATTGCCCTACTTTGTTAATCGCCCATAAATCAATTTCTGTGCATTGATCTAAATTCAGCACATCTGACTCTTCAAATTCGTTTAAGTTGCCCAACATAAAACGTGCTGTGTTGCGGATCCGACGATACCCATCTGCAGCACGATTAAGAATTTCATCAGAAATCGTCATTTCACCTCGATAATCAGCCGACGCAACCCACAAACGAAGGATATCAGCACCCAAAGTATTAACCACATCTTTAGGGGAAATAACATTGCCAATAGATTTAGACATTTTCTTGCCATCTTTATCAACCACAAAACCATGGGTCAACACTTGTTTATAAGGTGCATGTTGATCAATAGCCACCCCTGTTAACAACGATGAATGAAACCACCCTCTGTGTTGATCAGAACCTTCTAAATACAAATCAGCTGGTGCGTGCAAAGCTTCGTTTTGCTGTAAAACACAGTAGTGCGTTACCCCAGAATCAAACCATACATCCAGAACATCGGTGACTTTTTCATAGTCTTTAACTTCATCACCCAAAAACTGCTTATCATCAAGGTCATACCAAACATCCATGCCTTTGTGCTCAACTAAATCGGCCACTTGAGACATGATCTGTGGTGAATTGGGGTGTAATTGACCAGATTGTTTATGCACATATAGCGTTATGGGCACACCCCATGTTCGCTGTCGAGAGATACACCATTCTGGGCGATTTTCTATCATCTTGTAAATGCGTTCCTCACCCCAAGACGGTATCCACTCAACTTGTTCGATTTCATTCAATGCCTGAGTACGCAAACCTTGTTTATCCATGCTAATGAACCATTGAGGCGTGGTCCTGAATGCAGTTGGACTTTTATGTCGCCAACAATGAGGGTAGCTGTGATAAATATTTTCATGATGTAACAACTGCCCTTCATCTTGCAATGCTTTCACCACAGTTTTATTGGCTTGCCAAACATGTTGTCCTGCAAACATTGGCGTATCTGGTAAATAAACGCCATCGGAATCAACAGGATTATAAACTTCCAAATCATATTGGTTGCCAACTCTGAAATCATCAACACCATGCCCAGGTGCGGTGTGGACTGCACCAGTTCCAGCTTCTGTGTTGACATGATCGCCCAGAATTACAGGAACTTCTTTTTCATACAACGGATGCTTTAATTGCAATAATTCAAGTTCAGCACCTTCAACAGTGGCTAAAACTTTAAAATCATCAACCGCCAAACGCGTCATAACCGACTCCACCATTTCAGCCGCCACTATCAATGTATATGATTTATGACCACTGACCAATGCATAGTTTAATTCCGGGTGTAAAGACACAGCTTGGTTAGCAGGAATCGTCCAAGGAGTGGTGGTCCAAATCGGTATTGCAATGGTTTGATCAGCTTCAGATACCCCAAATTTTTCTAGCACACTGTTTTGATCAACAAAATTAAATGCCACATCAATGGCAGGTGAAGTTTTGTCTTGATATTCAATTTCAGCTTCAGCCAAAGCAGAACCACAATCAAAACACCAATTAACAGGCTTAACCCCTTTTTCTAAATGATCATTGGCAGCAATTTTCGCCAGCGCCCTGATCATATTGGCTTCATAGTCAAATGACTTGGTCAAATAAGGCTTATCCCAATCCCCCAAGACACCCAAACGAATGAAATCTTGTTTCTGGATATTAACCTGGTTTTCAGCGTAATCACGACATTTTTGGCGAAAAGTCTTGGCATCAACCTTTTTGCCAACTTTACCTACCTTCTTTTCAACTTGAACCTCTATTGGCAGACCATGACAATCCCAGCCAGGAACATAAGGTGCTCGAAAACCTGACAGCATTTTTGCTTTTACAATGGTGTCTTTGAGAATTTTATTGACCGCATGTCCAATATGAATGGCACCGTTAGCATATGGAGGTCCGTCATGCAAAATAAATGGCTTACTGTCCTTGTGATGTTCTTGTAAAGCTTGGTATAAACCATCTTTATTCCATTGTTTAATCCACTGGGGCTCCTTAGTGGCCAATGAAGCCTTCATTTTAAAATTGGTTTTAGGCAAATTGAGCGTATGTTTATAATCTTGGCTCACACCAGTTCTCCTTATTACTTGTCAAAAAAATTTCGGGTGAATTGAACATCTTTCTCAATGGCTGATGTCAATAACTTTAAGCTGTCGAATTCTACTTCATTTCGCAGCTTCTTATAAAATAAAACTTCAACACTTTGACCATAAACATCTTGATTAAAATCTAAAACATAAACTTCTATGCGTTTGGCATTTCCTCCTACACTTGGATTAAATCCCACAGAAGCTACTGCAGGATACAACTTCCCAGAAATTTTTATTTCAACCACATAGATACCATGAAGTGGAAATGCGCCACCTTTTAACTCTATATTAATGGTCGGGTAACCGATGGTCCTACCAATTTTTTTTCCGTGAGCCACTCTACCTAATAAATTAAAATCACGACCCAACATTTGCTTAACTGTAACAAAGTCCCCTTGATTTAAATATTTTCTGATGATTGTTGAACTGACACGCTGTTCATCAACCATCACTGAGTCTGACTGAACAACTTCTACATCATCTTTTAATGCCAATTGCGACAACATGCTAAAATCACCCTTTCGATTAACACCAAAACGAAAGTCATCACCCACTAAGATATGTTTGGCTTGTAAGCCTTCACATATGATCCTTTGATAGAAATCAACAGCAGGCATATTGGCTAATTTTTGATTGAAATTTAACAAGCACATCACGTCAACACCCATAGCCTGTAGCAATTGAAACTTATGCTTAAATGGCGTCAATACTTCAACAGCATCAGTGTCGTGGAAAAATTGTGTAGGCAAAGGCTGCATAGAGACCACTACGGATTGTCTGCCCGATAATTGAGCCTTTTTGACCACTTGAGCAATCAATGCCTGATGACCCAAATGCACCCCATCAAAATTGCCAATAGTGATACAACTGTGATTGATCAAATTGTTATGTCGTCTTAAAGGGTTGTTTTGTGGATACCTGATCAAATGCATGCGATTGGCTACCATGATTTAATTATTTTTTTGGTGGATTGATTTAATCTCATTGTAGCCTTTCAAGATCCACATAGAAATAAAATATACGGTTCCAGCCAGGCCAATAATCATAAACAGATTTAAACATTTTTGAATGCCGCTTATTTGCTGCCATGCTGGCACCCAGTTTAACATCCAAACAACAACCGCGCTCATTAAGACCAAAGAAATAATAATTTTGAACAAAAATTTCAATGATAATAAGGGTTGCTGAATGACATGATCACTGCGTAATTTTCGATACAACCAAAAGCATTGTAACCAAGCAGACCCCACACTGGCCATTGCCAAACCCACATGCAAAGAAATGGCATTAAAATAATACAGAATACCGACACAAACAAAATTGAAAACCACGTTAAAAAACATGGCCCTTAACGCAATTCTGACCGGCGATTTAGTGTCTTGCCTGGAGTAAAAAGCAGGTAACAAAACCTTGTTCGCAACAAAAGCTGGTAAACCTATCATGATGACCATTAAACTATAAGCAGTATATGTGGCATCTTCAACTGTAAATTCACCACGAACAAACAAAGTAATTATGACAGGCTTCGCCAACAACAACAGCCCAATGGCTGAAGGCAAAGCAATAAACATGGCCAGAGACATGGCCCACTTCATGGTTTGTTGATAATCAGCGCGATCTAAATCAGCAAATGCCACCGATAGCTTGGGTAAAATTACCGTAGAAATTGCAATGCCAAATAAACCCAATGGAAACTCCAGCATTCGATCTGAATAATATAAAAATGCGACACTCCCGGCTAAAGGTAACAGGGTCGCTATAGCGGTATCTATCAATACATTGATTTGTGCAGCAGAAGAACCCAGCAATGTCGGCATCATTAAAGTCATCACCTTTTTCACTTCAGGGTCATGAAATTTGATCACAGGTTTGGGTATCAAGCCCAATCTCATCAAAGCTGGAACCTGTATCAACAATTGCAAAACACCAGCAATCAAAACGCCATACGCCAATGCCATGACAGGCTCATCTAAAGAATCACGTAAAAATAAAATCGCCAGAATCAAACTGAGGTTTAACAGTATGGGTGTCGCTGCCGGTAAAGCAAAACGACCGAAGCTGTTTAAAATACCGGCACTGAAAGCCACCAACGAAATAAACAACATATATGGTAAAGTGATGCGCAACATATCCACCGTTGCATTGAACAATAACGGCTTATCAGAAAAGCCAACACCAAATATGGACACCAAACCTGGCGTGAAAAGCTCTAAAACAATTAAAACAACCAGTAAGACCGCCAATAAACAACCAAATACATGATTAACAAAATGTTTCAGCATCAATTGATTTCTCTTGGCTTTGACTTCATTCAAAACAGGAATAAATGCCAAAGAAAAAGAACCTTCCGCGAATAGACGGCGCAGGAGATTAGGAATTTTAAAGGCCACAAGAAAAGCACCTAACAAGCCAGAAGCTCCAAAGGAACTGGCCATTAAGATATCTCTGACTAATCCAGAAATTCTTGATAATAAGGTGAAAAAACTCACCACAACAGTTGATTTAACTAAATTCATTCAATTAATAACCTATCCATGTTGACTATTCATATCTTTAATGGGAAAATCCGCGATTTTTAAAATTCTGGTTAAGGAGATATAGGTTTGGCAAATTCAGCATCTGCAAGAAAACGCGTAAGACAGGCTGTTAAAAACAGGCAGCTTAACATGAGCATGCGCTCAAAAGCACGTACATCAATGAAAAAAGTAATCAATGCCATTGAAACTGGTGATAAAAAAGCAGCTCAGGAGTTATACAAACTAATGGTTCCTGTAGTTGATGGCGTTGCCAGAAAAGGCTTATACCATAAAAACAAAATTGCACGACATAAAAGTCGATTGAATGCAAAAATAAAAGCAATGTCCTAAAATCACCCCCCCGTATAACGCAACATAGCTTTGCGGGGGGAATGAAGTAACAACTCAGCTTGATAATACATATGTTTACATGTCATTTTGTAAACACATCTTCAAAGCATCTATACATTTTGTCAAAAGTGACATTTTTTGTCCAATTTACCCTTGTTTTTGTGACATTCATCACCCTATATGCAGGTAAAACGTGTTATCATAGCTATCGGGCATTACTATAATTAAATGTTTAAAACATTATGAATATCGAAAAAGAACAAATATCCGTCAAATTTCTAAAAATTGGCATGTACGTATGTAAACTTGATAGGTCTTGGTTAGATACACCATTCCCATTTCAAGGTTTCTACATCAGAAGTAACAATGAAATCAACGACCTGAAAGCATTTTGTGATCATGTATACATAGATGTGGAAAAAGGGAAGTCCCTTGCCAGTGATCCTGAAATTTCAAAACCGTCACCTCTGCTGAAGAAAAAGACAGTTGGCAACAAATACCGTGGACGCATTAAACCGTTTGTGGTTAAACATGATTATTACCAAGAAGCCCTGAAGCCAATTAAAAATGAATTTAAGCCAGCGCACAATTTACTTGAAAATTTAAACGGCGCCATTGAAGAAACCAGTTTTAACTTGAGAGTTGGCAAAGGTTTAAATATCAAGAAGACCAAACAAATTGCTTCAAAAGTTGTTAATTCAGTTATAAGAAACCCGAACACATTGGTTTGGTTAACACAATTAAAAGAAAAAGGCGAATATGTATATGGTCACTCTTTACGGTCTGCCATTTTAGCCGCAGTATTTGGTCGCCACTTAGGTATTAAAGAACAAGCCCTGGAAACTCTTGTTGCAGGTGTCTTATTAGCAGATATTGGTAAATCTAAATTAAGCCGAAAACTTCTCAATAAAGAAGGTGAGTTAACTGAAGAAGAGCGTAAGACATTTGAATCACATGTTGAGTTAGGTGTTGAAATGTTGGCTAAAGACAGAACTTTAGATCATAACATACTGACTATTGCAGAAACACATCATGAAAGATTTGACGGCAGTGGCTACCCATATGGTTTAGTTGGTGATGAAATTCCAGCATTTGGACAAATTGCTGGTATTGTTGATACATTTGACGCCATGACCAGTAAAAAGCCCTATGGCGCAGTTTACACATCGTCTCACGCTATGGAGTGGTTATATAAACAACGCAATAAACTATTCAGCGCTAAATTAGTCGATGAGTTTATTCAAGCTGTTGGACTATACCCAGCTGGGTCGGTGGTTCAACTTTCTGATGGTTCCGCAGGCTTGGTTCTTTCACACAATAAAAAGAAAAGATTAAAACCAGAAGTTTTATTAGTTAAAGACAACAACAATCAAATGTTGGAAAAACCTAAATTTGTTGACCTGTCTAAAAAAGCAATGTTTTCTAATAAAGAACGCCCTTGTATAACTGGCGCTTTAGAGTTAGACCAAATTAAAATTGATGTTGAAGGTATCATCAGTAGCTTTAACAGTAAAAACATTGTACAAAAATTATTGGCATCATAAATAAGCCAACATAATTAATAACTTTCAGATTTAGAAACCTTGTTATAATTGCTATTTTATAACAAGGTTTTTTTATGCAACAATACTTAGACTTTGCCAAGCATGTATTAAATAACGGACACCAAAAATCTGACCGGACAGGTACAGGTACTACCAGCGTCTTTGGTTATCAAATGCGCTTCGATCTACAACAAGGGTTTCCTGTACTCACAACCAAAAAACTGCATTTAAAATCTATCATCCATGAACTTCTGTGGTTTATTGCTGGCGACACCAACATCCAATACCTCCAGGATAATGGTGTTCGAATATGGGATGAATGGGCCGATCAAAATGGCGATTTAGGGCCTGTTTATGGACATCAATGGCGTTCTTGGCCAACACCTAATGGGCAAACCATCGATCAAATTAAAAACCTCATTGATCAAATTAAAAATAATCCAAATTCTAGACGTCATATAGTTAGTGCCTGGAATGTATCAGATGTTGATCATATGGCCCTCCCGCCATGTCATTGTTTATTTCAATATTATGTGGCTGACAATAAATTGTCTTGCCAACTATATCAAAGAAGCGCTGACATATTTTTGGGTGTTCCATTTAACATTGCATCATATGCCCTATTAACTTTAATGATGGCTCAGGTTTGTGGCCTTGAGGCGGGTGACTTCATACATACATTTGGAGATGCACACATTTATAGCAACCATATGGACCAAATCAAACAACAATTAAATCGTTCCACTTACCCATTACCAAGTATGAAAATCAACCCTGATGTAAACAACTTATTTGATTTTACCTTTGAAGACTTTGAACTGTTAGATTACCAAGCTCACCCACACATCAAAGGCAAAGTAGCTGTATGAAGGATAAAAGAATCACATTAATCGCAGCAATGGATCAAAATAACTTGATTGGAAAAGGCAATTCCTTGCCTTGGAATTTACCTGCTGATCTTAAATTTTTTAAACAACAAACTGTGGGTAAAACCATATTAATGGGCCGCAAAACATGTGAATCTTTACCTTTCGTACTGCCACAAAGGCGAAATGTTGTACTAAGCCGTAACAAATCTTTTGAGCGCGATGGTTTTGAGGTAGTACATTCGTTAGAGATGTTGGATCAAGAAACAGAATTAATGGTCATTGGTGGGGCGAAAATTTATGAATTGATGTTAAGCCACGCGACACATTTGATTATCACTAAAATACACGATTGCTTCGAAGGAGACACCTACTTTCCCGATATAGATTGGTCTGCATGGCAAGTCAATCGCCTGACTAACATTCCAATTTCAGCCAATAACCCTGATGTTGCTTATGATTTCATTTACTACAAAAAGAAATCAATCACATCATGACTGCTCTTGATGCAACTCTCGATGTTGTATCATATTTTTAATCATTTTCTTTTCCAAAAATGCATGCAAAGATTCCACCAAATAAACTGAACGATGTTGTCCACCTGTACAACCTATGGCTATGGTGATGTAGCTGCGATCATTTGCCTCAAACTGGTTGATCCATTTTTTAGCAAAGTAGCTTAAATCTTTTAAAAATTCTTGAACTATATGCTCTTTATCAAGAAACGCTTTGACTTGATCATCCTGTCCTGTCAGTGTTCGTAATTCAGGCTGCCAATAAGGGTTAGGCAAGCACCTGGCATCAAATACAAAGTCAGCATCAAATGGGACACCACGTTTAAATGCAAAGGATTTAATGATAACTGATACATGATCATTCGGCTGACTCATGATCTGCCAAATTTGTTGTTTTAACTGTTGAATTTTTAATTGAGTGGTATCAATAATCAAATCTGCATTTAATTTAAAACCATTCATCAATTCGCTTTCTAACTTTATGGCCTCCGTTAAACTGTATTTATGTTGAGCAGTAGAGAGAGGGTGACGGCGCCTGGTTTCTGAATATCGTTTTAAAATGGTCTTTTTATCAGCGGATAAAAATATAATTTTCACCAACAGCTGATTTTGATCAATAGAAGCAATCAAATCATTAAATACAGTCAAGTCTTGGCTTTTACTACGAATATCAATACCCACAGCCACTTGAGGATAAAACTCTGAATCAGCGATTATATTTTGCGCCAACTGGTTGAGCATATTGATGGGTAGATTATCGACACAATAGAATTCCATGTCTTCAAGCGAGCGTAAAACCACTGTTTTACCAGCACCAGATAAGCCAGTGACTATGACCAGTTGTTGCATAATTGAAAACCTTTTAAAATTTCTTCGGTTATTTGTTCTTTGCTTTGTGCCAATAAGATGTTTTTGTATAAACGGTGTTGGCGAAATAAAAAAGCTGTTTCTGTCATTAAAGCTTGGTGTGAGTCATTGGTTTCAAGCGGAAATGCAATCCCAACAACCACATTGACTGGCACATTATCTATGCCTTCATAATCGGCAGCTTGTGACATTTTTATTACACACGCTCTGATGTCGTTATTCAGCAAGCATTTCCCATGTGGTAAAGCCACACCATTTCCTAGTGAAGTGTTTCCTAGCTTTTCTCGTTCAACCAAACTGTGATAAATATTTAAGCTTTCTGTACTGTTTTGGGATAACAAGCTTGCCATAGCCTCAAACAAGCGCTTTTTACTGATAAAGTGATGATTTACAATCATCTTATCTTTCTCTAACAGATCAATAATTTTCATAGAGTTAATCCATCGCCCAAAATAACACGTTTCTCAAACAAAAGAATCTCGCAGTTGAATTCACTGTTATTTGTTTTGTATTTGCTAAAAACATAACTTATAAAAAAGGCTTAACACCATTTTGTTAAGCCTCTTGTTGTATCGAAAGAGCTGGCTTTAATTCAATAACTGGCCTGATTTAATTTAATGGCTTCATCTCTGTGATGATTTGTCATCTTATCTTTATGTCTTCTGATTTGCTTATCTAGTTTATCAACCAATAAATCAATCGACTTATATAAATGGTCCTCTGTTGAATCTGCAAAAAAATCTCTTCCACCAATGTGCATTGTCGCTTCTGACTTATGCCTGACCTTTTCTACACTGATGACTACATGTGCATTCAAAACTTGGTCAAAATGCCTTTTAATACGCTCAAATTTACTCTCAATATACTCCTTGATTGATTCAGTGACGTCTAGTTGGTGCCCAGTGATAGTTAATTGCATATGACTAACCTCATTTTTTGAGTATCATAACTCAAGTTGATGGAAAACTTCATCAACACCTAACCTCATATAAACAATGATGTCTTACATATTTGTCTTTACTGGTAAAAACTGGTGTGATGAAATTATGAATTGAATTTTGAAATACCTTCTTGATCTCAGAGGCAAGAAAATAAGCACATAACAAAGATTCTTTAAAGATGGTATTCAGCGATTGATCTTTTATATTATTTTTCATTGCTCTCCCTATATATTAATATAACCAAGCCTCAATAAAAATTCAACCATTATCCATTATTTTACATTGAAAAATCTTGCCCCAAATAAACCCGTTTAACATCAGCATTGCTGATTATTTGCTCTGGCTTTCCTTCTGTCAGCATACAACCATCATTGAGTATATAAGCGCGATCACAAATGCCCAAAGTTTCTCGAACATTGTGGTCGGTAATTAATACCCCAATATTTTTACTTTTAAGGTGATATACAATTTTTTGGATATCAATAACAGAGACAGGGTCTACACCAGCAAAAGGCTCATCCAGTAAGATGTATTTAGGTTCCATGGCCAACGAACGTGCAATTTCAACACGACGACGTTCTCCACCCGATAAGCTGATTCCCAATTGATTTTTCACATGTTCTATATTGAGTTCTTCCATTAGCTCAAGACATTTGTTAGCACATTCTGCTCGATTCAAATCTTTTCTGAGCTCAAGCACTGCCATGATATTATCTTTGACACTTAACTTTCGAAACACCGAAGCTTCTTGTGGTAAGTAACCTACTCCCAATTTCGCACGTTCATGCATTCCGTATTCTGAGGCATTGATATCGTCAATAATAATTTGACCATTATCGACTGGTATAAGACCGACTACCATATAAAAACAAGTTGTTTTACCTGCTCCATTTGGTCCTAATAATCCGACCACTTCTCCCTGTTCTACTTTAAAAGATACCGAAGATATTACTTGACGCTTTTGATAACTCTTAACGATGTCAATGGCTTCAATCATTATTTTGATCTATTTCCATTTTAAACGGTTGCTCTTCTTCACCCACTGAAATAATTTCCTGGGTTTTGAGATTAAACTCCAGGTTCTCACCGGTAGTCACACCAATTGAACTGGTAATCTTTACATCACCCTTTAAAAATACTTTTTCAGCGTTTTTCTGATAATCGATCTGATTGGCCTTGATTGTCATTTTCTTTCGGTCTTCCATCAGTTGTTCCATGTAAACCTGCTGGCCTTTCATTAATACACTGTCAATGCCTTTATCTTGATGTTTTATCAAACCGTAGGTTGACTTTATTAACAAACTACCTTGTTCTATGGTTAACCCTTTTAGACATTCTGTCTGATTTTCTTTCAACTGGGTTTTACAACCAGGCCCCTGAATGACAATTTTAGCTGTTCGATCGCTATCAAGAGCCCAACAAGATGGAGATATAATAAATAACAATATAACTGTTCTAATTTTCAAATTCTGCATACATTTCACTCAATATATCTATTTCTTGTTGTTGAAAGTTCACCACAGCACCCAGCCCTTTAATGGTTGAATTAATTGTGCTCATGGTAAGCATGGCAGGTGTAACCCCAGCTTTGTTGGTCACATTCACTGTTAGTTGTTCTGTATTGATTTCCACTTGATCTTTAACCTGATTCGCTTCTAGTAAATTAATCAAAACTTCGTTAGGAAAGTATATTTCAGTCTGTTGTTGATTAATTTCCCCCAGATCTGAGGAAAAAACCCAATCGCCATCAGCATCATGAAGCTGTATATGAGGGTTTTGAATAACAGTTTTTTCTGTGTCAGCATAATGTGTTACTGCTGGCGAATTGATGGTGGTCACAATTTGACCTGATTCGTCGGTTGACTGTATAGTCACACTTGTTAATGCATAGCCTTTGGTAAAAGGCTTGAATTGTTCACCTGAATCATCATTAAAGTATTTCTCAAATACTGCGTAACTTAAAATCGCCAATAAGCCGAATAAAAGTAATTGTTTAGATCTGTCTGATTCAATTATCATTGATTGTTTTCATCAACAGTAAAATCATGAGTTAAATTTTGGGCTTCCATGATTAAATCACAAACATCACGAGCTGCACCCATGCCTCCGCACTTATCTAGCACCAAAACAGCTCCCGCCTTAACTTCTGCATGCGCATCTTTAACAGCTACTGACAATGAACACTTTCGCATAATGGGTAAGTCAATGATATCATCACCAACAAATGCCACTTGTTGATCAGAGATATTCATGGCTAATTTAAGATTTTCATATGTATCTAATTTATTCATTCTACCTTGATAGACATGGTTTACACCCAAAGATTTCATCCGATCTGCAACAATAACAGAGGTCCTACCTGTAATTACTGCCACATCAATGCCTTTTTTGACCAAAATTGAAATACCAAGGCCATCTTTAACATTGAATTTTTTTATTTCTCTACCATCATCAGTAAAATACAAACCACCATCAGTTAGGACTCCATCAACATCAAAGATGACCAACTTAATCTGTTTGGCAATTGCCATTATCTCATCACTGTACATCATCAAACCACCCCTGCTCTGAGTAAATCATGAATATTCAAGGCACCCACCAGTTTTGATTCATCATCAATCACCAACAGCGCATGAATTTGATGTATCTCCATAATCTGTGCCGCTTCGACGGCCATTTTATCCTGTTCAATCATGACTGGATTCAAAGTTGCTAGTTCTCCAATCGGTTTTTCCTTGAACTGATCAAACTGATTAAGTGTCCGCCGTAAATCACCGTCAGTAAAAACCCCAATGACCTGGTCACCGTTTCGAGTTACTGCAGTCATACCCAAACCCTTGCTGTTCATTTCTACTAAAGCTTCACTGAAACTTGCTTGCTCATCTACCTGGGGTATTTCTGCGCCCTTACGCATAACATCCTCTATACCCAATAAAAGCTTCTTACCCAATGACCCCGCTGGATGGGATCTAGCAAAGTCTTCTTTAGTGAAACCACGAAGCTCTAACAATGTCACAGCCAAAGCATCTCCCATAACTAAAGTAGCCGTTGTACTGGCGGTAGGCGCCAAACCCAACGGACAAGCTTCTTCGTTGACTGAAACATCTAAGTGAACATTTGAGTTTTGTGCCAACGTAGAGTTGGGCTTGCCTGTCAATGATATCAACGGCGCACCCATGCGCTTTATTACCGGCAAAATAGTTAAGACCTCTTCGGTTTCACCTGAGTTAGAAATGGCCAACACCACATCACCAGTTGTGATCATCCCTAGGTCACCGTGACTGGCTTCACCTGGGTGAACAAAAAACGCTGGAGTACCCGTAGAGGCTAGTGTTGCAGAAATTTTGTTACCAATGTGGCCAGATTTACCCATACCTATGACCACAACATGTCCTTCACAGGCTATTATTGTTTGTATCGCCGCGATAAACTCATCACCTAATCGGTCACGTAACGAGTTTAAACCCTCCAACTCTATATCGAAGACAGTAGTCGCCAGTTTCAAAATATCTGGATCACTCAATTGATTCATATGCCCCCGCTAAAAGAAACCCACACCATATAAGATACATACATCACCAATAACACCACGCCAATTACTCTCGATATAAAACGATCTTTAAGAACAAAATATACTGATGCCAGAAATAGAAAAACTGTCAATATAAGCATGTAGAAATAGTCATACTTAATGAAGTGCATGCTTAACTCATATTCACTGATCAAACCAGAGATCCCTATCACACCTAATAAATTAAACATGTTAGAACCGACAATATTACCAATGGCTAAATCATGTTCTTTCTTCATGGCACTGGCAATGGTGGCAGCCAATTCTGGCAGAGAGGTGCCCAATGCAACAATGGTTAATCCTATCACCATGTCTGAAACACCAAAATGTAAAGCAATATCTGTCGCACCATTCACCATAATTTTTGAAGCGATGGGTAACATTATGGTTCCCATGATTAAATAAATCACAGCACGTTTTAAGCTGATATCTAAATCAAACTCTGCTTCTAATTCATCACTGAATTCATCATGATCTGTTTTCAAGCCTATATAAAGCAGGAATCCTGTAACCACGAACATGCCTACAATTAGTATTACCCCATCAGAAAAAGAGAGGGTTAAATCTATCAAGAGAAAAAGCACCAATACAGTCACCAGTAACAAGATCGGCATTTCTCGCTTCACTGTTTGAGACTTGATACTCATAGGCACAATCAATAACCCCACTCCCAAGACCAAAGCAATATTGGTGATATTAGAACCTACGGCATTACCAACAGCCAGGCCAGATTTGCCTTCAAATGATGCAATGGCAGAAACCACCATTTCTGGAGCAGAAGTACCAAAACCAACAATGATTAAGCCAACCAGCATGGTAGAAACACCCATGTGTTTTGCGGTTGATGCGGCACCTAAGACAAACTTGTCAGCAGCATAGATCAGCAAACCAAGACCGAACACTAAATAAAGTGATGAATAAAACATAACAGTTATTTTTCCTTAGGAAGGTGTTTGCATTAAATGTTGTCGCAGAAAAAAAGCCCTAAATATGGCCATTAAAGCAACCAGATTAAATACACCCAAGCCAGCACGACAGTTTGAAAACACTGTATAGAAACCTATTTCTATAATATTTCGTGATTTTACCAGCTTTTTGATTTGATTCATTTTTTAATTTTGGGCCTCTAAATAACAGCTGATTGTAATTAATTAACCACAACCACTTTATAATTTCTCTATTTTACAAGATAATGCCCGCTCAACAACAAACAATTACGTTTCATGCACCCCAAAGAAGTTAAAAAATTACTATCGACACACATCAACTGCGAACATATTGAGGTATTGGGTGAAGATCTACGGCATTACGAAGCTTTATTAGTCAGTAAAGAGTTTGAAGGATTAATGAAAATAAAAAGACACAGACTGATCTATCAGGCATTAGGGGATCATATGATTTCCGACATCCATGCATTAAGCATCAAAGCCTACACCCCTTCTGAATATCAACAGCTTTCAACTAAATAATCAACAGGACATCAGCATGAACCAAATCACCATCAAAGGCGGACACCCCATTAAAGGCAGCATTGAAGCCTCCGGTGCTAAAAATGCAGTTTTACCGATATTGGCAGCCACCATTGTTGGCCAAGGAGAGTCACACATCAGTCGTGTACCACATTTGCATGATGTCACTACCATGAATGAACTGTTGGCACATATGGGTGCACAATTGACTGTTGATCATCATGCAGATATCAGCATTTGTACCGATAACCTAAAAAATCAAACTGCTCCTTATGAGACGGTTAAAACCATGCGTGCTTCAATCCTTGCACTTGGGCCATTGGTGGCCAGATATGGACGAGCCAAAGTATCTTTACCAGGAGGTTGTGCCATTGGAGCCAGACCAGTTGACCTTCATATCAAAGGTTTACAAGCCATGGGCGCAAAAATAGAAGTTGAGGATGGTTATATATTGGCCTCTTGTGACAGATTGCAAGGCAACAGAATCGTTATGGACAAAGTGACGGTGACTGGCACCGAAAACATAATGATTGCTGCCACTCTGGCACAAGGTGAAACGCTGATAGAAAATGCGGCTATTGAACCTGAAGTGGTTGACCTGGCCAAATATTTAAAAGCCATGGGCGCAGAGATAAAAGGAGAAGGCACATCAAAAATCTACATTCAAGGTAAAGATCAACTACAAGGAACACATCATGCCGTAATGCCTGACCGCATAGAAATAGGCACATTCTTAGTAGCCGCTGCTATCACTGGTGGCTCTATCACAATCAACAATAGCTGTAATGATGACCTGGATGCGGTATACGATAAACTCACAGAATCAGGAGCGATGATCAGCACCACTGATAACAGCGTCAGCTTAGATATGCATGGCAAACGTCCAAATCCAGTAGACATCCGGACAGCACCTCACCCAGCTTTTCCGACTGACATGCAAGCCCAGTTTTGTGCTTTAAACTCAATTGCTGATGGTACCAGCCATATCACCGAAACTTTATTTGAAAATCGTTTTATGCATGTAGAAGAATTGAATCGCATGGGCGCCAATATTCATGTTGAAGGCAATCAAGCCATCATCAAAGGTGTTGATCACCTCAGTGGTGCACCAGTGACCGCCACCGACTTACGTGCCTCGGCTTCACTGGTCTTGGCTGGTTTGGCAGCCAATGGTTCTACTGCTGTCCATGACATTCACTATATTGATCGCGGTTACGAATCAATAGAAGAAAAACTAAATCAATTAGGTGCCAAAATCGTCAGAAGTTAAGACAAGTTCATTTTTTAACAGGGCTTCGACTCCGCTCAGCCGACGATCCGTACACTGAGCGGAGCCGAAGTGAGCGGAGCCGAAGTGAGCGGAACTGAAGTGAACAAAGTTGAGTTCAAAGTGAACGAAGACTAATCATCACACCATCAATCTAAATGCTATCGTGTTTTTTAGAACACTTAAAATTCATCTCATGCTTTTTTCATATTTAACTCATGAGCCAAAATTTAAGTTATGATAAGTATGTTCTGATCCAAACCTATTGATTCAATATGCTAAAAAACGCATTCTACATTGCTTTATTCACACTGATTTCTTGGGGCAGTTATCATTTAAGTTTGCCATCTAATACAAGCCCTAACCTTTTTTATAAAGGTGTCTTTATGGAAAACATCATCAAACATATTGATGCCATGACTCAGGGCCCTCGAGCTGTTGGAGACTATTTCCACGATGATGTGCAAAGGTATTTAGTGAATCAATTAAATGAAATGGGCTGGCGAGTGGTTACACAAAAAACCACCACATTTAATCCGAAAAATAGAAATGCCGCACCGGTTCGAAATATCATCGCTAAAAAGACTGGCAGCGATCCAAACAGCCAAGATTTATTAATCATGGCCCATTATGATGCAGCTAAATTCTCAGGAACTGGTGCAGGTGATGACGCCAGTGGTGTAGCCGTGATTCTTGAAAACTTAAATGCATTCATAAAAACCAAACAACCACAAAGCAATGACATCATTGTGTTATTCACAGATGCCGAAGAAATAGGGCTCCTTGGTGCCAGAGCCTTTATCAATGAACAGCTGCAATACCATGACATTGGGCTAATCATAAATCTGGAAGCCAGGGGTAGCAGTGGGCCGGTAATGATGTGGCCAGAAACAGTTGGTGGTAATCGCGGCATGATAGAAAGCTTTTCAGCAGCTGAAGTGCCAATGCCAGTGACCACATCTTTACATTATGAAATCTATAAAATGTTACCCAATGACACTGACTTAACTCCATTTAATCAAATGGGACAAATCAATGGTTTTAACCTGGCTTTTATTGATGACCACTTTAATTATCACACCAGGTTAGATACCCTGGCGAACCTTTCACTGGATACGCTCGCTCACCAAACCATACAATTACACAGTTTACTCAGGTATTTTTCAAACACAGATTTGGGTCAGGTTAAAACAGCTGATTCAATGGTTTATTTTTCTATTCCAATCATTGGACTCATCAGCTATCCAACCTGGCTTACTTGGGTTTTAATGCTCACCTTTGGGCTGATATTTTTGATCCAGATTTTTGCATTGAAACGCCAGCCAAGTATTCACTCCAAAGCATGGGGTTACGCTTTGTTACCTCTGATAATAAGCGCAGTTCTGGCTTATGGATGGTGTCGAATAATGTTGTGGATGTGTTATGCCCTATTCCCCGAGTTTAATGACATTTTGCAAGGCTTTCCATATCAAGGGCACATCATCATTGCTGCTTTGTTAGTCAGTAGTGCCATCATAACTACATCTGTTTTTGGCTGGTTCAATCGCCAAAATACGAACGGCCAAATTCCACAACTTGCAATAAGCATTTTTTGTTGGCTGATCATATTGCTCCCTTTGTTTTATTTTATGCCGGGCAGCGGTTTGTTAATTTGGCCAGTTTTGATGGGTATTCTTGTTTTTATTTTAAGAATTCACTTTCCTAAATTAACCGAACACTTAACGCCTATTTTTGCGGTCCTGTCTTTCATATTATTAGGCACTATATTGATTAACTTACCCATAGCAATGGGTATCTCAGCGCTACCATTAACAGCTGTTATTTTGACTTTATTGTTGGTTTTATTTATTCCAGTCATTAGCCCTTTAAAAAAAATCTATCATGGTCTATTGTTACTGATGCTGCCGTCTTTATATCTGGCATTTGTTTTATCACAGACTCCGAGTATAAGTGTTACTCAACCTCATCCAACCAGTCTGTCTTATTTATATGACTATGACACAAAGCAAGGGTATTATTATAATTATGACGAGGTGAATTCTGGGTGGAACGAGGCATTATTCGAGTCATTAAGTGGACCTCAGGAGATCAAATCTTTTCGTGAACAATACAGGAAACCAGTGCGAAACTTGTCCCAGTTGAATCCAGCCATCCAATTAGAGACAGTGGACATTGAAGCCTTAAAACCCTTAACCAGATCCAAACATCAAATAATTGATTTAACCATTACCGCAAAAAGTCATACCGAAATCATGGAGATTTACACCAATCAAGCCATAACTATTCATGAAATGTGGATAGATGGTAAAAGTTCGACATTGACCGAACCACTGACAATGCAACCCAAACAAAGACTTTTAAGATACTATTTCAATGCGAAAAAGAAAATCACCATGCGGTTAGCAATAAACCATTCAGACAAACTGGATTGGCAAATTCAAAGTCATGATTTAAATCTGTTGAATCGACCTGAATTCAACCTGGCTCCAAGACCAGAGCACCAAATACCTAAACCATTTTTCCAATCAGATAATGCGGTTACAGTCCAATCATTTACGTTTGGCCTTGATCAATAACGGCCGTTTATCATTCACATTGTTTAATCTGGGATTGTTGTTGTTATCAAGAATTAAATAAAAATAGTCATCGTCAACAGCCAATCCCTCAGCATGTCCAAAACGCATGTCCTGATAAGCATAAGCAGGATCTTTTACAATGTGTTCATATGACCAGGCCTGACCCTCCTGATATATTCCTTGCTCATCTTTAATCAATTCATGGATTACATATGCATTCCTATGCAACGCATAAACAATTCCATTGTGATAATACAATCCAGCCAAATCAGGCTTGCGTGTTTCAACCAAAGGGTATTTACTGTCATCAAAAACCTGATTTGTTTGTTTGATAATGGTTTTAAAGTCTTGATCAAATGTCACTTCTACCAGTCCTCGAGGCTGCCTTTCAACAGAGAGCAGGAAAGTTTGACCACCTAAATAAATAGCTGCCTCCATGCCTGCGTTATAAAGTTGAAACAAACCTGCTTTAAATGCGTCTGCATATACGCCACCGATTTCTGGAACCCAGGCCAACTGTTGATTCTTCACACTGATTAATTTATGGTGCACTTCACTGACGATAAAAAATTCATTATCAACCACTGTAAGCCCTTCTAAATCTAAGTTCAAGGCTGACAACTGAGAAGCATCCAAATGCTGATCGATCACCACTTCAGCATTAAGGGAGTCAATCATATTAACCTTAAAAATGGCACTGGTGTCGTCACATACTGTATATAGCTGACCCTCTTTAAATGTCAAACCTGATGGTTCAATGGGTTGATCAGCATTTACGTTAATAACCTGAAAGTCTTCCAGTCGAATGACTTCCGCTCTAACATCCAAGTAAACCAATAAGCTCCAAATGACTAAAATCAAAGGTATATGTGTTCGGTTAGTGTTCATTAAAATTCACTCTCAAAGCCATTAACAAAAATCAAATCTTTGTCGTTACAAACACCTGGTGCAAATACTCGTACATCATCAATTTTCCAGTCTCCTGCAGATGTACTGTTATCGGTTCCCATACGCCACCTGATAGTCACAGTTTGCTTATCGTATGCTGACAGGTCGACTTTCACTTCAGTGAATGTTCCAAGGTTATCAACAAAAGCCTGTACAGCACCTAATGGCTGGTCAAATCCACCATTTAAACTACCATTGTAGCCGTTCTGTGTTATTGCACTCCCAAGGTCCGTCCATGTGGCACCGTCATTGTTTGAAATTTCAAGCACACCACCATCGTAGTTATCATTACCTGATTCAAAATCATGCTTGTGCCAGAAAACCAATTCAGCACCAGATGTCAGGTTTAAATTTGGGGTTACCAAACTTTTATCACTCACACTATCCACATAAGTTGAGACAAAGGCCTGGCTGCCACCAGTGGTCTGATTATCACCTGACTCAACACGCCAATCATTGATTCCACTACCAGTTAATATAGACCAGCCGGCAGTAATGGCCTGATTGATATCAGTAAAACCTTCCACATCTGCATTCAGAATTTCAACATCACAGCTTGGCACCAGCATAACGTCTTGAGTGGTTGTTTGCCCACCTGTAGTGACCACGGCAGTGATGGTCTGGTCTATATAACCAAGCTTACTGACCATCAAATCACTGGTTGTAGCAGTGGTTTGAATGCTGTACGTGCCACCCGCGCTTGTCATATCCATCAAACCATCATAAGTAACTGTGGCTTGTTCAATCAAAGCATTGGTATCAGCATCTCTGACCACTCCAGCGACTGTGCCTAAATTACCAGGATTAACCACATCTACAAAGACTGCAGATGGAACACCAGTAATACCACTTGCATCCTCTGCTTCTAACCACAACACGTATCGGCCTTCTGCCAAACCAGTGGAATCTACGTTGCCGGAAAAATTTTCAGTTGTCGTATCATAAGTACCGTCTACGGCCAACATATCGACAGCCACAGCACCACTGACCCATGAAGGTGTTTGAAGATAGGCTTTTACTCCAGTAATGTTTTGTGTGGGTTCATTGCCACTACTGGCTGCGCCATTATTAAACTGAAGGTCTGTCGCTGTACCTGTGATGTTAATCATTTGACCAGCGGATACTTGGATGGGTAACTGCGATAAACCAATCACATCTGGGCCTGAAGCAGTGATGTAAGGCATTCTGGCTGCTTTGGCTGCGTAAATTAAGGCGCCTAAATTATCAGGCCAAATGGTGTTGTCAAATGATGAGCAACTTGAATAAAAACCACTTTCACCTAATTCAATGGTATACGCCGCAACACCCAAGGTCCCATAGGCATTGTCATCTGAAGCACCATCTGCGCCACCTAATGATGCATTAGACTGTTCCGGCCTGTACCCTGTATAAAAAGACATCCTGCGCGCCAATGTTTGTAATTGATCATGGTTAGGTGCTTGACCAGCACCATCAGAAAACCCCCATGGAAACAGAGTGAGTTCTGCAACATTATGTATATCTAAGTAAACACCAGGTTTATTCAATGGGGCTGCCGTTACTAAATCATCAGGCCTTTGGTCAGGGAAAAGAGTCTGGATATATGTATTTATGGCTTGCGTCTCTGGCTCACTTACCGCGATATCACCACGGAATGCTTGAGAACAGTCATTACCACTTGAGCCAGTTCCTTGGTTCCATAAAAATTCAAAGTTTCTATTCATATCAACACCTTGCATTTCAAAACCAGTACCTCCTGGACAATGATTGGCGTTATAGTTTTTTCGTTGGAATGCGGATGTTTCTCCTTCTGATATCACCCTGCCATCTGGGTTACCTTGTAGCAATAAATGTATCTCATGATAGTCAACCAACCAAGTTACATCAGGGTTACTGCCATACTCTGACAATAAATACTCCGCAAAACGAGTCACTAATTCTGCGGGAGGGTATTCGCGTGAATGGATAGAGCCCATGGCATAAAGTATCGGCTTGTTGGGATCGTTGACTGCGGAATTAGTGATCTTTACCACTTGCATGTCATGACCATCAGTACTGTTCTGTGTTTTCTCCCAAGAGTCTCCAATATCGACCAAGGTAACCAATGCGGGATGATCTGCTAACATGTCATCCATAGCAGCAAAAGTTTCAGTAACGGTTCTGTAACATGGGAAATTGTTGATGGTTTTAACACCTGCCAAATCTTTTTGCTGTAAATATTTTTGCTGTTCCATCAGTTGAGCGTGCAACTCTACTTTAAATCCCCGTGTGAGCAATTCCTGATAATCACTTGGGTGATCTATCATCATCAAGACTGTTTTATTCTTTTCATCCAATTTCCACAAATCATAAAATGGTTTCAATGCCAAAACGTCAGCTTTCTCCTCATAATAAGCCAAGATAACCCATGGACCATGACCTTCTAAGCCAGCTGGCTCAATTTGTTTCGCGTTCAATGTATTGACGCATTGACACATGATTAATAGGTATAGACATTTAAATATCAGCTTAGGTGATCGCATGTTCAGTGTTCTCTCTTGTTCTGTTCTTTGTAATATGTCACTGTATTAATGACATTTTGTTGCTCGGCCATACCGCCTAAGATAACAAAACCTTGAGGGGTTTTCATTAAACCTCGGTGATCCATTGACGCAGGTATGCTGTCGTCAACTATCAACCATTTTTTAGTATCAATGTCATATATTCTGACTTGATTGCTTGGCACAGCTGGCAAGGTATTGTAGCCAATACCATCATAATTGTAAGGGTTATCACTGCCAGCCATGAAGTAAATTTTCGATAAATCATCACCAGCTGCTGCCATTCTGTAAAAAGCAGTGCCTGAATGATGATTAATAATCTGCCAATCAATTTGAGTTAAATTTTTGTCACTAATTTGACCTATTGCACAAGCAGGAGAAGGTGAAAAATGATTCTTATTTTCAATTCGAACTGCTTTAACGCCGTCGCATATAACCATGTGGTCACCTAGGATGCCACCTGCATGGCCAAACACTGGTGGTAAGGGAAATGCAGTCGCTTGGTGCCATGTTTGATTGACTGTATCAAAAACCTGCACCAAATCAACATTTCCCACATCATGCCAACCACTGATCAAATAAATATAACGATCTTTATAGACCAACGCCACCGTATCATCAACAGGTGTAGGCATCGATGGCATAGCAGTCCAATGATCTGTATGTGGATCTATTTTCCAAACATTAGGAATCGATTTCTCACTGTGATCTTCAGCCACTGTATAACCACCAAATAAATAAACATGTCCGTTAGCCGTCACTGCAACGGAAGCCAAAACAGGTAACTGTGAATCTGGAACAGTTAATTGTTGCCAACGTCCTTTTTTCCAAACATAGGCTTGATTGGTGATGTCTTGGTAAGTTTTTCCTGCCAGTAAACCATTAAAAGTATAAAACTGATCTGCACCATCGACAGAAACATAGGCCACCGCATTATTGCTCACCGCAATAGGCAGTTGTTGAGGAAGTATGGATGAATTTTCAACATCAAGCTGTTTCTTAACACAGCCACTCAAGCATGTTAAAACCAATAATACATATAATTTAATCACTGTAATTTCCTCATCATACAAACATCACAATTATTGTGCCCTGAATGCCCTAATCTGTGTTGTAGATATTCAAAATCATTTTTTAAATACAATTTTTGTGCAGCCTTCATAGACGGCACTGTTTCCAAGTAAATACTTTGGTAGCTTTTTTCAGTGGCCGCATTGATACAAATTTCAATGATTCTTTGTCCAATGCCTTGTCCTCTCAGCTGAGGAGATAAATACATTTTTCGTAATTCTGCGATTGTTCCTGGCTCAGTTCCTAACAATGGTGCATAACCGCCCACACCTTGAATTTGACCGTCATGATATTCAACCACATAATAAGCACTTAAATGGTGCTTATACGCACTGTACATATCTTCTAATTCATCATCAACACCAGCATATCCTTCACCATGTAAATTAAATTCGGCCAAAGTTTTGAGCACCAGGTCTTTGACTGCTGGGTTATCTCGCCTTTCTATTAACCTGATAAGATATGTTGACGATGGTTCTTTCATGAAGCTATTTTTTTACAAACTCTAGTTTTCCTAAGTTATAGACCACTTCTATTTTTTCACTCAACGTCTCATTAATTAATTGTTCATAGTGACTTAAATGTTGCTCTTCCATTTGCTTTAAAACATGGGCTTTTGATTTTGTTTTTGGGCTGGTACTGATCAAAGCACAACAATCTTTATAAGGTTCATTGCATAGATCGAACAAACCCAATTCAACCGATAATTGAATAATTTGTTCTTTGTTATAAGTCAACAGAGGCCGCAAAATAGAAGTTGAAACAGCCTGATCCATAGAGTCTATATTCTTCAATGTTTGGGAAGCTACTTGCCCCAGATTGTCTCCAGTCACCAACGCCTCAGCTTGAATGTCATGCATAATCTGCTCAGCAACACGTGCCATAAAACGACGAAACAAAATCAAATCATAAGCCAGATCCTGTTCCATTAAAGCCAAATCAAAATGGGTATAAGGCACCACAAACAATCGGCATCGACCAGTTGACTCACTGATCTTTTTAATTATTCTGGCTATTTTATAGTTTTCAATGTCATTCAAATTGTGGTGACTGGCAGAAAAGTGTACATAACTGACACTACAGCCACGATTAGCCATTAACCAAGAGGCTACCGGCGAGTCAAAGCCGCCTGATAATAAGGTTAACACTTTGCCTGTAGTTGAAACCGGCAACCCACCTGTAGCTTTAACCTTACTGGCATGAATCGCAACGCCCTTGGATGAAATATTAACATAAAAAAATTGGTCGGCATTTTTCAAGTTAACGTGTTGCCATGCTGTGTGTTTTAACACCAATGAACCTAAGTTTTCAGACAGTTGTTTGGATGATATTGGAAATTTTTTATCGCTGCGCTTAACTTTTAAAGCAAATGAACGATGACTCTGATAAGTTTTGTTGGCTATTTCAATGACTTGGTCATAAAGCGGTTGAAGATCTGGTTTTCCTTTTAAAAATCTATAGTCTTTTTCATCAAACCAATAAACCAAACTTAACCATGCTATACCAGGAACTCTTGCAATCTCCTTGACCACTTTTTCTGCTTGAGATGCCTCTATATCGACATCATTGACAAATATTTGGTCATGGATGGCTTCAACTTCCCAAGAAAAACCAAGTGAAACCAACTTATTCCAAATGTTTCTACGCAGCCGTTTAACAAAAAGCTTGCGATTGCCGCCTTTCAGAGCCAATTCTGCATAATGAATGACAATTCGATGATTCATATCAGAGTTAAATTAAATGTGACTGCTCAATGCGTTTTGCATGCGTTTAACCGCATCTTGTAATATTTCAATTGAAGTGGCAAATGACAAACGCACATAACCAGGTGCACCAAAAGGTGTCCCAGGCACCACTGCAACCCCTGCTTGTTCTAGTAACCAAGTTGAGAGTTCAACATCATCATTCACTTCATCTAATTTTTCGATTACAGCTGTTACATCAGGAAATGCATAGAAAGCACCATTACCGGCTGTACAACTGATTCCTGGTAAATCATTCAAAGCACCCACCAAATAATCATGTCGTTCTCTAAAAGCTTCTTTCATATCCAGCAAACAATCTTGTGGACCATTTAATGCTGCTGTAGCTGCAGCCTGAGAAATAGAACAAGGGTTTGAAGTACTCTGAGATTGAATCTTACGCATGGCCTTAATGATTACTTCAGGCCCAGCGGCATAGCCAATTCTCCAACCAGTCATGGCATAAGCTTTAGAAACTCCATTGATGACAATGGTTCTATCTTTTAACTCAGGTAATAATGCCACTAAATTAGCTAAGGGCTCTTGCCCCCAATAAATATGTTCGTAGATGTCATCAGTGGCAACCAAAACATGGGGGTGCTTCAATAGAACATCACCCAAGGCTTTCAGCTCATTTGGCGTATAGGCTTTTCCAGTTGGGTTACTGGGAGAATTCAACATCACCAATCGAGTGTTTTCTGTGATCGCTTGCTCAAGTTGGTTGGCCGTTAATTTAAAATTATTCTCAATGGTGGTTTCAACAATAACCGACTCGCCACCTGCCAATAATGTCATGTCAGGATACGATACCCAGTATGGTGTCGGAATGATCACTTCATCGCCAGGATTGAGAACAGCATTTAAAAGGTTAGATATACTGTGTTTAGCTCCACAAGAAACAATGATTTCATCAGCTTGATAACTGACGTGATTTTCCCTGAGTAACTTGCCACTGATCGCTTGTTTAAGCTCAGCAGTGCCGTCCACTGATGTGTACTTAGTTTGGCCTTGCTGAATCGCCTCAATGGCAGCAGCCTTAATATGATCTGGGGTATCAAAATCAGGCTCACCCGCACCCAGGCCAATCACATCTTTACCTGCTCTTTTTAATTCAGCGGCTTTCATACTGACGGCTATGGTCGCAGATGGCTTAACTCTCTTAACTAAATCAGCAACAAATTTACTCATGACAACCCAACTCAATGCTTAAAAGAGCCTATCTTAAAATACTGTATTTATATCGCAACCTTTTTCTTGCTAACCTGAGTGATTGAATAGAACTTATTAAAATATACTATATATTCAATGAGTGATTTTTTCACACTTAATATCAAAATCAACATGATAATGTTCATCATGTCTGACCCAAGCTTGTTGCTTATTGAATTGGATGTGTTTTTGAATAAATTGACCCGCAGAAGTTTTAAATAACAACGGCTGTAAACGCGGATCAAAATACACACGCTTAATGGAGAAACCTTGTTTTCTTGAAATTTCATACAGCAACTTAAGATGCTCAGCCATGATTTCAAAATCAATTTGAAACATATCGAATTCACCAGTACTGCTGAAATCTATGTCATAACCCCACTTATTGCTAGCCCTTACAGGTAAGAGACTTGGCTCTGCCTTTGAGTTTTTAACTGGCACCATAAAATCAACGGACAAACCATTTTGATGCGTTTTATGCGGCTTAAATTGCTTGCCATTGGCCCAGCCTGTTTCTGCATACATGAAAACGTGATGTGGAAACTCGGTGGCAAGCTGATCATAAGTAGCAACCATGACTTTTTTGGCTTCACTGTGCACATAGGTGCGGCCCAGATACCATGCCAAAGAACTGAAGACGATATAGTTTTTACCCTTTTTAGGCATCTGAGATGCATTTTTAATCATGCCATCATAAGTTTGGCCGTAACAAATACTCTGTTCAAAGTCAGCCAATGCATTCAAAGCCATGAAACACATCATCACTGAAACCATTACTTTTCTATACAAGAGGCACCCAGAAAAATGAAAACTTATAATTATGACCGCACTTAATCTTATTGATTCATTCTTTCATGAAGCAGTGCCAAAGATTCTTCCACCCACTCAACTTTTGCGCCCACTTTTTTAACACCTAGCATCAAAGTTAAGTTAGGGTAAAACTCTTCATCGGGTAAATCGTGAGGATAATTGGGATATTCAGCTTTGTACTGCGCTTCAAATGACAGTAAAGCTTCATGCCAAGCCTTCATGTGAAGCAACAAGCCTTCTAAAAATTTAATTTGATCTTCTTTATTTTCAAGCGCACCCAGAAAAAATGTTTGGGCTAAATAGGCCAATTTTTCTGTGTTAGTAACTGGTCCATTAAGCAACCACTGAACCAATTCTTTTTTTCCTTCATCAGTGGTTTGATAGATTTTCTTATTGGGACCTTTACTGGACTCAATTTCTTCTACCGTCAATAACGCTTGATTTGTTAATTTTTTCAGTTGCGGGTATATTTGCGATAACTCAGCAGCCCAAAAGTTACTGAACACCTCATCAAACAACTTTTTCACATCGTAGCCACTTTTCGGCTGCTGCAAAATACCCAATAAAATATGTTTTAAACTCAAAACTAACGCCCTATTTCTTTAACCTTAAGCAGGTATTTCTTTGAATTTCTTCTGATAATGCCTGCGCCATATGACAGTCGCGGGCACACCAATTACGGTAGGTAAAATCCAAGGAATCACTGCCAATGGGCCTGTTAAACCGATATCAAATAATCTAGACATTCCAAAAACTGCAAATGCAGTATGAAATGCAATACCAGCACCTAACATTGAGCCCAAATGTTCATACAGCCAAGCCTTTTGACTGGTGTGTTTACCCGACATGAATTGCAACATACCCCAACCAGTGGCAATACCCACTGGGCTTAGTGCCAATAAAACTAATTTGGCACTGGGGTTGTATACCAAAGCAAAAAACACAATCCAAACGCTTAATAATATACTCAAATAAGCTAAAAATTTCATCAATGGTGTGGCCAACCCTGTTGGATCCTTCTTGTGGTTCAAGACCTCAACCGCAAACATGGTAACCACATAGGTAACAATCGACAAATAACCCAAAAACATCAAAAAACCATAGCTGTCTGGATGACTGAATGGCGTTTTACCATCTGCCAACAGCTTAGGCATGTACATCAGAACGCCCAAGAAAGCTGTTCCTAATACCAATCGAGCCAACCAAATCCAGAAAACACCAACCTTACGATGTAATTTGCTCCCTTTTTTACTTAACAAGGGTATCCAAAACAAAAACAAACCGATGAAACCACCACCCACATGTATATACCTAACAATCTCATGTACCGAATCCATAAACCACCTCACAACTATATCAACATATATATAGCATACTATATAAATTCAGATATAGTCAATGCCCAATAACATATTCGTGACCAATGGACTAGTTGATCACCTTCAGTCGTGCTATTCAGATTCGAAGGATGAAATCATCACTAAAAAATCATCAACCCATCAGGCAATCAAAGTAAAACACAATAAAAATCCAGTCTCAAGTCATCAGACAAAAAAATGTATCCGGTGACATTACTTAACTGATACAGAACAACCCATCACCAGGTCGTCCTATATTGGTTCATCTTTAATCTTAGGGAGTATATGTTTATGAAAAAAATGTTTATCTTGAGCTGTTGGATATTTCTAGGAAATTCCAACGCTGCTGATCTAATCGAACCCAGATCAATTCACAATAAAGATCAATTCAACAATCAACTTTATAACGATGATTATTTGAGGATAGTCTTGAAATTTCATGATGGAAGCGGAGTAAGGTCAAATTCACGTGGCCATTTGATGATTAAACCTGAATTACAAAACTCTGCAACGTTAAGACAACGAGGATTAAATACCAGGCAAATTAGCAATGATGTGCTGGCTATCAATCGCTATTTAGATCAGTTAAAACTGCAATCTAACCAACTGATCAATGGCTTAGAGTCGGACTTTAAGAATGAAAAAGAAAAAGCCGAACAATACTGGCAAAAAGAAATGGCAGAACTACCTACGTATCAACAATTATTATTAAAAGACGGCGGTCAAAACCCAATGTTAGCTCTGTGGGTAAGAACCCTGAATACATTCCCATCACTAGAAATAGCTTATGCAGAACCTATAGCCATGCCTCCAATAAATGAAGAGCTTGCTACACCACCTGCGCCTTGGAAATCCTGCAACGCAGTACCTATAGATCCTGCTGCTGGAGACTTGTCAGAGTTTCAGGGCTATCTGGGCACACCACCTGTTGGCATGAATACAGATTTATTAAACCAGTTACCTGGTGGTTTAGGATCAGGTATTCGCATCATTGATGTAGAAGGTGGTTATTTACCTCACAGTGACCATAAATCTTTGTTTCAAAATATTGGTCATACAACACAATATGGCATTGATCATGGAAGCGCAGTAATTGGAATCATTGGTTCACAACACAATGATATTGGATTAAATGGATTGGCACCAAATGCAAGCATTGGATTACGCTCTATATACAATAAAAACTTATTTGACGACCTTAACTCAGCCGGTAACTCCAGTGCAAATGTTGCTCACCATTTATACTGGGCAGCCAAACATTCCATACAAGGTGTTGTACTTATTGAATTACAAAGATACTCAGCAGAAGAACCAGATTGTACTTGTAATTTCAATGCAGTTGTTCCTTGTAGGTGGACCCCATTAGAGTACTGGCCTGCTGAGTTTGATACCATTCAAAACGCCACCGGTAATGGGACCGTCTTTGTAGAGGCCGCTGCAAATGGGTCTCGAAGCCTTGACAGTACAATATTCAATACCTGTACCAACGGTCATTGTTTTGATCGCTCAGTTCGCGACTCAGGTGCCATACTGGTATCAGGCAGTTTAACTGATGGAGTTACTCCTTTTTGTGGTAAACCAGGTCGACCAAACTACGGGAGTCGCATTGATGTTCACAGCTGGGGTGAACAGATCCCCAATACATTTATAGATGGCGGAAATTATTTATATCAAGGCATTAGTCATTGTAATAATTATTATGAAGATTTTGGAGGTACATCCGGCGCATCAGCCATCATCGCAGGTGCTGTGACTGCATTGCAAGGAGCGTATTACGCTGCTACTGGTAGCAGACTAGATGCCTTATCGATGCGAGAAACATTAAGAGTCACTGGCACACCTCAAACTCCAATGAATGTCGATGGCCATGACATTTTAATTGGCCCTCATCCTAATCTAACTGATGCTTTACAGTATGCACTAGATAATTTTTGATAAACAGTTAGGCTCTTAATCAGCCAGGTTGACTCTTCCTTGTGATAATTTCTAGGAGGAGTCATCTGACTTATGAGGTGCAATTTAAATATAGCTTCATTAGAAAATTCTGAGTGCGCACTTCACCAAAAATTTTTTTTAAGCTATCATAGCGCAGATGGAAACTGTCAACCTACAAATCAAGAAAACAGCCAAGCCTTTTACCATCAAAAGCCCTTTTGAACCGGCTGGTGATCAACCCAAAGCGATAGAAAAATTGTCCCAAGGTTTTGAAGATGGTTTAAAAGCACAAACCTTACTTGGTGTTACTGGTTCTGGTAAGACATTTACCATTGCGCACATGATCAATAAGATTCAAAAAACCACCATGATCATGGCCCACAATAAAACCTTGGCTGCCCAACTTTATTCAGAGTTCAAAGAATTTTTTCCGGACAATGCAGTTGAATACTTTGTTTCTTATTATGACTACTATCAACCAGAAGCTTACATCCCAGCCACTGATTTATATATTGAGAAAGACGCTTCAATCAATGAATACATTGAACAAATGCGTTTATCTGCGACCAAATCTTTGATGGAAAGACAAGATGTGATTATCGTCGCGACAGTATCAGCAATTTATGGATTGGGTGATCCGCAATCCTATTTACAAATGTTGATCAATTTAAATGTCGGTGACACCATAGACCAACGCACATTATTAAGACGCCTCGCAGAACTTCAATACAACCGCAATGACATCATTTTAGAGCGCAGTTCTTTTCGTGTACGTGGTGAAGTGGTCGATGTGTTTCCAGCTGATTCTGAAAAAGCGGCGGTACGTATAGAATTATTCGATGATGAGATTGAATCTTTGAGCTTATTTGATCCATTAACTGGTAAAAAAATCAGTGATGAAACAACCATCAACATCTTCCCCACTTCGCATTACGCCACTCCACGCGAACGTATTCTTAATGCCATTGGCCACATCAAAGAAGAGCTTAAAGACCGCTTAAAAGTTTTGTATGCGGAGAACAAACTGGTCGAAGCACAACGTTTAGAACAACGTACCATGTATGATTTGGAAATGATGCAAGAGTTGGGGTATTGCCAAGGCATTGAAAACTACTCTAGGCATTTAACGGGTTTACCAGTGGGGCATCCACCACCATGTTTATTCGATTACTTACCCAGTGATGCTTTGTTAGTGGTGGACGAATCACACGTATCCATCCCACAAATCGGCGCCATGTACAAAGGCGATCGCTCACGTAAGGAAAACCTGGTTCGCTTTGGCTTTCGCCTGCCCTGTGCTTTGGACAATCGACCACTGAAGTTTGAAGAATGGGAGGAACGCACCCCAAGAATGGTTTTCGTTTCTGCCACACCGAGTAAATATGAAGCCGCTAATCAAGCTCAAATTGTGGAACAAATAGTTAGACCAACTGGATTAATAGACCCAACCATAGAAGTCAGACCTGTGGCCACACAAGTTGATGATCTGTTATCGGAGATCAATAAACGCCTTAAATTAGAAGAACGCGTTTTGGTGACTACGTTAACTAAACGTATGAGCGAAGATTTAACTGATTATCTGGCTGATAAAGGCATTCGAGTGCGTTACTTACACTCTGAGATCGAAACTGTTGAACGGGTTGAGATCATTCGCGATCTACGCAAAGGAGTATTCGATGTCTTGGTTGGTATTAACCTCCTCCGTGAAGGCTTGGATATGCCTGAAGTTTCCTTGGTAGCCATCCTGGATGCCGATAAACAAGGTTTCTTGCGTTCCACCAGCTCTTTGATTCAAACCATCGGCCGCGCCAGTCGTAATCTTAACGGTAAAGCCATACTTTATGGTGACAAGATCACCAACGCCATGGAAATTGCAATTGGTGAAACGGAACGTCGCCGCCAAACCCAAATCGACCACAACACCAAACACGGCATCACACCTAAATCTGTGGTGCGAAAAATCCACGACCTACAAGACGCCTATGAACAAAATGATTCGAAACAGCTGGTCAAAGTCGCCGAAGGTCAAACTCCCTATGCCGGTAAAAAAGCCAAAGAACTCGGTACTCTATTGAAGAAGCTAGAAAAACAAATGAAACAACATGCAGCCGATCTTGAATTTGAAAAAGCAGCCGACTTACGAGATGAAATTGAACGAATTAAAGAAGCGGTTTTTTGAGTTAAATGACCAAATACATCGTCACTGCGAGGGAGGAACGACCGCTGTAATCTCCATCAACTCATACATTCTTACATAAATTAAGCTCGTCAAATTTTATATAATGACAACAGTCTGCATTCAACTTGATTGAGTGTCGCTTCGCTTGTGCAATAACATCAAATTAATTGAAGACATTGATGAAATTTTAAAAAAACCAGAAAATCACTACCAATAATCACCAGGTGGTTGAGTCTGTCGAAGCTTCTATAAACAATGAAAAGTCACTCAGTAAATTACAAACACTTAAGGAAGTCCTTGATCTATTCATATTTCTCTGTTTTGATGATTTATCTGATACTGAAAATTCATGAATCTAGCTAAAAACACTTCGACAAGCTCAGTGACCTAGATTAAAAATTAAAAACTCAGTCAACCATTATTTGTCCTCGTTCATAAGTTCCAGCTTGGTAATGCATAGAAAAGATCAAATCAAGCCACAAGCAAAACCGCTTTGATACATAATAACTCACAACCCATCAGAAAATATGGGCTGAAATTCTGCTTTAACCAGTGCACAATGTGGTGCATGAATCAACCAGCAAGCAAAAGGAACATTTGAACATGGAATTGACAGAACCATTAACCACACTGTTGAAAAGGCACTTTGGATTTGAAACATTCAAACCCGGGCAGGAACAAGTTATTGAAACCTTAGTGGCTGGTCGCTCTTCTATGGCCATATTCCCAACAGGCTCAGGAAAATCATTGTGTTATCAACTCCCTGCTTTGCAGTTACCCCACTTAACTTTGGTGGTTTCACCTTTGTTGTCACTGATGAAAGACCAGATGGATTTTTTATTGAAGCATGGGTTCAAAGCTGCAAGACTGGACTCTTCTTTGGGTAGAAAGGAGTACAACCAAACCTTACAACAAGCAAAAAGTGGTGAGTTAAAGATATTGATGATATCGGTGGAGCGTTTTAAAAATGAACGTTTTCGTGCTCAATTGAAACAAATGCAAATCAGTATGATGGTGATTGATGAAGCGCACTGTATTTCCGAATGGGGACATAACTTCAGACCCGATTATTTAAAACTCCCTCATTATCAAAAAGAATTCAATATCAACCAATGCCTGTTATTAACAGCAACTGCCACACCTCAGGTTGTTTCAGACATGAGAAACAAATTCAATATTGCCAGCCAAGATACTGTAATCACTGGATTTTACAGAAGTAACTTAAAGTTAATCATGAAGCCAACTGGCGTTAAAAATCGATTGAGTCAACTTCTCCAAGCACTGCAAAACAACCCAGACGATCACACCATTGTCTATGTCACTCTACAAAAAACAGCAGAAACCGTTGCCAAGTACTTACATCAAAACCACATCAAGGCGCAACATTATCACGCAGGTATGAAAGCTGATGAACGTCAACAGATCCAAAATCAGTTCATGCAAGGTCAAGTCAATTGTATAGTCGCCACCATAGCTTTTGGAATGGGTATAGACAAAACTGATGTCAGGCGAGTGATACATTATGACCTACCTAAATCAATTGAAAATTACGCCCAAGAAATTGGCCGGTCTGGACGAGATGATAAAACCGCAACTTGTGAGATACTGGCCAACAACGACAGCTTGCAAGTACAGGAAAACTTTGTTTATGGCGACACGCCCGAACTTACTGCCATCACTCAACTATTGAATCAAGTCAAAAGTTGTCAAAACCAAAACAGCCATGAAAACTATTGGGAAATCAAACTCACCACCCTCTCTAATGAATTGAACATTCGGCCACTGCCGCTGAAAACCTTATTGGTATATCTGGAGCTTGAAGGCATCATCACGCCTAAATTCACTTACTTTGAAGAGTATGCCTTTAAAAGTATTTCAAACACTGAGGTAATCTTAGGCTTATTCCAAGGTGAACGCCAAAATTTTATTCAGGCCGTATTTGATCATTGTGTGGTTAAAAAGACTTGGACTTATGTGGATATCCAAGCCATCATGAACAACTACAAAGCAGACCGTGGGCGCATACTTGCCGCACTGGAGTGGCTAGATGAACAAGGCTACCTGGAATTACAGGCTAAAATGGCGGTAGAACGTTTTGATGTTACTAAAAGTGATTTCGATGCGGTATCAACCAGTGAAAAAATGTATCAACTGTTTCTGAATAAGGAACAAAATGAGATCAAACGCATTCACCACATGATCTCATTATTCGAGTCTGATCATTGTATCAGTAAACAGATGACCATGTATTTTGGTGACCAACAAGCGCCTGATTCATGCGGTCACTGCTCCGTATGCATCAGTGGATCTGCTGACTTTCAAAGCAAAACAGAATTGACTGCCTTAGTTTCGATGAATTTCAAATCATTGACACAACAATTTGAAGCAACCATCGGTGATGCAAAATCAACACATAACACCACCAAGTTCCTTTGTGGCATTCACACACCAATCTTTACCCGTCTAAAAATTCGAAGTCTGCCAAATTTCGGCTGCCTCGAACAACATCCTTTTCAATCAGTCAGTAAATGGGTTAAAGAACAATATGATCAAGGCGGTGATTCAAGCACCTAATAGAGGCAGGTGTTTGATTTTGTGGTAACGTAAAGACATGGTAATACAGGACATCAATTGTGCCATCGGAATCGGTTCAGCAATTAAAAACCTTAATTCTCGGTTTTCAATGAATATAAAGTCATCTCTATACAACTCCCTGAATGTCTCAACCAAGCTTGTTTTACAATTAAAAAAGACAGAGACATGATCTGGATACTTAGACTTCCAACTCAGCCTAACTGTGCTGCCATATTTTGACAGATAACTGGGCTCTCCCCACTTTAAGGTTTCTGTGATTTCAGGTATATGCTCGGTACCTGGTATATCAAATATCGAATTTCTTATGGCTAATAATTGATGACGAGCCAACTCAGGAAATACATCAAATTTCTCATTTACAGCTCGGTTCATTTATTTTCGTTGAGTATTTAATCGCAACAATCTTAACAGTAAATGTTATCAAGAACCACTGCGTAATCATGATGATGCCACCAAAGACATTGATACATCTTTGGTGGCTATTTTCACGTAATGATTATTGCAATACCACCAACATTTTAATTTGTCCTGTGGGGCCATCTAATGACTCTAATGCTTTGCCAATAATGCTGCCATTAGGTGCATCTAAATTCGCTTTCATGGCATGGCCAGCAAGCATTGAAGTGGTCAACATATCACCAGGTGATATTTCACCATTTTCAGCACTGACTTTAACAGGAATAATTCCAACCACAGCCAATGGAATATTGGCATCATGATCTAAGTCTTCTTTCATGCCGCCAATAAAAGCTGGTTTGGTTGAGTAGACTCCAGCCACACTCTGCTGATATGGCATGGTGCTTTTAATTAACTCACCATCACTGCCTATTACCAGAACATCTGCAGGCTCTAAACCTTTTCTGGCAGGCAACATTTCAGCAAAATCAGCCGCTGGTGACGTATAACTACCATCTGCTGTTACATTACCATTGTTATCCACTTGAAACCGTTTGTTTACAGGCGAGGTATCCCACCCTTCAATGATATTACCACCACTTTCAGCTCGAATACCGACACCTGACCCGGTATTAATTGCCCAAACAGCACCTTGAGCTGTTGAAGAATTGGTTTGGCCCAATACACCTACAGCATTAGCACCACCCTGCCCCCAAACACCATAACCAGTGCTGCCATTATTTTGGCCTTTTACACCAGCACCTGACGCATTTGAATTGGTTAACAAACCAAACACCCCTATGGCATTGCTGTTAGTTGAATCAGCTTCTCCTCGGACACCTTGTCCATTACCTGTGGTCGTGGTGGCTATACCTTCAAGCCCACGTCCACTTGACGATGAAGGATTAATTCCTGTAATCGCAGCTGAGTTAGGTCCACCGGCATTGCCGTCTACAATGGCACCTGGCACCAAACCCATGGCATATGGCACTGCTGTGATGGGTTGACGAGGTAACAAAGTTTCATATGCGCCCGAACTGGCACCATCTCTGACTGAAACTTCTAACCAGTACTGCTCTCCCATAAAAACTGGGTGGCCAAAATCAATTTCAACACTGAAAACACCATCGGTCACGGTCACATCATCAATTGTTACTGTGCCTTCTTCAGTACCTGAAGACGCGACATCGAATAACTGAAACTCCAAGTCATATAAACCATTGGCTGGTGCGCCACCTGCATTGAGCTCTCCTTGATAATTAAATTCACTGCCTTGATTCACTCCAAAAGTAGATCCACCTGTGATCATTCCTGCCGTTAATGCGGCCAACTTTAAAATTTTCATATATATTCCCCTGTTAAATAGATTCAAAACCATTGATAAAAATAAGATCGTTTGATCCACCAGCCCAAAAACCACCAGATAAACTGAAGTTAGCGCTGATGGAATTAACACCTGCATCACTTTGCGCAATCGTCCCTGAAATGGAAAAATTACTGCTACTACTGACCAAGCCACCTGAATTGATGCTGTATTTTTCTATAGAAAACACACCTCCAGATAATGCAGCAGTTGGTAGCCCACCCAATAAAAACAAATAAATCAAGATTGTCTTTTTCCTTGCCTTTAAATTCACTTTCATCATAAAACTTCCCTCCTGTGAGATTAATATAAATATGTCAGGTTTAAGACAACAGTAACTGTCCCCTTGAAAACCGAACTCGCCCAATTTAGATAAATAGCATGTGAAAGTGTTACTGAAAACTTCTGAAAACTTCTGAACAAACCTGACTTTTAAGGATCTGTTTATAAGTCAAGCGAAAAATGTCAGTCAATTTACTAAATACAAACCCCAATAAACATTGACGATGACAGTCAAATGTGGAATTTATAAATATATACAGCTGAAAGCAATTTTTAGATTTGGATTAGTAAGTGGGAGGATTAATTGAACTCTTAGATTTGGATAATAAGTTAAATTAAGGCTTGAAATCAAAACTCATAATAAAACCACTCATTTGAATTGAACTTAAGTCTTAAAGACATTCAATAGACTTTGTAGAGTTTCATCATGTATATGAAAATTAAATTCATACCTTAAGCTTTAGGAAGCAGTTATTAAAATCGACCTATTAATTCTTACAAACCACTTCCTACCAATTACTTATGATGGATATTATCTGCTAATACATCATTTTCTGAATAAACTGTGACGATCTGGATGCGCAGGACGATTGATCACCTTGGGCTGCCAAGTCTTGAGTTCATCTTGAATGATTTCTATGGCTTTATCTAACTGCGGATCACCACCATTGATGATGTCTTTAGGCCATTGTTCAATTTCAACATCCGGAGATACCCCCACATTTTCGATGCCAAACCCTTTTTCATTAAAAAACGCCACATTTGGTGCTGAAACTGAACCACCATCAATAAATTGAGGGTAACCTAACACACCCACTAAGCCACCCCATGTTGTTTTACCAACCAGGGTGCCTAAATCATTGCGTCTGAATAAATAAGGTAAATAGTCCCCTCCAGAACCTGCATTTTCATCTATCAACATCACCTTTGGACCTTGGATAGATGCACTGGGCGCTTTGAGGTCGCTTCCGTATCGAAAATTCCAATAAGCATCAACTGGGCGCTCTAAAAGATCAATAACATAATCAGCCAAAAAACCGCCTCCATTGAAGCGTTCATCAATAATGATGGCTTTTTTATCTACCTGAGGAAAAAAGTAGCGTTTAAAATACTCATGGCCTGCATTGGCTGTATTAGGCACATATACATAAGCCACCTGACCATCAGTCGCTTCGTCCACTTTTTTAATATTACCTTCTACCCAATCTCGATTCCGCAAAGCGTACTCAGAAGCGACAGGTGTTACTTCAACCCGACGACTGTTTTTCTCATTGACGCCATTACTCACCGTGAGCGTAATCACTTTATCAGCTGTATTTTCAAAAAACTGGAATAAGTTGTCTTCGGCTGAAACACTTTTACCGTTAATGGCCAACAAATAATCTCCGGCCCTGACATCAACACCTGGCTCAGTCAATGGCGAGCGCAAGCCTGGATTCCAATTCAAACCACCATAAATTTTCTTAATACGGTAGCGATTATTACTCACTTCATAATCTGCACCTAATAAACCACCCATGACTTGTTTTGGCTTATTCAAGGAATCTCCACGAGAATTAAAACGATGATGTCCCACAGCCAATTCACTGAACATCCACTGCATGACTCTGTATAAGTCACTTTTATTGGTCAAGTGAGGTAAAAAACGCTGATATTTGACTTTCATGGCACTCCAATCTGCACCATGCATATTAGGATCGTAAAAGTAATCTCGATTGACTTGCCATGCTTCATTGAAAATATTCTGCCATTCTTGTTGTGGCACTACTTTCACCTGTAATGTATCTAAGGATAAAGCGGTTCCTTTCTCGGGGTCTTTATCAATCTTCACTGTACCCCAGCTGCCTTTGTGGCTGTATAACATAACTTTGTGATTATTAGATAGTTCGAAATTATCAGCCGCCAAAAGTGGTTTTTCTTCTTTCTTATCAAGATTGTATGAGTAAATGGTTGGCTCACCAGTGTGATTAGGTTTCACAAAATACAGTTCACCTGATTCTGCCACTCTTAAATTAGTGTATTCTGCCGGCTTTAAAGGCAAATCAATGATGCGTTGATTCAGCCCTGACCAATCTATCTTTAAATCTTTAACTTCTGGTTTTTCCTTGCCCTTTTGTTTCTTTTCTTTATCAGTTGATGAATCTTTGGCTTCAATGATTTCTTGTTGATCGTTTTGTTTTTTAAAAGGTGATAAAACATCGTTTTGTAAAGTCATCAAGTATATAGAACGGGTGCTATTCATATCAATTGTCGATTGATCAAACCAATTCTGCAAGGGCCCTGCATCTGTCGATGCCAATAGATATAAGTACTTTCCACTGGGGTCTAGAACCGGATTAGTAACATTTGATAAACCATCAGTTAAGACGAACGACTTGTCCGCCTCCAAGGAATACAAGAATGCATTTTCAAAGTTGGTTGCAGAAATTTGAGTATATGAAATCCATTTAGAATCATGTGACCAGCTGCCAAACAATTCACGGTAAACACCTGGTGTATAAAGCTCATCTGTGGTGATTTTTTTCGTTTTTCCTGTAACGACATCAGTCACATATAAACTTCTGCCATTATCGACATAGCTGACTTTTTGATTATCAGGAGACCAATGAATATATGCGTAAAAGCCCGCTCCATTTAATTGTATTTTATTAATGGTATTGTCTTTCAAGTCTTTGATATGTAGTTCATATTCTCCCGATTCGTTTGAAAAATAAGCCACAAAACGGCCATTGTCAGACCATTGTGGTTGGTTTTCATGAACACCTGGTGATTGGGTTAAGTTGTCCGCATCCCCTTTATCAACTGGAACTGTGACAATCTCACCTCGAAAATCAACAACCACTCGGCTTCCACTGGGAGAAATGGCTGCACTGCGCACATATTCTTTGCCACTGACATAACGTTCACGTAACTCAGGTAAATCCGCAGAAATATTAACGTTGATGGTGTTCTTTTTCCCAGTTGAGGTATCCAATGTGTGTAATAAGCCTGCTTGTTCATAGATGATGGTGTCTTGGTACACATTTAAACTCATCACTGGAAAATCTTTGTACTCAGTTAACTGTTTAATGGCTTTATTTAGTGTGTTAAAACTGAATAGGTTAAATTCGCCGTTTCGGTCACTCCTGAAATATACATTGTTCCCAGACCATTGAGGATTACTGTCATTCGCACCGCTATCAGGTTTATTGATTTCTTCTACATCATGAGTCTTTTTATTATAAATCCAAATTTTTGATTGCGTGCCACCTCGGTAATTCTTCCATTGTCTGAAAACCGCTCGATTTGGCGTGTATGCAATAAAATTATCATCATCTGAGTAAGCCGCATAAAAAGCCGTCGGAATCGGTAATTCTTTTGTCGAACCTCCTGAAGTTGATATGCTGTGAAGCTGTGAGTAACGATTGGTATGAGAGAATCGCCTCGAGGTAAATAAAACTTCACTTCCATCAGCATTAAAATCAACCACTGCGTCACTGTATGGATGCCAAGTTAATCTTTGCGGAACACCACCATGAACTGAAATTAAATAAACATCATTATTGCCATCATATTGGGCGTCAAATGCTATTTTTTGTCCATCTGGTGAAAATATTGGAGACGCTTCTATACCTTGATCTACAGTCAGTCGCCTTGGTTGACTGCCGTCTCTATTCGCCACCCATAAGTCATCCGCATAAATAAAAGCGATGTGCTCAGCACTGATAGCTGGTTGAGACATCAGTTGAGTCGATGATATGGCAGATTGATAAAATAAAACTGATATAAAAAAAACGTAAAAAACTGCAGTTTTGTTACTACTTTTAAATTTCATAGAAGCCCCTCAGATTAAATAAATTAAAGGCTCACTTTAACAGACACTGTTACGGTGAATTCCGAACTCAGCTTAGCTTATTTGAACCTTTATTCATATGTAACTTTTGACCTATATTGGACATTTAATGCCTCATTTTTAGTAAAGACATAAAAAAAGTCCGGTGTATATCGGACTTTAATTTTTGCATGTGTAAGTTATCTGATGTCAGCCACCTCCATCATCCGCGTTTGTATCATCTTTATCATCTTTTTTCGATTTGAATAAGCCTTCTAATAAATCTTTCTTAAGCTTATCCTTTTGAGCCCGTTTCTTTTGTTTTTCTGTTAACTCAGGCTCAGCTTCACCATCATCTGCACCAGTTTTTGACTGGTTTGTATCAACAGCTTTTTCCTTATCATCTTTATCACTGCCTAATAACTTACCCAGTAATTCATCTTTCAACTCTTCTTTCTTTTGATCAATTTTTTCTTTCTGAGTTGCCAATATTAATTTTGCAATATCAATGGAAATTTTTGGTTCCAGCAAACTGCCGTTGAGTGTCACAGGAATTTTTAAATTGATTAATTTCTCAAAGTTTTTATCCAAGACGCCTTCAGGTATATTGGTTAACATAGGTTGTATGGTGCCTTTGATGGTTTGTTGGTCAAGGTCAATTTCGACGTTTCCGTTCATTTCAAAATAAGGCGAATTTAACTTCAGAGTATTGGTTTTTAAAACACCTTGGTTGATATCAGCATCAATTTCCATCAAACCAAATTCAGTTTTTAACTCTGAATTTGACGCAGCAGCATCTGTTTTATTCAACAAACTCAAACTTTGTTGCATAATTTGGAAAACATCTATCCCAACAATATCACCATCTGTTAATTTATAAGATATGTTACCATTGGCCGTTTTTAAAGGCTTTTCAGCAAACGGCTCATCGATATTGATATCAGCATTCAGCTGTCCTAAACCTGTTAAATACTCGCTACCCATCAAATCTGTTAACAAGCCACCAGCTTGAAAATCATTCATGCTGTGAGTTAATTTTAATTTCTGCGTTTTACTTTCTGGCCTGAACTGCATTTCAGTTTTTATTAAGCCCTGATAAAAATCAGCTTGTAATGGTTCAATAGTGATATTTTTACCACTGGTTCTGATCTTTAAGTCTATGTCACTCAAATTGACACCGCTGGCAATTAACCCAGTCATTTTGACTTGTCCTGACATTTGACCTAGATCCATGGCCACAGATGTTTGGCTTGAGGTTGAAGTCGCTCCAGCTTCTTCGGCTGGTAAATATTTGTCCAAGTCTAATTGATTAATAGCTAGGTTGAACTGACCTTTTAATTGACTCATTTGTTTAAGATCAAGGTCTCCTTTGATCGAAGAATCATCCAATTTCATATCAATATTATTCAGCTGTAAACGATCACCTACCAATGACCATTGCATTTGCCCAGAGAAATCATTTTTGGCTTGATTTTCTAGGGGCGAACCTAACTCAGCCAGTAATTCAGCCAAAGAAAATTCAGCTATATTTAACTGCCCTGACAAAGCCATATTTTGAGTAATTTGCTTACCTTGCAAAGGCGTATTCAAACCCAATGAACCATATGTCAAAGCCAAATCATCAACCATCAAACTGTCTTGTCCTAAGTCAAGTGTGGTTTTTCCAGAAGTATTCAGTGTTAATGGTAATCCTCCAAAACTGCCATCAAAGCTCAAATCACTGAAATCCATACTCATTCCAGCATCGCTGGTCAGACCCTCAGCCAGCCAGGCGGTTTTAAGCTGCCCCTTAAGCTCCTGCGCCGCTATCTCAATTTGTGAATTAAAAGACATTTTTGTGGGGCTGCCTGACTTGATGGCATCACTTTCGAAACTTAAAGCGTTCATTTGGATGCGCAAATCTGCGCCACCGTCTGCATAACTCATGGTGCCATCACTGATGCTGATACCACGAATTTCTAAATCTGTTGTAGAGTCCTCACTGGACGCTGTTTCTCCACTACCCTGATCCATATGGTCGATGATTGACTGCCAATTACTTTTTCCAGATTTCGCCACTTGTAAATTAATATTAGGCTTTTGTAATTCAACCTGCCCTACCTGGATTTGTTTTTTAAGTAATGGCAATAATTTAACCCGCACAGCCACTTGCTCAACTTGAGCCAAATGATCTCCTTTAAAACCAGCTTCGTTGGCTATAGACACATCATTTAAATTAATCGCCACCCATGGAAAAACCGACCATTCAATAGGACCATTTAAAGTCACATTTCGCCCTAGATTTTCAGCTGCAATTTCTTGAATACGGGGTTTATGTTCATTGGGATCAAAAAAGATCGGTAACAAAACAATCGCCAAAACAATCAGAACGGCCAAAAAAGCCACAATTCCCAACAACCATTTAATTAATTTTTTCATCAGCTTTGAGTCAAATTTTCAAAGTGAACAATTTAACACTCATTGCCTTAAAAACATGTGAACATTTGTTATTTTTTGTCAAAATCCAAGCACTTGTTTGTTCAACACATACTTTATTATTCAAATCCGTATTGAAAGATTAAATCAGAAACATATTCAATTGAACCGGCATCACATACAAACACATTGTCATTATCACCGTCCAATGGTCTAGAGTTACCAATTTGATCGTAGTCATCCACACACGCACCAGGGACAAAATCTATCGCGGGGCTGTTTTCAAGCAGATGATGAACTTTCTTAAAATCAGTTTCACCATTTAAGGGCAACAATATATGTTCAAGAGATTCAGATGGGGTTAAATCGCTGAACCCAAATACAATATTATCTGAACCATTGATACCGTCTTTTCCAACAATATTGTAACCATTCATTAAAACAGCTTGATCAAAAGGGCCATTGATTTCGTTCGCACTGACAGTTGCGGTGTTTCCAGATATCAAACTACCGTATATACGAAAAAAATTATTTGGATTGGCTGTCAAATCGCCACTGGCATTAAAATTGATCCCACCACCTATTTCTGAAGAAGTGTTTTTTGAAATTGTAGAGCCAAATATTTTAACCAAATTATTACCACCAACTATCGCAACTCCTCCTCCTGAACCACCTGATGCATTTCCAGATACAGTGCTGTTATTCATTAAAAATTCAGACTGAATCAACCTGACACCTCCGCCTATGGAATCGGTTTGATTGTTATCGATAGTCGTTTTTTCAACCAACACATTACTGTTAGCAATATTTAGACCTGCACCCAATAATCCATTACCGAATTCGTCAAAAGGAGCCTCAGAGTTATTCGCAATTCGGCTGTTATTTATTTCATGCAACACCCTACCTACAACCGAACTGGTATTAACAATAAAAACCCCGCCTCCAACATTGTCAACTACATTTACATGATTAAGAACAAGGTTAGCAGAAGAGCCAATTGCTGCTATACCACCACCAAAATTAGTTGGATTATTGCCATTTCTGATGGTTAAATTATTGATTCTTACTGTGGCATTGTCTACCAGTAAAAGGCCAAACTCATTTGCGTTTACAGCTCTTTCAATAGTCGAACCATTCCCCTCAATTACTATGTTATCAAAATCCACCTTAAGTCCGAATGAAGTAGCCTGAGGATCATTTTGGGTTATGCTAAATGTTGTATTAGGGCTTAAATTTAATACATCTTCACCTGGCTCCCCAGCTTTACATCCATTCACCTCAGCGTTTGTTTTTGCAGCACTGATGGCATCTCTCAAATCACAAGTAATTCCATCTACTTCAATGACAGCAGCAAAAGAAAGATTCGATAAAAAAACCAAATAGATGATAACAATATTTTTCATTAACATTCCTTATTAAATTTAGAACGTTAAGAATACCAAACACTTGAGTTAAATATAAATAATATTTGGTATTAATTTAGATGAATTTAGAAAAATAACTATTAACTACCTCAGTGGCCTGGCCATAAATGGACTCTTTAAACTGGCTTTTTTGATCACTGGGGTCTAAATTCAGTTCAACGGTATGCGCACCAGCTTGGTTGGCTATTTCTACAAAACCTGCAGCAGGATATACTGTGCCAGACGTTCCTATAGAAACGAACAAATCACAAGCCATCAATGCCGACATGATCTCATCCATCAATAAAGGCATTTCACCAAACCAAACGATGTGTGGTCGCAGTGTACCCACATACCCACAATCTTCACAAACGGACTCTGTATTTAAATCAGTGTTAATTGCACTCACTTGATGACATTGCACACAACGTTTTTTAAGCAATTCCCCATGCATATGAATTAAATTTTCACTGCCAGCCCTTTCGTGTAAATCATCCACATTTTGGGTCACCAACATAAATGATTGGAACTGTGACTCAACACGTGCCAAAGATTGATGTGCCGCATTGGGTTCAACTGATTTCAATGCTGCGCGACGTAAATTATAAAAACGCTGCACCAATTTCGGGTCACGATCGAATGCTTCTGGCGTAGCAACATCTTCAATCCGATGGTTATCCCAGAGACCGTTGTTGTCCCTGAAAGTTGATAAACCACTTTCAGCAGAAATACCTGCGCCTGTTAACACCACTACTTTTTTATACTGCCCCATAATTCCATGACTCAATGATTTATTTTATTTTAATGGCAGACCACCAAATAGCACACAATATCATATACTGTGTGCTCAATAAAATGACTTTGTCAATGATCAGTGAAATCATAACTAATAGAGACCTTTGCTTGATTAATGAGTATAGTTAATTTACTCAAAACCATTTTCAAAGATAATGTCACTGGCCACTGAAATTTCATAAGCGCCTATATCAATTCTCCCATCGATTATTCGATCATTACCTCGAACATCCTTATCACCTACATACCACGTTTCATCAAAATCAGGTGGGATGCCAACGAGTGTGGGGTTTTTAATGCCGGCATTAACCAAAGGTGATGTAATTAAAGGAATTTGAGTATTAAGTGGACCAATGGGTTGAAATTGGGGATCAAGGGTGAAGTTACCACTGAATTCTTCAATACTAGATTCTGCTGAACCCAAACTTTGGTAGTCATTATTTTTAAAATACGAATCACCTGATCCAAATATAGACAGATCTGAATCATCATTATCCCAAAGGACATTATTGGCCACAAACACCTGGCTGGGGGCTGGTGTTTGAAGGTAAACAGCCGTTTGGGGCACTGAATTGCTGTTGGTATTTGACAAAACAGTGTTGTTGGTGAAATAGGTTCCGTATGAACCGCTGTTTATTCGAATGATATGAGACATGGCATGATTTTCGAAAAATGTGTTGTTTCGTACTGTAGTGGTGTTGGCTATATCAATCCACAATGCTGTGGCTGAATTTCCTGTGTTTGATTTAAACAAATTATTTTCTATCAAAACTTCACCATCAGTTCCAGTAGGGTAATCAATTCTTAAAGCCCCGCCTACACCACCAGGTCCGTTGCCATTAAAGAAAAACAAATTGGAAATTTCAAGGTTAGCATGGCCTGCCATCTCAATTGATAAAATTAAATTTTCATCCTCCCCATCTAATACTGTATCAAAATTTGAAGTAGCCAGTTGTTGGCCGCATGGGTTCCCTGCAAATGTGGTCCATCCACCGCTGATTTTTAAATCAAATGTTTCTTGTGTTTCGGAAGCATCATATGTGAAAGGTGGCACCTTAATTGGGTAACTACCAGTAGCTATCTTGATGTGATCGTCTTGATTGTTGCTGTCTGCTATCGATAAAAACAAGTACAGTTGTGTACTATTTTCTACACATATGTCTGCAGCATAAACTTGAGAAATCATCAGTAAAGCAGTCAGTATCGATATTTTTAAATAATTTTTACAGTATTTCATAATTTAATTTCCATTGTTTAAAAGTCATAGAAGTACAGGGTTTAACAACCTGTTTCATAATGCTTAATGCCAATGAATAACAAAACCGCACAGATTCAAGAAAAAAACTTAAAACACCTTCGTTAACTTATCAGCCTTAAAGGCCATTCAGTCCTGTATAATTATCAATAGATGCGTTAAAAATTGGTTTTTATGCCCACAATAGTTCTTTTATGCAAAATTCACTAGAGTCAACTGCTACCTTATTAAACAGAGTCAAAACTGGCGATAACGATGCCCAAGAAAAACTGTGTTCAGTTTATTTACCTATCCTCACCAAATGGGCCCATGGCAGATTACCCAGCTATGCCAGAGATATGACAGAAACCAATGATATGGTTCAAGTTACATTGATAAAAGCCTTAGAAAAAATAGATACATTTAAACCTGATAGAGAAGGGTCTTTTTTGGCTTACTTGCGCAAAATTTTACTGAACAATATCCGCACCGAAATCAGGAGATATACCCGACAATCAGCTAAGAAAAAAATGTTTAATGATGTAGAAGTAGTCGATACAGATGCATCAATCATAGAACAAGCGATCGGTTTAGAAACTCTTGAAAAATATGAAAATGCGCTAGCCAATCTATCACAAAAACCCAGAGAGGCAGTCATTCTCAGGGTTGAATTTGGCTTTTCTTTTCCAGAAGTCGCCGAAGCCATGAATATGCCATCGGCCAACTCTGCTCGCATGATGGTCAGCAGAGCATTATTAAAACTATCGGAGCTGATGGAATGACATCAGACAATGAACCAAATCATCATACCCATAAAAAATTAACTGATCAAATTGCTGATGGTGAAGCCATAGATTGGCAGAAATATAACACTGAAACTGAAGCATTGAAAAAGATCAAAACCATTGAACAAGTAGCTAAAGCCTTCACCCAATCAATCACATCATCACCTAAAGAAACGACCAAAGACAGTCATTCTTTTTTATTTAAATGGGGGCATTTAAATGTCATCAATAAAATTGGTGAAGGCAGCTTTGGTCTAGTTTATAAAGCTTTTGACACCATCTTAAACAGGAATGTGGCTTTAAAACTGCGACACACTGAGATACAATCTGCCATTGGCAGCAGGGCGTTTCTAGAAGAAGCCAGAAGACTGGCCAGTGTGAGACACCCCAATGTCATTGCTGTTCATGGGGCAGCTATCGAAGCCAACCAAGTAGGCATATGGACAGATCTCATTAACGGTCAAAACCTCAAAGAATATTTTCGTATAAAAGGTCAACTGGAGCTACATACAGCTTACGATTTAATTAATGATATGGCACAAGCTTTGCAAGCTGTTCATGAGGCGAATCTAATCCACGGTGATGTCAAAGCTTCAAATGTGATGCGACAAGAAAATGGTGTTTTTAAACTCATGGACTTTGGTGCTGGAAGTGAGTCCATGCAGGCAGATTTAACACCCCATGCCGGCAGTCCTTTATTTATGGCACCTGAGTTATTTGATGACAAAAGCATAAGCACTGCTTGTGATCAATACTCTTTGGGCGTCATGTTATATCAACTGTTAAGCGGCCAATATCCGATCACTGCGACTTCTGTCAATGAAATAAAAAACAAGCACCTAGATCCAATTATAACCCCACTACATAAGCTGCGCCCAAATCTGCCTAAAAAATTAGCAGACTTGATTCATGAATTACTTGCAAAAAAACCTGATGAAAGGCCAACAGCAACAGAGGTTTGGGGTCGTATTAACTGGATAAAAAGCGCGCCTCAAAGGCGCAAAAAAACCTGGGCAGTTGCGACAATTATCTCAAGTTTATGTATGGGAATCTTGGTTTCATCCTTGGGTTATATAAATGCAGTTAGGTCTGAGGAAAAAGCTGTTCTTTCTAAACAAGAATCTGTGGCTGTAAGCAATTTTTTGGCAGAGATAATTAAATCAGCACGTCCAGGTGAAAGCGGCAAAAACACCCCCATCTTAGAAATTTTAGAACAAGCTGAGATTCGTCTAAAAACTTCCTTATTAGACCAACCATTAGCGAAAGCTGAAGTATTGCATCACATGGGGAAAAGCTTTCAACGTATATCTATGTTTGATGCAGCCCATAAATCTTTAAATCAAGCCTACAATATTCGACAACAATTTCTGGGTAAACATCATGTAGAAACCTTAACTACACAAGGCGAATTGGGCGCCACCCTAAATTTTTTGACACGTTTTGATGAAGCCAAAGAACTGTTAATGATCAATGATGAAATCATTAATAAATTACCATTAAAAGATAACAAAAGAATCCAGTTTTGGGTGAATCAGTCCCTATACTTTAAAGCGAATGGAAAATCCAAAGAAGCGTTATCCATCCTTGAGCAATCACTTGAATTAATCGATAAGCAACGCCATCCAGATTATTTTTATGACTTGTTACTGCAATATGGAAACAGTTTACTGAATCAACAGCAATTTATTTCAGCAGAAAAGGTGATTAATCAGGTATATGGCTGGGCTAAAAAAGACACCTCTAGAAAAGCTCTATTATTAAAAACTCGCAGTGCATTGGTTAGGTTGTATGGACAAACTGAACGGTATGAGCAAGCAGAAAAATATGTCAGACAGAACATTCAAATCAAATCTGAATGGCTGGGTGTAGATGATGAATCGGTCATTTGGTCAAATACCTTGTTGAGTAAGGTTCTCAACGCTCAAGGGAAAATAGAAGAATCTGCCAAAATTAATGAGCATGCGCTGAATTTATCGATGAATAAATTTGGTGAAAATTATTGGTTAACATTGAATCTAATGAGTGACAAAGCCAGCTTATTAAACTCTTTAAACCTTAAAGTCGATGCCATTAGACAATACAGAAAAACCATAGCAATAGCCGATAAAACCTTTCCAAATCGTAATTACAGCGTCCTACCCATGAAGAATTTAACTACACTTTATTACGAAACAGGTCAATTCATCCTAGCAACTGAAATGGCGCAAAAGACCATACCCTATTTGAGAGAACGCCATGGCGATGATCACCGGTCAATACATGAATTACAACTGTATTATGGCGCCTCCTTATTTCATCAGGGGCAAGAATCAAAAGCTGTTCAAATTTTAAGTTCAGCCATGTCAAAAGCTGAAAAAAACTTAATTGAAGATCAATCTTTAATCAAAGAAATAAAAGCCATGTTGAAGGATGACAGTTCAGCTCAATAAGTTTTACAATATTTTTAAACTAATTTTTAGATGTAAGACTATTTACCACCTGTAATCGAAACAAGATCAAAAACATAGTTACCAACAAAATCATTGAAAAAAAGATGGACCCCGGCTCTCGCTTAAGCTCGGCTGAATGACGCTCAGTCACAAATGGATTGTTAAAGCATTTCTCCAAATACAACAAAAAATCAATAAAACCAAATTATTCAAAGCACAAACCTCACTTGCATGATCACATCAAATGATTGAAATATATCCTACCCACTATAATCACCTTTAAAACCAGCATTTCTTTACTTTAGGTAGGTATATCACTAAAATACCAGTCACCAAATAAGTCCATAAATTTATACACTTGACCACTCATTCACTAAAAATTGAAGCAGCCTGCTGTAGGCGATCTGGTGAATGGTTATTTTCACCTGTTTCATTGCAACTCAAATCAGGTGAATTAGCAGTCATATCTGGAGCCAATGGTTCTGGAAAGACCACTTTACTTCAAGCATTAGCAGGGTTGAATTTATTGCACGCAGGTAAACGTTTATTCAATGGATCAGCCGATCTAACTGGTTGGTTAGAAACAAGTCTTTATATAGGTCATAAACTAGGCAATCAAGGTAACTTAAGCTGCACCGAAAACATTCAATTTGTTACTCGTATCAATCAAGTGAAAGTCAATGAAACTGATATCGAAGCCGTGTTGTCTGATGCGGGTTTGGCGGGTTATGATTATCAATCGGCCAGTGACCTGTCTGCTGGACAGAAAAAAAGGCTGGCATTAAGTCGCTTACTGATTCTTAATAAAAGCTTTTGGTTATTGGATGAGCCATTCGTAAATTTAGATCAAACCGGCTGTGATTGGTTGTATGATGTCATTGAACAACACATCAGCAAGGGCGGCGCAGTGATACTCACGGCACATGATAACAAGAAGATTCACCAACTCGCTCAACACCATATATCTTTAAAACCACCTGTTGAAATTGAAATGGGTGAATACTGATGCAATTTTGGGCATTGTTGAAAAGAGATGTGTTGGTAGCTTGGCGCCGAAAATCTAATATTTATCAACCCTTGGTTTTTCAATTATTGATCGTAACCATGTTTCCTTTGGGCTTAGGAGCCGGCTCTCAAACATTGGCAAAAATAGCACCTGCAGTGGTGTGGATATTGGCTTTAATGAGCACATTGATTACTTTAGAAAACATTTTTAAAGACGATTTCCGAGATGGCAGCCTGGACATTTATATACTATCGGGCATGAGTTTATCATCTGCTGCTTTGAGTAAAGCAGCAGCACATTGGTTAACCACCGGCGTGCCAATCATACTATTTGCGCCTGTGATTGGCGTATTAATGCACTTACCGAGTCAATCTTACACGAATTTAATATTGTCTTTAGCCCTAGCAACCCCCATATTCAGCTTGCTTGGAACTGTTGGTTCAGCGCTGATCATGAATATTAAAAATGGCGGCATGTTACTGAGTATATTAATCATGCCTTTGTTGGCACCTGTGTTAATCTTTGGGGCTGGCGCCGTTTTAGAAAGCGCCTTAGGAAATTCAGCTGTTGGACACATGATGTTATTAATGGGCTGTGCTATTTTATGTCTTTCCTTAGCACCCATGGCTGCAGCCGCTGCAATTAGGATCAATTTAGAGTAGATAGAGAAATAAAGTTTGAGCATGAATCGAATTGTAAAGTTTTATCATGAAATGGGATCACCACCCAGTTTCTATCGCATCACCA
>CAZVZJ010000004.1:64105-88645 GCA_964631055.1 uncultured Marinicella sp.
ATTGTAAAGTTTTATCATGAAATGGGATCACCACCCAGTTTCTATCGCATCACCACTCATTGGCTTAAGCCCATGCTATTTTTAGCAATTGTGCTCATCATTTATGGTTTGGGTGAAGGTTTGTTTTTTTCTCCTGTTGATTACCAACAAGGAGATTCATATCGAATCATTTTTGTTCATGTGCCTGCCGCGTGGATGAGTTTATTTATTTATGCTGTGGTAGGTATTTGCGGTATCATCACATTCGTTTGGCGTATGAAAGTAGCCGAAGCTGTTATGATAGCCAGCGTTCCTGTCGGAGCGATGTTTACCGTAGTTACACTCTTAACTGGCATGCTTTGGGGTAAACCCATGTGGGGTACTTATTGGGATTGGGATGCAAGAATGACCTCTGAACTGATCTTATTATTTTTATATATTGGTGTGGCTGGCATTTACAGTGCCTATGAAGAAGATCCGCGAAAAGCTGCACGATTGGCCGCACTGGTGGCCATCATTGGATTAATTAACCTACCTATCATTCGCTATTCAGTCACTTGGTGGACCAGCATCCATCAAGGCGCATCAATTTCTCTGCTCAACGGGTCATCAGGAATTAAAGATTGGTCCATGCTCAGGCCTTTATTGGTTATGGCTCTGGCCACTAAATTTTATTATATTTATTCCATGTTCACTCGTGCTAGAAACTATTTGTTAAAAACTGAAAGTAACAAAAAATGGGTTGCCCAAGCAATAGAAGTTAAATCTGGAGTCAACTCATGATTGAAATGTTAGATATGGGCAAATATGACTTTTTTGTCTGGAGTTCAATTGGCATATTTTTAGCGGCATTGTTAATTGACTTTTTGAGTGCTTCGGGCAAGCAAAAGCAGCTTAAAAAACAAATCAAAGCCCAAAACCGGAAAAAAACCCGTATGAGTAAACCATCATGACCCCAACCAGAAAAAAACGCCTACTACTAATCATGATGATGGTAATGGGAGTGGCTATTGCAGTGGCTATTTTTTTAACTGCCTTTAAAGACAATATCATGTTTTTTAAAAGCCCCACAGAAGTGGCTGCCAAAGACTACCCCATTAATCGCAATTTTCGCCTAGGTGGGATGGTTAAAGAAGGCAGTATGCAACGTATACCAGATAGTTTAAAGGTGCAATTTGTAATTACTGATTTCGTCCAAGACGTGAAAGTTGAATTCGAAGGTATCTTGCCAGACTTATTCCGTGAAGGACAAGGCGTAGTAACGATCGGACAAATGACCTCTGAGAACATGTTTGTCGCAGAAGATGTTTTAGCCAAGCATGATGAAAACTACATGCCTCCTGAAGTGGCAGATGCACTTAAAAAAGCAAAAAACATTCAACCCACTTACCCCAATAAGGAATCAAATTAAACCATGTTAGCTTCTGTTGGCCAATTCTTGCTTATTTTATCTTTCATGACTGCAGTGGTATTGATGTTGATACCCATGGCTGGATACTTTAAGAGTCATCAAGGGATGATGCGAACAGCACGCCCTTTATCGTATTTGTTATTTGTCTTGACACTGACTACATTTATCATCCTCGTCAGCTTATTTGTGCTACAAGATTTTTCTGTTACTTATGTCTGGCAACACTCCAGTTTGGCTTTACCGTTACGTTATCGCATCACCGCAACATGGGGAGCCCATGAAGGTTCGGTATTGATGTGGGTGACCGTCCAAGCATTATGGATCGCGGCTGTGGCCAGGTATAGCCGCTCACTCAGTTTGAGTCAAATCTCTAGGGTTTTATCAGTTCTTGGCGTCATTGCTACGGGTTTTTTGGCCTTTGTTTTATTTGCTTCAAACCCTTTTGAAATCACCAATCCAGCCCCACTCGATGGTCGTGACCTCAATCCTTTACTGCAAGACTTTGGCATGATTATTCACCCACCGATGTTGTACTTTGGTTATGTGGGTTTATCAGTGGCATTTGCATTGGCTGTAGCCGCTCTGATAGGTGGTCAAATTGATGAAAAATGGATACGTTGGTCCAGACGGTGGACCAACTTGGCTTGGGCCTTCTTGACCGTTGGTATTATTTTAGGCAGTTGGTGGGCTTACTATGAACTTGGCTGGGGTGGCTGGTGGTTTTGGGACCCAGTAGAAAACGCTTCTTTTTTACCCTGGTTAGCGGCCACTGCTTTGATTCATGTACAGGCGGTGAGCGAACGTAAAAATGCTTTTCGCGGTTGGACGGTATTGCTGGCAATCATTGCATTCAGTTTATGTGTTTTGGGCACCTTCTTAGTCAGGTCAGGCAGTATCACTTCAGTGCATTCATTTGCGGCCGACCCATTCAGGGGTATTTTCATCCTGGTTCTACTGGCCATCTATGCCGGTGGTGCCTTGACATTATATGCCCTGCGGGTGAATCAACTGCGTTCACGGGACAACATCAACCTTGAATCAAGAGAGACCATGCTGTTGGCCAACTCGCTGATATTCATCACATCCACATTTACTATATTACTGGGCACTCTATTTCCTATGATATTTGATGCGATGGGTAAAAAAATATCAGTAGGAGAACCCTATTTCGGCTTGATGTTTTTCTTATTAATGATCCCTATGGCTGTATTGATGCCACTGGGCGCACAACTTAAATGGCACAAAGATCAAATGAGCACTGCCATCAAAGCATTGACCCCTCACTTTTTCATCGCTGCATTATTAACAACAGCAACCTATTTTTTCTTTGACACATTGAACTTAAGGGCAACTGCTGGCGTGTTTGGCGGGTATTGGATCGCATCTACATCTATAACGCAAATCATAAAATTCCCAGGAAAACCCAACGCTGGTTTTGTGGGCATGTCAGTGGCGCATTTAGGCGTTGCCGTGTTTTTGTTTGGTATGTCAATGGCAGAACACAAAGACATTGAAAAGGATATATTGATGCAACCTGGACAAACCAGTTCGGTGGGAGGTTATGATTTCACTTTTAATGGAGTATCGCAGGTTAGCATTGAAAATTACCAAGCCCAACAAGGTTCAATCCAAGTCAGTAAAAATGGTCATGATATTGTAGAGCTTAATCCGCAGAAACGTTTTTACCCGAAACAACAACAGCCAATGACTGAAGCGGATATTTACCCAGGTTTGACCAAAGACATTTATGTTTCATTGGGTGAACCAATCAATGAACAAGGTGATTGGGCCGTACGCATATACCTCAAACCCTTTATTCGCTGGATGTGGTTCGGCGGTCTCATGATGATGGCAGGGGCTGTAATTGCTTTATTTAATCGCCGCAGCAAACGCCAAGAAAGTCAACAAGTAGACCAAGTCATGCAAGAAAGGTTGGGCCTACAATGAAAAAAATCTGGGTGGCTCTGATACCATTAGTTGTTTTCATTGTATTAATAGCTTTGCTGTTTGTTAATTTAAGCACTCATAATGAAATTCTTCCTTCTCCCTTAATTGGTAAAACAATACCTGCTTTTGAACACCAAACTTTATACAGTAATCAAACCATGACTCAAGATGATTTCAAGGGAGAACCTTGGTTACTGAATGTTTTTGGTAGTTGGTGCCCAAGTTGTCAATATGAACATCCTTTGGTCACCGCATTGGCAAACTCAGGACGCATAAAAGTGGTTGGACTCAACTGGAAAGATGAAGCCTCTGATGCTGACCAGTGGCTCAAAAGATGGGGCAACCCTTACCATGAGATATTGGTTGATTATGAAGGTGACACCGCCATCAATCTGGGCGTTTATGGTGCTCCAGAATCATTTTTAATAGATGCTACTGGCACCATTGTCTATAAAATATCAGGTGTACTCACTCAGAAAAACATCAGTCAAGAATTGTTGCCATTAATTGATAAAATATCCTTATGAGACTCTATTTAAAATCTAATTTCATTTGCTTTTTTGCAGTATTTTTTATGATGATGCCAACTGCCACATTAGCTATTGATGTCTATGACTTCGACACCCAAGAACAAGAAGCACTGTACCAACAATTAGCCAAAGAACTGCGCTGTCTGGTTTGTCAAAATCAAAACTTAGCTGATTCTGATGCTGGACTGGCTAAAGATCTGAAAAACCAAGTGGCAGAATTCGTTATGGCTGGCCAGGAAGCTGAAACCATTAAACAGTATATGGTTGATCGTTACGGAGATTTTGTCACTTATGACCCGCCAATGAATGCCAGCACTTTGTTCTTATGGTTCTCTCCGCTGTTGGTGTTTTTGATTGGTGGTGTCATTCTGTTCTTTAATATCAAGCAGAAACAACATGAATGAATTTTTAACCTATTCAATTATTTCTTTACTTAGTTTGCTGATGTTTTATTTTTGGTATCAGCGACAAGGCTATACCAGTGAAAAAAAATGGCTGTTAGAAAAACTGAACCAACACAAAGGTGAAGAACAACAACCATATGTAGACGCGCTGAATAAATTAAACCATAAATCTTCCAATTTAAACATCACCATCTGGGTCGGCTTGATGTTGATCCCAGCAAGCTTAACAATTGACTATATATGGTTTCAAAGCATTCCAATTGAACAACGTAATTCTGTAGCTGACACGGCACAAGGAAATGACACAAAGGCACCTGACTTGGCTTCCGCCATCACTCAATTGGAGCAAAAGCTAGCAGAAAATCCGAACGACCTAGAAGGTCAAATGTTATATGGCCGCAGCATGATGTCGATGCAGCGTTACGATTATGCAGTTGCTGCGTATCAGAAAGCCAATGAACTCGCTCCTAACAACGCTGATGTGCTAACTGAATTAGCTGAAGCCGTCGCATTCAGGAATAATACCGGAAGTTTTCTGGGTGAGCCAGAACAATACTTGAAGCAAGCGATAACAATCAACCCAAATCAACAAAAGGCCATGTGGTTACAAGGCATTGTTTATTATGAAAATCTCAACTACATAGAAGCTGAAAACATTTGGACAAAACTGCTGACTCAAATTGAAAGCCCAAATATTAAAACCACCATCATCAATCAAATAAACCAAGCAAGAGTGGCACAAAATAAACCAGCCATCAACGATGGCTCTATCGACTTAATCACTTCAATGAGCGCAGTCAATAATGGTTTTTTGGTGGTTGTTGATGCCAGTGAAAGTATTAAGAACATGACACTCAAGCCATCAGCTCGAATATTTATTTATGCCAAACAAGTCAATGGCCCACCCATGCCCATTGCCGCCGCACCCATTTCTCAACCGTTTAATTGGCCCATGTCTATTCGTTTAAACGACTCAAACAGTTTGAACCCAGAACGATTGCTCAGTCATTTTGCTGAGTTATCAATTTCAGCCAAACTGAGTCTATCAGGCAGCGCCACCCCGCAAGCTGATGATATAGACAGTGAAACTCAAATAATCAGCAAACAAACATCAAGTATACAATTAACTTTAACCGAATAAACAACCATGACGATTGCCAAAAACACACCTATTAGAAAAGTCCCTGAACTTAACTTAGAGGACTATATAGCTGGAACTGAACTTGAAAAACAAAGATTTATTGATAATTTTTATGCGGGTTTAGTTGAATATGGCTTTATTGTACTTAACCCATACCAATTTGATTTTTCATTGGTTGAGGACTGCTACCACGTTTTCAAATCATTCTTTAAACTACCGTTAGATACCAAGCAAACATACAACATACATGATGGTGGAAAAAGAGGTTATGTACCTCGTTTACAAGAGCATGCCAAAAATAGCAGCAACCCAGATTTGAAAGAGTTTTGGCATGTGGGTAGAGAAGTGGCTGAAAATCACCGTTTTGCTCAAGAGTACCCTGACAATTTATGGCCACATGAAGTGGCTGATTTTAAACAAAAAACCTATGCCCTATATCAACAGTTAGATCACACTGCTTTAACAATGTTTCGTTCTCTGGCTACGGCCTTGGATGTACCCAAAGATTATTTCGAGAAGCTAACTGAAGATGGTAACTCTATACTCAGAGCCATTCATTACCCGCCCATGACAGAATTTGAATTACCTGGCTCTGTGAGGGCTGCAGCCCATGAAGACATTAATTTAATTACCTTATTGGTAGGTGCCACTGACAGCGGTTTGGAATTGTTAGATCGCGATGGTCAATGGTTGGCTGTGGACAGCACGCCCGAACAAATTGTCGTTGATTCTGGTGACATGCTTTCTCGCATAGCCAATGAAGTTATCCCAGCTACTACACACCGAGTGGTCAACCCCATGGATCAAGCATCAGACCGTTATTCGATGCCATTCTTCTGCCATCCCCATCCAGATGCCCTTTTGAGTTGTATTCCCTCTTGTTTGGGCGATGGTGCTAAATATGCAGACATCACTGCCAGAGATTTTTTGAACCAACGTCTGAAGGAAATTGGCCTGTCATAGATATCAAGAGAGGTCGCTTGAATTGATTATTGGCTGTTAGAGCCAACAATCAATTCAAACGCATTTTCTTGATCAATCACACTGATAAATTGAAAGTGATTTTTTAGCTTCATCTGATGTTAAACGGACAGCTTTAACCCCTGCAGGCCATTCAAAGTTAACTTGGTTGATGTGTTTTTCCCAAACATCATGAAATGCAGTCATGGTCACATTCACTTGACACGGTAGCTTCTGACCGGTTTCTTGATAGACCCAAATATACCTTCCCTCTACTTCAAAACCGACCGTATCTAAAGTGATTGTCTCATTATCATCAATTGATAATTGAAATGATTCAATCACATATTCAGCAAACTTTCTTTGCATCGATTGACTTTCACTTAAAACGATACTTTTATCCAATATTGATGAAAAACCATGTTCTGCATCATGCAAATAAAACCTATGTATAATCTCCGTCATGCCAGAGTTTGGGTTCGGCTTAATGGCTGTATAAGCTTCTTTTTGTTGATGCCCCCAAACTGTAGTAGCACAGATGATAAGTACACAGGTCATCAATCTACGCATACTTAACATATTTATTTTTTGTATTTTTTGGCTTCAGGTTTCTTAATCGGTGTTTTGATGTCATGCATCAGATCTTTATGCTCTAAATTTTTACTCTTCTCTTGTTTAAACATCTCAATTCTTGAGGGAATTATTTGTCTTGGGTAGTGATTATTTTCAATATCAACATCTGCTGTTTCCCAACCCGCATCAACTACCACAGACTTGAGTTGCTTGTTTTTATCCGTAACCAATAACTTACTGACTTTTAGTGGGTCTTTACGCCAAATTTCAGCGGGGATATACAACTCTTCATCAGAACCATCTTCATAAGTTAGCGACAATAAAATGGGCATCACCAAACCACCTAAGTTAGAAAAATTCATCACATAATAATTTTTGTCTTCATCCAAAGCCCGTTCCATCACAGCCTTTTCAATGGGTTCTAACTCTGCTAATAATTTTTGATATTTGCTGCGATCTTTATTACTGGGAGTAAATCGATCATATTTATCATGAAAATCATTGATGTCTTTATTTAATTCAACCCAGGTCTTTATCCGTTCAGCTTGATTTCGACTGACAAACAATGAACCTGGCTCAGCCTCATGTTCCGCTCTGCGTCGATCAAGATCGATATCAGGGTTCAAGGTATCCAGTCTGAGTTGGTATACTTTATCAATTGAGATATCCACATGATCTGTGGTGTAAAACCAACCATGCCAAAACCAATCTAAATCTATACCTGAAGCCTCTTCCATAGTTCTGAAAAAATCTGAGGGTGTTGGTCTTTTATATTTCCACCTTGTGGCATATTCTTTAAAAGCAAAATCAAACAATTCCCTGCCCATAATAACTTCACGCAGTATATTAAAAGCCACAGCTGGTTTAGCATACGCATTAGGACCCAAGCGCAAAACACTGTCAGATTGCGTCATCACGGGGACTTGAATATCTGATTTCATATAATCAACAATGTCTCTGGGTTCAACACCCCAAGGGATATCTGGGTCCCATTCACGTCCAGCCACACCATCTAAATAACTGTTAAATCCTTCATCCATCCAGGTCCATTGTCGTTCGTCAGAATTGATGATCATAGGAAAGTAAATGTGACCTATTTCATGAATCACCACTCCAATTAAGAACCTTTTTTCAGCTAAGGTATATGTTCTGCTGTTGTCTTCTTCATGCCAAATGGTTCTCGGGCCATTAAAGGTAATCATTGGATATTCCATACCACCCACAGGACCATTGACACTGATTGCAACCGGATATGGGTAATCAAATGTATAGCGAGAATATACATCCATGGTATGAATGACTGATTCAGTTGAATATTTCTTCCAAAGATCACCGCCCTCTTTGGGGAAATATGACATCGCCATAACCAATTCTTGATCATTGCCTCCCTGTTGATAGCCTTTGGCATCCCAGATAAATTTTCGTGATGATGCCCAAGCAAAGTCTCTGACATTTTCAGCTTTAAAAATCCACGTTTTTTCATCAGAGCTGCCGCTTTTTTCATTTTCCAAAGCTTCTTTCTCAGTAACAATCATCACTGGCCTTTTCGCTGTTTCAGCTTCTTTTAAACGATTTTTTTGCACTGCTGTCAGCACTTGATCTGAATTCTGCAAAACACCTGTAGAGGCCACAATGTGATCTGCTGGTACCGTCATTTCAACTTCATAATCTCCAAATTCTAGGGTAAATTCACCGCTGCCTAAAAATTCTTTGTTATGCCATGCTTCATAATCAGAATAAGCAGATACTCTTGGGAACCATTGAGCCATCAGAAATATATCATTCCCACCTTTCCTTGCATCATCAGGGAAATGTTCGTATCCGGACCTGGCTCGTACTGCGTTCTCTTCTAGCATGTTAAAGGCAAACTTAAGACTGAATGCAACTTGTGCGCCTGACGCCAAAGCTTCTGGCAAATCGATTCTCATTTGAGATCCATTGATCACATGAGGCAGTTCAACCCCACTTAAATCTTTCACTTCGGATATTTGATAGCCTAACTCAACATCATCAAAGAATTGTTGTCTTCTGAGTTCAGTTAAATTAATTCTCGCAGGTTTATCACCTTTGGCATGCTCTGTAGTAGGCCCTCTTCTACCAATGCCGCCAAATGTTTTTGTTTTTTCAGCTACGGAGTTTGATTGAAAACGATTTTGTTCTAATTGCAGCCACAAATATTTCAATTTGTAAGGTGAGTTATTTTGATAGGTAATTAAGACGTCACCTGACAAGTTTCTTTTGTTCTCATCTAATTTAACTTTGATTTTATAGTCAACTTGTTGTTGCCAGTATGCTTGACCTGGTTCACCCGCTGCATTCCTGTATATATTTGGTGTTGGGATAATTTCATCTAACTGCCTGAATTTATCAATAAAATTACCTTTGGTTTGTTTGACCGCTGCATCAGAATTTGTTATCAACAAGCACTGTAATACAATTAAGATAAAGACCTTATTTTTCATGTGGGAAGCCCTCTGTTTGCGTATTTAATATCAGACCATCTTTAAGCGATCTTTCATTCGCCGAACATCCTAACATGTCTTGGATTACCTCAGCAATTCTCAATTAAATTTAAGCTTGTTTTTTTTAATACAAATTAATAAAACATGACAAAAATTGGTTGTGATATAAAATTTTCTGATTGAAATGAGATAAACATCACAAATACCAGCTATAAGTCACATTTTTTTGCATTTAACTCAAATTTTCATTATGATAATCGAAGGTTAACTAACAAATAAATTTCATGGCAAGAATATTAATCATAGATGATTCACCTTCACAGTTATACGGGATGCAAAAAATCGTAGAAAAGATGGGGCATGAAACATTGCTTACAGAAGACGGTAAGGAAGGTATACAAATAGCCAAAGAGCAATTGCCCGATTTAATTTTGATGGATGTTGTGATGCCAGATCTGAATGGGTTTCAAGCCACTCGAAAAATATCTAAAGACGACAGGACTGCTCACATACCCATTATCATAGTCACCACAAAAAAACTGGAAACAGATCGAGTATGGGGACTCAGACAAGGTGCCAAAGAGTATTTAGTGAAACCTGTTACTGAAAAAGCGTTGAAAGCGGTATTGAACAAGCATCTATAATTTCAAGCCACATAGGTGTGACCTGTAACCCAATTGGTTGGTACTCATGGGTGTCATTTACTGGTTGTTAAGACCACTGATTGAACCCATAAACTGTCGATAATATTTTAACTCATTAATTGATTCCTCAACATCAGCCAATGCCAAGTGCTGGCCCGTTTTACTGAACCCATCCAACAACTGTGGATTCCATCGTCTGATCAGCTCTTTGATCGAACTGACATCAATCTGTCTGTAGTGAAAGTAATTTTCTAACTGAGGCATGGACTTAGCTAAAAACCTTCGATCTTGACAAATGCTGTTACCACACATGGGTGAAGAATGGATGGGCACATGCTCCTGTAAGAACTCTATAGTCATTTGCTCTGCTTCACGAACTGATATATCAGAATCAACTACTCGCTTCCACAACCCTGAATTGGTGTGATGTTCCGTATTCCAATCATCCATTGCTTGTAAAACCTTTTCCTCTTGCTGAACAGCTATACTTGGTCCTTGTGCAACGATTTCCAATTCTTGATCAGTCACTATAGTGGCAATTTCTATGATTCTATCTTTCATAGGATCCAGGCCAGTCATTTCTAAATCAATCCAGATTAAGTGGCTTTTGTTATTCATATGTATATTCCTGATGTTATTTTTGCTGCTCTAAAAGGTTAGAATTCAGGAGATATTTTACCCCGAAGCCATACTGTTTGTTGGATTAATCTGTTAATTCAGTTACCATTAGCACCATGGCTGAACTATATCGCGTTACCTCAACCCAAAAGACCACTGCCAGTATTTTACATTGTGACAATCACAGTAAAAGCAATGCTTTTTTTGCGCGTAAGCTTAAACCCATTTGTGGTGATATAGTTGATGTCGTCACAGCCAAATCAGAACATAAAATTAATAAAATACAAAAACGCTTTAATAGTTTTTGCCGTGCTGATAACCGTGGAAGAAAACAACATATAGCTGCCAATATTGATCAAATCATGATTGTCATGGCAGTTGAACCCTTTCCTACTCGCGACATACTCAATCGATACCTGGTAACAGCTGAACATGAGTACATTGAGCCAATTTTGGTGTTCAATAAATCTGACATCGATTCAAATGTATTTATTGGCATCATGAATCAATATGAGAAACTAGGTTACCAAGTCTTTAAAACAACCAAAAACGATGAACAAACCATTAATGAAATAAAACCTTTGTTGAAAGATAAGACCACCGTTATAGTGGGGCAATCCGGGGTTGGAAAATCTTCCATTACTCGGGTAATGATGCCTTCAGTCATGTTAAAAACTGGCAAGCTCTCAGAAAAAACTGGGAAAGGGGCGCACACTACCAGTGTCACACAAATGTATTACGATGAACCATTGAATGCCAACATCATAGATTCGCCTGGTGTCTGGGAATATGGATTATGGGTTATGACACCGCATCAGATTGCTGGTGGGTTTCGCGAATTTCAGTCCCACTTAGGTGCCTGTAAATTTAACAACTGTACCCATATCCATGAACCACAATGCGCCATCATGCAAGCTGTTAAACAAGGCCATATCCGCAAAAATCGGTACGAATCCTATTTACGTATAGTTGATTCAATGAAGTATTGGAGCTAAACAGATTGAGCCATGAATATTAAATTTTGTAACCAATGCGGCCATCAGGTCAAGTATGTGATACCGCCAGGTGATGACAAGGTCAGGGCTGTTTGTCAAAATTGCCAAAATATCCAGTATGAAAACCCTAAAATAGTCAATGCATGTATCATTGAACATGACGGTAAAATTCTATTAGGCAAACGCACCATTGAGCCCCGAGCTGGCTATTGGAATGTACCCGCTGGTTTTATGGAAAACGGTGAAGCCACTCGAACAGGTGCTATACGAGAAGTTAAAGAAGAAGTCATGGCCGATGTAAAAGGCATCAACCTATTTGGTGTTTACAACATCGTTCAACGCAATCAAGTACACATCTATTTTCGGGCTGAGCTGGCTCATGAACATTTTGCCGCAGGTGCAGAAACCTCAGCAGCCGAATTATTTGCGCCAGAGGACATTCCATGGGATCAACTCGCTTTCCCAGTAGGTATAACGGCATTAAAACGATACATAAAAGAAATGAAAACAGGTGATTTTACAATCAAAGAAGAAGACATCATCATTGATTATAAATTATTAAACCAATACGATATTCCTAATTCAGAGTAATCAAGCCAATGAATACCATTGAAATAAATAGACAACCCGTTGAATTGTATAAAATCCTCAAGTTTGAAGGTTTGGTTGGAACTGGCGGTGAAGCCAAGATGGTGATTGATGAAGGGTTGGTGAAAGTCAATGGAGCAATCGAATTACGTCGTCGCAATAAAATTAAACACAATGATGTGATTGAGTTTATGGAAACTCAATACAAAATTGTTTTGCAGCCAAAAACATAACACGATTATATGAGCACATCACAAGCTCAATGAACATTCCTCTCATTTATAGCCCATTCTATTCTTACAGCTTTCCTGCCAATCACCGCTTTCCGATGAGTAAGTTTCATCACTTACACCAGCATTTAACTGCCACAGGTTTGCTGACTGAGCACAATGTGTTTCGACCTGGACTTGTTAAAGCAGAAGTATTACGAGCAGCTCATGATGATGATTACATCAAACGATTTCAACTGAATGAACTCAGTAAAAAAGAATTGCGTAAAATGGGTCTTCCTTGGAGCGAAGCATTGGTTAAACGTTCTATGATTTCACCTAATGGCACCCTTATGACTGGGGCCATTGCCTTAAATCATGGCATTGCATGTCACTTAGCAGGAGGAACACACCACGCGCATTATGATCATGGTAGAGGTTATTGTGTTTTTAATGATTTAGCCGTTGCAGCTAAGTCATTAATTGCTCAAAACAAAGCCAAAAGGATTCTAATTTTCGACTGTGATGTTCACCAAGGCGACGGGACTGCTTCAATACTGGCCAATAATAAAGATATTTTTACTTGCTCCATTCATTGTGAGAAAAACTTTCCTCACCACAAAGCGATCAGTGATTTAGATGTCGGATTAGCGGTAGGTTTATCGGATAAAGCCTATCTCGAGGTGGTTTATGAAACCCTACTTAAAGCCATCAAATTATCTAATCCTGATTTAATTTTCTATGATGCTGGCGTCGACATTTATGCACACGATGGTCTTGGGTACCTAAATATCAGTTTAGACGGTATTTTAAAACGTGAGTTACTGGTGCTTGAAACCATAAAAAATCACAACATTCCTGTCGCCACAGTGATTGGCGGTGGGTATGACACTGATCAAGTTGCATTGGCACAAAGACATGCACTGATTTTTCAAGCTGCTGATCAAATTCATCACTGAAAAACCAATAATGCATTCAAAGATAAAATATTGATTAAAATTATTGCACTATAATTAACAAATCAGTAAATTTAACCTTGTATTTAGTAACTTCATATCAGGGGACATCATGGATAAGGCCATTCAAGACAATCAAATCAACAGTCATATCACCAATGCGGCCTCTGACTTACCAGATGCCAGAGATTGGTATTACAGACCGGCTCTGGTAAATTTAGCCAGCCGAATTGACCCACCCAGAAACTTACATATTTTAGATCAAAAGGATGAACCTGCTTGTACCGGATTTGCATTGGCAGCTGTCATTAATTATTTGAACCAACAACGTGGTGATGATAAAAAAAAGGTGTCCATGCGAATGTTGTATGAAATGGCAAGACGCAATGATGAATGGCAAGGCGAAGATTATTCTGGTTCTTCATGTCGAGGCGCCATCAAAGGTTGGTATAACATGGGAGTCGCTGAGGAAAAACTGTGGTCATACCAACCTAATAAACCCGGTGATTTCACCATAAAAGCTGCCAAAAACGCCCGTGCAAACACGGTTGGCGCCTATTACCGGCTTAATCACAGGGTTTCAGATTTTCACGCAGCGTTGAATGAGGCTGGTGTGATTTACTGTTCTGCTCGAGTCCATCGCGGTTGGGATAAAAAAAATGTCAATAACGGCCTGATTCCAATCACTGAAAAATATGCAGGTAGCCACGCATTTGCTATTGTCGGTTATGATGAAACCGGCTTTTGGGTACAAAATTCATGGGGAAAACAATGGGGCAAGGATGGTTTAGCCATTTGGTCATATGAAGATTGGCAAAAGAATATCAAAGATGCCTGGGTGCTTAGATTGGCTTTAGGTACCCCGCAAATTTGGCACATTGACCCCAAAAATCAAGCTTCCCACGCATCTAAAATCATGAGTACAGAAAGACCCAATCGTGCTGAAATTGCTGGCCATTTCGTTCACATTGATGACGGCAAATTTAAGGATGGCGATAAATACTGGTCTAACCTCAGCGACGTTAAAATAACTGCTGATTTACTGGCCGAGTCTAAAGATTATGACCATGTTCTGTTATATGCCCACGGCGGCTTAAATAGCCCCGATGCATCTGCCAAAAGAATCAAAAGCATGAAAGATGTATTCAAAGAAAATCGCATCTACCCTTACCATTTCATGTATGACACTGGATTGAAAGAAGAATTGAAAGATTTGATATTCCGAAAGAAAGAACCGGCTGAAGATCGAGCTGGTGGAATCACTGATGCCACTGACTGGTTATTAGAAAAAATTACTCGTGTACCAGGTAGAGCGTTCTGGCGAGAAATGAAAAGTGGTGCACGTTTACCATTCAATAAGCCTGGTGCCGGCACGCAAGTACTTAAACTTTTATTACATGCATTACATACCAACAATCAACAACGACAAGCTGATAAAACAATTAAATTGCACCTCATTGGCCACAGCACTGGAGCTATTTTATTGGGTTGGTTATTAAATCGAATGAATCAATTACCCACATCATTGAGACAAAGGGTAAGCACTGCTGCGCTATTGGCACCAGCTGCAAGTATAGATTTTTATAAAGATCATTACCTTCCTGCACTCAAATCTACCGCCAAAACGCACGGCATAGATAAGCTATATATTTATAACCTGAGTAAAAAACTTGAGCTGGACGATTCAGTTGGTCCATATCGAAAATCCTTGTTGTATTTGGTTTCTAGGGCTTTTGAGGAAAAACGCAAGACACCCATTCTAGGAATGCAAAAATACGCTGAAAAACTAAACAAACAAACTAAGGTCAAACACATCATTTCAAATGGCATTAATGGCACAGAAACAGCCAGCTGGAGTGAGACTCATGGTGGATTTGATAATGATGTTCGAACCATGAATAATTTGCTGAAAAATGTACTCAAAAAAAATCCGAAACGGTTATTCACCGAATCGGATTTAGACTATTGATTCAGCTTAAATCAGCCTTTAACTAAATTCTTTTTAAAGAAATCAATGGTTCTTTGCCACGCCAATGCGGCTGTTTCAGGGTTATACCTAGGGGTGGAATCATTATGAAAACCATGTTTACTGCTTTCATAAAAATGAACTTGATAATCCTTGCCATGCTTTATGAGTGCTTTTTCATAATCAGGCCAACCCGCATTAACTCGTGGGTCATCATCTCCATATTGAACCAATAATGGGGCGTTGATATGAGCTGTTTCTTCTTCACTTGGTTGGGTCCCATAAAAAGGCACCGCACCTTTCAAGCCAGGAATTTGTGTCGCCATCATATTGGACACCCAACCACCAAAACAAAAACCCACCACCCCGATACAACCATTACATTGAGGGTGGTTATATAAATAATCATAAGCTGCAATGAATTCATTCAACATATCACCACGATCACGTTTTCTTTGCATGGCACGACCATCATCATCATTACCTGGATACCCACCTAATGGGCTTAATGCATCGGGAGCTATAGAAATAAAACCATCCACACTGGCTCGCCTACCCACATCAGCAATATACGGGTTTAACCCACGATTCTCATGCACAACGACCACACCCGGATAAGTTTTTAAGTCGGTACTGGGCGTACTGAGTTGAGCCATAATTTTTGTTCCACTTTTAGGTGAATCATACTCAACCATAGCCACTTTAACGCGTTTATCAGAAACCGGAATTTGTATCGCATTGGCGTAATTAGGCGCTAACAAAGCTAAAATTCCAGTTGCCGTTAATCCGGCAATGGCATATTTACCAACTTTACTTAGAAATTGGCGACGACTGATTTGGCTGTGAACGTACTGATCAAAAAGTTGATACACCTTTGGATCCAGTTGCTCAAGTATTGAATCTTGCTTAGTATTGATGCTCATTGTAATGCCTCATGGTTGATTGATTTTCCATCATAATAAAAACTTTCGTAGCACTTATCTTATAAGAAGAAACACTTCTCATATTGAATACGAAACCAACTCTCATTATTATACAAGCATCAAGAACAGAATAATATTTTTATGACAAAACTCACATTCATCGCAGGTGGCTCAAAAGGTTTGGGTGCTCAATTATGCAACACCTTTACCAACAACAAACATCACGTTTATGAATTTTCACGTTCAGGCAGTGGAGATAGACACATTAAATGTGACTTTAACGACATTGAACTAACAGACAAAGTGACTCAGGAAGCCTTCTATACGGCACACCAAAAACAGCTCAGCCACATTAACTTGATTATCAACACAGCTATATTAGCGCCTTTTGGCTCTGTAGCAGAAGCTGATACAAAAACTATAAAACAACACTTAAATATTAATATTGAAAGTACCCTACTGTTACTAAAAAACTTCATAAGTACATTTCAAGACAACCCGGCCATTAAAACCGTGGCTTATATTTCGTCAGGAGCGGCACGAAGACCCATTCCTGGTTTGGCCATGTATTCGGCCAGTAAAGCCTTTTTTGAAAGGCTGATAGATACACTGGCAGAAGAACAAAACACCAAACAGCACCCAATGCATTGCATGACAATCAACCCAGGAATAATGAATACAGACATGCAAACCGAAATTAGATCACAAGATATCAACGATTTTCCAATGGTCTATATGTGGAATGAATGGCACCAACAAGGCAAACTGGCTGACCCCAAAGACATTGCAGCCATTTGTTATCAATTAATAAGCCATGATGGAGAAAATGGTGGGTTTTACACTGCTCAGGATTATTTGACTTGAATTAAAATGTAACCAAGGCTTTATCTGATGAATTGAGATCATTTACTGATTCAAACCAGCGCTTTACATGACCCGTTTAAATAAAATTGTAATCTGAAGATTGATTATCCGACTGACTCAGAAAGAGTAAAAGAAATAAAAACACTAAGTAAGTAAACCGAATCAATCCAAATGCAGAAATTTATCTTTTTTAGTTTTAAGGTAACTTTGGTTATGTAAATTATGCCCTACTTGAATGGCAATACGATCAAGCACTTCAACGCCTTGAGACTCTATGGCCTTTATTTTATCTGGGTTATTGGTCATCAATTTAACTTTAGAAACACCCATATGTTTAAAAACAGCAGCCAACATATCGTAATTGCGATTATCTGGTGGGTGACCTAATTTCACATTGGCATCAAAAGTATCAAATCCTTGATCCTGTAATTGATAGGCTTTAATTTTTTCAGTGAGGCCAATACCTCGTCCTTCTTGGCGCAGGTAAATAATCATGCCTTGACCAGCTTGGGCGATTTGCTCCATGGCATAGGCTAATTGAGGACCACAGTCACAACGCAGACTGAATAAACCATCACCAGTCAAACATTCAGAGTGTACCCGGGTTAATACCTCATCATCGACACTGAACTGGCCTTGACTGAGTACTAAATGCTCTTGACCTTCATGCTCAAAAACATGAATCACGAACTCACCAAATTCAGTTGGCAATTTTGCTTCAGTAATGAATTGAGTTATAGGTTCTGCAGGCATTTATAAAATTTCTTTGCGCATTCTCAATAACCCCACTGCAGCTTGCGCAGCCTCTTTGCCTTTATTTTCTTTACCTAAACTTTCATCCACACTGGAGCGGGCCAATGCTTGTTTTTCATTTTCAACAGTAATGATGCCATTTCCGATCGGCAAATTATGTTGCAGTGAAACATTCATGATACCTCTGGCGCTTTGTTCACAAACATGATCAAAATGTGCGGTTTCTCCACGAATAACCGCACCCAAAGCCACAACGCCATCAAATCGCTTGGTTTCGGCTAAATATTGACATGCCAAAGGCACTTCCAGTGCACCAGCAACATCGAATCTTTCATACTCAATGTTCTCACGATTTAAATAATCAGTGGCACCTTGATATAGCCCTTCATTGATATGGCGGTAAAATGGCGCAGTGATGATAGCAATCTTCATAAGCTTTAAATTCTCATTATCCTCTGTATGAAATAAATTCGGTGATCTCTAAACCAAAACCGGACAAGGCTGGAAATCGAATTTCTGGGCTCATTAATTGCATCTTGCCCACACCTAAATTCTTTAATATTTGTGAACCTATACCCACATTTTGATAGGCGTAATTTTCTTTGCTTTTTTTCGCACCACCTTGGTTGGTTTCTAAAGTATCAATTTCTATAGGCACTGATTCATTTGAATTGAGCACAACCATCACCCCACTGCCATTTTCAGCAATGGTTTTCATCGCTCTTTGTGCTGTCCAATAATCATCCGCAGAATTCAAGCCTCTTAGCTCACGGAAGAAGTGACCATATTGCACCCTCACAGGTTCAGCTTTGTGCTGTTTTAAATCACCCATGTAAAAGGCCAAATGTTCAGTTTCAGTGATGCGATCAATGAATTTTTTAACTTGAAAAGTGCCCCACTGAGTTTCATAAGTGAACTCATCTTTAACCGACACAGTGGTTTCATTCATCATTCGATATTCGATCAAATCAGCAATGGTACCTATTTTCAAATCATGTTCTGCTGAAAACTTAATTAAATCTTCACGTCGAGCCATACTGCCATCATCATTCATAATTTCTACAATCAAAGCCGACGGTGATCGACCAGCTAACATCGCTATATCGCAACCTGCTTCGGTATGCCCTGCTCTGGAAAGCACCCCACCTTGTTGAGCCATTAATGGAAAGATATGACCAGGCACCACAATATCGCTGGGCTTGGCGTTAACTTGTACAGCATCGACGACTGTTTTGTAGCGATCATAAGCTGATATTCCTGTAGTTATCCCTTCTGCTGCATCTATAGATACGGTGAAATTAGTGGCCAATTGTGCCGTATTGTTATCAACCATCAGTGGCAATTCTAACTTCTTACATTGTTCAGGCATCAAAGTTAAGCAGAGCAAGCCACGGGCATATTTAGCCATAAAATTAACCACTTCAGGGGTCACAGCATTGGCAGCAATGACCAAATCACCTTCATTCTCACGATCCTCGTCATCCATCAGAATGACCATCTTGCCATCCTTAATGTCAGCAATGAGTTCTTCGGTGGTATTTAGGCTGATGTTGTTTTGTTGTTCGACTACTTTCATAACATTGTCCTGAAATTTATGCTTGTTTCATATGAGGTTGTAACATTTTTTCTACATATCGAGCGATGGTGTCCACTTCGATATTAACTTCGTCATTAATTTGCAAATCACCCAGGTTGGTATGGGTCATGGTATGTGGCACTAAATTGACTGAAAGGGTGTTGTCTATAATACTGTTAACGGTGAGGCTGACTCCATTGATGGTAATCGACCCCTTGGTTACAACAAATTTCATCAGTTCAACTGGAATTTTAAATTCAAAAATTTCAGAACGGGCACTGACTTTCCGGGAAACACAAACTCCTTTGGCATCCACATGTCCCGATACCAAATGACCACCTAACTGATCAGCCAATTTCATGGCCGGTTCAAGGTTCAGTTGATGACCAATTTGCCAATGACCTACTGTGGTTTTATTGACTGTTTCAACCGACACATCCAAAGCCACTTGATCGCCTTCAATTTCAGTAACCGTTAAACACACACCATCCATGGCAATTGAATCACCTAATTGAATTTTTTCAGGCTGCGAAAAGTTAGTTTTAACCACAAACCTCAAATCACCTGATTTGTGTGTTTTGTCCGTAACTTGACCAATAGTTTGAATGATACCTGTAAACATATTATTTTGTTTCTTTTCGTGGTAAAGCACGCAAACGCCAATCTTTACCCAGTGACTTAATTGATGTCACCTTGATATGGTGTCGCTCAGACATTTCTTCAACGTTTAATTTAAATAAAGGTCTGCCAGAATCACCCATCAAAACCGGCGCGGTATAAACAATCATTTCATCCACCAATCCAGCTGCTAAAAACGCACCACTCAAGGTCGCCCCGCTTTCAATTAACACTTCATTGATTTCTTGCGAACCTAAATACTGACATAATTGCTGCAAATCAACTTGACCATTAACACCAATCATATTTTTTACCCTGATACCAGCTTTGATATAAGGTTGTAACTTAGATTGATCAACAACAGCGGTGACTAGCATCACTTCTTTATTTTGATTTAAAATTCGGGCATTAAGTGGTGTTCTTAACTGACTATCAACAACCACCCTAAGTGGTTGGTTGATTTTCTTGTTTTTTGCGAGATTGGCATATTTTTTTGGCAACACCTCTGGACGAAAATTTAATTGGCAATCATCATTTAAAACCGTTTCAATTCCAGTAATTACAGCACCACTTCTACCCCGCCAATACTGCACATCCGCTCTGGCTTTATCACTCGTTATCCAATAGCTCTCGCCATTGGCCATAGCCGTTCGGCCATCAAGTGATTGGGCTGACTTGGTTCTGATCCACGGTAAATTTGTTTGCATGCGATGTAAGAATCCACGATTTAATGCTTCACCTTTCTTTTTCAATACGCCTCGAATGACTTTGATACCGGCTTTTTCAAGCTTCTCAATCCCAGCTCCTGCCACCAAAGGATTAGGGTCATCGTTGCATACGACCACTGTTTTGATCTTTGCTTCTATCAAAGCATCTGCACAAGGTGGATTTTTACCTACATGACTGCATGGTTCAAGGGTGACGTATGCCGTTGCTCCCTTGGCATCTTGACCTGCTTCAAGCAAAGCCAAAGCCTCGGCATGTTGTTCACCCACTCTTTGGTGAAAAGCTTGGCCGATTATCTCGTCATTTTTAACTATCACACAACCAACTCGTGGATTGGCTCCTGTTGTGAACATACCGTGCGCAGCCAATCGCAAAGCCAACCTCATGTATTCTTTATGAATGTGGTTAATTGTGTCTTTTTTACTTTGGCTCTTGTGCTTCATCAATGCGTCAAAGATAATAATAGCTCATTAAATTGAGCGTACATTTTAACAGCCCTGTTAACAGGCTGCGACACAAATAACCTTATGAATCCAGTAAACTATCGTCACATCATCGCCAGTGCATTGCTTGAAGACATCCAAACCGGAGACTTAACCAGCGAAGCCATTTTCCCAGCACAACAACAGTGTGAGGCTAAACTCATAGCCAAACAAGACGGTATTATTGCCGGCTTGGCTGTATTCAAAGAATCATTCTTATTATTTGATTCTAACGTTCAAGTTGAGTTGCTATTCAAAGATGGCGATCAATGTAACAACCGAGATACCATTGCAAAAATTCACGGACCAGTACTGTCAGTATTAGGCGCAGAACGAGTGGCATTGAACTTATTACAAAGAATGAGCGGCATTGCTACCCTGACCAATCAATTTGTGAGATTAGCGCAAGGCAAGTGTAAAATTTTAGACACCCGAAAAACAGCACCTAACCTAAGGGTACTTGATAAATGGGCAGTGGTATTAGGCGGTGGTGTGAATCATCGGCATGGTTTGTATGATATGGCCATGCTGAAAGAAAATCACATCAAAGCAGCAGGTGGCATCACCCAAGCTGTTAACAAGTTACTTGAATACGACAATCACCAACGTCCCATCGAGGTCGAAGTCACTAATCTTGATGAATTAAGAGAAGCTTTAACTTGCCCTGTGGACCGCATCATGCTGGATAATATGGACAATCAAACCATGACCGAAGCAGTCAAAATTACTGCTGATAAAATTGATTTAGAAGCATCCGGCAATGTGTCTTTGGAAACCATAGAAGGTATTTCACTCACTGGTGTAGACTATGTTTCTATCGGTGCCCTCACCCACTCTGTTAAAGCCATGGATTACAGCTTATTGGTGGTATAAATAAACTCATGAATCAATCAGCAATGAAAAAACCTAATTTAAATATTGCGCTGTCTCAATTAAACATCAAAGTAGGTGATTTAAACGGCAACAAACAATTAATACTGGATGCCATTCAGGAAGCTAAAAACGCCCATATAGATATTCTGGTTATGACCGAATTGACTGTTTGTGGCTACCCACCAGAAGATCTGTTGTTTCACCAACAGTTCCTTGATGACTGCTATGATGCGGTCAAATCGATTGCTGATCATTGTATCGATTTGGCTGTGGTGATTGGTTTCCCCAGAAACCACCCCAATGAACCTGAACTGTTACACAATTCTGCGGCTTTGATTCAAGACGGTGAAATCAAAATGATTTATGATAAACACAAACTACCTAACTATTTGGTGTTTGACGAAAAACGCTATTTCACCCCTGGAAAACATGACGGTCTGGCTGAAATAAAAATCAAAGACCAACTATACAAATTGGGCATCACCATTTGTGAAGATATCTGGTATGACGCAGAACCTGTAGTCTATCAAGCAGAACAAGGCGTTGATCTATTAATCAACATCTCTGCTTCACCTTATGCCAGTGGAAAAATTGGCAGTCGCATTGCCATGTTACAACGACGTGCCAAGAAATTTGCCACACCATTGGTGTATTGTAATTTAGTCGGTGGACAAGACGAGTTGATTTTTGATGGCACCAGCTGTGCCATTGATGCAGCAGGAGAATTGAAAATTTTGGCACCCTCATTTGATGCCGCATTCTCACAAGTCAACTTTGCTCAACCAAACACTGAAATCACCCAACCTGTTACAGATGATGCAGAACTGTATGACGCATTAGTCACTTGTACTCGTGATTATTTTCAAAAAAATGGCTTCAGCCAAGCCGTTTTAGGCTTATCAGGTGGTATAGACTCAGCCTTAACTGCTGTGATTGCAGCTGACGCTCTGGGTGCTGAAAATGTCACCGGCATTCTGATGCCATCTAAATACTCTTCAGATCACTCCATCCAAGATGCACAGGTATTGGCCGATACTTTAGGCATGATGAGTGAACTAATGCCGATAAAAAGCATGCATCAAGCTTTCCATACACAATTGGAGCCTCAGTTTGAAGATTATTTCAAAGGCCAAACAGATGAAAATATACAAGCCCGTATCCGCGGAACTTTGTTGATGGCCTTTTCTAACAACCAAAACGCCATTTTATTGTGTACCAGCAATAAAAGTGAAACTTCTGTTGGTTACACCACTTTATATGGCGACATGGCTGGTGGCTTTGCTCCCATCAAAGATTTGTTTAAACTACAGGTGTATGCCCTGTGTGAATACCGTAACAGCATTGATCCAGCTGGACCAGTGATCCCACTGAACACCATCACAAAACCACCTTCTGCTGAACTGAGGCCAGAACAAAAAGACTCTGACTCTTTACCAGAATACGAAGTGTTAGATGAAATACTGAAAGCATATTTACACCACCATAAAGACGCACAACAAATTGCCTCTGCTTTGAACCAAGACATTGAATTAGTCATTAAAGTATTGAAAATGGTGGATCGCAACGAATACAAACGCCAACAAGCCGCTCCTGGCCCAAGGGTAACCCAGATGGCTTTTGGTAAAGACCGCAGGATGCCGATTACCAATGGTTTTGTCCATTGACATGAACCAATTGATTTAAGTGAACTTCAAACAAAAAACATGTCATTGCGAAGGAGGAACGACTGCGGCAATGACATGCATTTAACTTTACTATCAAACTGGAGTCGTTTGAATTTTTAAATGAAACACCAATCCTACACTTTAGTCTTCGGACTCACTGCCGACCCCATACACAAAGGGCATGAACAAGTCATTCTCAACAGTTTTGCTTTTGCCAATCAGCATGGCTTTAGTATTGATCAATTTATCTTGATACCAACTTATCAACCCAATTTAATAGCCAATAAACAACAACCCAGAACACCTTACAAACACAGGTTTAAAATGTGTGAGTTGGTGGCCAAAGAAATATACAATCAATACAACCACCCTATTCAAGTTTCTGATATTGAAAAACAATTGTTCAAGAAAACCAACCCAAAAAGCTACAGTTACGACACACTCAGTGCCATCAATGCAGATCGAAAGCTATTTGTACTCAGCGCAGATCACTTTGCTGGCCGCTGGCCCAAATTCAGAAAGTGGTATAACTGGGAAGCTCTGGTCAAAGAAAATGGCTTAATGATTCATCAGCGCCCTGGTAATAAAGTTAATAAGAATTTTATTAAACATTACAACACTTAAACCCTAATGTACATATGGTATCAGACTTACCCGCAGTTGATGTATCGTCTACAC